>NZ_JAQSDL010000096.1 GCF_029945895.1 Polaromonas sp. | reverse complement strand
TGCTGCGGCCGGCGGTGTTTGTGCCCGAGAGCAAGGGCCTGAACGACCTGCTGCGCGAATTCCGCGGCAACCGCAACCACCTGGCCATCGTCATTGACGAGTTCGGCCGCGTCGCGGGGCTCATCACGATTGAAGACGTGCTCGAGCAGATCGTCGGCGAGATCGAGGACGAGTTCGACATCGCCGAGGACGAGGGCGACATCTTCGGCCTGACCGACCACACCTACCGCGTCAGCGGCGACACCTCGATCGAACGCGTCAACGAGGCCTTCGGTGTGCTGCTGCCCGAAACCGACTTCGAGACAATTGGCGGACTGGTGGCCCACGAAATGGGCCATGTGCCCAAACGCGGCGAACTCTTCGCGCTGGCCGGCCTGCAGTTCACCGTGCTGCACACCAAAGGGGGCGCCGTGCGCTGGTTCAAGGTGTCGCCCGTCGCCACGGGTACCTGAGGCGCGGCGGACTGAAGCAGGCGATGGCAAGGGACTCCATTCACAGCATGATGTCGGCGTTGCCCACGTTGCCAGCCCTGCTGGAGCATATCGGGCACCCACAGCCGCGCAAGGGGCTTTCCTTTCTTGATTTTGCTATTGTTTTAATAGCTGGTTGCGCCCATGCTTTAAGCGTTGCTTGGCCTTTTTCCTCCGGATTGGCGCAAGGCCAGCCGGTCTGGTGGCTGCAGCTGCTGGCAATGGCGGCACTCGTGCGGTCGCTGGAACGCTGCGTGCGCTTCAAGCAGGGGCTGCTGCTGGGCTGGCTGTTTGCCACCGCCTGGCTGTGCGGCATTTTCTGGTGGCTGTTCATCTCGCTGCATCGTTACGGCGGGCTGGCCGCGCCGCTGACGGTGCTGGCCGTGGTTGGCCTGGCGATTTTTCTGGCGACCTATTACGCCGTGGCCTGCGCGGCCTACGTCCGCCTGGCCCCCCTCGGGCAAACGCGCAGGGCGATTGTTTTTGCGGCGCTCTGGCTGCTGGCCGAGCTGGCCCGGGTGGAGTTTTTCACCGGCTTCCCGTGGGGCGCCGCCGGCTACGCGCATCTGGACGGCTGGATGGACGGTTATGCGCGCTGGATCGGGGTGCACGGCATCACTTTCCTGGCGGCTTTCCTGGCCGCCAGTGTGGCTGGCCTGGGCCGGTCGCGGCGCCAGCTGGTCATGTTCCCGGTGCTGGCGGCGCTGATGGTGGCGGGAGCCCTGGCAGGTGGAAAGCAGACCTCCACCTCGGCCGGCAGCCTGCAGGTGACGCTGCTCCAGGGCAACATTGCCCAGGACGAAAAATTTCAGCCTGGCACCGGCCTGCCGACGGCGCTGCGCTGGTACGGCGAGCAGTTGCAGGGTGCCAGAACTGCGCTGGTGGTGGCGCCCGAAACGTCTCTTCCCCTGCTGCCGCAGCAACTACCTGAAGGTTACTGGCGCGCCGTGCAGGCGCGTTTTGCCTCCGGCCAGCAGGCGGCGCTGATCGGCATACCGCTGGGCAGCTACAGCGCGGGTTACACCAATTCGGCGGTGGGGCTCAAGCCGTTTTCCGCCGGGCCGCCCCAAGGAAAATCAGCCCCCTCGGGGGGCAGCGAAGTACGCGAAGCGACGAGCGTGGGGGCTTCAACATTCGGCCAGGCGCAGCCGTTTCGTTTCGACAAGCACCACCTGGTGCCTTTTGGCGAGTTTGTCCCGCCGGGCTTTCGCTGGTTCATCAACCTGATGAACATCCCGCTCGGCGACTTCAGGCGCGGCCCGCTGGGCCAGCCTTCGTTTGACTGGCAGGGCCAGCGGCTGGCGCCCAACATCTGTTACGAAGACCTGTTTGGCGAAGAGCTGGGCGCCAGTTTCACCGATGCGGCCACGGCCCCCACGGTGCTCGTCAACCTCAGCAACATCGGCTGGTTCGGCAACACCATCGCCATTGACCAGCACCTGGCCATCTCGCGCATGCGGGCGCTGGAGTTCGAGCGGCCCATGCTGCGCGCCACCAACACCGGCGCCACGGTCATCATCGACCACCGCGGCAAGGTCACCCACGAGCTGCCGCGCCACACGCGCGGCGCGCTGGTGGGCGAGGTCGAGGGCCGCAACGGCATAACGCCTTACGCCTGGTGGGTGTCGCGTTACGGCCTCTGGCCGCTGTGGGCCCTGGGCCTGGGTGTGGCGGGGCTGGCGCTAGGTTTTCGCCTGCGTTCAGGCCGCTTGCTGGCCTGAGCGCACGAGCCGGCCCGGTCGCGCGGCCGTGACCTCGCCCTCGCGGGCCACACACTGGCCCGCGACCCAGGTGCCGATGTAACCCTGCGCCTTCTGCAGAAAACGCTTGCCGCCGGCGGGCAGGTCGCGCACCAGCTGCGGCAGGCCGACACTCAGGCGCGCGGGATCGATGACGTTGATGTCGGCACGCAGGCCGGGCGCCAGCCGCCCGCGGTCGTTCAGGCCGAGGTAGCGGGCGTTGCGCGATGTCATCATCTCCACCGCTTGCTCCAGCGACAGACGGCCTGTCGCGCGGCCCTGCACCCAGTGGGTGAGCATGAAGGTGGAAAAACTCGCGTCGCAGACAGTGCCTACATGCGCGCCGGCATCGCCCAGGCCGAACAGGGCGCGCGGATGGCTCAGCATCTGGCGCACGGTGTCGAGCGAGCCCTGGTTGTAGTTGAAGATCGGGAAATAGACCAGGTGGCTGCCATCGCCTTCGCTGAAGTAGTCGTACAGCGCCTCCAGCGCCGTGACGCCGCGCTGTTTGGCGCGCACCAGGAAACTTTGCATCACACCGGGTTCGTAGTTGAGCGTGGCGTCCAGCGGGAACATGCGCCCGGCGATCATTTCAATGCGTGCCAGCAGCATGTCCACCAGCGGTGGAATCGGCGTGCCGTCGCCCGCCAGGCGTTCGGATTTTTCGCTCAGTATGCGGACTTTTCGGGCCGGATCCCGCATGGAAGCTGCGCGGTCAGCTACTGAAAGCGTAGCAATTTCCTTGTAGCCGGGGAAGCCCATGAAAGGGTGAAAACTCGCGTCCAGTCCGTTGATGACGCCGATGCCGCGCGCCGCGGTCTGCAGAAACAAAGGCAGGCCGCGCGCCACCGCCGCTTCCACACGCGCCTGCATGGCCAGGTACTGCTCGCCGCCCGGGTCGCGCTGCAGCCAGCTCATTGAGAGCGGCCGCCCGCTGGCCGCCGCGAGTTGTTCGACCAGGTCAAACTCGGCGTCAAAGTTCTGCGGCCCCTGCATCAGGTCGAAGTCGCTGACGACCTGCACCACGCCGTGGCCCAGGCCGTCGAAGGCGCGGGCAATGCCGGTGAGTTCGGCCGCGCTGGCGATCGAGGCCGGTGTGTCATGCCCTTCGGCCGTGCGGTGGTTGTCCGAGCGGCCGGTGGAAAAGCCCACCGCCCCGGCCGCCAGTGCCGTGCGCAGATGCTCGCGCATGGCGGCAATGTCCTGCGCGCTGGCGGCTTCACGTGCCTCGGCGCGTTCGCCCATCACCAGCATGCGCAGCGGGTCGTGCGGCACCATGGCCAGGAAGTCCAGGCTGTGGGGCATGGCGTCGAGCGCGTTCAGGTAGTCGCCAAAACTCTCCCATGAAAACTTCACACCTTCGGTCAGGGCCACGCCGGGGATGTCTTCCACGCCTTCCATCAGCTTGATCAGGCGGTCCTCGCTGCCGGGCCGTAGCGGCGCGAAGCCGACGCCGCAGTTGCCCATCACCACCGTCGTCACGCCGTGGTGGATGCTGGGGCTGAAGGTCTGGTCCCAGGTGGCCTGGCCGTCGTAATGGGTGTGGATGTCCACAAAACCGGGCGTGACCCACGCGCCGCTGGCGTCCACGGTTTCGCGCGCGGCCGCCGTGATGGGGCCGATCTCCACAATGCGGCCGTCCTGCACGCCGATGTCGGCCACAAACGGCGCGGCGCCGCTGCCGTCCACCACGGTGCCGCCCTTAATGAGCAAGTCGAGCATCTTTTCTCCTCCAGAACCAGGCCAGCGACAGGCCGCTGACGATGTGCCACATACCCCACAGGCTGGCAATGATGACCATGCCGAGGTCCGAGTTGAACTGTACGGCAATGATGCCCAGGGCCAGGCCCGAGTTCTGCATGCCGCCCTCAATCATCACGGCACGCCGGTCGCGTTCGCTGACCCCCATGGCCTTGCTGGTGGCCCAACCGAAAAACAGGCCGCTGGCGTTGTGCGCGATGACGATGACCAGCATCGGCAGTATGCCCAGCGTCAGCAGCTGGCGTTCCTTGATCAGCCCCAGCACGATGAAGGCCAGCAGCGCCAGCAGCGAAAAGTTGCCCAGCGGTTTCTGGATGCGCGCCGTCAGCGCAGGCAACTGATGCGAAAACAGCAGGCCCAGCGCCATCGGCAGGGCCAGCAGCAGAAACAGGCTGATCCAGATGCCTGAGGGGTCGATGTCCAGGGTCTTGAGCCAGCCGGCCGTGGCCGGGTTGGCCGCCACCATCCAGCTGAAGTTGAAGGGCGTCGCGACCAGTGCAATGACGCTGGCCACGGCCGACACGCTGACCGATAGGGCAGTGTTGCCGCGGCCCAGGTGGGTGACCACATTGCTCAAGCTGCCGCCGGGGCAGGCAGCCACCAGGATCATCGCGGCTTCCACATTGGGCGGCAGGTCCAGCACCAGGGTGGCCAGCCAGGTGCCCACCGGCAGCAGGATGAACTGCGGGATCAGCCCGCAGACCACCGCTTTGGGTGTTTGCGCGACGCGCCTGAAGTCGCTCACCTTGAGTTCCAGCGCGACCGAAAACACCATGGTGGCGAGCACCAGGCTCAAAATCAGTTGTTGGGTTGTCATGACACTTTCCTCGTGTCTGAGGGTAACCCGGTGAAAGCTCCGTAAAATCAAGGGTTTTCGCGGGTTCAGGCCCGCTTTGTCTTTCCCATCCGGCCCTGCGTTGCCGCACACCCAATTTATGTTGACCTTTCAGCAAATCATCTTGAAGCTCCAGTCCTACTGGGATGCCCAGGGCTGTGCCCTGTTGCAGCCCTATGACATGGAGGTGGGCGCCGGGACGTCGCACACTGCTACGTTTTTAAGAGCACTGGGCCCGGAGCCCTGGAAGGCCGCCTACGTGCAGCCCAGCCGCCGCCCGAAAGACGGCCGCTATGGCGAGAACCCGAACCGCCTGCAGCACTACTACCAGTACCAGGTGGTGCTCAAGCCCGCGCCCAGCAACATCCTGGAGCTTTACCTCGGCTCGCTCGAGGCGCTGGGCTTCGACCTGAAGAAAAACGACATCCGCTTCGTGGAGGACGACTGGGAGAACCCCACGCTGGGCGCCTGGGGGCTGGGCTGGGAAGTCTGGCTCAACGGCATGGAAGTCACGCAGTTCACCTACTTCCAGCAGGTCGGCGGCATTGACTGCCGGCCCATCACCGGCGAGATCACCTACGGCCTGGAGCGCCTGGCCATGTACCTGCAGGGGGTGGACAACGTCTACAACCTACAGTGGACCGACAGCATGAGTTACGGCGATGTCTACCTGCAAAACGAAAAGGAGCAGTCGGCCTACAACTTCGAACACAGCGACGCTGACTTTCTGTTCACCGCCTTTACTGCGTATGAAAAGCAAGCCAGACACCTGATCGAGGTGCAGCTTGCGCTGCCGGCCTACGAGCAGGTGCTCAAGGCCGCGCACAGCTTCAACCTGCTGGACGCGCGCGGCGCCATCAGCGTGACCGAACGTGCCGCCTATATCGGCCGCATCCGCAACCTGGCGCGGGCGGTGGCCCAGAGTTATTACGAAAGCCGCGAACGGCTGGGCTTCCCGATGGCGCCGCGCGAATGGGTGGAACAGATGACGAAGAAGGCCGCATGACAATGACAACGCAAAACCTTCTCGTTGAACTGTTTGTGGAAGAGCTGCCGCCCAAGGCGCTCAAAAAGCTCGGTGATGCCTTTGCCAGCGTTTTGTTCGAGCAGCTCAAGGCCCAGGGCCTGGCCAGCGCCGATACCTCGGTGGTCACGGCTTTTGCCTCGCCGCGCCGCCTGGCAGCGCATGTCACGCACGTCTGGCGCAAGGCCGCCGACAAGGCCGTGCAGCAAAAACTCATGCCGGTCTCGGTGGGGCTGGACGCTTCCGGCAACGCCACGCCCGCATTGCTCAAGAAACTGCAGGCGCTCGGTGCCGACGTGTCGAACCCGGCCGCTGCCGTGGCCGCCCTCAAGCGCGCGCCCGACGGCAAGGCCGAGGCGCTGTTCTACGACAGCCTGGTGACGGGCGCGGCGCTCGATACCGGCCTGCAAAAGGCCATCGAAGAGGCCATTGCCAAGCTGCCGATTCCCAAGGTCATGAGTTACCAGCTCGAGACCGACTGCGCCTTGCCCGGCTGGACCAGCGTGAATTTCGTGCGTCCGGCGCACGGCCTGGTGGCGCTGCACGGCAGCACCGTGGTGCCGGTTACCGCGCTGGGCCTGAAGGCGGGCAACACCACGCAGGGCCACCGCTTTGAAGCGAAGGTGTCGCCCGTGGTGATCAAGGACGCCGACGCTTATGCCCAGACCCTGCTGGATGACGGCGCGGTGATCGCCAGCTTTGGCGACCGCCGCTTTGCCATCGTGCAGCAGCTCGCGCAGGCGGCCGAGCGCCTGGGCCCGGGCTACGAGGTGCTGATGGACGAGGACCTGCTGAGCGAAGTGACCGGGCTGGTCGAGCACCCCAATGTGCTGGTGTGCGAATTCGAAGCGCAGTTCCTCGACGTGCCGCAGGAGTGCCTGATCCTCACGATGAAGGCCAATCAGAAGTACTTCCCGCTGGTGGACGCGAAGGGAAAGCTCACCAACAAGTTTCTGGTGGTCAGCAACATCTGCCCGGCTGATGCGAGTGCGGTCATCGGCGGCAACGAACGTGTGGTGCGGCCGCGCCTGGCTGACGCCAAGTTCTTTTTTGACCAGGACCGCAAGAAGACGCTGGCTTCGCGCGTGGCGGGGCTGGACAAGGTGGTGTATCACAACAAGCTGGGCTCGCAGGGTGAACGCGTCCAACGCGTGCGTGCGATTGCCGAAGCGATCGCCAGGCGCCTGGGCGCCGAAGTGGCCGACGTGCAGCGCGCCGCAGAACTGGCCAAGACTGATCTGGTGACCGACATGGTCGGCGAGTTTCCCGAGCTGCAGGGCATCATGGGGCGTTACTACGCGCTCAACGATGGCTTGAGTGCCGAGGTGGCCGATGCAATCGAGGACCACTACAAGCCACGTTTTGCCGGTGACGAGTTGCCGCGCAACACCATCGGTGTGATGGTGGCGCTGGCCGACAAGCTCGAAACCCTGGTGGGCATGTTCGGCATCGGCAATCTGCCGACCGGTGACAAGGACCCGTTTGCGTTGCGGCGCCATGCGCTGGGCGTGATTCGCATGCTGGTCGAGAAAGACCTGCCTCTCGGACTGTTGGAGCTGGTCGGGGACGCGACGCCGGTCTTTGGAGACAAGATCACCCATGCCTCTGCCGCTTTGGTGGATTTCATTTATGACCGCTTGGCCGGCTCCCTGCGCGAGCAGGGCTATAGCGCGCAGGAAGTCGAGGCTGTGCTGGCGCTGCGTCCGCAGCGGCTCGGTGACGTGTCCAAGCGCCTGTCTGCCGTGCGCGCTTTTGCTGCGCTGCCCGAAGCGCCGGCCCTGGCCGCCGCCAACAAGCGCATCAGCAACATCCTCAAAAAGGCCGGTGACGTGGATGCCCATGTCAGCGAGGTCCTGCTCAGGGAGGCCGCTGAAGTCGCCCTGTACGCGGCCATGAAGGAAATAGCGCCCCAGGCCAACAGCCAGTTCGAAGCCGGCGACTACACCGCTTCACTGCAGACGCTGGCCGCGCTGCGTGCGCCGGTCGATGCGTTTTTTGACGGGGTGATGGTCAATGCCGAGGAGATGGACTTGCGCCTGAACCGCCAAGGCTTGCTCAAGAGCCTGCACGACGCCATGAACCGTGTCGCCGACTTGTCCAGGCTCGCGGCATGATGGGCCCCCACGCTCCGCACTGCGTGTCGTCACTGCCCCCCGGGGGGGCTGGCCGGCCTTGGGGCGGCCCGGCGGCCGGCCGCTCTATTGGGTAAGGCAACGCTCCATGAAACTCGTCATCCTCGACCGCGACGGCACCATCAACAGCGACAGCGACGACTTCGTCAAGACACCCGACGAATGGGTGCCCCTGCCGGGTGCCCTGGAAGCGATGGCGCGCCTCACCCATGCCGGCTGGCATGTGGTGATTGCGTCCAACCAGTCGGGCCTGGGGCGTGGCCTGTTTGATGTGGCATCGCTCAATGCCATGCACGCCAAGATGCACAAGATGCTGGGCGCATTGGGCGGGCGCGTCGATGCGGTGTTTTACTGTCCGCACAGTCCGGAAGAAAGCTGCACCTGTCGCAAACCGCTGCCCGGATTGTTCGAGCAGATAGGTGCGCGTTTTGGCGTGCCGCTCAAGGGCGTACCGACAGCGGGCGACTCGGTGCGCGATTTGCTCGCCGGCGCCGCGGCCGGATGCGAGCCGCACCTGGTGCTGACCGGAAAATCGGCAGGGTACCTGGACGGGGGGCAGCCAGAGGGCCTGCCGCCGGGCACCTTGGTGCACGCCGATCTGCCGGCCTTTGTGGAGTTCATCCTGAACCGCAGTGCCCCTGCCTGATGCTATGGAAATAGTAGCTTGTTGCGCCCGACCTGTAAGGGCTACAGGCATAAATCGTTTGAACATCGACTGAAGATACACACGCCATGCCACTGATTCGCTCTGTCCTGCACCTTCTGTGGATGATTGTCACGGTGATTCCGTGGGCGCTTGCCGTGCTGGTGTTTTCGCTTTTTGGCAGCAGCACCCAGATTTACTGGATGTGTGCCGGCTGGCTGCGCCTGGCAGTCAGCGGCGGCACGGTGATTCTCGGCATCAGAAACCGCGTGTCCGGCATGGAAAACCTGCCCACCAGCAACACCAGCGGCGCGGTCCTGCTGCTCAAGCACCAGAGCACCTGGGAGACGTTTTCGATGCCGACATTGATGCCGCACCCGCTGGCCTACGTGTTCAAGAAAGAGTTGCTCTATGTGCCATTTTTTGGCTGGGCCATGGCGCGCATGGACATGATCCACATTGACCGCAGCCAGCGCACACAGGCTTTCAACAAGGTGGTCGAGCAGGGCCGCCGCCTGATGGGCCAGGGTGTCTGGGTCATCATGTTTCCGGAGGGTACGCGGATTAAACGCGGACAAAAGGGCGTCTACAAGACCGGCGGCACGCGGCTTGCCATTGAAACCGGCGCCCCGGTGATCCCGGTGGCGGTGACGTCGGCCAAGTGCTGGCCGCGCAAGGCCTTCATCAAGAAGCCGGGCATCGTCGATATCTCGATCGGCAAGCCCATCAGCAGCGTGGGCCGCCAGCCGGAGGAACTGATGCGTGAAGTCGAGGCCTGGATTGAAGCTGAAATGCACCGGCTCGACCCCGAGGCGTATCGGGAATCCACCGGCGCCGGCGTGTAGAGGCTGGTCCCTGCCCACTTTTCACAAGGCTAAACTGTTGGCATGCAACGGCTTCTTCAGTTCACGCTTGACCTCTTTGACCTGGAGCCCGCCAGACCCGCCGCCCCGCCGCCCGCAAAGCTTGACGAACCTCAGTCAAATCGGCCCCCAGCCCAGGCTGATCATGCGCCAACAGCTATAAAAAGAGGAGCAGAAGACGGTCCGCAGCCGCTTCCGGCGCAGACCCTGGCGCAAGTGCTGGCGCCGGCCACCTACCGCCATCCCGCAGCCACCCGCGAGGCCTTGCTGGAGGGCGCCGTGGTCGCTTACCAGTTCCGGCGCGGCAAGCGACGCACCATCGGCTTTTCGGTGGGTGCCGAGGGGCTGGTCGTGAGCGCGCCCAAATGGGTGCCGCTGTATGACATCGACAAGGCTGTGCAGGAAAAATCCGGCTGGATCGTGCGCAAGCTGCAGGAAACCCGTGCCCGTCACGACCGGCTCGAGTCGGCGCGCATTGAATGGAAAGACGGGACCACCCTGCCTTTCCTCGGTGAGCCGGTGATTGTGGTGATTGACCCGCGCCATGCCTTCGGCGCCGTGGGCGGCGAACTCAAGAGCATCGTCGGGCCAGGGGCGGTGCTCCACACCGGGGCCGACGCGCCCGACAGCACCCTGCCGGGCGTGCCGAACCTGACCCTGCACATCGCCCTGGCGCACGATGCAACGCCGGAGCAGATCCGCGACTCCGTGCAGGCCTGGCTGATGCGCCAGGCCAATCGCCTTTTCACGGAACGCCTCAACCACTATGCACCCCATCTGGGTGTGCAGTGGCGAAAGCTGAGCCTGAGCAGTGCCGGCACGCGCTGGGGCAGCGCAAGCGCCGACGGTGCGATCCGGCTGAACTGGCGGCTGATTCATTTCAAGCAGTCCGTGATTGACTATGTGGTCGTGCATGAACTCAGTCATTTGCGGGTGATGGACCACAGCCCGCGTTTTTGGGACACTGTGCGTACGGTGGTGCCGGACTATGCCGAACTGCGTAACCAGTTGAAAGAAGAGTCGGTGCCGAGGTGGTAGCACCGAAAGGGAGCAGACAAGGGCCTTGCGCGCCAGGCCTCTTGAAAAACCATTTGCACAGGATGCTGGACAAATGTGTTAAGTTGTGTAATATGACAAAGATGACAAAATCGCCAAAGAAGTCACGGTGAAGGAAAAGGTTTCTTATGCATGACAAACCCATTCTCGTGGTGGAAGACAACCCCGACCACCTGGAACTCACTGTCCTGACCTTGCAGGAGCAGGGGACGGACACGGCCATCGTGACCGCGCGCGACGGCGCAGAAGCGCTGGACTACCTGTTTGGACAAGGCGCGCACGCAGGGCGCGACACCCAGAAGCAGCCGGCCTTTGTCCTGCTCGACATGAAGCTGCCCAAGCTGTCCGGTCTGGATGTTTTGCGCAGCCTGCGCAGCAACCCGCTGACGGCGCTGGTTCCGGTGGTCATGCTGACCTCGTCGAGCGAGCAGTCCGACAT
>NZ_JAQSDL010000095.1 GCF_029945895.1 Polaromonas sp. | reverse complement strand
ACATGCGGCCACCAGGCGTCGATGTTGCGGCGCATCTCGGCCTTGCCGCCGTCCTGGTCGTTCAGGTGAAACTTCACCGCGCCGCAGCAGCCGGCCTTGGCCGCCACCACGGTCTGGATGCCCGCCGCGTCGAGCACCCGCGCTGTCGCGGTGTTGATGTTGGGCATCATGGCCGGCTGCACGCAGCCGGCGAGCATCAGCATCTTGCGGGGGTGCTCCCGCTGCGGCCAGCTGCCCGCCGGCTGGCGCGCCGGCACCTTGTTCTTCAGCGCCGCGGGCAACAGGCCACGCACGGCCTGACCGAGTTTCATGGCCGGTGCAAACAGCGGTGACGGCAAGCCTTCTTTCAGCGCCCAGCGCACCACACTCTCGGAAGCGGGCCGCGCCACCCGTTCGTCGACCAGCTTGCGGCCAATGTCGATCAGGTGGCCGTACTGCACGCCGCTGGGACAGGTGGTCTCGCAGTTGCGGCAGGTCAGGCAGCGGTCCAGGTGCATCTGGGTCTTGCGCGTCGGCGCCTGGCCCTCGAGCACCTGCTTGATCAGGTAGATGCGCCCGCGCGGGCCGTCGAGTTCGTCGCCGAGCAGCTGGTACGTCGGGCAGGTCGCCGTGCAAAAACCGCAGTGCACACACTTGCGCAGAATCGCCTCGGCCGCCTGGCCGTCGGCGGTGTTCTTGAATTCGGGGGCGAGGTGGGTTTGCATCAAGTCTCCGACGGGCCGCCCTTAGGGGACTTGCGCCCCCTTGGGGGGCAGTGAAACGGCGCAGCCGCGAACGAGGGGGTCAACATCAGAAGTCCGGGTAGAGGCGGCCACGATTGAAAATCCCGGCGGGATCGAACTCTTTCTTGAGCTGCCGGTGGATCCGGTCCAACGGCGGTTTCAAGAGGTCAAATCGGCCCTCAGCCCTTTCAGAACGGGCGCCACCAGCTATAAAAAGCGTAGCGGTTCCGCCAACAGCCGCAGCGGCATCGCGCAGGCGCTGCGCCTCACCGGCCGCTGCTCGCACCCAGCGCTGCGCCCCGTGCCATTCGATCAGCGGCGGCTCGGGCAGGTCCAGCACCGGTGCCGTCTGTGGCACCGACAGGCGCCACAGGTCCCGCTCGCCGCGCGCCAGGAACCAGGGCAGCTGCTGGTCGCGGCACAAGCTCCAGTCGGGCGCCACCGAGGCATTGTCCTGGCGCTCTCCGCCCAGTGTTTTGCAGGCGGCCTCGACCGCCGCGACGGCGCCGCGCAAACGCAGGTACAACGTGGACGCACCGGCGTCATCGACCCAGCAGCTGGCGTTGAGCGGCAGGGGCTGCCTGCCCCACTCGTTCAGCTGCGCCAGAGCCTCTGACTGGCTCATCCCGAACTTCAAGGTGGCTTCGGCCGGGGCCACCGGCAACACCTTCAGGCTGATTTCGGTGAGCAGGCCCAGCGTCCCCAGAGCGCCCACCATCAAGCGCGAAACGTCGTAACCTGCCACATTTTTCATGACCTGGCCGCCAAAGGTCAGCAACTCGCCTTTGCCATTGAGCAGGGTGACGCCCAGCACATAGTCGCGCACGGCACCCACGCTGGCGCGCGCCGGGCCGCTCAGGCCGGCGGCCACCATGCCCCCTACGGTCGCTGCGCTCCCTGCGGTGGAACCGCTTTCTGTGAGGCCTTCGCCCAAGGGCTCAGACCGGGCGGCCCCCGGCCCAAAGCGGGGCGGCTCGAAAGGCAGGCACTGGCCGCGTTCAGCCAGCACCGCCTCGAGCTCGGCCAGCGGTGTACCGGCCCGCACGGTGACCACCAGTTCGGTGGGCTCGTAACTGGTGATGCCAGCCAGCGGTGTGGCATCCAGCAGCTCGCCCTGCAGCGTCTGGCCGTAGAAGTCCTTGCTGCCGCCGCCGCGTATGCGCAGTGGTGTGCCGCTGGCTGCAGCCGCACGCACCCGGTCCATGATCAATTGAAGCGCTGAGTCCATGGTCCTGATGGTAAGGGGGCGCAGGTCGGCCGGGTTTGATATTTTTGAACGGCGGCTGTTCGCTTTTTTGAGTTCAACCCGGGTCCGAAAAAAAATGAACCGGCAGACCGGGCACGTCAACGCGCATGGAAAACACGCAGCCGGACTGCGGAAGTGCTTCGAGTTCCGCGGCGGGTCGCCCGTGACGCGCCGTGGTCAGGTACAGCGTCTGCAGGTCGTCGCCGCCAAAACACACCATGGTTGGACACACCACGGGGGTGGGAATGTCGGCCAGCAAGTCGCCCTCCGGCGACAGCTTGAGCACGCGCTGGCCCTCGTACATGGCCACCCAGTAGTTGCCCTGACTGTCCACCGCTGCGCCGTCGGGCCGGCCGCCATAACCCGGCATGCCGGGCTGCCAGCCAGTCGGCTTGGGCGGGAATTGCCGGAACACGCGCTGCCGGGCCAGGGTGTTGCCGGCGGCGTCCCAGTCCCATGCGCGGATGACATGGCCGGTCGTGTCGGCCCAGTACAGGGTCTGGCTGTCGGCCGACCAGGCCAGGCCGTTGCCCACGGTTGCGTCGCCGGCCATGCGCACCAGCGCCGGCGCACGGCCCGCCCGGCCGTCCAGGCAATACAGCGCCGCCTCGCGCGCATCGCGCGGCTCGTAAATGGTGCCGGCCCAGAAGCGGCCCAGCGGGTCACATTTGCCGTCATTGAAACGGGTGGTTCGCGGGTCATGCGCGGCCGCGGCCAGTTGCTCCAGCGCACCACCCCAGGTCCGCGCCCGGTAGACGCCGTCGCGCAGCGCGATCACGAGCCCGCCGCTACGCGCCGGTGCGATGCAGCCGGGCTCCAGCTCGTGCGGCGCTGCCATGGCCCAGCTGTCCACCGTGCCCATGAACACATTGCTGCGGTGGATTTTTTTTCCTGCGATGTCGACCCAGTACAGCTGTTGCTCGTCAGGGTGCCAGAACGGTGATTCACCCAGGTCGCTGGGCTGCGCCACCGTGGTCATCCAGCTCACGACGCAGGCTCCACCTGAATGCTCATGTGGGCACTGATTGATTCGCCCGGTGCGAGCACCTGGATGCCCAGCTCATCAGCCTGCCCCGCGCCCGCCTGCAGCAGGTTGACCGCATTGTTGACATGGCTGACCGGCTCGATCGCCACAAAGTCCCGTTTCGGGTTGGTAAACACCACCAGGCGGCGCAGATTGGACGTGATGCGTGTGTGCATTTTTTCATCGTGAAGGTGCACCACGCCATTCCAGCCGTCAAAGCAATGATCCACATCGAGCGAGGCGCAGTCCACATCGAGTCCGTGCGCCGGCTGGCGATGCGTCGGCAGTTTTTCCTCGTTCATCTCCCAGCGCCCGGTCGCCTCGAATGTGATGTGGCTGCGGCTGCGCTTGACGAAGTAGGGGTGCCAGCCAAGACCCGCCGGGGCTGGCGTGGCCGACTGGTTGGTCATGCTCAGCGTGAGTTCGAGGGTGTTGCCACTGACACGGAAAGTCTGCGAGACGTCAAAGGCAAACGGCCAGGAGGCGTCGGCGTTGTGTTCGAAAGCGAGCATCAGCAGCTGATCGTCCTGCTCAAGCACCTGCCAGGGCCGCTGCCAGCCCAGGCCATGGATGGCGTGCGGTTCTGGCCCGTTGTTCTGCACCAGCGGATGGCTGGTGCCCTGCCACTTCAGCGTGGCATGCCCGACGCGGTTGGAAAACGGCACCAGCGGGTAACTGCCGGCCAGACGCACCGACATCAGCTCGCTGGCAGGTGTCGAGCGCAGCACAGGCAGGTCGCCCAGCCACAGGCCGGCGATGCAGCCGCCCAGGTCGGGCTTGATGTCGCAACGCAGGCTGGCGCTGGACAAGGTGATGGGCTCGGTCATGGGCAAGTCTCCTGCTGACATTGTGCACCGGGGGAGAAACCGCCCGGGCAAAAAAAAGCCCGCCGGAACCGAAGTTCTTGCGGGCTGAACATCCAAAGGAGACTCTCGCTATTTATCCCAAATTCGTTCAAGCTGCCGTGGCCGCCCGGAGGCGGCCACGGTATTCGCCGGTCAGCGGCTGTAGGC
Organism: Polaromonas sp.; assembly: GCF_029945895.1. Classification (GTDB taxonomy): domain Bacteria; phylum Pseudomonadota; class Gammaproteobacteria; order Burkholderiales; family Burkholderiaceae_C; genus Polaromonas. Next base: position 6,995 of record NZ_JAQSDL010000095.1, on the reverse strand, counting down.
GGTTTCGCCGTGCGACGTGATGTCCAGGCCTTCGCGCTCGTCTTCCTCGCTGACACGCAGGCCGATGGTCAGGTCCACCACCTTGTAGGCGATGAAGGAAACCACACCGGACCAGACCACCGTGACCAACACAGCCTTGAGCTGGATCCAGACCTGGGCAACGATGGAGTAATCCGCCGCCGTCACCATGGTGGCGGTAACCCAGTCGGCCACGTAGCCGGGGCCACCCAGGCTTGGCGAGTTGAACACGCCGGTCAGCAGCGCGCCCAGGATACCGCCGATGCCGTGCACGCCGAACACGTCGAGCGAGTCGTCAGCACCCAGCATTTTCTTCAGGCCATTGACACCCCAGAGGCAGGCGAAACCAGCGATCAGGCCGATGATCAGGCCGCCACCGATGCCGACGTTGCCGGCTGCCGGCGTGATTGCCACCAGGCCAGCGACGGCACCGGAGGCTGCACCCAGCATCGAAGCCTTGCCGCGCATCAGCGCTTCACCGACGCACCAGGCCAGCACGGCAGCTGCCGTGGCACCCAGGGTGTTGATGAAGGCCAGGGCGGCGAAGCCGTTGGCTTCCAGGGCGGAACCGGCGTTGAAACCGAACCAGCCCACCCACAGCAGGGCAGAACCAACCATGGTCAGTGTCAGGCTGTGCGGTGCCATGGCTTCCTTGCCATAACCGATACGCTTGCCGACCATGTAGGCGCCGACCAGGCCAGCCACAGCGGCGTTGATGTGCACGACGGTACCGCCGGCAAAATCAAGCGCACCCGACTGCCAGATGTAACCGGCTTTGGCGCTCATCTCGTCAACAACTTCCTTGGCGGTGTAGGCGTCGGGGCCCATCCAGAACCAGACCATGTGGGCCATGGGCGCGTAGCTGAAGGTGAACCAGATCACCATGAACATCAGCACGGCGGAGAACTTCATGCGTTCGGCAAAGGCGCCGACGATCAGTGCGCAGGTGATGCCGGCAAACGTGGCCTGGAAGGCGGCGAAGATGATTTCGGGAATCACAACGCCCTTGCTGAAGGTCGCGCCGTTGGCAAAGGTGCCCGCAACGTTGTCCCAGACACCTTTCATGAACAGCCGGTCAAAGCCGCCGAAGAAGGCATTGCCTTCGGTGAAGGCCAGGCTGTAGCCGTAGATGAACCACAGCACCACGATCATCGAGAAGGTGACCATGACCTGCATCAGCACCGACAGCATGTTCTTGCTGCGGACCAGGCCGCCGTAGAACAGGGCCAGACCGGGGATGGTCATCAGGATCACCAGCATGGTCGAGACCATCATCCAGGCGGTATCGCCCTTGTTGGGCACGGCAACAGGCGCCGCAGGTGCGGCCGGTGCGGCCGGTGCCGCAGCTGCCGGTGCAGCCATCTCGGCAGGTGCAGCAGCGGGAGCGGCCGCCGGAGCAGCGGCTTCGGACGCTGCAGGGGCAGCCGCCGGTGCCTGTGCCAGCACGGCGGCGCCGGAAGTCAGCAGGCTCAGTCCCAGAGCCAGGGAGGCAAGTAGTTTTTTCATGTCTATTTCTCTTTTTTGGGGTTGAGGCTTAGAGCGCTTCCTTGCCGGTTTCACCGGTGCGGATACGCACCACCTGCTCGAGGTTGTAGACGAAGACCTTGCCGTCGCCGATCTTGCCGGTACGGGCTGCGCCCTCGACGGCTTCGATGACGCGGTCGACCAGTTCGTCGGACACTGCCGCCTCGATCTTGACCTTGGGCAGGAAGTCCACGACGTATTCAGCGCCGCGGTACAGCTCCGTGTGGCCCTTCTGGCGGCCGAAGCCCTTGACTTCGGTCACGGTGATGCCCTGCACACCAATACCGGACAGGGCCTCGCGCACTTCGTCCAGCTTGAACGGTTTGATAATGGCCGTTACGAGTTTCATGAGTTCTCCTTTGCCTCAGCTTCTAAGCCGTGTTATTTCAGAAACTTTTCTTGACGGACAGTACCAGGCCATCCTTGGCAAGGTCACGGGTGCCGGAACCAGGCAGGGTGTAGGGAGCGCCCAGGCCGTTGGTACCCACCACTGCCAGGCTTACCACCAGGCCGTCGATGTCCTTGTTGACGGCGACCGAGTAGTCCGTATAGGAGTTTCCGTTCTTGATTTTCTGCGCGCCGATATGCGGCACGATGGACCAACCCGAACCCAGGTCAAAGTTGGCGCTGAGGTCGAGGTAGCCGCTGTTCTTGCTGTTGGCCGTGCCAAACAGGTTGGTCGTGGCGTGCGAGTATTTGGCCGTGACGATGCCGAAGGTCAGGGCACCGTACAACTCGAAGGTGTTGGGGCTCACGAAACCAGCCGTCTTTTTCAGGTTGTTGCCGGCATACCAATAGTAGAGGCCGCCAACGTCATAGCCCACGCCTTCGGCGAGGGACCCTTTGTAGCCGCCGTAGAAGTCGATCTCGACCGGGCCTTTGGTTGTGTTGGGGTTGGCGGTGGAGTCCTTCAGCCAGGTGATGCTTGAAGCCCAGGTACCCAGGTAAAAGCCGCTGGTGTGCGAATAGTCGATGCCGCCATTGATCGCAGGCTTCTTGCCGCTCTGCGAAATCCCGCGGTAGCGGTAATCGGTGGTGGCACCGATGTTGTAGGACAGGGTGGACTCCGGCGCAGGGGCTGCGGTCTGGGCATAGGCCGAACCAGCAAGGGCAAGTACCATCACCAGCATTGATTTTTTGGCGGCTGATTTCATCGAGAGCTCCATGGATAGTTAAAAAGGGAATGTGACGCGTTGAACACTTAGCATGGAGCGTGCCAAATTTTGTAGTCCGCAAGCGCCTTCGTCGGCGTCAACAAGGACTGACGCGTTGACTTGAACTGGGATAAATACAAGATGCGCACCTAATAAGTGCACTGATGTCTGATCACTTTTGGTGCATGAGGGAGAAATCGACAAATGAGCTTATCTTTAGTGCAGAGCCGCGCCTTGTTGGGCATGCAGGCGCACCCGGTTTGCGTCGAAGTGCATCTGGCCAACGGCTTGCCGAGCTTCACGCTGGTGGGTCTGGCCGAAACCGAGGTCAAGGAAGCGCGCGAGCGGGTGCGGTCTGCCATCCAGAACACCGGCCTGGAGTTTCCCGGCAACAAACGCATCACCGTGAACCTCGCCCCAGCCGACCTGCCCAAGGACTCCGGACGCTTCGACCTGCCGATTGCGCTGGGCATTCTGGCGGCCAGCGGCCAGATCGACACCACCAAACTCGCCGGCTACGAGTTCGCCGGTGAGCTGTCGCTGGGCGGGGAATTGCGCCCCATACGCGGTGCCCTGGCCATGAGCCTGGCACTGCCGGGCCGGGACGCCGGCCAGCCCCGACCCCGGCTGGTCCTGCCGGGCGGCAGCGCCGAGGAGGCCGCGCTGGTGCCGGATGCCGAGGTCTACCGGGCGCACCACCTGCTCGACGTGGTCAGGCAATTTTTGCCGGGCGACATGGTTCCTGAAGACACGCCAGGCTGGGTCCGGCTCCAGCCCAGCGCGCCGCAGGACGCCACCCCCTACCCGGACCTGTCCGACGTCAAGGGCCAGGCGGCGGCCAAGCGCGCACTGGAGATTGCCGCCGCCGGTGGCCACAGCCTGCTGATGGTGGGCGCACCGGGTTCGGGCAAGTCCATGCTGGCCCAGCGTTTTGCGGGCCTGCTGCCGGCCATGAGCACAGCCGAGGCGCTCGAAAGCGCGGCCGTCGCCTCGCTGGGTGGCCGCTTCTCGCTGGACAACTGGGCGGTCCGGCCCACCGCCGCGCCGCATCACACCGCCAGCGCTGTGGCCCTGGTCGGTGGCGGCTCGCCGCCGCGGCCCGGTGAAATTTCACTGGCGCACCACGGCGTCTTGTTCCTCGACGAGCTACCCGAGTTTCCCCGAGCCGCGCTGGAAGCCCTGCGCGAGCCACTGGAGTCGGGCACCATCACGATCTCGCGCGCCGCCCAACGCGCCGAGTTCCCGGCGCGTTTCCAGCTGATTGCCGCCATGAACCCCTGCCCCTGCGGCTACCTCGGCTCCAGCCTGCGCGCCTGCCGCTGCTCGCCAGACCAGGTCTCGCGTTACCAGGGCAAACTCAGCGGCCCGCTGCTGGACCGGATTGACCTGCATGTGGAAGTCGGGGCACTGGCGGCCGAGGAATTGCTGGGCGCCGCACCCGGCGAAAGCACGGCCAGCATCCGGGAACGGGTGGTTGCGGCGCGGGAACGCGCGACGGCGCGCCAGGGTAGCAGCAACCAGGCCTTGCAGGGCAAAGCCATTGATGCGCAATGCGGGCTCGACGATGCCGCAGCAAAATTCCTGAACACGGCGGCCGCACGCCTGGGCTGGTCCGGCCGCAGCATTCACCGCTGCCTGAAAGTGGCACGCACCATTGCCGACCTGGCCGGTGCGCCGGCCGTGCAGGTCTCGCATGTGGCCGAAGCAGTGCAGTACCGGCGGGCGCTCAAAGCAACTTAAAAGCCCCCACGCTCGTCACTGTGTGTACTTCGCGCCCCCCCCTCGAGGGGGCCGCTGTGCCTGCGGACTGGCCAAGCCAGATCCCCGGCCCCCACTTGTATTGATACCCCCAAGCGCGACCGATACGAGCGCCCGATGGGCTTGCCTGGAACGCCTGCGCGGCGCACCTGCTCAGTCGGCGAAGGCCTAAAGATTCGGCGCCAGCAGGCGCTGCAGGTCTTCTGCCTTTTCGCCACGACGCTTCGCCAGATCCTGCAGCTGGTCATCGCCGATCTTGCCGACGCTGAAGTACACGCTTTGTGGGTGGCTCAGGTAAAAGCCGCTGACGCTGGCGGCCGGCGTCATGGCCAGGCTCTCGGTCAGCGCCATGCCGATGTCGCCCGCCTGCAGCAGCTCGAACATGTCCTTCTTGACGCTGTGGTCGGGGCAGGCCGGGTAGCCGGGGGCCGGGCGTATGCCCTGGTACTTCTCGGCGATCATCTCCTCGGTGCTCAGCGTTTCGCCGGTGGCGTAACCCCACAAATCCTCGCGCACCCGTTTGTGCAGGGCCTCGGCAAAAGCCTCGGCCAGCCGGTCGGCCAGCGACTTGAGCATGATGGAGGAGTAGTCGTCGTGGTCATCGTTGAAGTACTTTTCCTTCTTCTCGGCGCCCAGGCCAGCCGTCACTGCAAACAGGCCGATGTAGTCCGGCAGCATGAAGGTGTTGTGCCCCTCGGCGCCCGCATGTCCGGCGCGCACGGCCTTGGTTTCCGCTGACAGCACTTTCGGCGCCACAAAATCGGCCAGGCAGCGGCTGGGGCGCATCACGCCGGCGAGCGCGGTTTTCTCGGCCTGCTGGCGCAGGCCGTACCAGGTCATGGCCACCTCGCTGCGCGACTCATCCGTGTAGATCTCGATGTCGTCGCCGACGCTGTTCGCCGGGTACAAACCGATGACACCACTGGCGGTGAGCCAGCGACCTTCGATCAGGCGCTTGAGCATGCGCTGCGCATCGGCATACACACGCACAGCCTCGGTGCCCACCACCTCGTCTTTCAGGATGGCCGGGAAAGGGCCTGCCAGGTCCCAGGTCTGGAAGAAAGGTCCCCAGTCGATGTAATTCGCCAGTTCGGCCAGATCGAAATTCTTGAAGACGCGACGGCCAATGAATTTCGGCTTGGGCGGCGTGTAGTGTGCCCAGTCGATAGTCGTTGCATTGGTGCGGGCCTTGGCCAGCGGCCACATGGGTGTCTGCTTCTTGTTGGCGTGCTGGGTGCGCACCTTGTGATAGTCCGCATTGAGTTCCTCGATGTATCTGGCCGCCTGGTCGGACAGCAGACTTTGCGCCACGCTGACACTGCGCGAGGCATCGGGCACATACACCACCGGGCCTTCGTAGTGCGGTGAAATTTTCACCGCGGTGTGTACCCGGCTGGTGGTGGCACCGCCAATCATCAGAGGAATCTTCCTGATGCGGAAGTGGTCATCCTTCTGCATCTCGCCAGCCACATATTGCATTTCCTCGAGGCTGGGCGTGATCAGGCCGGACAGGCCGACGATGTCTGCGCCTTCGACCTTGGCACGCGCCAGGATCTCGTGACAGGGCACCATCACACCCATGTTGACCACGTCAAAGTTGTTGCACTGAAGCACAACGGTGACGATGTTCTTGCCGATGTCATGCACATCGCCCTTGACAGTGGCGATGATGATCTTGCCTTTGGTCTTGACGTCGCCGCCAGCGGCCTCCAGCAGCAGCTTTTCGGCCTCGATATAAGGCAGCAGATGGGCCACCGCCTGCTTCATCACACGCGCGCTTTTGACCACCTGCGGCAAAAACATCTTGCCCTGGCCGAACAGGTCTCCGACCACGTTCATGCCATCCATCAGCGGGCCCTCGATCACATGCAGCGGACGCCCGCCTTCGGCCTTGATCGCCTGCCAGACCTCTTCGGTATCCGTCACGATGTGTTCGTTCATGCCGTGCACCAGCGCGTGCGACAGGCGCTGGCGCACCGGCAAGGCGCGCCATTCGTTTTTCTTGCTGTCATCCTTGGCGCCGCTTTTCGCGGTCTCGGCCACTTCGATCAGTCGCTCGCTCGGCGACACTTCTGGCTCGCCCGGCTTGTAGACCGGGCTGCGATTGAGCACCACGTCTTCGACGCGCTCACGAAGCGTCGGCTCGAGGTCGTCGTAGACGCCGACCATGCCGGCGTTGACGATGCCCATGTCCATGCCGGCCTGGATCGCGTGATACAGAAACACGGTGTGGATGGCTTCGCGCACCGGGTCGTTGCCGCGAAAGCTGAAGGACACGTTGGACACGCCGCCGGACACCTTCGCGCCTGGCAGGTTCTGTTTGATCCAGCGCGTGGCGTTGATGAAGTCCACCGCGTAGTTGTTGTGCTCCTCGATGCCGGTGGCGATCGCAAAGATGTTGGGGTCGAAGATGATGTCTTCGGGCGGGAAGTCCAGCTCGTCCACCAGCACCCGGTAAGCCCGCTCGCAGATTTCGATCTTGCGCTCATAGGTGTCGGCCTGACCCTGTTCGTCGAAAGCCATGACCACGGCGGCGGCGCC
>NZ_JAQSDL010000094.1 GCF_029945895.1 Polaromonas sp. | reverse complement strand
GTCAAGGGTGCCGAGCAGATTCTGCGCAAGGAAGTCAATGCCGGTGTGCATGCTGACTTGCTGGGCCGCCTGAAGACCGAACTTTGAGAGGGGTGTCACCATGGCCGAACTAGCCACCATTGCCCGTCCTTACGCTGAAGCCCTGTTCAAGGCCTCCGGGTCTGACCTGGGCGGCACCTCGACCTGGCTCGATGAGCTGGCGGCCGTAGCAAGCAATGTCCAGTTGCAGCAGTTTGCCGGCAACCCCAGCGTGACAGCGTCGCAGACATTCGACGTGATCGCCGGTGTTGTCAAGGCGACGCTGCCTGAGGCTGCGAAGAACTTCCTGCGCACCGTGATCGACAACGGCCGCATCAGCGTGTTGCCGGAAATTGCCAGCCAGTTCCGTGCATTGAAAAATGCGAAGAGCGGTTCGTCCGATGCCACCGTGTACAGCGCCTTTGCGCTCGAAGGTGCGGCATTGGCCGATCTGGCGGCGACGCTGGAAAAGCGCTTTGGCCGCAAGCTCAACCTCACGGTGGAGCTGGAGCCGGCCCTGATCGGTGGCGTGCGTGTCGTGGTGGGTGACGAGGTGCTGGACACCTCGGTGAAAGCCCGTTTAGAGCAAATGAAAGTGGCGCTGATTTCCTGAGCTGGCGTCAAGGCGCAGTACCCCGGTTTTTAGCCAACAACATAGAAAGAAGGAAAGAGTCATGCAACTCAATCCCGCAGAAATTTCTGAACTGATCAAGAGCCGTATCGAAGGCCTGACTGTCAGTGCCGACATCCGTAACCAGGGTACCGTTGTGTCGGTGTCCGACGGCATCGTCCGCGTCCACGGCCTGTCCGATGTGATGCAGGGCGAGATGCTGGAATTTCCTCCCACGGCGGACGGCACGCCCACCTACGGCCTGGCGCTGAACCTCGAGCGCGACTCGGTCGGCTCGGTGATTCTGGGTGAATACGAACACATCGCCGAAGGCGACACCGTCAAGTGCACGGGTCGCATTCTGGAAGTGCCGGTTGGTCCCGAGCTGCTTGGCCGCGTGGTCAACGCCCTCGGCCAGCCTATCGACGGCAAGGGCCCGATCAACGCCAAGATGACCGACGTGATCGAAAAAGTTGCGCCCGGCGTGATTGCCCGTAAATCGGTGGACCAGCCCCTGCAGACCGGCCTGAAGTCCATTGACTCCATGGTGCCCGTCGGCCGCGGCCAGCGTGAACTGATCATTGGCGACCGCCAGACCGGCAAGACGGCTGTGGCGATTGACGCCATCATCAACCAGAAGGGCCAGGGCGTCTCCTGCGTTTACGTCGCGATTGGCCAGAAAGCCTCGTCGATCAAGAACGTGGTGCGGTCGCTGGAGCAAGCCGGCGCGATGGACTACACCATCGTTGTGGCTGCTTCGGCTTCCGAGTCGGCTGCCATGCAGTATGTCAGCGCCTACTCCGGCTGCACCATGGGCGAGTACTTCCGCGACCGCGGCCAGGACGCGCTGATTGTGTATGACGACCTGTCCAAGCAGGCCGTGGCTTACCGCCAGGTCTCGCTGCTGCTGCGCCGCCCGCCAGGCCGCGAAGCCTATCCCGGCGACGTGTTCTATCTCCACAGCCGTCTGCTCGAGCGTGCCGCCCGCGTGAACGAAAAGTACGTCGAAGATTTCACCAAGGGTGAAGTCAAGGGCAAGACCGGTTCGCTGACGGCCCTGCCGATCATCGAAACGCAGGCCGGCGACGTGTCCGCCTTCGTTCCGACCAATGTGATCTCGATCACCGACGGCCAGATCTTCCTGGAAACCAGCCTGTTCAACGCCGGTATCCGCCCCGCCATCAACGCCGGTATCTCGGTGTCGCGCGTCGGTGGTGCGGCTCAGACCAAGCTGATCAAGAACCTGTCCGGCGGTATCCGTACCGACCTGGCCCAGTACCGTGAGCTGGCTGCGTTTGCGCAGTTCGCTTCCGATCTGGACGAAGCCACCCGCAAGCAGCTGGACCGCGGTGCCCGCGTGACGGAACTGCTCAAGCAGGCGCAGTATTCGCCCCTGTCCATCTCCAACATGGCCTCCACGCTGTTCGCAGTGAACAAGGGCTTCATGGACGATGTCGAGGTCAAGAAGGTCCTGGCTTTTGAAGCCGGCCTGCACAGCTACCTCAAGGACAAGCACGCTGCACTGATGGCCAAGCTCGAAGCCAACAAGGCGATGGACAAGGACGCCGAGGCAGAGATGACCACGGCCGTGGCTGCGTTCAAGAAGTCGTTTGCCTGATCCGGACCTGAAGACATCAAAGCCCAGGGCTTAGAAACCATTTAGGAAGCAATATGGCAGCAGGCAAGGAAATACGCGGCAAGATCAAGTCGGTGGAAAACACCCGCAAGATCACCAAAGCCATGGAAATGGTGGCGGCCTCCAAAATGCGCAAGGCGCAGGAACGGATGCGCGCCGCCCGACCTTACAGCGACAAGATTCGCAACATCACGGCCAATCTGGCCCAGGCCAACCCCGAGTACACGCATGCCTTCATGCAGGTCAACGATGCCAAGGCCGGCGGCTTCATCGTGGTCACGACGGACAAGGGCCTGTGCGGCGGTTTGAACACCAACCTGCTGCGCCAGGTCACGGTCAAGCTCAAGGAAATGCAGGCGGCGGGTCAGGGCATCCAGTCGGTGGCCATCGGCAACAAGGGCCTGGGTTTTCTGAACCGGATCGGCGCGCAGGTGGTGTCGCATGCGACCCAGCTGGGCGACAAACCCCATCTGGACAAGCTGATCGGGCCGGTCAAGGTGCTGCTGGATGCGTACAGCGAGGGCAAGATCAATGCGGTTTACCTCTGCTATACACGCTTCATCAACACCATGCGCCAGGAGCCCGTGGTCGAGCAGCTGCTGCCGCTGACGGCAGACCGGCTGCAGGCTGACAAGGATCAGCACGGCTGGGACTACATCTATGAGCCTGATGCACAGACGGTCATTGACGACCTGCTGGTCCGTTACGTCGAAGCGCTGGTTTACCAGGCGGTCGCCGAGAACATGGCGTCCGAGCAGTCGGCCCGCATGGTGGCCATGAAGGCCGCCACGGACAACGCCGGCAGCGTGATTGGCGAACTCAAATTGGTTTACAACAAAACGCGTCAGGCGGCGATCACGAAAGAACTTTCGGAAATCGTCGCCGGTGCCGCAGCGGTTTAAACCGCGATTCAAGATTTAAAGAACGGAAAAGGACTCAATCATGGCTCAGGCTCAAGGCAAGATTGTTCAGTGTATTGGTGCTGTGGTGGACGTGGAATTTGCGCGCGACCAGATGCCCAAGATCTATGACGCGCTCAAGATGGAAGGCTCCGCGCTGACCCTGGAAGTCCAGCAGCAGCTGGGCGACGGCATTGTGCGCACCATCGCACTGGGCACCTCCGACGGCCTGCGCCGCGGCAACGTGGTGTACAACACCGGCGCCAACATCACGGTGCCCGTGGGCAAGGCCACCCTGGGCCGCATCATGGACGTGCTGGGTGCGCCGATTGACGAGCGCGGCCCCGTCAGCCAGGAGCTCACCGCCCCGATTCACCGCAAGGCCCCGGCTTATGACGAGCTGAGCCCTTCGCAGGAACTGCTGGAAACCGGCATCAAGGTGATTGACCTGGTGTGCCCGTTTGCCAAGGGCGGCAAGGTCGGCCTGTTCGGCGGCGCCGGCGTCGGCAAGACCGTGAACATGATGGAGCTGATCAACAACATCGCCAAGGCACACTCGGGTCTGTCCGTGTTTGCCGGTGTGGGTGAACGTACCCGCGAAGGCAATGACTTCTACCACGAGATGGCCGACTCCGGCGTCGTGAACCTCGAGAACCTCGGCGAGTCCAAGGTCGCGATGGTGTACGGCCAGATGAACGAGCCCCCAGGCAACCGTCTGCGCGTCGCGCTGACCGGCCTGACGATTGCCGAGTCCTTCCGTGACGAAGGCCGCGACGTGCTGTTCTTCGTGGACAACATCTATCGCTACACATTGGCCGGTACCGAAGTGTCCGCGCTGTTGGGTCGCATGCCTTCCGCCGTGGGTTACCAGCCGACGCTGGCCGAGGAAATGGGTCGCCTGCAGGAGCGTATTACCTCCACCAAGGTCGGTTCGATCACTTCCATCCAGGCCGTTTACGTGCCAGCCGATGACTTGACCGACCCATCGCCTGCCACCACGTTTGCCCACCTGGATTCCACCGTGGTGCTGTCCCGTGACATCGCTTCGCTGGGTATCTACCCTGCAGTGGACCCGCTCGACTCGACCAGCCGCCAGCTCGACCCGAACGTCGTTGGTGAAGACCACTACGCCACGGCCCGTGCCGTGCAGGGCACGCTGCAGCGCTACAAGGAACTGCGCGACATCATCGCGATTCTGGGCATGGACGAACTCGCACCTGAAGACAAGCTGGCCGTGGCCCGCGCCCGCAAGATCCAGCGTTTCCTGTCGCAGCCGTTCCACGTGGCTGAAGTGTTCACCGGTTCGCCCGGCAAGTACGTGACCCTGGCTGAAACCATTCGCGGCTTCAAGATGATCGTGGCCGGCGAGTGTGATCACCTGCCAGAGCAGGCTTTCTACATGGTCGGCACGATTGACGAGGCGTTCGAGAAGGCCAAGAAGGTCTAAGTCATGGACACCTCACACACCATCCATGTCGATGTTGTCAGCGCGGAAGAGTCCATCTTTTCCGGCGAGGCCAAATTCGTGGCTTTGCCGGGCGAGGCTGGCGAGCTGGGTATCTACCCCCGCCACACGCCGCTGATCACCCGGATCAAACCCGGTGCTGTGCGTATTGAAAAAGCCGATGGTTCGGAAGAGTTTGTTTTCGTGGCCGGCGGCCTGCTCGAAGTGCAGCCTCACTGTGTCACGGTGCTGTCCGACACGGCCATTCGCGGCAAGGACCTCGACGAAGCCAAGGCCACAGCGGCCAAAGCCTCGGCCGAGGAAGCGCTGAAAAACGCCAAAACCGATATTGATATCGCGATGGCCCAGTCCGAACTGGCCGTCATGGCCGCGCAGATTGCTGCACTGCGCAAGTTCCGCCAGAAGAAATAAGGCCCCCCCCAGCGTCTGGCCGGTGTCCGCACCGGTGCCAAAGCCCCTGCCGCAAGCCAGGGGCTTTTTATTTGCCTTGCTGTGCGTGCCGGGTCCCCGCCGCTGTAAGCCCCTGCCGACAGCTGGAGAGCCGTCTGGCGCGCTGTCAGACGCGGCGCGCGGCGCTACGATGAGTGCATGGCATCTTGTTCCGGTCTGGGCCTCTCCTGCGGTGGTATGCAGTGGTGAAAGCCGCCACGGTGGCGGTTCCGCCCAGGCTCAGGCCAGCCGCGCTGGCCGCAGGCGTGAGGCAGGCGCTCAATGCTTGGTACGCCGCCCGGGGCTGGAAACCGTTTGTTTTTCAGCGTGAAGTCTGGACGGCGGTCAGAAGGGGTGAATCGGGTTTGCTGCACGCCACCACCGGCGCGGGAAAAACCTATGCGGTCTGGCTCGCCGCCCTGCAGGCTTTTGCAGCGCAGCATCCCGGAAAATCTGCCGGCCTGGCTGCCCCGCTGACGGTGCTGTGGCTGACCCCCATGCGCGCACTGGCCGCCGACACGGTGCGCGCCTTGCAGGCGCCGCTGGAGTCTCTGCATGCCGCCTGTCCAGACGTCGCAACGTGGAGCGTTGGTGCACGCACCGGAGATACCCCCAGCGCCGAGCGCAGCGCACAGACCCGGCGACTGCCCTCGGTGCTGGTGACCACCCCCGAAAGCCTGACTTTGCTGCTGTCACGTGCCGATGCCCAGGACAGCTTGCGCAGCCTCCGGATGGTTGTGGTCGATGAATGGCATGAGCTGATGGGCAACAAGCGGGGTGTCCAGGTCCAGCTGGCGCTGGCCCGCCTCAAGGCCTGGCACGGCGCTGCGCATGATGGGCCGGAGCGCAGCCCGTCGAACCCTGCTCTGACGGTCTGGGGCATGTCCGCCACCTTGGGCAACCTGCAGCAGGCCATGCTGGCCTTGCTGGGCCCGGCCAGCGCCGGTACGCTGGTGCAGGGAAAGGTGCCCAAGAAACTCGTGATCGACTCCTTGCTGCCCGCGACAACCGCGCGTTTTCCCTGGGGCGGTCATCTCGGCCTGACCATGCTGCCGCAGGTGGTTGAAGAAATATCACGCAGCCGCACCACACTTGTGTTCACCAACACCCGCTCGCAATCGGAGATCTGGTACCAGGCCCTGCTGCAGGCTAAACCCGAATGGGCGGGGCTGATCGCCCTGCACCACGGCTCGCTGGACCGGGGGGTGCGCGAGTGGGTTGAGCACGGACTGAAAAATGGCGAATTACGGGCCGTGGTCTGCACCTCCAGCCTCGATCTGGGGGTCGACTTCTTGCCCGTGGAGCGTGTGCTGCAGATCGGCTCGCCCAAAGGTGTTGCGCGCCTGCTGCAGCGCGCGGGGCGCTCCGGCCATGCACCGGGGCGCCCGTCGCGTATCACGCTGGTGCCCACCCACAGCATCGAGATGGTCGAAGGCGCCGCAGCACGCGCTGCCATTGCTGGGGGCCATATCGAGGCCCGCAGCTCGCCGGAGCAACCGCTGGATGTGCTGGTGCAGCACCTGGTCACGGTGGCACTGGGCGGCGGGTTTGTGCCCGAAGATCTTTTCGCCGAAGTACGCGGCACAAGCGCCTACGCCGGCCTGTCGCGGGAAAGTTGGGACTGGTGTTTGGCCTTCGTGAGCCGGGGCGGCCCCTCACTTGCCGCTTACCCCGACTACCGGCGCGTGGTGCCCGACGACGCCGGCATCTGGCGCGTACCCGATGCGCGCCTGGCGCGGCGCCATCGCATGAACATCGGCACCATCGTCAGCGATGCCAGCATGAGCGTGCAGTACCTGGGCGGCGCCCGGATCGGCAGTGTGGAAGAAAGCTTTGCCGCGCGCATGAAGCCGGGCGACTGCTTCATGTTCGGCGGACGGCTGCTGGAGCTGGTGTACATCCGCGAAATGACAGTGTGGGTACGCCGCGCCAGTGGCAAGCGACCGGCGGTGCCGCGCTGGAATGGCGGGCGCATGCCCTTGTCCACCACATTGGCAGACGCCGTGGTGCAGCAGCTCGCGCTGGCCAGTGAGGGCAGGTATGACACGCCGGAGCTGCGCCGGCTGCGCCCGCTGCTGGACATCCAGCAACAGTGGTCGGCGCTGCCGACGCCGCAGACGCTGTTGGCCGAGGTGCTCAAGACCCGTGAAGGCTGGCACCTGTTTCTTTACCCCTTTGCCGGCCGCCATGTGCACCTGGGCCTGGCGAGCCTGATCGCCTGGCGTGCCGCGGAACATGCGCCGCGCACCTTTTCGATGGCTGTGAACGATTACGGCTTCGAACTGCTGTGTGCGCAGGAGATCGACTGGCCCCGGTTGCTGCCCCAGGTGCTGCAAACTGGCCCCCTGCAGCCGGCGCTGGACGGCGCTGATGCGCCAGGATCGGCAGCCTCCCATGCCTTGCTCCATGAAGTGCTGCAGAGCCTCAACGCCGGTGAACTCGCGCAGCGCCGCTTTCGCGAGATTGCCCGGGTGTCCGGCCTGATCTTTCAAGGCTACCCGGGTGAAAAACGCAGCAACAAGCAGCTGCAGGCATCGTCTTCGCTATTCTGGGAGGTCTTCAAAAAGTATGACCCGGCCAACCGGCTGTTGCAGCAGGCCGAGCAGGAGCTGCTGGCGCAGGAACTTGACATTGACCGGCTGCAGGCCAGCCTGGCGCGCATGCAGTCGCAGCATCTGGTATTGCAGCCCCTGGCTCGCCCGACGCCGTTTGCCTTTCCGTTGATGGTCGAGCGCTTTCGTGAGCAGCTCTCCAACGAGAGCGTGGCAGAGCGGATTGCGCGCATGGTGCAGCAGCTTGAGGCCGCTGCCGGCCTGCCCGCAGGATCTGGCGCCAGGCCCGCTGGCAGCGCTGTCAACGCTGCGGTTCAAGCGGCGCAGGTGTTGCAGGCCTTGCCCTTTGGGCAGGAGGCGCCGCAGGCGCCGGGTTCGCGTCCGGCACCCGTTTCCCGTCGCAAGCCGCTACGTGTGCGGCGTACGCCATGATGCCCGCTGGGCTCGTCCCCGGTACGCCGCTGCCAGTGCGCTACGCGCAGGAGACTGTCTGGCTGCTGCCGGAGCGGGCGTTGTGGTGGCCGGCGGGCAGCGTCCTGTTTGTAGCGGATCTGCACCTTGGAAAAGCTGCTACCTTTCGCGCATTCGGGCAACCGGTGCCCGCGGGCAGCACCGCTGAAAACCTGCGTCGGCTGGATACGCTGATCCACCACTATCAACCCGCACGCCTGGTCTTTCTGGGCGATTTTCTGCACGCGCGGCAGGCGCGGTCGGCATCCGTTCTGGCAGCCCTCGCCCGTTGGCGTGGCCAGCATGCGGCACTTGACTGCGTGCTGGTGCGCGGCAACCACGACAGCCACGCCGGTGACCCGCCAGCCGCGCTGGGATTTGACGTGGTCAATGAGCCGTGGCCGGTGGGCCCCTTTGCGGCCTGCCACCACCCCCAGCAACACCCGACGCTGGCGGTGCTTGCGGGCCACCTGCACCCGGTGCTGACCTTGCGCGGCGCCGCGCGCGAGCACTTGCGCTTGCCGTGTTTCTGTCTTGATCCCGGGCTCGCGCTGCTGCCGGCGTTCGGCGAGTTCACCGGTGGCTCGGTGGTGCGCCCTGCGCCTGGGCGCCAGCTGTATCCGCTGGGCGGTCAAACCGTCTGGCGCCTGCCGGCCAGCGCGTGACGTCGGCGCGGTCACGACTGTGGCTCACGCCATACAGTCGACAGGAGGAATAAACATGCCTGAAAGGCTCATGAATATTGCGCAAGACGCTATCAAAACAGGAGTCGTTGTAACAAATCGACACCATCCCTGACGCCAGCGATCAGCCGTGTGCGGTACCGTCAACGCTCCTGAAACCGCAAACAACCCAACAACCCAACAACAAGAGGCACGCCCATGGACAGTATTCTGGACAGCTTGACCTGGGATGACAACGCGTCGGCGGCACGCCGCCCACGTTCGCTACGTGCTGTCTGGTTCAAACGGGCACTGGTTCTGCTGGCAGCCGTGGCGACCCTCGGGGTGCTGCTGGCGGGTTGAGCTACTGCAGCGCCGGGGTGTCCGGCAGCTCGTTGCTGTTGGCCGGGGCCAGGCCTGCCTCCAGGGGCAGCGCAAAGTGCTGCATCAGCAAGGCCGAACATTCTTCCAGAGCCTGCGTCAACCCGTCTTCGTAGCGGCGCTCACGGAAGGCGTTGGCCATGCGTGCCACCATCGCCTGCCACTGGTCCGGACTGACATGCCGGGCCACACTGCGGTCGGCGACAATTTCAATCGCGTGCTCCGCCAGCAGCAGGTAAATCAGGATGCCGTTGTTGTGCTCGGTATCCCAGACCCGCAACTTGCCGAACATCGTCATCGCCCGCTCACGGATCAGGACGCGCAGGGGGGTGTTGCGGCCCAGCCGCCACAGGTAGCTGACCGGCAGGGACGACTCGACACAGATGCGGATCTCGCCGGTGTGGCGCCTTTCGCTGGCGGCCACGCGCTGCGCCAGCCGCTCCAGCAAGTCCGGCGGAATCGCGCGGGCCGTGTCGGACGCATCCAGCCACAGGTGCCTGGTCAGGACGTTGAGCTTGCTGATCATGATGCTCACCAGCTCCCGGACGCGCCGCCGCCGCCGAAATTGCCGCCACCGCCG
The DNA here is from genome assembly GCF_029945895.1 of Polaromonas sp. Classification (GTDB taxonomy): domain Bacteria; phylum Pseudomonadota; class Gammaproteobacteria; order Burkholderiales; family Burkholderiaceae_C; genus Polaromonas. Next base: position 1,406 of record NZ_JAQSDL010000094.1, on the reverse strand, counting down.
CTGCTGAAGCCGCCGCCACCGCCGCCGCCCCAACCACCGCTGCTGCCACCGCCAAAGCCGCCTCCGCCCCAGCCAGAGGACCGTCCCGCCCGCCCGACGGAGCCCAGAGCGCCCACGCTGGCGATCAGCGCGAACACCGCGCCGATCAGCGTGGAGACCCCGCCAATCAGCAGGCTGCTGGTGAAGAGCCAGGCCAGGCCGCCGACCGCGCCGCCGGTCACCACGGCGCCCAGCTTGCGCCCGAAGATGCCCGACATCACCCGGGCGCCTATCGGAACCGCAAAAAACAGGAAAACCGCCATGTCGGTCCAGTTGAAACCTTTGCCGCCAGCGCTGCCGGCCTGGGCCTCGGGCACAGGCAGGTTCTCCCCGCTGATCAGGGCGATGATCTGGTCGGTGGCCGCGTCCAGCCCGCCGGCGAAGTCGCCCTGACGGAAACGCGGCGTGATGGCGCGGTCGATGATCTGGCGCGCCGCCAGGTCGGGAATGGCGCCCTCCAGCGTCTTGGTGGTTTCGATGCGCACCTTGCGATCGTTTTTTGCCACCACCAGCAACAGCCCGTCACCGACGTCCTTGCGCCCGATCTTCCAGCTGTCGCCGACCCGCTGCGCGTAGGCGGCAATGTCTTCCGGCGCGGTGCTTGGCACCATCAGTACCACCACCTGGGCGCCGCGTGCCTGCTCGAAAGCCGCGAGCTTGGCCTCCAGCGCCTGGCGCTGCGCGGCATCGAGTGTTCCGGTGCTGTCGATCACGCGCGCCGTCAGGGCGGGCACAGGCAACACATCCTGGGCCCACGTTGCCGGGGCGCTGAACAGCAGGACCGTGGACAGCAGCAGGCCCAGCGCGATGCGCGCTGACACGGCGGCCGCGGTACGGCCCGGGAAGCCAGGCAGAAAGCTGCGCACGAGAGGCAAGGCGCTACCCGCCTATTTCTTGTTGAAATCCACGGTCGGAGGCGTCGAGATCTGTGCCTCGTTCTGCACACTGAAGTTGGGTTTGACCGTGTAGCCGAACACCATGGCCGTCAGGTTGTTCGGAAAGCTGCGGGCCAGCACGTTGTAGGCCTGCACCGCCTGGATGTAGCGGTTGCGCGCCACGGTGATGCGGTTTTCGGTGCCTTCCAGCTGAACGCGCAGGTCCTGGAATCCCTGGTTGGCCTTGAGGTTGGGGTAGTTTTCCGTCACCACCAGCAGGCGGGACAGGGCAGAACTGAGCTCGCCCTGAGCGGCCTGGAATTTCGCAAAGGCCTCAGGGTTGTTCAGGGTCTCCGGCGTCACCTGCATGGAGGTGGCTTTGGCCCGGGCTTCCACGACCTTGGTCAGGGTTTCCTGCTCGAAATTGGCTTCACCCTTGACGGTGGCCACGATGTTGGGCACCAGGTCGGCGCGGCGCTGGTACTGGTTGAG
>NZ_JAQSDL010000093.1 GCF_029945895.1 Polaromonas sp. | reverse complement strand
CTGGATGCCAATTTCGACCTCAAGGGCCGCACACTGGCCGACCTCTACAACCTGCTGGGTGTCGTTTTGCCGGATACGCCCGCTTATGCCCTGCGCGGTCACCTGGGCAAGCAGGGTGCCGTGTGGAAGGTGGGGGCCATCCAGGGGCGTCTGGGCAAGTCGGACCTGTCGGGCGAGCTCGCCTACGACCGCTCGGTTAAGCCGGCCCTGCTGTCGGGCAAGGTGCAGTCCAGGTCGCTCGATTTCGAGGACCTTGGCCCGCTCATTGGTGTGCCGACTGGGGCGTCAGGCGCAACGACCAAAACTGTTGCCAAGACCAAGCCTTCCTCGGCCGCCAAACAGGTGCAGGCGGCCGGCAAGGTGTTGCCGACGGCAACGCTGGACTTCGAGCGCCTCAAAACCATGAATGCCGACGTCAGCTACAAGGTCGTGGATGTCAAGAACGCTGGCGCCTTCCCGCTGGATCGGTTCGACGCCCGCATTTTCCTGAAGGACGGTGTGTTGCAGCTCGATCCGCTGGACATGGGGGTGGCCGGTGGCCGGCTTGCCGGCCTGATCCGTATCGACGCCAACAGCAAGCCCGCCCTGGTGCACGCCAGACTCGAAGCCCGCACGCTGCAACTGAACCAGCTGTTCCCGCGCATCGAACGCACCGAAGGCAGCCTGGGCAAGCTCAACGGCCGGATTGATCTGACTGGCCGCGGCAGCTCCGGCGCCCAAGTCCTTGGTTCATCCTCCGGCAACGTGGCTCTGCTGATGGGCCGGGGTCAGGTCAGCAACATCCTGCTTGAGTTCATGGGGCTGGATGGCGGTGAAATCATCAAGTTCCTGGCCAGCGGCGACCGCAATGTCACCCTGCGCTGCGCAGCCGCCGCGTTTGATGTCAAGCAGGGCTTGATGACCAGCCGGGCCCTGCTGCTGGATACCACCGACACCCTGATTAACGGCACTGGTGCGATCAGCCTGGCCGATGAAACGCTGGACCTGGTGCTGTACCCGCAACCCAAGGACCATAGCATCCTGAGCCTGCGCTCACCCCTGAAAATCACCGGCACGTTTGCCCGACCGGCGGCCGGGCCCGACAAGGCGGCACTGGCAGGCCGGGCCGGCATGGCCCTGCTGCTGGGGGCGATCAACCCACTGCTCGCGCTGGCGGCCACGGTGGAAACCGGGCCGGGAAAGGATGCCGACTGTGAGCGGGTGCTGGCGGTAGCCAGCCCGGTGAAGCCACCGGACAAACCCGCAGCAGCCACCAGCGCGGCCACCAAATAACACGTCAAGTGCGGCGCCTCAGAGGCGCCGGGCGTGAGCGGCGTTCAGGCTGGCACGCTGCTGCATACCGGACAGGAGGGATGGCGTGCGACCCGCACGTGATGCCAGTCCATGTTGCGTGCGTCAAGCATCAACAGCCGGCCCGTGAGCGCCTGGCCGATGCCGCACAGCAGCTTGAGCGCTTCTGCCGCCTGCACGGTGCCAACAATGCCCACCAGGGGAGCAAACACGCCCATGGTGGCGCACTGGGCTTCCTGTACGGATTCCGTCGGTGGAAAGACACAGGCATAACAGGGTGAGCTGGTCTGGCGCGGATCGTAGACCGTCACCTGGCCGTCGAAGCGGATAGCCGCACCGGATACCAGTGGTTTGCGGTGTTTCACGCAGGCCCGGTTGATCATCTGGCGGGTGGCAAAGTTGTCGGTGCAGTCCAGCACCACGTCGGCCTGCAGGACGTGTTCGTCGAGCAGGGCAGGGTCGGCACGCCGGGTGACGGCCGTGACCTCGACGTCCGGATTGATGGCAGCGACGGCCTGCTGCACGGAGTGCGCCTTGTACTGGCCGACGCGGGCCAGTGTGTGGGCGATCTGTCGCTGCAGGTTGGTGGCATCGACCCGGTCGTCATCCACCACGGTGATGCGCCCGACCCCGGCGCTGCCCAGGTAAAGTGCGACCGGTGAACCCAGGCCGCCTGCACCCACGATGAGCGCACGGGACGACAGCAGGGTGTTCTGGCCTTCCACACCCAGTTCGTCGAGCAGGATGTGGCGGGAATAACGAAGCAGCTGGGTATCGTTCATGGCGGAAGTGACCCTGGCAGTGCAGGGCCACCAGGCGGCCAGGCGGCCAGCCCGTGCGGACCGGCAGCGGGCAGACGCGCTCAGTTTTCCTTTTTCTCTTCCTTGCGCTCGACCATGGTCTTGCTGATCATCACGGGCCGGCCCTTGAGCTGGTTGATCGCCTGCGCGAGCTGGAAGTCCTTGTCGCTGCCGAACTCGGGTGGGCGACGCTGCTCGGGGCTCTTGCGGGACTCTTCTTCCAGGCGCTTGAGGGCTTCCTCGCGGGCTTTTTCACGGCCGGGATCTTTCACTTCGGCACCCTGGCCGCTGGCGAGGTGTTTTTCCAGATCGGCTTCGCGCGTGCGCAGGGCCGCAAACGGGCTGCCTTCGAGCGTTTCATCCACCATCACGTCGGGGACGATGCCCTTGGCCTGGATCGACTTGCCGCTGGGCGTGAAATAACGTGCGGTGGTGAGCTTCAGGCCTGTGTCGGGACCCAGGGGGCGAACGGTCTGTACCGAGCCCTTGCCGAAGGTCTGGTTGCCCATGATGGTCGCGCGTTTGTAGTCCTGCAGCGCGCCTGCGACGATCTCGCTGGCTGACGCCGAGCCCTCGTTGACCAGCACCACCAGCGGCACGTTCTTGACAGCCGCAGGCAGGCGCTTGAGGGGATCTGCAGCATTGCGGCGCTGGTAGAACTCGGGTGCCGCCTTGTAGGTGAACTTGCTTTCCGCAAGTTGTCCATTGGTCGACACCACAGTGACGTTCTCGGGCAGGAAGGCGGCGGACACGGCCACGGCGGCGTCCAGCAGGCCGCCCGGGTCGTTGCGCAGGTCCAGCACCAGCCCCTTGAGGTTGGGCTCCTGCTTGTAGATCTGTTCGAGCTTGGCGACGAAATCATCAACCGTGCGTTCCTGGAACTGGCTCAGGCGGATCCACGCATAACCCGGCTCGATGACCTTGCTGCGTACCGACTGGGTGCGGATCTCCTCGCGCGTGATGGTCACCGGGAAGGTGCGATTTTCATCCTTGCGGAAGATCATCAACGTGACCTTGGTGCGGGGTTCGCCGCGCATCTTCTTGACGGCATCGTTCAGGCTCAGGCCCTTGACCGCGGTATCGTCGATCTTGGTGATCAGGTCATTGGGCTTGAGGCCGGCGCGGTCGGCGGGTGAACCCTCGATCGGCGAGACCACCTTGACCAGGCCATCTTCCTGAGAAATCTCGATGCCGACACCGACGAAGCGGCCACTGGTGCCCTCCCGGAATTCCTTGAAGGACTTTTTGTCGAAGTAAACCGAGTGTGGGTCCAGGCTGGCGACCATGCCCGAGATCGCGTCAGTGATGAGTTTTTTCTCGTCAACAGGCTCCACATAGTCGGTTTTGACCATGCCAAACACGGCGGCCAGCTGTTGCAGCTCTTCCAGCGGCAGCGGTGTGAGTCCGCCCCGTGCCACCGCCTGCAGTTGCACGGTGGTCAGCGCACCGGCGACCGCGCCGATCGAAATCCAGCCTGCTATCTTGAGTTTCTGACCCATAAACACCTTCATTGGCCCCGATTTCGGGGCAGTTGCCACAGAATTTGAAACAATATACACCTTGGAGAAAGGCCTTGACCAACAGTTCCCGCTACCGGCGCTCCCACTGGTGCCGGCATGCAAAAATATTCCAAAAACGGGCCACCTTTACCTCGCCTTGACACAGGGGCGCGTCTTGCGCCGGCCCCCGTCCGGGGCTCAGGCCTTGCCCTGCGCGGCAACCGCCGCTTCGGCTTTGGCAATGGCCTCGCTGTCACCCAGGTAGTAGTGGCGCAGCGGCTTGAGACTGGCATCGAGTTCGTAGACCAGTGGAATGCCATTGGGAATATTCAACCCGACGATGTCCTTGTCGGCAATGTTGTCGAGGTACTTCACCAGTGCGCGTATCGAGTTGCCATGCGCTGCCACCACAATGCGCTTGCCGGCCAGGATGGCCGGCGCCATGGACTCGTTCCAGAAGGGCAGCACCCGGGCCACCGTGTCTTTCAGGCATTCGGTCAGCGGCACCTCGCCGGGCTTCAACCGGGCGTAGCGCGGGTCATCGCGTTCGCAGCGCGGGTCGTTGGGCTCCAGCGGCGGCGGCGGCGTGTCATAGCTGCGCCGCCAGACCAGGACCTGCTCGTCGCCGTATTTCTTGGCGGTCTCCGCCTTGTTCAGGCCCTGCAGGGCACCGTAATGGCGCTCGTTGAGGCGCCAGCTGTGAACCACCGGCAACCAGGTACGGTCCATCTCGTCCAGCGTGTGCCACAAGGTGCGGGTGGCGCGTTTGAGCACGCTGGTGTAGGCCAGGTCAAAGTCGTAGCCCTCGTTTTTGAGCAAGCGGCCGGCGTTGATGGCCTGCTGCACCCCGGTGGCGGTCAGGTCCACGTCGGTCCAGCCGGTGAAGCGGTTGTCCAGGTTCCAGGTTGATTCGCCGTGGCGGATGAGCACAAGTTTGTACATGGTGTGAAGCGGCTTCGTGAAGTTAAAAGGGGGGGCAAGTCCCGGCGGGGTATCCGGGGCGAAAAAGGGTAAAAAAGGGCGGGCAAAAACTGCGGCAGGCACCAGATAAAGCCCAAGGAAAACCGGCAGTGCTCCCTGCATTCTAAAATCAGTCCTTAATTGCAAACACCAAGAAGGACTTACAGTGAAATTTCTCATCGACAACTGGATGCTGATCGCCATTGCGCTGGCATCCGGCGGCATGCTGCTCTGGCCTCTGATCTCCAGCGGTATGGCAGCCGGTTCGCTCAGCGCTGCCGGCGCCGTGCAACTGATCAACCGTGAGAAGGCGGTGGTCATCGATGTCTGTGAAGCCCCGGAATTTGCCGCAGGCCACCTTGCCGGCGCCAAAAACCTGCCGCTTGGACAGTTCGAGGAAAAACTGCCTGCCACCGTGAAAAACAAGGCGCTCCCCCTGATTCTGGTGTGTGCCTCGGGCGCACGCGCCAACCGGGCGCTGGCCATTGCCAAAAAACTCGGCTACGAGCAGGCCCAATGCCTGTCGGGCGGGCTCAAATCGTGGAAAGAGGCTAACCTTCCCATCGAGAAGGCCTGAGAAGCTGCCGCTGCCTATTGACCCCCGACCCGGAGATTTCGATGTCCCCTGTGAAGATATACCTGACCGCCTCCTGCCCCTATTGCATTCAGGCCAAGCAGCTGCTCAAGCAGCGCGGTGTGACCGAGATCGAGGAAATACGCGTCGACCTGCAACCGGACGAGCGCCAGAAAATGATGGAAATCACCGGTCGCCGGACCGTGCCCCAGATCTTCATTGGCCAGACCCATGTGGGCGGCTGCGACGACCTGATGGCGCTGGATGGCCGTGGTGGCCTGTTGCCCCTGCTGGCCGGCTGAGCGCGGGCTGCCCGGGGGCCTGCGGGCCGAACGGGGATAATGTTCCGTGCCTGCTGTTCAGCGGGCTTTTATTTTTCAAGCAATCCGAAAGACCATCATGGCCGAAGCCAACCTTGATCCTGTGTTCCAGATCCAGCGCGTTTACCTCAAGGACGTGTCCCTGGAGCAGCCCAACTCTCCCGAAATCCTGCTCAACCAGGAGCAGCCTGCGGTCGATATCCAGCTCGGCGTCGAGGCGACCCCGATTGCCGACGGCCTCTACGAAGTCAGCGTGACCGCCACGGTGCACACCAAGATCGAAGACAAGACCGTGTTCATGGTCGAGGCCAAGCAGGCCGGCATCTTTGAAATCCGCAACATGGCGGCCGAGCAGCTCAACGCGGTGCTGGGCATTGCCTGCCCGCAGATTGTCTACCCCTACCTGCGCGGCAACGTGGCCGATGTGATCCAGCGTGGCGGTTTCCCGCCCGTCAACCTGGCGGAAATCAACTTCCAGGCGATGTTCGAGCAGCAGCAGGCCGCGGCAGCCTCGGCGGCCCAGGAAGCCCCGCAAATCATCGTTTAAGGTCGCCGTGGTGCTGGCACTGCCCCTGGCCTTTTCATGCCCATGAAAATCGCCATCCTTGGTGCTGGTGCCTGGGGCACGGCGCTGGCCGTCAGCGCGGCCAATGCAGGCGGCACCTCCGCGCGGCATCAGGTCACCCTCTGGGCGCGAGACGCCGCGCAGCTGGCTGCCATGCAGGCGCAGCGGCTCAACACACGCTACCTGCCCGGTATCGCCTTGCCGGAGGCCCTGCTGCTGGCGGGCGGCTCCGACGCCTCGCTGGATGCCTTGCTGGTGCAGCAGGACCTGATCGTGATCGCCACACCGATTGCGGCCCTGCGCGGCATGCTGCAGCGTTTGCAACACGTGCGCGTGCCGGTGGCCTGGCTGTGCAAGGGGTTTGAAGCCCCTCTGCCAGCCCTCCCGGCCACCACCTCATCTGTCAAGCCTTTTGGGCTCCTGGCCCACGAAATACGTGCGCAGGTTGCTATCAATTCAAGAGCGGGTGCGCTCAGTGGTCCGAGTTTTGCGCAGGAAGTGGCGCGTGGCCAGCCAACCGCGCTGGTGGCCGCCAGCGAACACGCCGAGGTGCGCGACACGCTGGTCGCGGCCTTCCACAGCCCGACCCTGCGCATCTACGCCAATGACGACATCGTCGGTGTCGAGGTCGGCGGCGCCGTCAAGAATGTGCTGGCGATCGCCACCGGCCTGTGCGACGGACTGAACCTGGGGCTCAATGCCCGCGCCGCGCTGATCACGCGCGGCCTGGCTGAAATGACGCGCCTGGGCCTGGCCCTGGGAGCGCGGGCCGAAACCTTCACCGGCCTGTCGGGCCTGGGCGATCTGGTGCTGACGGCCACCGGTGACCTCAGCCGCAACCGCAAGGTCGGCCTGCTGCTGGCCCAGGGCCAGAGCCTGCCGCAGGCTGTTGCCTCGCTGGGCCATGTGGCTGAAGGGGTGTACTGCGCCCGCACGGTGGTGCAACGCGCGCAGGGGCTCGGTGTCGAGATGCCGATTTCCGAAGCGGTGGTGGCCTTGCTGGATGGGCAGGTGAAGCCCGCCGAGGCGGTGGCGGCGCTGATGGGACGGGATCCGGCGGCCGAGCTGCGTTAACGTCTGCTGCGGCTTGTCCCGGGCCGGGTTGATGGTGTTTTATGGCCCCAGCCCTTGTTTGACGGGCGCTGGCAGCTATTGAATTTATAGCGATTGCTGTTCTGCTCACCGTTCGGACTGAGCTTGGCCTGTCTTGAGCTTGTCGAAGGGTCGAAGCCTGCGCAAGTTTGCGCGGCTGTGGGCCTTCCAGCAAGCCGGGTCTCGCCCCGGCAGACGAGGCACTTTGTCTTTGCTTCGCCAAAGAAAAGTACCCAAAAGAAAGGCGACCCGATGGTCTGGGTCCCTTCGCTTCGCTGCGGGCAACCTGCGCTGCTCGACTCCGGCGGGGGTCGGCAGAACTCGCTTCGCTCGGACAACTGCCGCCCTGATCCCGCCTCCGTCTGCGCTGCTCGGCCCAGCCCGACGGGTGGGAGAATAAATTCGGATGCGGATGCGGATGCGGGTGCGGGTTCGGGGAGACATGACGCGCGAAGCGCGTCATGTCGGACTCACGGGACTGTCATGTATGCACGCGCTTGCAGCACACGCGGCCAAATGAAGCTCCCCGCCATCGCCCAGCGGGGCGAGGGAGGGGCGGGGGGAGGGAGTGGGGAGTTGAAACTACTGTCCCACGCCAGCTACTGCCGCAGCGTGATGCCGCAACGCAGAGGTCACCCCTTTTGCTGCATCTTCTCAATCCGCTCGCCCATGCGCGACAACAGATACCACCACTCGCTGTCGTCGTCTCGGTAGGTGCGCACCGCACCGGCGCGGACCAGGATCTTGCGTAGCTCATCGTCGTCAAAACCGCCCAGATGTTTTTTCAGCACCTCGAAGGACCGGTCGGTGAAGCTTTTGTGGCTCAGGAAGTGGCGCGCGGTTTCTTCGGCCATGAACTCGGTCCGGTATTGCTGCTGCAGTGCCTGGATCTGGTGCTTGAACTGCTGCCGGTTCACGGCAAAGGTGACCAGGCCGCCTACCAGTGTGCCGAGCAGGGTGAACAGGGGGGTCAGGAGGTTGGGGTCCATGGTGGGCTCGGGGTGGGTTGATCAGGGGGACTGGCCGGATTTTGGCAGTCCGCATTATTGCGGTGAATCAAGGCACCTGCAGGTTTCAACCCGTGCGCGGCCTGCGGCTTTCGGATGGGACTAAACTGGTCCTGGGCTCACGCGACGCCTGATTTTTTTCACCGCACTTGGGAGCATGCCATGGACACCACCAGCAAAGACAAACTGATCACTGACATGAAAGTGGTCCTCACCGACGTGGAGGACCTGCTCAAGGCCGCCACCGCCGCCACCGGCGAGACGGCGGCCGCGCTGCGTGAAAAGGCTGCTGTCAAACTCAAGCTTGCCACTGAAAAACTGACCGGCCTTCAGGAGGCGGCGCTGCTCAAGGGCAAGGAGGCGGCCAAGGTCACGGACGAGTATGTCCATGCCAACCCGTGGAAAGCCGTCGGCATCGCCGCCGCGGTCGGTTTCCTGATCGGCCTGCTGGTCAACCGCAGGTCATGATCGCCATGACGGGAAGCGCCGGCGTGCCGGCGTGCCTGTTGTTGCCATGAATAGCCCCTTTTCCGAACGCCCTGGCAGCGGCCAGCCGCCGCGCCTCTTCGCATCGCTGCGCCAGCTGGGCCTGACGGCGCTGTCCATGGCGCATACGCGCGTGGCGCTGGCCGGCGTTGAGCTCGAGGAAGAGTTGCAGCGGCTGATCGGCCTGTTGCTGAGCCTGCTGGGCCTGCTTGTTTTCGGTCTGGTTGGCATCCTGATGTTCAGCTTGATGGTGGTGATGGCTGTTGATCCTGCGCAGCGCGTCGCGGCGCTGGCGGTTTTTGCGGCTTTGTATCTGGGGCTGGCCGGCTGGTTCTGGTGGCGCGTGCGGCGCACGCTCGCCACGCGGCCACCCTTCCTGCAGGCCACCTTGGCCGAAATGGCGCAGGACCGCGATGCCTTGCAAGCCGCTTCTGTCGTCGCCACGCCGCGGGACGGAGACCCCCATGGATAACGCCAGCAGCCTGAGCCAGCGGGCGCTGAGAAAGCAGTTGCTGTTGATGCGCTCGGCGACAGAGCGTGCCGAACTGGTCCAGGCGCTCGGTGCGGCGCGGCAGTCGGTGACGGTGCTCAAAGGCGGTGTCCCGGGGCTGGCCCTGGTCAAAGGCTTGCCGCTGGCGCTGGGCCTGCTCAGGCGTGCGCCCTTGATCACCCCGGTGTTGTCGCTGTTGCTGGCCGGCGCGCGCCGGCCTTTGCTGCGTTACGCCTTGCTCGGTGCGGGTTCGGCCCTGCTGGTGTGGAAGGGTTACCAGTGGCTGGCGGACCAGCGTCGGCCGGCCACCGACCCGGCGGATGAACGCGACCCGCCCGCTGCCGCCTGATCTTGCGGCTGCGCGGCAGAGTGCACGTTCACCTGGCTTCTGAGTGCTCCTGAATAGATAGCTGCTTGCGCCCGTATATATTGGGCTGGAAGCCTTTTTTCTTTCAAAAACTGCAGGCTGACCTCAGATCTCCAGGTTGTCGATCAGACGCGTGGTCCCCAGCCTGGCTGCACCCAGCACCACCAGCGGCTCCGCTGCAGCGGTGGTTCCGGGCGGCAGCAGGTCGGCGCGGCGGCGTACGGTCAGGTAGTCGGGGGTCCAGCCGCGGGCGCTCAGGGCCTGCATGGCCTGGGCTTCCACAGCTTCGAGTTTGTCCAGGCCCTGTGCCCTGGCGGCCTCGCCCAGCGCCTTCAAGGCCCTGGACAGCTGCACCGCTTCAGCGCGCTCCCGGGCATGGAGGTAGCCGTTGCGCGAAGACAGCGCCAGGTCGTCCGCGGCGCGCAAGGTTTCGCCAGGGACGATGTCAATCGGCAGGGCAAACTGCTGCACCATGCGCCGGATGATCATGACCTGTTGGTAGTCCTTCTTGCCGAACATGGCGACGCCCCCGGACTTGCCGGCGAACACGCAGGAAAACAGCTTCATCACGACCGTGCTGACACCGACGAAAAAGCCGGGGCGGAAATGCCCTTCGAGGATATCGGCCAGTTCGGCCGGTGGATGCACCTTGTAGGTCTGCGGCTCGGGGTAAAGATCTGTCTCCCGCGGCGCAAACAGCACATCACAGCCGGCGGCCTGCAGTTTTTCGCAATCGGCCCCCCAGGTGCGGGGGTAGGTGTCGAAATCTTCATGCGGCGCGAACTGCAGACGGTTCACAAAAATGCTGGCCACCGTCACGTCGCCCAGCGGTCTGGCCTGGTTCACCAGCGCAATGTGGCCGTCGTGCAGGTTGCCCATGGTGGCCACGAAGGCCGGGTGCTGGAAAGGCGCCAGCGCGGTGCGCAGGTCAGGGATGGTGTGAACGATTTTCATGCGGTGCGAAGGTCGTGTTCAAAAGGGGCGACTATACAAGCGACTAGCGTGGGGCACTCCCTTTTTACCAGCCAGGGCCGCGGGTCCGGCTTTGCCGGCCCGCAGGCGCAGCGCCCCCTCGGGGGGGCAGCGAAGTACGCGAATCGACAAGCGTGGGGCCCTCCCTTTTTACCAGCCAGGGCCGCGGGTCCGGCTTTGCCGGCCCGCAGGCGCAGCGCCCCCTCGGGGGCAGCGAAGTACGCGAAGCGACAAGCGTGGGGGCCCTATTTCTACCAGGCGTGCAGGGCATTGACCGGAAACCGTTGTTGCTTGACCGCCTGCACATAGGCCTGCATCGCGCCCTGCACGCTGTGCGCTTCGGCCATGAAGTTGTGCACAAACTTCGGCATCTTGCCGAGATTCATGCCCAGCATGTCGTGCAACACCAGCACCTGGCCGGCCGTGCCCACGCCGGCCCCTATGCCTATGGTCGCGCAGTGCGTGAGTTCCTGGGTCAACGCCGCCGACAGCGCGGCCGGCACCATTTCGAGCACCAGCATGGACGCGCCGGCGCCTTGCAGCGCGTGGGCCTGGCTCGTCAGGGCGGCGGCGGCTTCATCGCCCCGGCCCTGCACACGGTAACCGCCCAGGGCATGGACGGTTTGCGGCGTCAGGCCCAGATGGGCGCAGACCGGTATGCCGCGTTCGACCAAGAAGCGCACGGTGTCGGTGGTCCAGCCACCGCCCTCGAGCTTGACCATGTGGGCGCCGGCCTGCATCAGCACCACGGCGCTGCGCAGCGCCTGCTCTTTCGACTCGTGGTAGCTGCCAAAGGGCAGGTCGGCGATCAGCCAGGCGGTGGCCTGGGCGCGACGCAGGCCACGGGCCACACTTTCGGTGTGGTGGCGCATGCTCTCCAGCGTCACACCCACGGTGCTTGACAGGCCCTGGCAGACCATGCCCAGCGAATCACCGACCAGGATGCACTCGACCCCGGCGGCGTCGGCCACGGCGGCAAAAGTGGCGTCGTAGGCGGTCAGCATGGTGATTTTTTCGCCTTGGGCATGCATCTCGCGCAGGCGCGGCAGGCTGA
>NZ_JAQSDL010000092.1 GCF_029945895.1 Polaromonas sp. | reverse complement strand
TTGCACCGGCCGGCACACCGCCCGACATCATTGCCAAACTGAACCAGGCCATCAACGCCGCGGCCCAGAGCAAGGATCTGCAGGAAAAATTCGCACCGATCGGCTTCCTGGTCGAACCCGGAACGGCTGAAGCCCTGGCCCAGCGCAGCAAGCTGGAAACGGCCAAGTGGGCCAAGGCGATTCGCGACGCGAAGATCGAGCCGCAATAAAACGCTTGCCGCCAGCGAATGCGGGTCGGCCGGGCTTTTCCAGTCGCCCCGCCCCCGTCATGCCTTATCTGTCTGCGTTTTCGCCGCGCGCGTAAAACGACTTCTTGGTTACTTCGACAACGAAGACATAGGCCAGCGTCAACCCGATCATGGCCAGCACCAGCGGGGCCGGCAGGGGTACGAAGCCGAAGATGTCGCTGAAGGGCAGGTAGGGCAGCAGCAGCGCGATGGCGATCACCACCAGCGTGCTGCCCAGCAGAAGATGGCCCGGCCGGCTGCGGTAGAAGGGGCGTCGGGTGCGTACCACCAGCGCGATCACCAGCTCGGTCAGCAGTGACTCCAGAAACCAGCCGGTGCGGAACTCTTCGGGCGCCGCCTTGAACACCCACAGCAGCACCGCAAAGGTCAGCAGGTCGAAGGCCGAGCTGATCAGCCCGAAACGCACCATGTAGTTGCGGATGAACAGCGTGTCCCAGCGGCGCGGCCTGGCCACCCATTCGGGGTCAACCCGGTCGCTGGCAATCGCCGCCCCGGGAATGTCGGACAGGAAATTGTTCAGCAGGATCTGCGAAGCCAGCAACGGCAGGAAGGGCAGGAACAGCGAGGCCACGGCCATGCTGGCCATGTTGCCGAAGTTGGCGCTGATCGTGGTCAGGATGTACTTGAGCGTGTTGGCGAAGGTTCTTCGACCTTCGTCGATGCCCTGGCGCAGGATGCCAAGGTCCTTGCGCAGCAGGATGAAGTCCGCAGCGTCTTTGGCCACATCGACCGCTGTGTCCACCGAGATGCCGACGTCGGCCGCGTGCAGCGCCAGCGCGTCGTTGATGCCGTCGCCCATGTAGCCGACCACATGGCCGGTCTTCTGCAGGGCCAGGATGATGCGCTCCTTCTGGTTCGGGTCCACCTCCGCGAACACCGAGGTGGCGCCGACCGCATGCATCAGCGCTTCGTCGCCCATGTCATTGAGTTCGCGGCCGGTCAGGGTGCTCACTGCAGGCAGCCCGACCGCTTCGGCGATGTGACGTGCCACCTTGCGGTTGTCGCCGGTGATGATCTTGAGCTGCACGCCGCGCTGCGCCAGGTCCAGCAGGGTCTGCCGTGCGTCGGTCTTGGGAGGGTCCATGAAAAGAAGGAAACCGGCGAAGCACAGGTCGCGCTCGTCGCTGCGGGTATAGGGCCCACTGCGCGCCGGCACCTGGCGCGAGGCGACGCCGAGCACGCGGTAACCCTGCGCACTCCAGGCCTCGTAAAGTGCATCGATGCGGGCGCGCATGGCGGCATCGAGCGGTGCGCCGTCAACCCCCGCGTTCGTGCACATGGCGAGGATCTTGTCGAGCGCGCCCTTGGTGACCAGCGTGCGCTCGCCGCTGGCGTCGGCGGTCACCACGGACAGGCATTTGCGCACGAAGTCGTAGGGGATTTCGTCCACCTTCTGCATCGCGCGCAAATCCATACCGGCCCTTTTCGCGGCGGCCAGCACGGCGTCGTCCAGGGCGTTGACCAGTCCGGACTGGAATTGCGCATTGATGCCGGCCAGCCGCAGCACCGCCAGGCTCGGCTGGCCGGCGCTATCGACCGCGCCGTCGAGCGCCACCACACCCGCCGTCAGGGTGCCGGTCTTGTCGGTGCACAGCACATCCATGCTGCCGAGGTTCTCTATCGAGTTGAGCCGGCGCACGATCACGCCGAGCCGGGCCATGCGTTTGGCGCCGTGCGACAGCGTGATGCTGACGATGGCCGGCAGCAGCTCCGGGGTCAGGCCCACGGCCAGCGCCAGGGCGAACAGCAGGGAGGAGACGGCCGGCTTGTCCATGAAGATGTTGATGGCCAGCACCGTGACTACCATGGCCAGCATGATGCGCGTGAGGAGGTAGCCGAAACGCTGGATGCCGCGCTCGAACTCGGTCAGGGCCGGACGCAGGGCGAGCTTGCCCGCAATCTGCCCGAACACGGTGGCTTGGCCGGTCTGTGCGATCAGCACGCGCGCCGTGCCGCTGCCCACGCTGGTGCCCATGAACACGCAATTGCCGCGCTCGGCCAGGCCGGCTTTGACCGGGGCAGCGCCGGGCTTTTTTTCGACCGGAAAGGTTTCGCCGGTGAGTACCGCCTGGTTGACGAAGAAGTCCCTGGCCTCCAGCACCACGCCATCGGCCGGGATCAGGCTGCCCGCGTTCAGCAGCACGATGTCGCCGCGCACCACCCGGTACGAGGGCATGTTTTGGGTCTGCCCGTCCCGCAGGACCAGCGAATGGACGGTGATGCGGGAACGCAGCTTCGCGATCGCGTTGCCGGCAATGTATTCCTGAGCGAAGCCCAGCAGGGTGCTGCCGACGACGACGACCAGCACCATGCCTGCATCCATCCACTCTGAGGCGACCAGGGAAATGAGGGATGCCACGATCAGGATCAACACCAGCGGACTTTTGAACTGGTTCACCAGCAGGCCGAATGTTCCGGCCTTTTTCAGCGCCTTGAGTGCGTAGGGCTGCTCGCGTTTCAGGCGAGCGCCTGCTTCGCGGCGGGACAGGCCGTCGGCGCCGGCCCCGAGTTGTGCCATCAGATGCTCCGCAGGAAGGCTCCAGTAAGCCTCGATGAGGACCTGTTCGCCGGCACCGTGTGCCGGTGGTTTTTTCTGGAACAGCCTGGAGAGGAAATGCAACGGCCTTACCCCTGAGTGCGTTTTCGCGGAATACCGGGAGGTGCCAGCATGACAGAAAAGCCGGGGCTTGCCCACTGGGCTGGCGCAACCGGTCGTGAGGTGACGTGCCGTGCGCCCGGTGTCGCCGACCGCCACGGCCGAAATCCGGTGTTGCCCGTCAATTTTGAGTAAAAAAGACTTCCAGCCCTTATTTAATGGGCGCGAGATGCTATCAAAAATAGAGCGGTCTTGATGCCGGCCAAGGTCATGAGCAGCGAACCCAGCACATGCAGCGCAGCCGTGCCCAGCGCCAGGCCATACCGCTCTTCCATCAGGAAGGTGACCACTTCGGCTGAAAAGGAGGAAAACGTGGTGAGTCCGCCCAGAAAGCCGGTCACCAGCATCAGGCGCCAGACCGGGTCGAGCTGCGGCAGCGACTGGAAGATGGCCAGACAGATGCCGATCAGGTAGCCGCCAATCAGGTTGGCAGCCAGTGTGCCCCAGGGAATGACGCCGCCGGGGGTCAGCCACAGCGCAAGACCCCAGCGGGCCAGTGCGCCCAACGAGGCGCCCAGGCTGATGGCGAGGGCGGAGTAGAACAGGGGCATGAAGGACGGGCGGTGGTGTGAAACGCAGTCTAGCGGCTCATCTGCTGCGGCAGCCAGGTGACGATGCCGGGGAACAGGTAAACCAGGGAAATGGCGGCGCACATCAGGAAAAACATCGGCAAGGTGACCTTGGCGATCCACGGCAGCTCGCGGCCGGTCATGCCTTGCAGCACAAACAGGTTGAAGCCGACGGGCGGCGTGATCTGCGCCATTTCGACGACCAGCACGATGAAGATGCCAAACCAGATCGGGTCAATGCCGGCTTTCTGGATGGTTGGCATCAGCACGCCCATGGTCAGCACGACCATGGAGATGCCGTCGAGAAAACAGCCGAGCACGATGAAAAAGAAGGTCAGTGCCAGGATCAGCTGGCCCTGGCTCAGGCCCAGTGTGGCAATCCATTCGGCCAGGTGGCGCGGCAGGCCGATGTAACCCATGGAGAGCGTCAGAAAGGCCGCACCGGCCAGGATCAGCGCGATCATGCAGTACAGCCGTGTGGCGCCCATCAGCGCGTCACGGAAGGCGGCCCAGCTCAGTGAGCCCTGAAATGCCGAGATGACCAGCGCCCCCACCACGCCAATAGCCGCCGCCTCGGTGGCCGTGGCGATGCCGGAGTAGATGGAGCCCAGCACCGAGGCGATCAGCAGCACCACGGGAATCAGCGCGCGTGAGGCAGAGAGCTTTTGCAGAAAGGTCGTTTTGGCGTCGGCCGGCGGAATCTGGCCGGGGTTGCGCAGCGCCCAGACCACGATGTAGCCCGAAAACAGCAGCGCCAGCAGAAGGCCGGGAAACACGCCCGCAATGAAGAGCTTGGCAATCGACACCTCGGCCGAAACGCCATAAACAATCATGATGATGGACGGCGGGATCAGGAGACCCAGGGTACTGGCCCCGGCCAGCGTGCCGACAATCATGTGTTCGGGGTAGCCGCGCCGCTTGAGTTCGGGCAGGGTCATCTTGCCAATGGTGGCGCAGGTGGCCGCGCTGGAGCCCGAGACAGCCGCAAAAATGGTGCAGCCCACCACGTTGGTGTGCAGCAGCCGGCCCGGCAGGCCCTGCATCCAGGGCGCCAGGCCCTTGAACATGTCCTGCGACAGCCGGGTGCGGAACAGGATCTCACCCATCCAGACAAACAGCGGCAGGGCGGTCAGGGTCCAGCTCGAGGCCGAGCCCCAGATGGTGACCGCCATGGCGTCGCCGGCCACACGGGTGGTGAACAGCTGCATGCCTATCCAGGCCACACCGGACAGCGTCAGGCCAATCCACACGCCGGTGCCCAGAATGAAGAAGAGGGAAAGCACCAGCAGGGCCATGATGGTCAGGTCGTTCATGGGGTCCTTATTCGTTGCGCAGTGCTTCGCTGCTGGTGACGGCCATCCGGCGGCCCTGGATCTCGAGCACCAGTTCGTCGATGAAGGCAATCACCAGAACGACCGCGCCATAAGCCATGGCCAGTTGGGGAATCCACAGCGGCGTGGCGTCACTGCCGGTGGAGATGTCGTTGAACACGCGAGATTGCCAGGCCAGCTTGCAGCTGTAGACGGCAAACAGCAGGGCCAGCAAGGTGGCTGCGGCCAGGGCCCAGACTTCGAGGGCTTTTTTCCAGCGGCCTTTCAGGGCATTGAGCAGCAGGGTCACGCGGATGTGTTCGCCACGTTTGAGGGTGTGCGCCAGCGCGAGGAAGCCGCTGGCGGCCATCAGGTAGCCGGCGTAGGCGTCGGTCCCCGGTACATGAAAGTGCAACTGCCGGCTGATGATGGACAGCAGCACCATGACCAGCAGACCCACCATAAAAAGCGCCGCCAGGGCGGCGGCGCTGTTGTAAATGCCGTCAAGCAGCTTGCGCATGTCGGCGTTTACTTGCGGTAGGCGTCGACCATGGCCTGGCCTTCAGGGCCGGCTTTGTCCAGCCACTCCTTGAGCATCACATCGCCGACTTTTTTCATGTCGGATTTCAGGGCAGGCGAGGGCGTGACGATGGCCATGCCGTTGGCCTTGAGCGTGTCCAGCGACGCGGTGTTGACGCGTTTGGAGGCGGCCCAGCCGCGCACTTCGGCATCAGCGGCGGCTTTGAGCACGGCCTGTTTTGTTGCGGCGTCGAGCGCGTCAAAGGCGGCCTTGTTCACGATGACCGCATTTTTTGGCAACCAGGCCTGGGTGTCGAAGAAGAACTTGAGGTGTTCATAGGTCTTGCTGTCCACGCCGGTGGAGCCCGAGGACATGTAAGACTCGACCACGCCGGTTGCCAGGGCCTGGGACAGCTCGGAAGCCTGGATGGTCACGGGCTGGGCGCCCACCAGCTCGGCGATGCGGGCTGTAGCCGGGCTGTAGGCGCGCCATTTCACGCCTTTGAGGTCGGCGGCGGCGTTAAGCTGTTTCTTGGCATAAATGCCTTGGGGGGGCCAGGCAACTGCATAGAGCAGGGACATACCCTGTTCACCGAGTTTCTTTTCGAGCAGCGGTTTTTGCGCCTGGTAAAGCTTCATGGCAGAGTCGTAGCTGTCGGCCAGAAAGGGCAGGCCGTCGGCGCCGAACAGTTGCGACTCGTTCTGGAAGTTGACCAGCAGGATTTCGCCGGCCTGGGCCTGGCCGCCCTGCACGGCGCGCTTGATCTCGGGGGCCTTGAACAGCGAGGCGTTGGCGTGCACCGTGATCTTGAGCTTGCCGCCGCTGGCCTTGTCCACGTCATTGGCGAACTGCACCAGGTTTTCACTGTGGAAATTGGTCGCCGGGTAGGCCGCGGGCAGGTCCCACTTGGTCTGGGCGGATGCGGCGCTGCCGACACTCAGGACGGCGGCCATCAGTGCGAGTTTGAATTTCATGAAAGCTCCAGGACAATGGAAGTTGATAAGTATGGATAGGATAGACGCAAATCCCGCGCCAGTTTCCCCGGGCATACCCCGAAAACCCGAATACCCGAATACTTCCTTCTGGGGCCTCTCGAATGAATCTGCGGTTTGTTGAAGCTTTTTACTGGGTGGCCTCCCTCAAAAGCATATCGCGGGCGGCCGAAAAACTGTTCCTGACGCAGTCGGCCATGTCCAGCCGCATTGCCACGCTGGAAAGCGAACTGGGCATCTTGCTGCTGGACCGCCGCGACAAGCAGTTCAAGCTCACGGTGGCCGGCGCGCGGTTCCTGGTTTACGCCGAGAAACTGCTGGAGCTGCAGCGCGAGGTCAAGGCCGAGATGGGCTCGGGTCAGGCCATGGCGATGTCCATGCGTATTGGGGCCATCGAGTCGGTGTTGCACTCCTGGCTGATTCCCTGGCTGGAAAAGCTGCGCGCCGACCATCCCGGGCTGGAGCTGGAGCTGACGGTGGAGACCACCCCCATCCTCGTGGACCAGATCCAGCGCGGCACGCTGGATCTGGCCTTTGCGGTGTTGCCGGCTTCGGCCGAGGGCGTGCGCAACCGGGCCCTGCCGACCATGGACATGGTCTTTGTAGGCCATCCGGAGCTGCACAGAAAAAGAAATTACCGGCTTGCCGAGCTTGCCGAGATGGAGTTGTTGACCTTTCAGAAGGGTTCACAGCCGCATGTGACCCTGCTCGATTTGTTCCGGTCGCACAGGCTGGAACCCAAAAGGGTGCATGCGATCTCCTCCATTTCAGCCATGGTGCAGCTGGTTCAGGGCGGCTTTGGCGTGGCCCTGTTGCCGCGTGCTGCGGTGCAGCGGCTGACCGGTTTTGCGCGGCTGCGACCGCTGGCCTGCGACGCAAAATTGCAGTCGCTGCCGATCCATGCCAGCTACCGCACCGACCCGACGTCCAAGACGGTGGAAACCGTGCTGCAGTCGGCGATCGACTTCGCCGGCGGCCTCAAAAATGCACCAAAAAAGACCTCTAAAGGTAAACCCTGATCATCGAAAAAATCGATGGTACAAGCAAAATATTTTGAATTTGCACACGGACCGGCACCCCCACACAATCCGCTCATCGTCATCAACTTGACACAGGCAGCAGGGGAATTTTCCGGTGAGTACATCGTCACAATCAGCGGTCCGCGAGTCAGCATCGCCCTCGGCTCCATCGGCTCCGTCGGCACTTTCGGTGTTCGCAGGCGACGCGATCCACAGCGCAACACACGTGCGCAGCGTGATCCGCCAGGGCCGGTGGACGCACCACACCAGCGGCCTGGCCAGCACCCATGTGCAGGGCAATGTGGTCATCCTGCCGGCCGCGCAGGCCAATGACTTCCTGCGCTTTTGCCAGCGCAACCCCAAGGCCTGCCCGCTGCTGGCCGTGTCCGAGCCGGGCCAGGCCGCCTTGCCGTCGCTGGGTGCCGATATCGACATCTGCACCGACCTGCCGCGCTACCGGGTCTGGCGTGACGGTGAACTGGTGGACCAGCCCACCGACATCGTCGATCTCTGGCGCGCCGACCTGGTGACCTTTGTGATCGGCTGCTCGTTCTCGTTCGAGCAGGCGTTGCTGGAAGCCGGCGTGCCGCTGCGCCATATTGCGCAGGGAAAAAACGTGGCGATGTACCGCACCAGCATCGCCACCGAGGTGGCCGGCGTTTTCAGCGGTCCGATGGTGGTGTCCATGCGGCCCATGAAAGCCGCCGCCGCCATCCGTGCGGTACAGATCACCTCGCGTTTCCCGAATGTGCATGGCGCGCCGGTCCATATCGGGGACCCGGGGCTGATCGGCATTGCCGACCTGGGCCGCCCTGACTATGGCGACGCTGTCGAAGTGTTGCCCGACGAGTTGCCCGTGTTCTGGGCCTGCGGGGTCACACCGCAAGCCGCGCTGCAGCAGGCGCGCCCGGCCTTCTGCATCACCCACGCACCTGGCGCCATGCTGATCACCGATCTTTTCAACCACCAACTGGCCAGTTTCTAGGCTTTACTCACAGGAGCATTTCATGAAGACACTCATTTTCGGCCTGACCGTCGCCTGCGCCGGGCTTGTCCAGGCGCAGACCAAATGGGACCTGCCCACCGGTTACTCGGCCAACAGTTTCCAGACGCAGAACGTGCAGCAGTTCGCCAACGAGGTGGACCAGCTCACCGGCGGCAAGCTCAAGATCACGCTGCACCCGGGCGGCTCGCTGTACAAGGCCAACGAGATCAAACGTGCGGTGCAGACCGGCCAGGTCCAGGCGGCAGAGTTCATCCTGTCCGGTGCGGCCAATGAGAACCCGCTGTTCGGCGTGGATTCGATCCCTTTCCTGGCCACCAGCTACGCCGATGCCAAACGCCTCTATTTGGCGGCCAAGCCGGCGCAGGACAAATTGCTCGCCGCCCAGGGCGTGAAGGTGCTGTTCACCGTGCCCTGGCCCGGCCAGTCGCTGTATTCGCTCAAGCCGGTCGCCACGCCGGCCGACTTTGCCGGCACCAAGATGCGCGCCTACAACCCGGCGACCACACGCATCGCGCAGCTGCTCAAGGCCCAGCCGGTCACCATCCAGCTGGCCGAGCTCGGCCAGGCGCTGGCCACCGGTGGTGTGCAGAACTTCCTGACCTCCAGCGCCAGCGGCATCGAGAGCAAGCTGCATGAACAGGTCAAGTATTTCTACCCGGTCAACGCCTGGCTGCCGCGCAACGCCACCGTGGTGAGCCAGAAGGCGTTCGACGCCCTCGACAAGCCCACCCAGGAGGCGTTGCTCAAGGCGGCTGCAGCGGCGCAGGAGCGGGGCTGGACCACCAGCGAGCGGCTCGATGGCGAGTACATCAAGGAGCTGGCTGCGAAAGGCATGACCATCAGCGCCCCCTCCGACAGCATCAAGAAGGAGCTGGCAACCATCGGCGACACCATGACGGCCGAATGGCTCAAGACCGCCGGTCCCGAAGGCCAGAGCGTCATCGACGCCTACCGGAAGAACTAAGCCGTTTCCCGCGGCGGGCGGGTCTGCATCAGGCAGACCCTGCATGAAGCTCACCGCTGCCCCTTCCTCTTTCTCCCCCTTTTTTTCGAACGATGCAGGAGCACGTGATGGGCAAACTCGTCCGTAATTTCTACAAACTGCTGATGGCCTTGTCCTGCCTCGCCATGCTGGCGGCCTTTGGCACCGTGATGCTGGGGGTGGCGGCGCGCGAACTCCGTTGGGACATTGCCGGGCTGGACGCCTACGCCGGCTACGCGATTGCTGCGGCCCTGTTCCTGGCGCTGCCCGGCACGCTCCAGCACGGCGACCACATCCGCGTGACCTTGCTGCTTGACCGGGTGCCTGCGAGGGTGCGCGGATTTCTGGAGTGGTGGTCGCTGGGTGCGGGGCTGGCGCTGACGACCTATGTGGCCTGGTATGCGGCCCGCCTGGTCTGGGTGTCGTACAGCACGCACGACATCTCGCCGGCGGCCGATGCCTCGCCCCTGTGGATACCGCAGCTTGCCATGGCGCTGGGCTGCATCGGCTTTGCGTTGTCGTTCGTCCAGGCGCTGGTCGAGCGCTGGCAGGGCGGCAGCTTCATTGCCGTCTCCAGCGAAGCCGCCCACATCGAATAGCCCTGACCCAAGGAAAGATCATCATGGATATCGTTTTTGCTGTCGGCCTGATCGTGCTGCTGTTCGCGGCACTGGGGTCGGGATTGTGGATAGGGCTGTCGCTGCTGGCCGTGGCGCTGCTTGGCATGGAATTGTTGACCGCCCGGCCGGCCGGTGACAGCATGGCGCTGACCATCTGGGGGTCGACCTCGAGCTGGACGCTGACCGCGCTGCCCCTGTTTTTATGGATGGGCGAGATCCTGTTTCGCAGCAAGCTCTCCAGCAGCATGTTCAAGGGCCTGGCACCCTGGCTTGACCGCCTGCCGGGCCGGCTGCTGCACATCAATGTGGTGGGCTGCACCATCTTCGCGGCGATCTCCGGTTCCTCGGCCGCTACCTGCGCGACCATCGGCAAAATCACCCTGCCCGAGCTCAAAAAGCGCGGCTACCCGGACGACATCTCCGTCGGCACGCTGGCAGGTGCGGGAACGCTGGGCCTGTTGATCCCGCCGTCGATCATCATGATTGTGTATGGCGTGGCGGCCAATGTGTCGATTGCCAAGCTGTTCCTGGCCGGCGTGATCCCCGGGCTGATGCTGGCCGTGCTGTTCATGGGTTACATCATCGTCTGGGCCCTGTTCAACAAGGACAAGGTGCCGGCCGCCGATACCCGAATGAGCTTTGGCCAGAAAATTTACGCATCGCGGCACCTGATTCCGGTGGTCTCGCTGATCGTGGTGGTGCTGGGCGGCATCTACAGCGGCATCGCCACGGCCACCGAGGCTGCGGCGCTGGGCGTGGCCGGTTCGCTCGTGCTGGCGGCGATCGAGCGTTCGCTCACCTGGGACAAGTTCAGGGAAGGCCTGGTCGCCGCCTGCCGCATCTACTGCATGATCGGCCTGATCCTTGCCGGCGCAGCCTTCCTCACGCTGTCCATGGGATTCATCGGCCTGCCGCGGCATCTGGCCGAGTTCATCGGGGCACTGAACCTCTCGCCCTTCATGCTGATGCTCGGACTGATCGGCTTCTTCATTGTGCTGGGGTGTTTTCTGGACGGTATCTCGGTCGTGGTGCTGACCATTGCCGTGCTGCTGCCCACGGTCGAGGCGGCTGGCTTCGATCTGATCTGGTTCGGCATTTTCATCGTGCTGGTGGTCGAAATGGCGCAGATCACACCGCCGGTGGGCTTCAATCTGTTTGTCATCCAGGGCCTGACGCGGCGGGAAGTGACCTGGATCGCACGCACCGCGCTGCCCCTGTTCATGCTGATGATCGTCGCGGTGCTGATCACCTACTTTTTTCCGGACGTGGTGCTGTGGCTGCCGCGTCATATGTAGCCCGCCTGTAACCACTTCCCTGCAGGAGTCTCCCCATGAAAAAACTCTGGATCGCCGCCTTGGCTGCGGCTTTGCTGGGTCACGTCCCAACCCTGCTGGCCCAGACCACCTGGAAGCTGGCAACGGGCTACCGTGCCGAATCTTTCCACACCCAGAACATCGCGCAGTTCTCGCGGGAGGTGGAGCAGGCGACGCGCGGGCAACTGGTGATCCAGGTACACCCCAACAACACCCTGGCCAAGCTCAACGACATCCGGCAGGCGGTGGCAGATGGCAGGGCGCAAGCCGGTGAGACCATCATGACCAGCATGGTCAAGGAGATACCGATCGCCGGCGCGGATGCCGTGCCTTTTGTGGTGGGTTCGTACAAGGACGCGGCGCGCCTGTGGAAGCTGCAACGGCCCGGTATTGAGAAACACTTCGCGCAGCGCGGGCTGACGCTGCTGTATGCCGTGCCCTGGCCGCCGCAGGGGCTGCACTCAAGCAAACCGGTACGCAGCCTGGCAGATTTCAAGGGCACGCAGATGCGCACCTACAACTCGACCACGCAGCGGATTGCCGAATTGTTGGGCGCCAGACCGGTGGACGTGGCCATGGTGGACGTCGGCAAGGCCCTGGCCGAAGGCCGCATGGACAACATGATCACCTCGGCCCTGACCGGGGTGGAAAACAAGGTCTGGGGCTCGATCAGGTACTACTATGAGATCAACGGCTGGTTTCCGAAGAACGTGGTGTTTGTCAGCAGCGGGGCATTTGAGGCGCTCACGCCGGAAGCGCGCAGCGCCGTGCGCAAGGCGGCTGCCGAAGCCGAAGCCCGGGGCTGGGCGGCCAGCGAGTCGCTGGCCACCAGCGCCACTGAGGAGCTGCGGCAAAATGGCATCAGGATTGAGCGCATCCCGCCAGACGTGGAGCTTGAGATCAAACGCATGGGCGAAAAATTCTCGCGTGAATGGGTGCGCACTGTGGGCAACGAGGCCAACCAGATTTTTGTTCCCTATTACCTTCAGTAAATATCGACGGGCGCCGTGAACCCAGGCCCCGCCAACTTCCTGTCCGGAAACGGCTTTAAACCATGACTTCGAAACAATCTTCAGCA
Source organism: Polaromonas sp. (assembly GCF_029945895.1). Classification (GTDB taxonomy): domain Bacteria; phylum Pseudomonadota; class Gammaproteobacteria; order Burkholderiales; family Burkholderiaceae_C; genus Polaromonas. The sequence continues at coordinate 131,974 of NZ_JAQSDL010000092.1, read as the reverse complement.
CAGACCGCATCGCCCGCTTCAGTCAGGACAGACAAGCGCTGGCAGTTCTGGATCGACCGCGGCGGCACATTCACCGATATCGTGGCCAGGAAGCCCGACGGTTCGCTGGTGACGCACAAGCTGCTGTCCGAGAACCCCGAGCAGTACCGCGATGCGGCGGTCGCCGGCATCCGCCACCTGTTGGGCCTGAAGGCGGGCGAGCCGATCCTCGCCGACGTGGTCGACTGCGTGAAGATGGGCACCACCGTGGCCACCAACGCGCTGCTCGAACGCAAGGGCGAACCGACGCTGCTGGTGACCACACGCGGCTTTCGCGACGCGCTGCGCATTGCCTACCAGAACCGCCCGCGCCTGTTCGACCGCCACATCGTGCTGCCCGAGCTGCTCTACAGCGCCGTGGTGGAAGCTCAGGAACGCGTCGGTGCCCAGGGCGAGGTGCTGCAGACGCTCGACGAATCGCTATTAAAACAGGAGCTGCTTGCGCAATACCAGAAAGGGCTGCGCAGTGTTTCCATCGTATTCATGCATGGCTACCGCTATACCGACCATGAAAAAGCTGCCGGCCGCCTTGCGCGCGAGGTCGGTTTCACGCAGGTCAGCACCTCGCACGAAACCAGCCCGATGATGAAGTTTGTCAGCCGCGGCGACACCACCGTGGTCGATGCCTACCTCTCGCCCATCCTGCGCCGTTATGTGGAGCAGGTGGCCGGTGAGATGCCCGGCGTGAAGCTGTTTTTCATGCAGTCCTCGGGCGGCCTGACCGATGCCCATGTGTTCCAGGGCAAGGACGCGATCCTGAGCGGGCCGGCCGGCGGCATTGTCGGCATGGCGCGCACCGCGGCGATTGCCGGCCACGCCAAGGTGATCGGTTTCGACATGGGCGGCACCTCCACCGACGTGTCGCATTACGCCGGCGAGTTCGAGCGCGAGTTCGAAACCCAGGTGGCCGGCGTGCGCATGCGCGCCCCCATGATGAGCATCCACACGGTGGCGGCCGGCGGCGGCTCCATCCTCAAGTTCGACGGTGAACGTTTCCGCGTCGGGCCGCAGAGCGCCGGCGCCAACCCGGGACCGGCGAGTTATCGCCGCGGGGGCCGCCTCGCCGTGACCGACGCCAATGTGATGGTCGGCAAGGTGCAGCCGCGTTATTTTCCCAAGGTGTTCGGCCCGAACGCCGACGAGCCGCTGAGCTACGAGGCGGTGCAGACCCAGTTCAACGAACTGGCCGGCCAGACCGGGCGCAGCGCCGAGGTGGTGGCCGAAGGTTTCATCAACATCGCGGTGCAGCAGATGGCCAATGCCATCAAGAAGATCTCGGTGGCGCGTGGCTACGACGTGACCCGTTACACCTTGCAGTGTTTCGGCGGCGCCGGCGGGCAGCACGCCTGCCTGGTGGCCGATGCGCTGGGCATGACCCGGGTGTTTGTGCACCCGCTGGCCGGGGTGCTCAGCGCCTACGGCATGGGCCTGGCCGACCAGAACGTGATTCGCGAGCAGGCGGTGGAGCTCAAGCTGTCGCCGGCGGCCCTGCAGGAGGTAGCCGACAAGCTCGACGCACTGGCTGCCACGGCGCAGGCCGAACTGCAGCGCCAGCAGGTCAGCACCGGCACCATCACCATGCACCGCCGCGTGCATGTGCGTTACGAGGGCAGCGACTCGGCGCTGGTGGTTCCCTTCGGCACGCTGGACGAGATCGAGGCCGGCTTCGAAGCCGCCTACCGCCAGCGGTTTGCCTTCCTGATGCAGGGGAAGGGCCTGGTGGTGGAAGCCGTGTCGGTCGAGGCGGTGGTTGCGGGCGATGCGCCGGTGGAGCCGCGCCATGCCACCCACGAGCTGCGCGAAGTACCACGCCGCGAGACCGTGCGCATGTATTCGGGCGGCCAGTGGCACGATGCGGCCCTGGTGGTGCGGGAAGACCTGCAGCCCGGCGACATCATTTCCGGCCCCGCCATCATTGCCGAAAAAAACGCCACCACCGTGGTCGAGCCCGGCTGGGAAGCCGCGCTGACGGCGCTGGACCACCTGGTGCTGGACCGGCGCGCAGAACGCGCCATCCAGTTTGCAGCCGGCACCACGGTAGACCCGGTGCTGCTGGAGGTGTTCAACAACCTCTTCATGAACATTGCCGAACAGATGGGCCTGCAGCTGCAGAACACCGCCTATTCGGTCAACATCAAGGAGCGGCTGGACTTCAGCTGCGCGCTGTTCGACACGGAAGGCAACCTGATCGCCAATGCGCCGCACATGCCGGTGCACCTGGGCTCCATGGGCGAGAGCATCAAGACGGTGATTCGCGAGAACGCCGGAAAAATGCAACCGGGCGACGTGTACGTGCTCAATGACCCCTACCACGGCGGCACGCACCTGCCCGACATCACGGTCATCACGCCGGTCTACCTGGGCGGCGCAGAGCTGCCGACCTTTTATGTGGGTTCGCGCGGTCACCATGCCGACATCGGCGGCACCACGCCAGGCTCCATGCCGCCGTTTTCGACGCGTATCGAGGAAGAGGGCGTTCAGATCAACAACGTCAAGCTGGTCGAACGCGGTGTGCTGCGTGAGGCCGAGATGGTGGCGCTGCTGAAAAGCGGCGAATACCCGAGCCGCAACCCGCAGCAGAACATGGCCGACCTGAAGGCGCAGATCGCCGCCAATGAAAAAGGCGTGCAGGAGTTGCGCAAGATGGTCGATACCTTCAGCCTGGAGGTGGTGCTGGCCTACATGCGCCACGTGCAGGACAACGCCGAGGAGTCGGTACGCCGCGTGATCACCCAGCTCAGGGACGGCGCCTTCACGCTGCCGCTGGACAACGGTGCGCAGATCCAGGTGGCTATCCGGGTGGACACGACAAACCGCAGCGCCGAGATCGATTTCACCGGCACCTCGCCGCAGCAGAGCAACAACTTCAACGCGCCCACGGCCGTGTGCATGGCGGCGGTGCTGTATGTGTTCCGCACGCTGGTGGACGACGACATCCCGCTCAACGCGGGTTGCCTGAAGCCGCTCAAGGTCATCATTCCGGCCGGCTCCATGCTGAACCCCAACCCGCCAGCCTCGGTGGTGGCGGGCAACGTCGAGACCTCCACCTGCATCACCAATGCGCTGTATGGCGCACTCGGCGTGATGGCCGCCAGCCAGTGCACCATGAACAACTTCACCTTCGGCAACGAACGGCACCAGTATTACGAAACCATCTCGGGGGGTTCGGGTGCCGGCGGCCAGATCGATGCAGACGGAAAAATCGTCAAGGGTTTTGACGGTACCTCGGTCGTGCAGACCCACATGACCAACTCACGCCTGACCGACCCCGAGGTGCTGGAGTTCCGTTTCCCGGTGCGGCTGGAGAGTTACGAGATCCGCCAGGGCTCGGGCGGCGCCGGTCGCTGGACAGGCGGCAACGGCGGCGTGCGGCGCGTGCGTTTTCTCGAAGCCATGACCGCGAGCATTTTGTCGAACGGCCGCAAACACGGTGCGTTTGGCATGGCCGGCGGCGAGCCCGGCCAGGTCGGCCGCAACCTGGTGGTGCGCGCCGGCGGGCAGATCGAGGCCCTGGACCACATTGGCCAGGCCGAGATGTTGCCCGGCGACGTGTTCGAGATCCACACGCCGGGCGGCGGCGGTTTCGGCAAAGCCTGAGGCTTGTTTTTCCCCTCCCTCTCCGGTCGGGAGAGGGCAGGGGTGAGGGTCCCCGGTCAGTGACATGCCATGAATCAAATCAGCCTCCGGCCCTTATCCGGCAACCGCTGGCAGCTATCAATTCAGGAGTAAGGAACATGGAAGTTGCTTTCGCAGACAACTACCGCTTTCTGGCAAAGTACAACCGCTGGATGAACCAGCGCCTGTATGCGGCCTGTGACGCGCTCAGCGACGAAGAGCGCAAACGGGATCGCGGCGCCTTTTTCGGTTCGCTCCACCACACGCTGAACCACCTCGTGGTGGCCGACCAGATCTGGCTGCGGCGTTTTGCGCAGTGCGGGCTGGACCATGGCGCCCCGTTGGCCAGCCTGAGTGAAGCCGTGCTGGACCTGCCGCCGGGCAGCCAGTTGGGCACCGTGCTGTTTGACGACTGGTCCGCCCTGCGCGCCAAGCGCGAGCAGCTGGACGTCGCGATGGAGGCTTGGGTGGCGGACATGCCCGAGGCCTACCCGCAGTTCACCATGACCTACAGCAACAGCAAGGGTGTGGCGCGCGTCCACCCGGCCTGGCAGGCGATGACCCATTTTTTCAACCACCAGACGCACCACCGCGGACAGGCCACCACGCTGCTGATGCAGGCCGGGGTGGATGTGGGGGTGACGGACCTGATTGCGCTGGTGTAAGGCGGGGTTCCTTGTTGGTGGAATCTGCGGTCGTTCTGCGGGCTGTTTTGACCACCTGACGTGGCGTTGTCCGGTGCGGGGTTTCGCCACCAGTGATCCGGCCCCAAATTCAAATCGCCCGCGTCAGATACACCGCTTCGCGCCCGACAATCGGCTCCCGGGTCGGCATGAACACCGTGCAGCCGTCGCAGGGTGAGCGCACTTCTTCAGCGTTGCCGTCGGTGGCGATCAGCTCGCCCTTCTGGAAGGTTTCAAAACCGAGCAGCGGCTTGACGAATCGGAACTCGCTGGTCAGCACCATGCGGGTTTGCAGCAGCTCGAAGCGGCGTTGCGCGGGCAGGGCGGAAGGCGCGGCGGTGCGTTCGATCAGGCCAAAGTGGGCCAGGAAATCCAGTGTCACCTGGGTCGCCAGATCAGCCGAGCTTTGGGCGAAGTGCTGGCCGCATTCCACCACCAGCGCTGCGCCGGCGGTGCCGTCCTGCTGGCCATGCCGGCCGTGCTGGATCAGGGGTGTGCCTGAGCCCAGGCCGTTGGGCATCACCAGGTGGACGGCCGGCCGGCCTATGGCTTGCGCGACGGCTGCGTTGCGTTCGAAGGCGGGGTAGACCCAGAAGGGCTCAACGGCCTGCGAGGTCGAGTGGATGTCCAGGATGTGGTCGGCCGCTGCAATCACCGGGCGCAACTCGCGTGCACGGCGCAACTCAGGGCTGTCTTGCGGGCCGTCCAGCCACTCGTCCGACCAGACGCGGTTGAGGTTGTGAACCACCTGGCGGTTGTCGAAGGGCTGGTCGGGGTTGAAGGCGTTGTAGGCCTCGATATGCGCAAAGCTGACGGTGAGCGTGCCGATCAGCGGCCGGATGCCGGCATCCAGCAGATGCGTGGCGGCGACCATGCCGCAGATCTCGTTGCCGTGGGTCAGCGCATTGACCAGCAGGTGCGGGCCTGGCCGGCCCGAGGCGAAGCGGTGAACGTAGTCGACGCCGGTGTTGCCCGCCCGGTAGGCGGACAGGTCGCGTGGAAGCACTTCGAGGGGCAGTTCAGGGGTCAATGGAGTCCTTCGGTGGTGGAGGTGGGCGGCGCTTTGCAGCGACAGATGCTACATAAATAATAGCTGAATATCGCGTATGGGTTAAAGCGGCGAGGCTGCTTTTCAGCAGGCATCCCGTGGCTTCAAGCAAATCAGCAGCAACCGTCCGGCCCGCAAACGCTGGTGCTGCCGCCGGGCGCGCCGTCAAATGACAGGCCGGTGCGCAGACCAGACCGCAACCGTATTAACGTGACAACAGCTCGGGATGGATGCGCGCCAGCAGGGGCTTGAGTCACTCGGGCATGCTGCTGGCTGGCATCGCAGCAGGCGCTGTTTTGGAGGTCGGCCGGGCTCTGCAACTGGCGACGGTCGTAGTGGGCGACGATGTCGTAGAGGTTCTGGTCGTTCGGGGTGTTGCGCATGAGGCGTCTTCCCGGAAGTGACTTTGCTATTGAATCAGGAGCTGCTGGCGCTTTTCCTGAAAGGGCTGGAGGCCGATTTGCCTTCATATTCCGGGGCCATGAAGCCGGCCGGCAGGTGGGCCAGGTCGGCCGCGTTGTCGATGTCGTGCAGCACCGGCCCCTGCCACACGCGCAGACCCAGCGCGGCGAGGCGCTGCAGCGTTTCAGCAGCAACGGTGGATGTGCTCCACGCCATGTGCCTGAAGATGGCGGGGCAGGGCGCGCGCAGGCCGATCAGCACATAACCGCCGTCGGCCACAGGCAGCAGCGCCGCGTCGTGTTGCCCCAGCTGCCGGGCGGCCTCGCGCAGGTGCTCACTGCCCAGTGCCGGACAGTCGGTGCCGATCAGCAGCACCGGGCCGGTGTGCAGGGCGAGGGCACGCTGCAGCGCACGGTCCATGCGTTCACCGAGGTCACCCTCGCCCTGCGCCGTGCAGAGCATGCCCGCAGGCAGCGTCACGCCGTGCCAGGCCGGGTCGCCGGGCGCCGGGCTCAAACACAGCTCGACCGCCTCCAGGCCGGCCGCCAGCGCCTGTTGCAGCGTGTGCGCCAGCATGGCGCGCGCCAGCGCCGCTGCGCCGTCCGCCCCCAGCGCAGGAATCAGCCGGGTCTTCACGGCGCCGGGCTGCGGTGCCTTGGCAAAAATTACGAGGCGGGTCATGGCGTGTTCATCGGTACAGTTCGGCCAGACGCTCTGGCGCCGCGCCGCGCCAGTAGGCAAAACGCAGCCGCCACATCAGCAGCACGGTGCGCCAGACGCCGCGGTTTTCCCAGCGCCGGCCCGAGGTTTGCACCCTGGCCCTCAAGCAAACGGGACGCGACAGTGTGAGCAGCCGCCGGGACATCTCGATGTCTTCCATCAGCGGCTGGGCCGGGAAGCCGCCTACAGTATCGAAGGCCGTGCGGGTCATGAACATGGCCTGGTCGCCGGTGGCGATGCCGGTCCGGCGCGAACGCAGGTTCATCAGGGCGGCGATCAGCCTGAGCAGGCGGGGGCGCCCGGTGATGCTCACATCAAAACGGCCCCAGACGTGCGAGCCGTCAGCCAGTGCCTGGCCGATCAGCGCGTCGGCGCCGGCGGGCAAGGCGGTGTCGGCATGCAGAAACAGCAGCACATCGCCACGAGCCTGCGCTGCCCCCGCGTTCATCTGCAGCGCCCGGCCGCGCGACGCGGTGACGACTTGCGCACCACCGGCCTGCGCCAGCGCGGCGCTGCCGTCGCTGCTGCCGCCGTCGGCCACGATCACTTCGGCACCGCGTGCCCGTAGCGGAGCCAGCGCCTGCAGGGCTGCGCCCAGGCCGGCGGCTTCCTCCAGCACGGGCAAAACCACCGACAGGCGCGCCGCTGCCATGGTGTGCTCAGTGCTCCAGCGCGCCGCCGCAGCTGCTGCCCTGGCCGGCGGTGCAGCCATAACAGTGGCCCGCCACACGGATGGGCTGCTCATCGATTCCGCTGGCGAGCAGATCACGCAAATGGCGCCGCAGGCCGGAGGTGCCCAGTGGCAGGCCGAGCTGCTGGTTGAAGTCGCAGTCCGACAGCCAACCCTGCCAGTCCACGCTGACCGTGTTGCGGCACATCACGCCGGCCAGGTTCTGCTGCTGGAAGCTGCCCTTGAGCAGGTCCATGTAGCTGTCAAACGTGCCCTTGGACACCAGGGTCGAGCCAAAACGCTGGATAGGCATGTTGGTCAGCGCGTACAGCTCGTTGAACACAATGCCGAAATGCGCCAGCAGCTCGCGCTTGTAGTCCGCCTGCAGCGCCTGCTGGTCGGGCGGCAGCGACGGGCCCTGTGGGTTGTAGACCAGGTTCAGCGACAGGCCGGTGCCAGCCTGGCCGTAACCGAGCTGGTTGAGTTTTTGCAGGGCCGCGATGCTGAGGTCGAACACCCCTTCACCGCGCTGCTTGTCGACATTGGCGGCCGAGTAGCAGGGCATCGAAGCGACGATCTCGACGCGCTGGCCAGCCAGAAATTCGGCCAGCCCCTCTTGCCCGGGCTCAAACAGGATGGTGAGATTGCAGCGGTCGATTACGCGCACACCCTGCGCCCGCGCAGCGCGCACCAGCGCGCGAAAGCCTTCATGCAGCTCGGGGGCGCCGCCGGTCAGGTCCAGCGTCCGCAGGCCGCGCGCGGCCAGCACCTGCGGGATCAGCGCCAGGGTGTCGGCGTCCATCATTTCGGTGCGGTTCGGGCCGGCGTTGACATGGCAGTGCACGCAGCTCTGGTTGCATTGGTAGCCGAGGTTGACCTGCAGGGTGTCGAGCTGTGCGCGGCGCAAGGCCGGGAAAGGCGTCTTTTTCAGCAGAGGAAGGGTGTCGTGCATGAGTCGGTCCGTTGAAGTTCAGGGCAGCAGCGCGGCCAGGCGCGCGCGCACCTCGGGGGCCATCGCGTCGGGCTGGGTGACCAGCGCGTTGTGCAGTGCGGTGTGGGCCTCGCTGGCCGGCTGTTCGGTGCCCAGCAGGCGTATCACCTCAGCCACCACCTGCTGGGCACGGCCCGCGTTTTTGAGCAGGTTGGCCAGCGCCATGTTGGCGTTGACGTGCGCCTCACGCGGATGCCAGCAATCAAAATCGGTCACCATCGCCAGCGTGGTGTAGGCGATCTGCGCCTCGCGCGCGAGTTTGGCCTCGGGCATGTTGGTCATGCCGATCACGCCCGCACCCATGCTGCGGTACCAGTGCGACTCGGCCAGGCTGGAGAACTGTGGGCCCTCGATACACACATAGGTGCCGCCTTCGTGCAGGCTGACGCCGTGGCCGGAGGCATCGGTCGCCAGCACGCTGCGCACCGCACGCGCCAGCACGCCGGCGGCCGCAGGGCAAACCGGCTGCGCCATGGACACATGGGCGACCGCGCCCTGCCCAAAAAAAGTGCTGTCACGGCGCCTGGTCAGGTCGATGAACTGGTCGGGCAGCACCATGTCCAGCGGCTTGAAATCCTCCCGCAGCGAACCCACAGCCGACACCGAGACGAGGTAGCGCACGCCCAGCTGCTTCATGGCATGGATGTTGGCGCGGTAAGGCACTTCGAAGGGCAGCAGGCGGTGGCCCCGAGCATGACGGGCCAGAAATACTGCCGGAACGCCGTGGACGCTGCCGGTGACCAGCACGTCGGAGGGGGCGCCGAAAGGTGTGTCCATCACGTGTTCCTGCGCGTTCTCGAGTGCGTCCATCTGGTAGAGGCCGCTGCCTCCGATGATGCCTACCAGTGCCTGGGTCATGGGGGGGATTTCCTTGTGGAGGGGTGAATGTCAGGCTTAGACGGGGATTTTGAGCGGAATTTGAGGAAGCAGTGTTAGCCTCGTGTTAAACCCGTTTTCCTGCTTGGTCGTCGCCCGGCGGGGTTTCTTACACCGCCCACGCCTGGTGTTGTAAGAATTGGCGGTTTTGCCCGACAACCTCCACAGAACACACACCGGGGACGGACTTGAATTCACGCAAACTTGTCATTGCCGCGTTGCTGCTGGCGGGCATAGGCGCCTTTTTTGCGCTGGATCTGGGGCGATTTTTGAGCCTGGCCTTTCTCAAGGAGAGCCAGTCGTCTTTCCAGGCGCTTTTTGAGCAGAAGCCGGTGGGGGTGACGCTGGTGTTTTTTGCGGTTTACGTTGCCGTGACCGGTCTGTCGCTGCCGGGCGCCGTCATCATGACGCTGGCGGCCGGTGCCGGCTTTGGCTTGGTGCTTGGCACCATTGTGGTGTCTTTTGCCTCGACCCTGGGGGCGACGCTGGCCATGCTGGCGGCACGTTACCTGCTGCGGGACAGCATCCAGGCGCGTTTTGGCAAGCGGCTGGACGAGATCAACAAGGGCATAGACAAAGAGGGCGCGTTTTACCTGTTTTCGCTGCGGCTGATCCCGGTCGTGCCGTTTTTTGCCCTCAACCTGCTCATGGGCCTGACCCGTATCCGGACCTGGACCTACTTCTGGGTCAGCCAGCTCGGCATGCTGGCGGGCACCCTGGTGTATGTGAATGCCGGCACGCAGATCGCGAAAATCGATTCGCTGCAGTCGATTGCCTCGCCGGCGTTGATCGGCTCCTTTGTGCTGCTGGGCGTGTTGCCGCTCGCGGTCAACAAGGTGCTGCAGTTTTTCAAGCGGCGCAAGGTTTACGCGCGCTGGGCCAGTGTGCGCCCCGCGCGTTTTGACCGCAACCTCATCGTGATCGGGGCCGGCGCCGGCGGCCTGGTGTCGGCCTACATCGCCGCGGTGGTCAAGGCCAAAGTCACGCTGGTGGAAGCCCACAAGATGGGCGGCGACTGCCTGAACTACGGCTGCGTGCCGTCCAAGGCGCTGATCCGTAGCGCGAAACTGGCGCACCAGATGAAACATGGCGCCAGCTACGGCATGAGCGACAACACGCCGGTGTTCAGCTTCAAGGCGGTGATGCAGAGGATTGCGGCGGTCATCCGCGCGATAGAGCCGCATGACAGCATCGAGCGTTACACCGGCCTGGGGGTGGAGGTGCTGCAGGGCCATGCGCGCATCGTCAACCCGTGGACGGTGGAAATCACGCTCAACGAGGGCGGCACCCAGACTTTGACGACACGTAGCATCGTCATTGCGGCGGGCGCGCGGCCCTTGGTGCCGCCCCTGCCGGGGCTGGATGACAGTGGCTACCTCACCAGCGACACCCTGTGGGAGGCCTTCGCGCAACTCGACGAGCTGCCGCGGCGCCTGGTGATCCTCGGCGGCGGACCGATCGGCTGTGAACTGGCCCAGGCCTTTGCCCGGCTGGGTTCGCTGGTCACGCAGGTCGAGATGGCGCCGCGCCTGATGCTGCGTGAAGATGCAGAGGTGTCGGAGCTGGCGCGCCAGGCGCTGGCCGCCGATGGCGTGTCGGTGCTGACCGACCACAAGGCCTTGCGCTGCGAAACCTCCGCCGGTGTGAAAACGCTGGTTGTCCAACACGGCGGCAGTGAACAGCGCCTTGATTTTGACCAGCTGATCTGCGCCGTCGGGCGGGTCGCAAGGCTGGAAGGTTACGGGCTGGAAGAACTCGGCATTCCGGTGCAACGCACGGTGGACACCAACGATTACCTGCAGACGATCTACCCCAACATCTACGCGGCGGGCGACGTGGCCGGACCCTACCAGCTCACCCATGTGGCGGCGCACCAGGCCTGGTATGCCGCGGTCAATGCGCTGTTTGGCGAGTTCAGGCTGTTCAAGGCCGACTATTCGGTGATTCCCTGGACGACCTTCATCGACCCGGAGGTGGCGCGTGTCGGCCTGAACGAGCAGGAGGCCAGAGAAAAAGGCGTGGCCTTTGAAGTCACGCGTTACGACATGGACGACCTGGACCGCGCCATTGCCGACGGCGAGGCACGCGGTTTTGTCAAGGTGCTGACGGTGCCGGGCAAGGACACGATTCTGGGTGTGACCATCGTCGGCACCCATGCGGGGGACCTGCTGGCCGAGTATGTGCTGGCCATGCGGCACGGCCTGGGCTTGAACAAGATCCTCTCCACCATTCACACCTACCCGACGCTGGCCGAGGCCAACAAATACGCGGCCGGCGAATGGAAACGCGCGCACCAGCCCAGACGCCTGCTCGAATGGGTGCGCCGCTACCACGACTGGAAGCGGGGTTGACATGACGCCCTGGCTGGCGGTGTGGCTCGCCGGACTGTTGCTGCCCCTGGCGCAGGCGCAGGCGCAGGCGCCCGGCCCGGCCCTCACGGCGTTTTCATCGGCCTCCGGAGCGCAGCCACCGGCGCCCTGGCGTGTGGTGGGCGTGCCGGGCGGCAAGATCCCGCTGACCCGTTATGCCCTGGTCGAGATGGATGGGCGCAAGGTGCTGCGGGTTGAGGCGATCAAGTCCTATGGCAATCTGGTGCACGACCTGCCTGCGCTCGTGCCCGAGGCGGGGCTGCGGCTGCGCTGGCGCTGGCGGCTGGACGAAGCGCTGCTCGGCGGCGACCTGCGCCGCCGCGAGGGCGACGACAGCCCGCTCAAGGTGTGTGCGCTGTTTGACATGCCGCTGGACAGGCTCGGACTGATCGAGCGCAACCTGTTGCGCCTGGCGCGTGTCGCCAGCGGTGAGAAGCTGCCGTCTGCCACCCTGTGTTACGTCTGGGATGCCACCTTGGCGCCAGGCACCTTGCTGCCCAATGCCTACAGCGCGCGTGTGCGTTTCATCGTGCTGGACAGCGGCGAGCAGCGCCTGGGTCAGTGGGTCGCCCATTCGCGCGATCTCGGCGCTGATTTTCGCCGCGCTTTTGGCGAGGAAAGCGCTGCGGTGCCGCCGCTGCAGGGCGTGCTGGTGGGCGCCGATGCCGACAACACCGGCGGCCGCAGCCTGGGCCATGTCGGGGATGTCACACTGTCCCCATGACTGTTACTTCGAATGCACGCCCCGGCTTGAAACACCTGGTGCTGCTGGGCGCCGGCCATGCCCATGTGCATGTGCTGCACAGCCTGGCGCAAAACCGGCCGGCGGACCTCAACATCACCGTGATTGCCCCTTACCCGCGCCAGCTGTATTCCGGCATGGTCCCGGGTTTTGTGGCCGGGCATTACACGCTTGACCAGTGCGTCATCCCGCTGGACGGGCTGCTGGCGGGCTGCGGTGCACGTTACGTTCAGGGCAGTGGCGTCGGCCTTGATGCCGAGGCGAAAACCGTGAGACTGGCTGGCGGGGAGACGCTGGCCTGGGACTGGCTGAGCCTCAACACCGGCCCGGTGATGGACCGCGAAAGCATCGAGGCGCAAATGCCCGGCGCGCGCGAACACGCCCTGTTTGTGCGCCCCATCGAATCTTTTGGCCAGTTGTGGCCGCAGGTGGCAGCGCTGGGCCGCAGCCGACCGATTCATCTGGCGGTGGTGGGGGCGGGCGCGGCGGGGCTGGAACTGGCGATGGCCGCCGCCCATGCGCTGGGCAGCGCCGGCAACCCGCCGGGCAGCCGCATCAGCCTGGTGACCGGGGGCCCGCCACCGGCCTGGAACTACCCGGCCGGTGTGCAGCGCCGGGTGGTCCAGGCCCTGCGTCGCCTGCAGATCACGGTGCTGCCCGCTGCCTGTGTGGGCATGTCGGCCGGAGAAATCCAGCTGGCCGGCGGCGCGCGCCTGGCCTGCGACGCTCCCTTGCTGGCCGTGGGTGCGCAGGCGCCGGGCTGGCTGGCCGGCAGCGGGCTGGCCCTGGACGAAGCCGGGTTTGTGGCCGTCAACCGCTTTCAGCAAAGCACCAGCCACCCTCATGTGTTTGCCGCCGGCGATGTGGCCAGCCGCATCGATGCGCCGCATCCGCGCAGTGGTGTGTATGCCGTGCGTGCCGGGCCGCCGCTGCTGGCCAACCTGCGCGCTGCCTGGCAGGGCCAGGCGCTGCTGCCTTACGCGCCGCCCGCGCGCACGCTGAACCTGATCTCCTGCGGCGGGCGTTACGCGATTGCCGCCTGGGGCGATCTGCACGTGGAAGGGCGCTGGGTGTGGCACCTGAAAGACCGCATCGACCGCGGTTTTGTGGCCCGCTACGCGGCTCCGTCATGACCGGGGACGTTTCCTGACGCGCTCTGTTTTCGATAGCTGTTTGCGCTTGTGGCATAAGGGCTGGCGGCCGAAAAGGCATGAAAAAACCCGCACAAGGCGGGTTGTTTCCCAGGCGCGGCGCGCTTACTTCTTGGCGGGCTCGGTCTTGGCGCCGGCCTTCACGTCGGCTTTGACTTCGGCTTTGGTGTCGGGTTTGGGGGTCACGGCGGCCTTGACGTCCTTGGCGGTTTCCTTGGCTGCATCTTTGGTGGCCATGGCCGCGCCCTTGACGGCGTCCTTGGTGGCGACCGCGGCATCCTTGGCTTTTTCAGTCACCGGCTTGTCGGCTTTGACGCCTGCTTTGCCGCCGGCCTTGTAGCTGGTGCCATTGACGGTCAGGCCGTCGGCGGAAAACTTGGCGGCGCTGTCGGTGCCCACACCCTTGACGCGGGTGACAAAGTCATTCCAGTCCTTGAACGGCGTCTTCTTGCGTTCGGCCATGATCAGGGCGGATTTGACGGGGCCGATGCCCTTGATGCTGTCGAGTTCGGCCGTTGTGGCGGTGTTGACGTCGACGGCGGCAAAGGCCATGGCGACATACATGGTGGCCACGAAGGCCAGCAGTTTCTTGAACATCAGGAAGCTCCTCAAAATGGATGGTTGAAGCGGGTGATCCCTCCCGTGAACCAGGATGTCCCGCATTTAACGGCTGTTGCAGCAGCCGGGTTGACCGGCCCGGGTATTTGCGCTGGATCAACGATGCAGGCGCCGGGAAAGGCATAAGCTGCAGTATCGCCACAAAGACGCCTTCAGGCAGCGAAAAGGAGCGGAAAATGCCCACTCGTTTGAAAGACTTTGCAACCGCCGTGGTGGCCGTGGTCGAGCCCGAGACCCCGGCGGCTGTGGCCGCCCAGCTGATGCGCAAGCACCATGTTGGCGCGCTCGTCGTCGTCGATGCGGCGCAAAAGGGCCGGCCGGTCGGCATCCTGACCGACAGGGACCTGGTGCTCGCCCTCATGGCCGAAGGGCTGGACCCCGAGGTCTTCACCGCTGGCGACGTCATGTCCGTTGAGCTTGTTCAGGCGACCCCGGAGATGGATGCGATGGACGCGGTGGCACTGATGCGCAGGCACCGGCTGCGCCGGCTGGTCATTGTTGATGAGGCGGGACGGCTGACGGGCGTTGTCACGATGGAGGACATCCTGGAGCTGTTGACCCGGGAGCTGGCCGACCTGGCCGCCGGAGTGATCGGCGCCAGGGACCGGGAATTCGAGCAGCGCGCTTGAGGAGATCCCCGTGACGATTCAAAAGTGGTTTGCCGTTCTTGTGATTGCTCTCTGGGGTCTTCCCGGGCCTGTGGCTGCCCGGACAAAAACCGACGCCCTGCGCGGCGAACTGCTGTATTCGACACATTGCATTGGCTGCCACAACAGCCAGCTTCATTGGCGCGACAGGAAGGCGGCCAGCAATTGGGCCAGTCTCAAGGCCGAAGTCGAGCGCTGGCAGAACACCTCGGGGCTGGGCTGGCGCGAAGAGGACGTGACCGACGTGGTGCACTACCTCAACAACCTGTATTACCGTTTCCCCGAGCCGCAGGCCGATGGCGCTTCAACGGCAGAGGCCACCGCACCGGCCCATCCGCGCTGACGGGAAGCCGGTCGCAGGCAGTTCACGCTCTGGCGGCTTCGCCCTCGGTCAAGGCACGCATGTAGGCCGCTACACCGGTCTGCACATCGGCAAAGGCATGCTGGCAGCCGGCTGCGCGCAGGGCCGTCAGGTCGGCCTGGGTGTAACTCTGGTACTTGCCGACCAGCGCGGCCGGGAAGTCGATGTAGTCGATCAGGCTGCCGTGGGCAGCTTCTTCCAGGGTCAGCGGGGCATCGCCCTGTTGCTGGCGCAGGGTGTTGACGACGGCCAGCGCCACATCGTTGAAGGGCTGAGCGCGGCCGGTGCCGAGGTTGAAAAGGCCGGACTTCCGGGGGTTGTCGAAAAACCAGAGATTGACAGCCACGACGTCGTCGATGAAGACGAAGTCGCGCATCTGCCCGCCCCGGCCATAACCGCCGTACTCGCCGAACAGCTTGACCTTGCCCTCGGCGCGGAACTGGTTGAACTGGTGAAAGGCGACGCTGGCCATGCGCCCCTTGTGCTGCTCGCGCGGTCCGTACACATTGAAATAGCGAAAACCCGCGACCTGGGTGGCCGTGCCGGAAAAGTCGGCCCCCAGTTCGCGCCGCAGCCGCTGGTCGAACAGCAGCTTGGAGTAGCCGTAGACATTGAGCGGCTTTTCGAACTCGGGCGACTCGCGGAAGGTGCTTGAACCGCCATAGGTTGCGGCCGAGGAGGCGTAGAGCAGCCGGGTGCGTTGCTCCTGGCAGGCCGCAAACAGGTCGCAGGACAGCGCGTAGTTGTTGTCCATCATGTACTTGCCGTCGGGCTCCATGGTGTCGCTGCAGGCGCCCTCGTGGAAAACCGCCTCGACATTGCCAAAGGCGGATTCGGCAAACAGCTCGTAGAAATCGTCGGCGTCAATGTAGTCGGCGATCTGCAGGTCGGCCAGGTTGCGGAACTTGTCGCCGTCGGTCAGGTCATCGACGGCAATGATGTTGTCGATGCCGCGAGCGTTCAGCCCCTTGATGAGGTTGGCGCCAATAAACCCCGCTGCGCCGGTAACCACTATTTTCATATTTGTTCCTTGTCTTTCAGGGCGCGGCAAACAGCTCGCCGTAGCTGACCGTCGCCGTGCCGAATTTGCCGACCACGATGCCGCCGGCGCGGTTGGCCACCGGGACGGCTTCGCGCAGGCTCAGGCCGGCGGCTGCCATGGCGGCCAGGGTGCCGATCACGGTGTCGCCGGCTCCGGTGACGTCGAAAACTTCGCGCGCCAGCGCCGGCACATGCAGCTGGCCCTGGGCGTCAAACAGTGTCATGCCTTCTTCACTGCGTGTCAGCAGCACCGCCTGCAGCTGGAGCTGCTCGCGCAGGTTCTGCGCCTTGCGCTCCAGGTCGGCTTCATCCTGCCACGGGCCGATGACCTGCTCGAGTTCGGCGCGGTTCGGCGTGATCGCTGTGGCGTTCTGGTAGCGCGAGTAGTCCGAGCCCTTGGGGTCGACCAGCACCACCTTGCCGGCGGCTCGGGCCTGCGCAATCATCAGGCCGATGTGCGCCAGCCCGCCCTTGCCGTAGTCGGAGAACAGAACCGTGTCATGCGCCGGCAGCAGTTTTTCGAACTCGGCCGACTGCGAGGCCAGCACTTCGTTCTCGGGCGTATTTTCAAAATCCAGGCGCAACAACTGTTGCTGGCGGCCGATCACGCGCAGCTTGACCGTGGTCTTGAGCTGCGGGTCGCGACCAAAGCAGGGTGTGATGCCCGAGCCGGCCACCAGGGCCTCGAGCTGGTGGCTGGCTTCGTCGTCGCCGACCACACTCAGCAGCGAGGCGCGCGCGCCCACGGTCACAATGTTGTAGGCCACGTTGGCCGCGCCGCCCATGCGTTCTTCCTGGCGCGTGACCCGCACCACGGGAACAGGCGCTTCCGGCGAGATCCGGTCCACCGCGCCGTACCAGTAGCGGTCCAGCATGGCATCGCCAACCACCAGCACGCAGGCCTTGGCGAGCTGTTCACGGGATAGTTTTGAAGCGGTCATGCGTAGTTATCTTCAAACGGGAACAGCGTGGAACCGGCTTTGCCGGGCCACAGCTGTTGCCCCTGCAAGGGGGAGGAGGCGAAGCCTCCACGGGGTGTGCCTAGCTTTTTCATAACTCTTCAATACGGCGCGCAGGATAGCTGTCCCAGGCCTGGCAGCCGGGGCAGTGCCAGAAGTGTTGGGTCGCTTCGAAACCGCAGGCGGCGCAGCGGTAACGCATCAGGGGTTTGGTGGCTTTGTCCAGCGCACGCTGAACCAACGCGCGTTGATGATCGTCGCCGAACTTTTCACCTGCAAGCCATTTTGCGGCAGCTACCAGCGAGGCCTCGCGCTCCAGGTGCTGGACATAACGGTCGCGTGGCTCGCCGGGTTGGGTGTCGATCTTGATGATGGCTTCAACCACGTCAATGGATGGCATGTTCGCATAACTGGCCTGCAGCAGGTCAACGGCCTTCTGTTGCTGGCCGCCTTGCTGTGCAAGGTTGCCCAGCAGTCCTGCTGCCAGTGGCAACGCCTGCGGCGCGGTTTTTTCAAGTTTGAGCAGGGTCTCGAAAGCATCCTGGTGCCGGCCCAGCTGGCTTTGCAGTTTGGCCAGATCGATCAGCGGGCGCGGTGAAGCCGGTGCCAGCTTGACCGCCTGTTGCAGCGTGTCCAGCGCCTGCGCCGTGTCGCCGGACGCGCAGGCAGCCTGGGCCTGCTCACACAGGTAGTGGGCCTGGCGGCCGCTGAAGCTGCCATGGCTGGCGCTGTCAAGCTTGCCGGCGATTTCCGTGGCATGGGCCCAGTCGCGCGAACGCTCGTAAATCGACAGCCGCGCCAGCCGGGCTTCTTCCTCGTAAGTCGTGCCTTCGAGCTTGCGCAGCGCCACCTCCGCGCGGTCCAGCAGGCCGGCTTTCAGGAAGTCGAGCGCCAACGCGTGTTGTGCGCGGTCGCGCTCGGTCTGGGTCAGGTCACCGCGCGACATCAGGTGTTCATGGACCCGAACGGCCCGCTCGTACTCGCCACGGCGGCGAAACAGGTTGCCCAGCGCGAAATGCAGCTCGGAGGTGTCGGGGTCGTTCTGGACGGCCTCGATGAAGGCGTCAATCGCCTGGTCCTGCTGCTCGTTGAGCAGGAAATTGAGGCCACGAAAGTAGGCCTTGGGCGCCTGCCGGTTTTCGATCCGCAGCTGTCTCAGGTCCAGCCGTGACGCCAGCCAGCCCAGCGTGAAGGCAATCGGAAACCCGAGCAAAACCCAGGTGAAATCAAAGTCCATGGTGCATGGTGGAGGGGTGTTCGCCGAGCTGGCTCTGCTGGCTGGCCCGCGCGCTTCTGCGTTTTTTCCACCAACGCGGCATCATCATCAGGACGCCGGTGGCCAGTCCGCAGGCAAAGGTGACCAGCACCACCAGCACAAGGGGCGCCTGCCAGAGCGTGCCGAAAAAGAAATACACGGAAACGGCTTGCTGGTTGTTCAGCGCAAACGCAAAAAGCGTAAAAAAAATGGCTGCCTTGAGCAGCCACATGAGGTATTTCACTGCAGGTCCCCTTGTGGTCCGGCAATTGTAGCCAGCACCAGGCGGGACGCTGCTATTTGACAGGAGGTGCCAGCATTTCTTCGGTCCGGGTATCCACCGCTTCGCGCAGGGCTTTGCCCGGCTTGAAATGGGGAACACGTTTTTCCGGGATCGCAACGCTTTCGCCAGAGCGCGGGTTACGACCCATGCGCGGCGGGCGCCGGTTGATCGAAAAACTGCCAAAACCACGAATCTCTATGCGGTGCCCACGCACCAGCGCATCGCTCATGGCGTCAAGAATTGTCTTGACGGCATATTCGGCATCGCGGTGGGTCAGCTGGCTGAAACGTGCAGCCAGTTCCTCGACAAGATCGCTTCGGGTCATAAAAATCAGGGGACAGAGAAATGGCGTGCCGTTCCGGGGAGCGGGCACGCCATGTCTCGGAAGTCCGGTTTACTTCTCGTTGTTGTCCAGCTTGGCGCGCAGCAGGGCGCCCAGGTTGGTCAGGCCGGCGCTTTCACGCGAAGACTGCTGGCTCAGGGTCGCCATGGCTTCCTGCTGGTCAACGTTGTCCTTGGCCTTGACCGACAGCTGGATGTTGCGGGTCTTGCGATCCACGTTCACCACGACTGCGGACACTTCGTCGCCTTCTTTCAGAACGTTGCGCGCGTCTTCGACGCGGTCACGGCTGATTTCGCTGGCACGCAGGTAACCGATGATGTCTTCGCCCAGATCGATCTCTGCGCCCTTGGCGTCAACCGTCTTGACCTTGCCGGTCACAACCGCACCCTTGTCGTTGATCGACACGAAGGTGGTGAACGGGTCGGAATCAAGCTGCTTGATACCCAGGGAGATACGCTCGCGGTCCACATCGACTGCCAGCACGATGGCTTCGACTTCCTGGCCCTTTTTGTAGTTGCGAACGGCGGCTTCGCCGGGTTCGTTCCACGAGAGGTCGGAGAGGTGCACCAGGCCGTCGATGCCGGCAGCCAGGCCCACAAAGACGCCGAAATCGGTGATCGACTTGATCGGGCCCTTGACGCGGTCGCCGCGCTTGGTGTCCTGCGCGAACTCTTGCCACGGGTTGGCCTTGCACTGCTTCATGCCCAGGCTGATGCGGCGCTTGTCTTCGTCGATTTCCAGAACCATGACTTCGACTTCGTCGCCGAGGTTGACGAGCTTGCTCGGGGCCACGTTCTTGTTGGTCCAGTCCATTTCGGACACGTGGACCAGGCCTTCGATGCCTGGCTCGAGTTCGACAAACGCGCCGTAGTCGGCGATGTTGGTGATCTTGCCGAAGAGGCGCGTGCCTTGCGGGTAGCGGCGGTTCACGCCCATCCATGGGTCGTCGCCCATCTGCTTCAGACCCAGCGAGACACGGTTTTTCTCGGTGTCGAACTTCAGGATCTTGGCCACGATTTCCTGGCCAGCCGTCACCACTTCGCTCGGGTGACGCACACGGCGCCATGCCATGTCGGTGATGTGCAGCAGGCCGTCGATGCCGCCCAGGTCCACGAAGGCACCGTATTCGGTGATGTTCTTGACGATGCCCTTGACGGCAGAGCCTTCTTTCAGGGTTTCCATCAGCTTGGCGCGTTCCTCGCCCATCGAGGCTTCGACCACTGCACGACGTGACAGCACGACGTTGTTGCGCTTGCGGTCGAGCTTGATGACCTTGAATTCCATGGTCTTGTTCTCGTACGGAGACAAGTCCTTGACGGGGCGGGTGTCGATCAGCGAGCCGGGCAGGAAGGCACGGATGCCGTTGACCAGAACGGTCAGGCCGCCCTTGACCTTGCCGCTGGTCTGGCCAGTGACAAATTCGCCCGATTCGAGGGCTTTTTCCAGGCTCATCCACGAAGCCAGGCGCTTGGCCTTGTCGCGGGAGAGCAGGGTGTCGCCGTAACCGTTTTCGACCGAGTCGATGGCCACGGAAACAAAGTCGCCGACCTGGACTTCGAGTTCGCCCTGGTCGTTCTTGAATTCTTCGAGGGGGACATAAGCCTCGGATTTGAGTCCGGCATTCACAACCACGTGGTTGTGATCAATACGCACTACCTCGGCGGTAATGACTTCGCCCGTACGCATTTCGGAGCGTTTCAGCGATTCTTCAAAGAGGGCGGCAAAAGATTCAGACATTGATTTTCCTAATCCACAGAGCAGGTTTCCGACGGCACCATTGCTATCGTTTTTAGAGCTGACTGCGGCGGTTGTGTGCGGGTGACCCGCGGTTAAGTTAAATGATCCCGCTGACCGTGCACTGGCGTGCGTTGAGTGTCAGAAGGGCCGGCTGCCTTGCCACCAGTCCAGCACCTGGGCTACCGATTCTTCAATCGACAGCTCGGAGTTGTCCAGGGGCCTGGCGTCATCAGCAGGCTTCAAAGGGGCGGATTGTCGTGACATGTCACGCGCGTCCCTAGCCTCCAAATCCTGCTCAATCGCGGCTATTGTAGCCGGAATTCCCTTTGAAATCAATTGCTTATGGCGCCGTTCCGCCCGGTGCCGGGCACTTGCCGTCAGGAAGATTTTCAGCGCGGCGTCCGGGAAAATCACGGTGCCCATGTCGCGCCCGTCGGCCACCAGTCCGGGCAACTGCCGAAAGCCCCGCTGCAGCTCGGTCAGGGCGTCGCGCACGGCAGGATGCACCGACACCCGGGAGGCGGCCATGCCAGCGGCTTCGCTGCGGATGGCGTCCGAGACGTTTTCCTGACCGAGGAAGACCTGGTCGCCCTGAAAACGCACCGGCAGGGTGCGCGCAACGGCCGCGACACCGGCTTCGTCATCGAGCGCCACGCCGTCCCGACCGGCGGCAAAGGCCGTCAGGCGGTACAGGGCGCCCGAGTCGAGATAGTGGTAGCCGAGGCGATGCGCCACCAGGGCGGCCAGCGTGCCTTTGCCCGACGCGGTGGGGCCGTCCACGCAGATCACCGGGATCAGCCGGCGCTCGGTCACCGACACCGATAACAGGGCTTCGAAGTAGTCCGGAAAGGTCTTGGCGACACATTTCGGATCCAGAATGCGCACCGGCAGGCGTGCCGGGTTGAAGGCCGCCAGCGAAAAACACATGGCCACGCGATGATCGTCGTAGGTGTGGATGGCGGCCGTTTTCCACCGGATTGGCGGCGTGATGCGGATGTAGTCGGCACCTTCCTCCACGTTGGCGCCCAGCTTGCGCAACTCGCAGGCCATCGCGGCGATGCGGTCGGTTTCCTTGACGCGCCAGCTGGCGATATTGCTCAGCGTGGTGGTGCCGTCGGCATACAGCGCCATCACAGCCAGTGTCATGGCCGCATCGGGGATGTGGTTGCAGTCCAGGGTGACGGCCTTGAGCGGCCAGGCGCCGCGCGAGATGCGCAAGGTGTTGGGCGAGCTGTCGATGCGGGCGCCCATCATCCGGGCTGCTTCCACAAAGCGGATATCACCCTGGATGGAGTCTGCGCCCACGCCCTGAATCTCTATGCCATTTTGGCCTTCAGCCCCCGCTGCTATTGCGCCAAGCGCTATGAAATAGCTAGCAGATGAGGCGTCCCCTTCGACATGGATCTCGCCGGGCGAGCGGTAGCGGCTGCCCCCCGGAATGGTGAAACGCTGCCAGCCCTCGCGGTGGACGGTGATGCCAAAGCGCGCCAGCAGGTTCAACGTGATTTCGATATACGGTCGGGAGATCAGCTCGCCGACGACATCGATGGAAATATCCCGTGTGGCGACAAGGGGCAGGGCCAGCAGCAGGGCGGTCAGGAACTGGCTGGAGACATCGCCACGCACGCGAATGGGCGCATCCAGCGTCAGTTGGCCGGTACGGATGCGCAGCGGCGGAAAACCGTCGTCGTCCAGGTAGTCGATGGCGCAACCCAGGCCGCGCAGCGCATCGACGAGGTCGCCGATCGGGCGCTCATGCATGCGTGGCACACCCGACAGCTCAAAGTCGCCGCCCAGCAGCGCCAGCGCCGCCGTCAGCGGCCGCATGGCGGTGCCCGCGTTGCCGAGATAGAGCCTGGCCTGCCTTTGCGCCAGCTGGCCGCCCAGGCCGTCGATGACGGCGCTGTTGCCGCTTTGCGCCACCGTGCAGCCGAGCTGTCGCAGGGCGGCAAGCATCACGGCTGTGTCGTCGGAAGCGAGCAGGTCATGCACCGTGGTGCGGCCTTGGCTCAGCGCTGCGAGCAGCAGGACCCGGTTGGAGATGCTTTTGGATCCGGGCAGGTGCACGCTGCCACCGGCACCCGTCAGTGCTGGAATGTCCAGGAACTCGGTATCGAACATGGCCCCGCGCCTATTTGATGGCTTTGGGGGGGGTGATCCGCCAGTTGGCGCGGGTATGGCTGGCGTGGTCGATACCTGCCTCCAGCGCATCGCCGTCGCCGCTGCTGATCAGTTTTTCAAGCGAATGCAGGGTGGCCTGGAAAATTTTTGACTGCTCCAGCAACTCTTCCCGGTTGGCAATCAGGATGTCCCGCCACATTTTGGGATCGCTTGCCGCGATGCGGGTGAAGTCGCGAAACCCAGGGCCGGCCAGCGACAGGTAGTCCTTGCCCTGAGCCTGGCCGGAGATGCTGTTGATCAGCGCAAACGCAATCAGGTGCGGCAGATGGCTGACGGCGGCATACGCGGCGTCATGGGACTGGGGCGACATCTTGACGACGTTGCAGCCCAGCGCCGTCCAGACATCCACTGCTTTCTGCAACTGGACGGTGAAGGTGCGCTCGATCGGCGTGAGGATGACCTGCTTTCCGGTGTACAGGTCCGCATCGGCATGTTCGACGCCCGAAACTTCCTTGCCGGTGATCGGATGGGCCGGCACAAAACAGCCGAGGTGGTCACGCAGCACCCGGCGCGCGGCGTCCACGACATCGCGCTTGGTGGAGCCGACGTCCATGATCAGCGTTGTGGGGGTCACCAGATGGCGGATGGCCTTGAAGGTGGCCTCGGTGGCGGACACCGGCACGGCCAGCAGCACGATGTCGGCGCCGGACACAGCCAGCAACGCCGAAGGCGCTTCCACGTCGATCACGCCCATCTGGCGCGCCCGCTCGGTGGTCGACGGCGACTTGCTGTAACCCACCACCCGTTTGACCAGACCTGCGCGTTTGAGCGCCAGCGCAAAGGAGCCACCCATCAGGCCGCAGCCTATCAATCCCAGTTGTTCAAACATGTCGGGGGGCCGTGGTTGCTTGCAATTGCGTCATGGTTTCAGTCGCTGACCGGATAGGTGCCCAGCACTTTGTAGAACGCGCAAAGCTGCTGCAGGTCTTTCAGGGCCGCTGCCACGTTGGGCTGCGAAGGGTGACCCTGCAAGTCGATGTAGAAAAAGTATTCCCACTGACCCGAGCGCGCGGGACGCGACTCGAAGCGCGTCATGGACACGCCATGGGTTTTCAGGGGAACCAGGATGTCGTGGACCGCGCCCGGCTTGTTGGGAACCGACACGATCAGGCTGACGCAGTCCTTGCCCGATGCCTGTGGCGCACCCAGTACCTGCGGCAGGCAGATCACGGCAAAGCGAGTGCGGTTGAAGGCGTCGTCCTGGATCGCATGGGCCGCGATGTGCAGGCCGAATTCGGCACCTGCACGCTCGCTCGCGATACCGGCCCACGCGGGGTCACTGGCCGCCAGGCGCGCGCCTTCGGCATTGCTGGAGACTGCGCGTCGCTCGGCGTCGGGCAAATGGGTGTTGAGCCAGCCCTGGCATTGCGCCAGGGCCTGTGCGTGGGCCAGCACGACCTTGATGCCTTCGAGCGATGCTGTCAGGCGCAGCAGGTTGTGACGTACCAGCAGGCTGGTTTCGCCCACCACGTGCAAGGGCGAGTTCAGGAACAGGTCCAGTGTGCGTGTCACCACGCCTTCGGTGTTGTTCTCCACCGGAACCACGCCGAACTGGGCGGTGCCGGCCGTCGCGGCGCGAAACACCTCGTCAAAACTGGCGCAGGGCACGTGTTCGATGCTGGAGCCGAAAAACTGCACGGCCGCCTGCTCGCTGAAGGTACCGGCAGGACCGAGGTAGGCCACGCGCTGGGGCGCTTCAAGCGCGCGGCAGGCCGACATGACTTCGCGCCAGATATGGGCGATGTTGTCCCCTTTGAGCGGTCCGGGATTGACGGTCTGCAGCCCCTGGATGACCTGGGCCTCACGTTCCGGCCGGAAGACCGGCGAGCCGTCCTGGCGTTTGATCTCGCCGACCTCGTTGGCCAGCGCCGCGCGCTGGTTCAGGAGCGCCAGCAGTTGCTGGTCGACCGAATCGATTTTTACGCGAAGTTGCTGAAGACTTTGGGTCATGGATAAGGCGTCTCAAGCCAGGCGGGCGAAAGGGCGCCGCACGGTTGGAAAGTTGGGCGCCGGCGCGCCGGCTGGGGGCAACGACCCCGCGTCATTTCTTCGCGGGTTTGGCCGCCGGTGCGGCGCCCGCAGGTTTGGCCGCTGGTGCCGCACCCACGATTTTGGTGGCGGTTTCATTGAACTGCTTGGCGCGGGCCTGGATCTCGGTTTTGGAGCTCTCCACCAGTTTGTTGACGAAGACGCCTACCAGATCGGGGGTGGTGGCCTTGTATTTCTTGACGGCAGGGGAGTCGAAAAAAGCGGTGAGTTGCTTGAGTTCTTCCAGAGTGAAACGGTCCATGTAGGCCGGCACCAGGGCATCCCGGTTGGCCTGACTCACCTTGCTGACAATGATCTTGTTGGCGTCTGCTGCGAACTTGGCAAGCTCGGCGTTGAGGTCTTCGGTGACCTTGGCCTGTCTGGCGGCGGGAACCGAGGTTTCAAGCCTGGATTCCCAGCCGGCGATCAGGTCCTGGGTGGCGCCGCCGGCCAGCTGTTCGACCAGGTTGTCCAGATCCGGACCCTGCTGCAGGGCGACCAGCCGGGTGGCCCATTCGAGTTTGGGGTCGACCGTCTGGGCTTGACTTGCAGCCGAGAAGGCGCAGCCGGCAATCAGGAGGGTGGTGAGCAGTTTTTTCATCAATTCGTTTCCGGGTTGGAGGCGGTTTCGCCTGAGTCAGTGTCTGTGTCATTGTCGTCCAGGCTGGCATCGTTTTCCACGATACGCTGCAGGCCGCTGAGCTGCGAGCCTTCGTCGAGGCCGATCAGCGTGACGCCCTGGGTGGCGCGGCCCATTTCCCGGATCTCGCTGACCCGGGTGCGAACCAGCACACCCTTGTCGGTGATCAGCATGATCTCATCGTCCACATGCACCAGGGTGGCAGCGACGACCTTGCCGTTGCGCTCGCTTTGCTGGATGGCAATCATGCCTTTGGTGCCGCGTCCATGGCGCGTGTATTCCTGGATGGAGGTGCGTTTGCCGTAGCCGTTTTGGGTGGCCGTCAGCACGCTTTGGGCTTCGTCTTCCGCGACCAGCATGGCAATCACGCCCTGGCCTTCGTCGAGCATCATGCCGCGTACGCCGCGGGCATTGCGGCCCATGGGACGCACGTCGTTTTCATCGAAGCGCACCGCCTTGCCACCGTCGGAGAACAGCATCACGTCGTGCTTGCCGTCGGTCAGCGCGGCGCCGATCAGGTAGTCGCCATCGTCAAGGTCCACGGCGATGATGCCGGCCTTGCGCGGGTTGCTGAAGTCTTCCAGCGGGGTTTTCTTGACCGTGCCCATGCTGGTCGCCATGAACACATACTGGTCAGCCGGGAAACTGCGTTTTTCGCCCGTCAGCGGCAGCACCACCGTGATTTTTTCGCCTTCCTGCAACGGGAACATGTTGACGATGGGCCGGCCACGCGAACCGCGCGAGCCGGCTGGCACTTCCCAGACCTTGAGCCAGTAAAGCCGGCCGCGGTTGGAGAAACACAGGATGTAGTCGTGTGTATTGGCAATGAAGAGTTGGTCCACCCAGTCGTCTTCCTTGGTGGCCGTTGCCAGTTTGCCGCGGCCGCCGCGTTTCTGGGCCCGGTATTCGGACAGCGGCTGGCTCTTGATGTAACCGGTGTGCGAGAGCGTGACCACCATGTCGGTCGGCGTGATCAGGTCCTCGGTGCTCAGGTCGAACGAGCTGTGCTCGACCTGACTGCGGCGCAGGCCCAGCTTGGACTGGCCGAACTCCTGGCGGATGACGGCGAGTTCTTCGCCAATGATGGTGGAGACACGTTCCGGACGCGCCAGGATGTCGAGCAGGTCGTCGATTTCCGCCATGACTTCCTTGTACTCGGCGACGATCTTGTCCTGCTCCAGGCCGGTCAGGCGCTGCAGGCGCATCTGCAGGATTTCCTGGGCCTGGGTTTCAGACAGGCGGTACAGCCCGTCGCTGCCCATGCCGAAGTCCTTCTCCAGCCCGTCCGGGCGGTAGTCGTCGGCATTGACCACGCCGCCGTCCGCGCGGGTGCGGGTCAGCATCTCGCGCACCAGGCTGCTGTCCCAGGGGCGCAGCATCAGTTCGGCCTTGGCGACCGGCGGTGTCGGCGCGTTGCGGATGATCGCGATGAAGTCATCAATGTTGGCCAGCGCGACGGCCAGGCCTTCCAGCACGTGGCCGCGCTCGCGCGCCTTGCGCAGTGTGAACACCGTGCGCCGTGTCACCACCTCGCGGCGGTGCGACAGGAACACCTGGATCAGGTCCTTCAGGTTGCACAGCTTGGGCTGGCCGTTGACCAAAGCCACCATGTTGATGCCAAAGGTGTCCTGCAGCTGCGTCTGCTTGTACAGGTTGTTCAGCACGACCTCGGGGACTTCGCCGCGTTTAAGCTCGATGACCAGGCGCATGCCGGACTTGTCGCTTTCATCCTGGATGTGGCTGATGCCCTCGATTTTTTTCTCGTGGACCAGCTCGGCCATGCGCTCCTGCAAGGTCTTCTTGTTGACCTGGTAGGGCAGCTCGTCCACGATGATGGACTGGCGCTGGCCCTTGTCGATGTCCTCGAAGTGGCAGCGCGCGCGCATCACGACCTTGCCGCGGCCGGTACGGTAGCCATCCTTGACGCCGTTGATGCCGTAAATGATACCGGCGGTGGGGAAGTCGGGTGCCGGGATGATTTCCATCAGCTCGTCGATGCTGGCCTGGGGGTTTTTCAGCAGGTGCAGGCAGGCATCCACGACCTCGTTGATGTTGTGCGGCGGAATGTTGGTGGCCATGCCAACGGCAATACCGCCAGAGCCATTGATCAGCAGGTTCGGTATGCGGGAGGGGAGCACCAGCGGCTCTTTTTCGCTGCCGTCATAGTTGGGCCCGAAATCGACGGTTTCCTTGTCGATGTCGGTCAGCATCTCCTGGGCGATCTTGGACAGCCGCACTTCGGTGTAACGCATCGCCGCGGCGCTGTCACCGTCCACCGAACCGAAGTTGCCCTGGCCGTCCACCAGCATGTGGCGCATGGAAAAATCCTGGGCCATGCGGACAATCGCGTCATAAACCGACTGATCGCCGTGCGGGTGGTACTTGCCGATCACGTCGCCGACGATACGGGCCGATTTCTTGTAAGGCCGGTTCCAGTCGTTGTTAAGCTCATGCATCGCGAACAGCACGCGTCTGTGCACCGGCTTGAGGCCGTCGCGCGCATCGGGCAGGGCGCGACCCACGATCACGCTCATGGCGTAATCCAGGTAGCTGCGCCGCATCTCCTCTTCAAGACTGATGGGCAGGGTTTCTTTGGCAAACTGGGTCATGAGAGGCCTGAAAAGGATATTGCAACGCGCAGGGAGATAAGCCTGCTGATTTTAAGGCCTGAGTTGGGCTTGATCGGGGTGTGGCAAGTCCGCAACAAAAAACAAAGAATCTCGATTCTGTGTCAGACGAAGCCGCTAGCGCGCTTGAACGGTCAATGAGCTATGGCACAATAACTGTAACGCTTTGAGTGATGGTCACTCACGGCGTGTATCCAATCGCAGCAAGTCTGCGGCTTTTCTCTAGAGGAGAACCATGAAGAAACTCAACAAAGTGGCAATGTTGTTTGCTTCCGCAGCGCTTGCAACCGCCGCTGGTGCACAAACAATTGACAACTGGAAAAACGGCACCAACGAGTTGGTCTGGAAAAACGGCACCAACGAGTACTGCTGGCGCGATGCCAACTGGACCCCGGCGACTGCCGCTCCAGGTTGCGACGGCGCTATTGTCCCTGTCGTTACCCCGGCTCCCGCTCCTGCAGCAGTTCCTGCCAAGCCAGCCGCTGCTGCGCCGGTAGCTCCTCCCGCAGCCACCAAAGTCACTTACGCCGCTGACGCGTTCTTTGACTTCGACAAGTCTGTGCTCAAGCCTGAAGGCAAAGCCAAGCTTGACGACCTGGTCGGCAAGATCAAGGACATCAACCTGGAAGTCATCATTGCTGTCGGTCACACCGACGCAGTGGGTAGCGATTCCTACAACCAGAAGTTGTCGGTTCGCCGCTCTGAGGCTGTGAAGGCTTATCTGGTGTCCAAGGGCATCGAGAAAAACCGCGTCTACACTGAAGGCAAAGGCGAGAAACAGCCAGTTGCTGACAACAAGACTGCTGAAGGCCGCGCGAAGAACCGTCGCGTGGAAATCGAAGTGGTTGGCACCCGCGCCAACAAGTAATCCTTCAAGGATCACTTAAAAAACCGCGCTACGGCGCGGTTTTTTTATGGGCGGGCGATAATCAGATCCATGCACACCACTGAAAACGCAGACCCGGCCGAACTGGCCAAATTTTCCGATCTGGCCCACCGCTGGTGGGACACCGAGAGCGAGTTTCGTCCCCTGCACCAGATCAATCCCTTGAGGCTGGGCTGGATCGAAGGCCTGGCGCCGCTCCAGGGCAAGCGTGTCCTCGATATTGGCTGCGGGGGTGGCATTCTTGCCGATGCCATGGCCCGCCGGGGCGCCCATGTTCTGGGCATCGACCTGGCAACCAAGGCGCTCAAGGTGGCGCAGCTTCATGCGCTCGAGGCCAATACCCAGGGTGTCGAGTACCGGGAGATCAGTGCCGAGGCACTGGCCTCCGAGCAGCCGGGGAGCTTTGATGTCGTCACCTGCATGGAAATGCTCGAACACGTGCCCGACCCGTCCTCCGTGGTGCGGGCCTGCGCGACGCTGGTCAAACCGGGCGGCCAGGTGTTCTTTTCCACGATCAACCGCAATGCCAAGGCCTTTCTGTTTGCCATTGTCGGTGCCGAGTACGTATTGAGCCTGCTCCCGCGCGGCACCCACGAATACGCCAAATTCATCAAGCCCAGCGAACTGGCCGCCTATTGCCGCCGTGCCGGGCTCGACCTGCAGCAGACCAAGGGCATGGAATACAACCCGCTGTCCGGGCATTACTGGCTCAGCGCCGACACCAGCGTCAATTACATGCTGGCCACGCAGAAACCCTGACTGATGGAGCCGATGTTCACTGATATTGAGGCCGTGCTGTTCGATCTCGACGGCACCTTGATCGACAGTGCACCCGACCTGGGCGCCGCAGCCGACAAGATGCGTACCGACCGTGGTCTGGCGTCGCTGCCGCTGGCCGACTACCGGCCCATGGCCGGTGCAGGTGCACGCGGCATGATTGGCATTGCTTTCGGCCTCACGCCCGACGATGACGGTTACGGCGACCTGAAAGAAGAGTTTTTTGCCAATTACGAAGCCTGCATGACCGAGCGCACCTATGCCTTCGACGGCGTGGTTGAGCTGATCGCACAAATTGACCGATCCGGGCTCAAGTGGGGCGTGGTGACCAACAAATCGGCGCGTTTTACCCTGCCGCTGACACGCAGGATGCCGCTGTTTGGCTCCGCGCAGACCATTATCAGTGGCGACACCACGCCGCACGCCAAGCCGCATCCGGCGCCCTTGCTCGAAGCCGCCCGTCAGCTCCAGCTCCAGCCCGGGCGCTGTGTTTATGTCGGCGATGACGAGCGGGACATCGTCGCCGGTCGCGCCGCTGGCATGCCGACCGTGGCCGCAGCCTATGGTTACCTCGGAGCGCTGGCCGATACCCGGCACTGGAAAGCCGACGCCACCATTGTTTCGCCGTCGTCCCTCTTGAATTTGCTGCGGATGGCTTAAACTACCCGGCTTGGGGCTGCATTGGTTTCGACGTGGGTTCGGACGCGGTGTGGTGCATGTCGAGCTGAGTGTGCTCGTAAAACTGATTCAAACAAACTAACTGCAAACGACGAACGTTTCGCACTCGCTGCTTAATTGCCAGTGAGCTTTACAACAGCAGGCCGATGGGCTGGGCAAGGGGTGTTTAGCGCAAGCTGAATGCTCCCGGCTGTAAAGATAATTTCATCGGCTGGCTCCGGGCTGGGTACCTTAACCCGGGGCAAGAAAATAGGGTGCTGGCGTCCTGTGTAGCGTGCGACTGCGCGACACAGGTGGCGAGACTCAAATCAGACCGCTAAACATGTAGATCTGCCCGAACAAGGCTTGCGGACGGGGGTTCAAATCCCCCCAGCTCCACCATATGCCAATACAAAGGCCGCTAACTAGAGATAGTCAGCGGCCTTTTTCTTTGGCCCATCGTAGCCCGGACCGGTCGATAGCGGGGTTTGGTGACTGCCAGACATCTGCCCGGCCTTCAGAGCTGGGACTCGAGCAGCAGCGCCAGCCGTTCCATGAGCTTTTCCTTCAGGGGGCGGTTGGCCCATTCCTCATGGGTGATTTGCCGGGAGCGTTTGAGGTCGTCCTCGAACACCCGGGTCTGCCGCGCGGCGAAGGTCTCGTCGTAGACGTTGAGGTTGGCCTCGTCGTTGAGGCGGAAGGAGCGGTTGTCGAAATTGGTCGAGCCGACCGAGACCAGCAGCTGGTCCACGATCATGACCTTGCAGTGGTACATGGTGGGCTGGTACTCGTAGATCTGCGCTCCGGCCTCCAGCAGCGGCCCCCAGCTGCCCCGGGACGCCGCACGCACGGTGTCCGTGTCGATGATTTCCCCGGGCGTGATGATGCGGATCCTGACGCCGCGTTTGAGCGCATCGGTCAGGGCCCGGGTGGTGAGCTCGTCGGGGACAAAGTAGGCGCTCGACAGGTCGATGCTTTTCCCAGCCGCGGTGATGGACAGCTGGTACATCAGCTGCATGCTCTCGCTGCCACCCGAGGGTGAACTTGAAAACACCTGGGCGTCGCTGTTGCCGACCGCCTGCAGGGCAGGGAAGTAGGCTTCGCCGTGCATCACCTTGCCCGTGACCTTGAGCCAGTTGTCCATGAAAACCGCCTGCATCTGGGCGACGGCCGGGCCGTCGAGCTGGTAGTGGGAGTCGCGCCAGTGTTCGGCGTCCTGGCCGGCGCCTGTCCATTTGGGCGCAATGCCCACACCGCCGGTGAAGCCGGTTTTGCCGTCAATGACCAGCAGCTTGCGGTGGGTGCGGTTGTTCATGCGCGCCAGGTTGTACCAGTGCGGCTTGTGGAACTTGCGGATTTCCACGCCGGCGGCTTCCATCTCCTGCAAAAACGCGTCATCGATCTTGGCGCTGCCTACCCAGTCCAGCAGCACATGCACCTTCACGCCAGCCCGGGCGCGCTCGGCCAGGGCGTCGGCAAACTGGCGGCCCACGTTGCCCGACCAATAGATGTAGGTTTCAAAGGTGATGCTGCGCTGCGCGCCGTGGATGGACTGCAGCATGGCGGGGAAGATCTGGTCGCCATTGAGCAGCTCCTGTACCCGGTTGCCGCCCACCAGGGCGGGGCCGAGCAGGGCGCCCATGGCGCGCCGGAACTGCGGGTCCTGCGTGGCATACAGGCGGGGCAACTCGCGGTTGACCTTGGTTTCTCCGGTGCTGAAATTCAGGACGAGCAGCACACCGGCCACGGTGATCAGGAAGGTGAGCAGAATGGTCAGCACAGGGCGGTTTTTTTTCATGGCGGTGGTGAAATGGGGCTGGCGGAAAAGTCGCGCCAGTCTCGGTGGCGTCGATCGGGAAAAGCTTATCCAGATGACCGGGCCACCGCTGAAAGCCGACGGGCTGTCGCGCGGTAGGTCAGCACCCTGTCCGGCCCGGCGACAATAGGCGCATGGCAAAAAACATGCAATTGCAGAACATTCTTTTCTCCCAGGGGTTTGGCACGCGGCGCGTCTGCGCCGGCCTGATTCAACAGGGTTTTGTGGCCGTAGCCGGCGTCCCCTGTACGGAACCAGCTATGGATTTTGTAGCGGATGGCCTGCAGTTCACGGTCCAGGGTGTGGACTGGGAATACCACGAGAAGGCCTACCTGATGCTGCACAAGCCGGCCGGCTACGAGTGTTCGCAAAAACCCAGCACCTACCCGAGCATTTACACCCTGCTGCCGGCGCCGATCCGCCAGCGCGGCGGCGGCGCGGCCGCTGGTGTGCAGGCCGTCGGGCGGCTGGACCAGGACACCACCGGCCTGCTGCTGCTGTCGGACGACGGCAAGTTCATCCACCGCATGAGTTCACCCAAACACCATGTGCCCAAGGTGTACGAGGTCACCGCCAAACACCCGGTGGACGACCAACAGGTCGAGAAGCTGCTGGCGGGTGTGGTGCTGGACGACGACCCCAAAGCGGTGCGCGCTGCCGCCTGCGAAAAAACCGGCGAGCAGACCTTGCGCCTGACGCTCACCGAAGGCAAGTACCACCAGGTCAAACGCATGATTGCGGCGGTGGGCAACCGGGTGGAAGACGTGGCGGGCCTGCACCGCTCCCGCATCGGTTCGCTGGACCTGCCGGCCGACCTCCAGCCCGGCCAGTGGCGCTGGCTGACGGCGCAGGACCTGGCCAGCATTGCTGGCTGAGTG
Source organism: Polaromonas sp. (assembly GCF_029945895.1). GTDB lineage: Bacteria > Pseudomonadota > Gammaproteobacteria > Burkholderiales > Burkholderiaceae_C > Polaromonas. The sequence goes on along the minus strand of NZ_JAQSDL010000092.1, from coordinate 98,934 downwards.
CCGCCAACCCCTGAGGTTGATGATAAAAACTGCCTCCGACCCTTATGCAGCGGGCGCAGACAGCTACTGAATCAATAGCATCACGGCAACAGCCGCAGGAAGGCGGCCACCGCTTCCAGCGTGCGGTCGGGCTGATCCCGTTGTGGCGAATGCCCGCAATCGGGCAGCCGCAGTTGCACGGTCTGCGGCGCGGCCAGGGCCAGTTCGTCGAGTTGCGCCATGCTGCCGTATTCGTCGCCCAGCCCCTGGATGGCCAGCAGCGGTGCGCTGATGCGCCGGCAGTCGGGCCGGATATCAAAACTGCGAAAGCCGGGCGACAGCCAGACGTCGTTCCATTGCCAGAAAGCGCTCTCCACATCGGCATGGTGGCGGGCCAGTTTTTCCCGCAATCCTCCCGACTCAAAGGCCGCTGTTGCTTCGCCAATCGCCTGCACGGCGATGTCTTCGACCATCAGGTGTGGCGCCATGGCGATGACGGCACTCGCCGGGTGCCGGCTCGCATGGAGCAGGGCGATGCTCGCGCCGTCCGAATGGCCCAGCAGCACCGGGTGGTCGATGCGCTGGCTGGCCAGCAGGGCCGGCAACACCTCCCAGGCTTCGCGGTGCATGTAGTCGGGCGCCAGCCGGCCGGCGCCGCGCACCTCGGGCACCGGGTCGGACTGGCCATAACCGCGCCGCGAATACACCAGGCCGGCCCGGCCTGTGGCCTGGCAGACGGCTTGCGGCCAGTTGCGGCCGCGCTGGGTCCACAGGCTGACCGAACCCAGGCCTTCGTGCAGGAAAACAAGAGGCGCCAGGCCGGCCGGACCGGCGATGGATTGCACTTCAAGCCGGGTGCCGGCAATCTCGACAAAATTCATTGCCTGATCGTAAGGGATGTAAGCGGGCGGGGCTCCTGGCGCGTTGATAAAGGCCTGCCGGTAAACTTGCCGCTTGTCCGAAGAAAGTCGCTGCGTGAATTTCCCCTTCCGTTTGTTTGCCGCCGTGCTGGGCACCTGCCTGGCCGGTGCCGCTGTCCTGGCCCAGACCCCGAGCCCGCCTTCAACGCCGACCTCGACCATGCCCCTGCTGGTGCTCAATTCGCTCAGCGACAGCGTGAGCGTGATCAATCCGGCCGACTGGACGGAAACCCGGCGCATCCCCACCGGCAAGCAGCCGCACCATCTGTACCTCACCCCTGACGAAAAATCGGTGATTGTGGCCAACGCGCTGTCCGACACGCTGACCTTCATCGACCCCCGGACCGCCGAAGTCCAGCGTGTGGTGCGCGGCATCATCGACCCCTACCACCTGCGCTTCTCGCCCGACATGAAGTGGTTTGTCACGGCGGCCAACCGCCTCAACCACATCGACATCTACCGCTGGGACGGCGCCGATGTCACGCTGGCAAAACGCGTCCCCACTGGCCGGACGCCCAGCCATTTGTGGATAGACAGCAAGAGCACCACCGTGTATTCCTCGATGCAGGACAGCGACGAACTGGTCGCGATTGATCTGGCCACCCAGACCATCAAGTGGCGCACGCCGACGGGGCTGACGCCTGCCGACGTGTTCGGCACGGCCGACAACAAATTCCTGCTGGTCGCGCTGACCGGCAGCGACTCGGTCGAGGTCTACGACGTGAGCGGCATGCAGCCGCAGCGCACCCGCCTCATCAAGACCGGCGCTGGCGCCCACGCCTTTCGCGCGCTGGGCGACGGTCGCCATGTGCTGGTCAGCAACCGGGTGGGCAACTCCATCAGCAAGATCGACCTGCAGACCATGGCGGTGGTGGACGTTTACCCGGCACCCGGCGGGCCCGACTGCATGGATGTCTCGCGCGACGGAAAATTCATCTACGTCACCTCGCGCTGGGCGCGCAAACTCACGGTGATCGACATGGCCAGCCGCAAGGTGGTGCGCCAGGTCGATGTTGGAAAGAGCCCTCATGGTGTCTGGACACTTGACCACGCCCCTAGATAGGCCCCCACGGTTGCTCACTTCGTGTAGCACCCTGCCTCCCGAGGGGGGCGCTGCGCCTGCGGGCCGGCAAAGCCGGACCCGCGGCCCCGGCTGGTCTGAATACCTCCCTGGGGCGCCCAACACGGTTCGGTCTCTTGTGGCGTTTCTGGTTGCTATGTTTTTCATAGCTGCTGGCGCACGTCCGGCATGGGCTGGCGGCTGTTTTGATGCTCAAGGCAAACCCGGCAAGCCGGTGTACCTGACGCTGGACACCGGCCACATGGAAGTGGCGCCGCTGATCGCGGACATTCTCGCCAAACACCAGGTCAAGGTCACCTTTTTTGCTGCCAACGAGCGGACAAAAACCGGCGACGGCAGCCTGGGTGCAGCCTGGGCGCCCTGGTGGAAGGCCCGCGCCGCCGAGGGCCATGAGTTTGCCTCCCACACCTGGGACCACAGCTACTGGCGCGCCGACGTGCGGCCGGCGGCGGGCGGGCCGGTGCAGTTCAGGATCAAGCCCTCGGCCGGCCCGTCCGAGGGCCGGGAAGCCACCTGGACGGCCGCGCAGTATTGCGAAGAGATCGGTCGTGCCAGCGCGAGGTTGGAAACCATCACCGGCAAGAAGCCGCTGCCACTGTTCCGGGCACCGGGCGGCAAGACCTCGCCGGCCTTGCTGGCGGCGGCCAAAGCCTGCGGCTACGAACATGTGGGCTGGTCGCCCGCCGGCTTTCTGGGCGACGAATTGCCCAGCGGCACCTATCCCAACGAGCTGCTGCTGAAAAAGGCGCTGCGGGACATCCGGCCCGGCGACATTTTGCTGGCGCACCTGGGCATCTGGTCGCGCCAGGACCCCTGGGCGCCCGCGGTGCTGGAGCCGCTGATCGTCGGGCTGAAGGAGCGCGGCTTCTGTTTTGCGACGCTGCGCGAGCACCCGCGCTACCAGGCCTGGGTCGGACGCAGCGGGCCCGTCACGGCGCCCCCCGCGGCAAAATAGCACCATGGACAGCTTGATCGACCCGGTGAGCAACGCCTTTTCTGCCGTGCAGCAATGGCTGTTCGAAACTGTGGTGCAGCCGGCCCTCTTTGCGCTGGGCCTGGCCAACTTTCTGGAGGACGCCTTTCTGGGAACGGCCTGGTTCATGGTCGGCGTCCTTCAGATCCTGGTGTTGCTGTTGGTGTTCGGCCCGCTGCAGCGCTGGCGGCCGGTGGAGCCGGTGCAGGACCGCGCCACCGTGCGCACCGATATCCTGTACACCCTGATCCACCGTCTCGGCCTGTTTCGCATTGCGCTGTTCCTCACGCTGGAGCCGGTTTTTGACGAGCTGTTTGGTGTCCTGCGCACCGCCGGTTACGGCACTTTTCACCTCGACCAGCTCTGGCCCGGCGTGACCGACGGCGCGGTGGCAAGCTTCCTGATCTACCTGGTGGCGTTTGACTTCCTGGGCTACTGGATTCACCGCGGCCAGCATCAACTCGATATCTGGTGGCGCCTGCATTCGCTGCACCATGCCCAGCGCCAGATGACGATGTGGAGCGACAACCGCAACCACTTGCTCGACGACATCGCGGTCGACTGCCTGCTGGTGCTGGCCGCGCAGCTGATCGGTGTGGCGCCCGGCCAGTTCATCGCCATCGTGGCGCTGACCCAGCTCAGCGAAAGCCTGCAGCATGCCAATGTGCGGCTGTGGTTCGGGCGAGTGGGCGAGCGCCTCTGGGTCAGCCCGCGTTTTCACCGGATGCACCACAGCATAGGCACCGGCCATGAGCCGGCGGGCAACAACACCGCCAGGGGCCACAACTTCGGGGTGTTGCTGCCCTGGTGGGACCTGTTTTTCGGCACCGCCAACTTCGAGGGGCGTTACGAGCCGACCGGCATACGCGACCAGGTCGAGCAGTCGCGCGACTACGGCCGCGGTTTCTGGTCGCAGCAGTGGCTGGGGCTGAAACGCCTGTTTAACAAGGCCTGAACCTGGCGGGGTGCATCTTCGTCTTCATTCAAGCAGGGGCCGCGGGTCGGGCTTTGCCGGCCCGCAGGCGCAGCGGCCCCCTCGTGGGCAGGGCGCTACACGCAGTGAGCGACCGTGGGGGCTACACTAAGTTATGAGCAAACTCCTGGACTCTTTCTGGCGCGCGGTGGCGTACTGCCTGCACCCGCGGGTGATTGCGCTGTCGTTTTTGCCGCTGATCATCATGGTCGTCATCTCGCTCGGGCTGGGCTACTTCTTCTGGGAAGACGCCCTGGCCGCCGTGCGCAGTGGCCTGGAAAGTTATGAGCTGCTGAGCACCATGGCGCGCTGGCTCGAGGGCCTGGGGCTGGGCAACCTGCGGGTGGTGCTGGCACCTGCGCTGCTGCTTTTCATGGCGATTCCGGTGATCGTGATTGCTGCGCTGCTGTTTGTCGCGCTGCTGATGACGCCGGCCATGGTCGCGCTGGTAGCCGAGCGCCGTTTTCCGATGCTGGAGCGGAAGAAGGGCGGTTCCCTCATCGCCAGCCTGTTCTGGTCGCTCAGCTCGACCCTGCTGGCCGCCATCGCGCTGGTCGTCTCGATGCCGCTGTGGCTGGTCCCGCCGCTGATCCTGATCCTGCCGCCGCTGATCTGGGGTTGGCTGACCTACCGCGTGATGGCTTACGACGCGCTGGTTGACCATGCGAGCGCCGAAGAACGGCGCGAATTGTTTCGCCGCCACCGCGGCAGCCTGCTGGGCATCGGCGTGCTCAGCGGCTACCTGGGCGCCGCGCCCAGCCTGATCTGGGCCTCAGGCGCGATGTTCATCGCCATGGCGCCCATTCTTGTGCCGGTGGCGATCTGGATCTACACCCTGGTGTTTGCCTTTTCGTCCCTCTGGTTTTCCCACTACTGCCTGGCGGCGCTGGAGCAGCTTCGCAAACAGAACAATGCCCTGGCCCCCGACGCCCTTGCGCAGGACGCTATTGAAACGATAGCTGACGAACTTCTGCCCCAGGGCTCCACGGGGCCTGCGCCGACACTGGGGGCACCGGGTGGTCGGCCCGGCTCCCTGCCATGATTTTCCTGTTACTGCCATGACCACACACTTCGGACTCATCATCGTCGGCGACGAAATCCTGTCGGGCAAACGCGCCGACAAACACCTGCCCAAGGTCATTGAACTGCTGGCGGCACGCGGCCTGCCGCTCAGTTATGCCGATTACGTGGGCGACGACCCCGAACGCATCACGGCCACGCTGGCGCGCGCTTTTGCCGCCGCACGGGCCTCGGGTGATGTGGTCTTTTGCACCGGCGGCATTGGTGCCACACCGGACGACCATACCCGCCAGTGCGCCGCCCGTGCGCTGGGCGTGGAACTGGCGCTTCACCCCGAGGCCGAGCGCCTGATCCGGGAGCGCATGCAGGACATCGCCAGGGAGCAGGGCGTGCCCTATGAGCCGGACCGGCACGACAACATCCACCGCCTGAACATGGGCATGTTTCCGGCCGGCGCCGCCATCATTCCCAACCCCTACAACAAGATCCCGGGTTTCAGTGTCCAAGCCGGGGTGGGCGCCGTTCACTTCATGCCGGGGTTTCCCGTCATGGCCTGGCCCATGGTCGAATGGCTGCTGGACACGCACTATGCGGGCTTGCACCAAAAATTGGCTTATTCGGAAAAGTCGGTCATCGTCATGGGGGCGATGGAAGCCGCGTTGACGCCTCTGATGCTCGACATCGAGGCCCGCCACAGCGGGGTCAAGGTGTTCAGCCTGCCCAGCGTGGACCACCCCGAGTACGGCCGGCATATCGAGCTGGGCGTCAAGGGCGCCCCCGATGCTGTCAACGCGGCCTACCCGGCGCTGCTGGCGGGGCTGCACACTTTTGATGCCAAGTTGGGCCCTGAATTGGTGCGGTGATAAATTGCACCGATAAGGTGCAGATCTATTTTTGCACTTTCGTGGTGCGTTAATTTTCTCGCCGCTTTTGCGGCTTTGCCAGGCCGCCCGCCCCCAAACAGAGGCCGGATGACGGCACAATCAGGGGCTTGGCTTTAAATCACCGGCAAACACCCGCGAGGGAGGTTTGGCACAAAAAGTGCATTCGACCACGCCGAAACAATTTTTTAACCACCATCCAGCAACAGGAGATTCTGATGGCAAAGACCGTCGCAGACGTCATGAAAATGGTCAAGGAAAACGAAGTCAAGTTTGTTGACTTCCGTTTTACCGACACCCGGGGCAAAGAGCAGCACGTGACCGTGCCTGTGTCCCACTTTGACGAAGACAAATTCACTTCGGGCCATGCCTTTGACGGCTCTTCTGTTGCCGGCTGGAAAGGCATTGAAGCTTCCGACATGCAGCTGATGCCTGACCCGAAGACGGCCAACATCGACCCGTTCTTCGAAGAAACCACGCTGTTCATGAGCTGCGACGTGCTCGAACCCAGCGACGGCAAGGCCTATGACCGCGACCCGCGCTCCATCGCACAGCGCGCCGAGGCCTACCTCAAGGCTTCCGGCCTGGGCGACACCGCCTATTTCGGTCCCGAGCCGGAATTTTTCATCTTCGACGACGTGCGCTGGAACACCGACATGTCGGGCACCTTCTTCAAGATCGAAGAATACGAAGCCCCCTGGAATTCGGGCGCCAAGCTCGAAGGCGGCAACCGCGGCCACCGTCCCACCGTCAAGGGCGGCTACTTCCCCGTGCCCCCGGTCGACAGCACGCAGGACATGCGCGCCGAGATGTCCCTGATCCTCGAATCGCTGGGCATCCCCGTTGAGGTGTTCCACCACGAAGTGGCTGGCGCCGGCCAGAATGAAATCGGCACCAAGTTCAGCACGCTGGTCCAGCGCGCCGACTGGACGCAGATCCTCAAATACGTGGTGCAGAACGTGGCCAATGCCTACGGCAAAACCGCCACCTTCATGCCCAAGCCCATCGTGGGCGACAACGGCTCTGGCATGCACGTGCACCAGTCGATCTGGAAAGACGGCAAGAACCTGTTTGCCGGCGACGGTTACGCCGGCCTGTCTGATTTCGCGCTTTACTACATAGGCGGCATCATCAAGCACGCACGCGCACTGAACGCCATCACCAACCCCGGCACCAACAGCTACAAGCGCCTGGTTCCTGGTTACGAGGCGCCGGTCAAGCTGGCCTACTCGGCGAAAAACCGCTCGGCTTCGATCCGCATTCCCTACGTGGCCAACCCCAAGGGCCGCCGTATCGAGGCACGTTTCCCCGATCCACTGATGAACCCGTACCTCGGTTTCTCGGCCCTGATGATGGCCGGCCTGGACGGCGTGGAAAACAAGATCCATCCGGGCGAAGCCGCCACCAAGGACCTGTACCATCTGCCGCCCGAGGAAGATGCAAAAATTCCAACCGTTTGCCACAGCCTGGACCAGGCGCTGGACGCACTGGATGTGGGCCGCAGCTTCCTGACCAAGGGCGGCGTGTTTTCCGACAGCATGATCGACGCCTACATCGAGTTGAAGATGGGTGAGGTCACGCGCTTGCGCCAGGCCACGCACCCGATCGAGTTCGACATGTATTACTCACTGTAATTTTTTACAGTCTGTGGTCAAAAAAGGACGGCGAAAGCCGTCCTTTTTCATTGGGCCGCATGGTTATCCTGTCGCCGATTTTGCTTTTCGACACCTTTGCGGGATACTGACAGACCGTCCTTGCCCTAACAGGCGCTTGGGGTTACGCATGAAACCTACAGTACTTCTTTCAATTTCGACCCTTCTTCTCGCAGGCAGCGTGTCCGCCGCGTTCGCGCAGGAGCGCATCTACCGCTGTGGCGGCAAGGAAGGCGCAGCGCCCGAATACATCAACAATGCCAAGGATGCGCAGTCGCGCGGCTGCAGGCTGATTGAAGGCGGCAATGTGACGGTGGTCCAGGGTCTGACACAGAGCCGGCCTGCAGTACGTGTTGCGGCAGCGGCGCAGGCATCGCCCGCCGCGACCAACGAAGCACAACGCGCCCGGGACAGCGACACACGCGCCATCCTGGAGTCCGAACTCAAGAAGGCGGAGCAGCGGCTTGCCGAGCAGCAGAAAGAGTTCAACAACGGCCAGCCGGAGAAGCAGGGCATCGAAGGGCGCAACTACCAGCGCTACCTCGACCGTGTGGCTGAAATGAAGGAAAGCATCGCGCGCCACGAGAGCGACATCGCCGGCCTGAAGCGCGAAATTTCCCGTTTGCCCGCAAACACCGTCCGTCAGTAAGACGTTCTGCGTCAGAATAGAAGGCTTGAAAAAGCCCACTCTTTCTGCGCCCACCGCCGCTCCGGCCATCCCCCGTTTCCAGTCCTTTGACCTGCTGGCCACACTGGTGGCTGTCGTGCGCACCGACGGCGTGGTGGTGTTTGCCAACGCGGCCCTCGAAGATGCGCTGGGCACCTCGCGCCGCACCATCGAAGGCTCCCAGCTTCCCGACTGCTTCACCGAGCCGGTCATCCTGCACAACGCACTCGAAGGCGCTGGCAGCAATGAATTTGCCGCGCTCCGTTACGACGCCTGGCTCAAGCCGCTGAACCGCGAACCCATGCCCGTGCACGTGGTGGTGGCGCAGACCGACACACCGGGCGAGGCCATCGTGGAACTGCTGCCGCTGGAGCAACAGGCCAAGCAGGACCGCGAGGAGCGCCTGATCGACCAGGCGCAGGCCAACAAGGAGCTGATCCGCAACCTCGCGCATGAGATCAAGAACCCGCTGGGCGGGATCCGCGGCGCGGCGCAACTGCTGCAGATGGAGATCGACAAGGAGCTGACCGAATACACCCAGGTCATCATCCATGAGGCCGACCGCCTGCAGTCCCTGGTGGACCGGCTGCTGGCGCCGCACCGCCGACCGCATCTGGTGGGTGACGTCAACATCCACGAGGTGTGCGAACGGGTCCGCTCGCTGATTTTGGCGGAGTTTCCGCGCGGGCTGCGCGTCATGCGCGACTATGACATCTCGATTCCCGACTTTCGCGGTGACCGTGAGCAACTGATCCAGGCGGTGCTCAACATCGCCCACAACGCCGCGCAGGCGCTCGCTGACCGGGTGGCTGCGGGGGATGCGCAGATCACTTTCAGGACAAGAATTGCCCGACAGGTAACTTTTGGCAAACAGCGCTATCGCTTGGCACTGGAATTGCATGTTATCGACAATGGACCGGGTGTTCCGGACTCCATCAAGGACCGTATCTTCTATCCCCTGATCTCGGGGCGCGAAGGCGGCTCCGGACTGGGGCTGACATTGGCGCAAACCTTTGTTCAGCAACATCACGGCTTGATCGAGTGCGAGAGCGTCCCCGGCCGCACGGATTTCAAGTTGCTGATACCTCTGCCTTGAACTCCGTTGTCTTCCACAGATAACCGGTAGTACCAAAGGGACAAGAACATGAAACCGATCTGGATTGTGGACGATGACCAGTCCATCCGGTTTGTGCTGGAAAAAGCCCTGCTGCGTGAAGGCCTGCCGACGCGCAGTTTCACCAACCCGCGTGAAGTGCTCAACGCGCTGGAGACCGCCACCGAGGAAGACGGCCCGCAGATTCTGGTCAGCGACATCCGCATGCCCGGCGGTTCGGGCCTGGACCTGCTTGAGAAGGTCAAGGCAAAACTGCCCGGTCTGCCGGTCATTATCATGACGGCATTTTCTGACCTGGACAGCGCCGTGTCGGCCTTCCAGGGCGGCGCTTTTGAATACCTGCCCAAACCGTTTGATTTGCCCAAGGCGGTCGAGCTGATACGCCGCGCGGTGGAAGAAAGCCAGCGCGAGGAAGTGGCCGAAGAACGCATGGCCGCCACCCCCGAAATGCTGGGCCAGGCGCCGGCCATGCAGGACGTGTTCCGCGCGATCGGCCGGTTGAGCCAGAGCATGGTGACGGTGATGATCACCGGCGAGTCCGGCTCCGGCAAGGAGCTGGTGGCGCGCGCGCTGCACAAACATTCGCCGCGAGCCAACGGGCCTTTTGTGGCCATCAACACGGCCGCGATTCCGAAAGACCTGCTCGAGTCCGAGCTGTTCGGCCATGAGCGCGGGGCCTTCACCGGCGCGCAGACCATGCGCCGCGGCCGCTTCGAGCAGGCCGACGGCGGCACGCTGTTCCTCGACGAGATCGGCGACATGCCGTTTGACCTGCAGACGCGGCTGCTGCGTGTGCTCAGCGACGGCAACTTCTACCGCGTCGGCGGCCACAACGCGGTCAAGACCAATGTGCGCGTGATCGCCGCGACGCACCAGGATCTGGAGCAGCGCGTCAAGGAAGGGGGCTTCCGGGAAGACCTGTTCCACCGCCTCAACGTGATCCGCCTGCGCCTGCCGGCGCTGCGCGAGCGGCGCGAAGACGTGTTCATGCTGACGCGCCACTTCCTGCAGCAAAGCGCCAAGCAGCTCGGCGTGGAGCCCAAGCGCATTTCCGATGCGGCCCTGCAGCAGTTGAGCACCTTCAGTTTTCCTGGCAATGTGCGTCAGCTCGAGAACATCTGCCACTGGCTGACCGTGATGGCGCCGGCCCAGGTGATCGAAGCCAAGGACCTGCCGCCCGAGGTGCTGGGCGCCGTGCCCGAGCCGGGCCGGGCGCCGGTGCCCGTCGAAGGCGGCACGGCGCCGCAGCGGCCCCTGTCCGTGCCAGCCGAGTTGGCGCGGGCAGCCGCGCCCGACGTGTCGCATGCCGGCGCCGCAGTGCCACCCACGGAGGCTGCCGGCCAACCCGTGCCGGCGGCCAGCGGCGGCACCTGGGAAACCGGGCTCGAGGCCGAAGCCATGGCCTTGCTGGCGACCGGTCGCAGCGACGTGTGGGATGTGCTGACCCGGCGCTTCGAGTCCAAGCTGATCCAGACAGCGCTGCTCAACACGCGCGGCCGCCGCATCGAAGCCGCGCAGAAGCTGGGCATAGGGCGCAACACCATCACGCGCAAGATTCAGGAGCTCAATCTTGAATAAAGGCCCCCACGCTCCTCACTGCGTGTAGTCGCTGCCCCCCGAGGGCGCCGCTGCGCCTGCGGGCCGGCAAAGCCGGACCCGCGGCCCCGGCTTGCACAGAGTGAGCCTCGGCTGTTGCTGGATTTCGGAGGTTAAAGTTCAGCCATGAGCCGCTTATCCCTCACCCGCGACAAGATCTACAAAACCGTGGCGCGACAGCTGCATGGGCAGGTGCCCTGCTGGGTCTGCGGCGAACATGTGCTCCCCGCGGCGGCCACGCTGGAGCACATCCGGCCCCTCAGCGAGGGTGGCAACAGCCACGCGGAGAATCTGGCCATCAGCCACGAGGTCTGCAACGGGCAGCGCCATGCCAAAGGGGTGATCGTAGAGTCGGTCGAGTGACCGGGGCGCGTGGCCCGAAGTCTATGAATGAAATAGGCCTCCAGCCCTTATGGGGCTTGCGCAAGCAGCTCTGTTATCTATAGCAAATCGAGGTGTGCGACAACCGGCACGTGATCGCTGGGCCGCTCGTTCTTGCGCGGCAGCTTGTCGATCACGCAGCTTTTCACCGCAGGCTTGAGTGTGTCGCTGACCAGGATGTAGTCAATGCGCAGGCCGCGGTTGCGGCGGAAGGCGAACTCGCGGTAGTCCCACCACGAGTAACTTTTCTCCGGCTGTTCAAACAGGCGGAACGCATCGTGCAGGCCCAGCGCCAGCAACGCTTTCAGGTGCTCGCGCTCTTCGCTCGTGTGGTGGATGGTTTCGCGCAGACCCTCGGCGTCGTAGGTGTCGCGGTCGTCCATCGTGATGTTGAAGTCACCCACCAGCACCAGCTTGGGATGGGCCGCGAGTTCTGTCTGGAGCCAGCTGCGCAGGCCGTCCAGCCAGCGCATCTTGTACTCGAACTTGTCGGTGCCGGGCGCCTGGCCATTGACGAAATACCCATTGACCAGCCGCAGCTCGCCCTGCGGCGTGTCCAGCGTCGCGGCAATCACGCGCGACTGTTCGTCGCTGAAGCCGTTGATGTTTTTGACGATGTCGCGCGGTGGCGTGCGGCTCAGGATGGCCACGCCGTTGTAGGTTTTCTGTCCGAAGACGGCGCACTGGTAACCGGCGGCCGCCAAAGCCTCCAGCGGAAACTTGTCGTCGCTGAGCTTGAGTTCCTGCAGGCACAAGGCATCGACCGGGTTGGCGGCCAGCCAGTCGAGCACCTGCGGCAGGCGCACCGCCAGCGAGTTGACATTCCAGGTCGCGATTTTCATGGGCGTTCCAGCGTGACAAAACTGTAGGGGAGGCCGTTCCTGGCGAGGTCGGCGCTGCGGCTGGTTTCACGCCACGTGTCGTTCAGCACGGGCGCATGGGCGTCACCTTCAAAATCCTGCGCAATTTCGGTGACCTCGATGCGGCTGGCCAGCGGCTCGGCCTGCGCGTAAATCTGCGCCCCACCGATGACCCAGACCTCCGGCGCCGGGCCGGCCAGCTGCAAGGCTTCTTCCAGGCTGCCAGCGCGCTGCGCGCCTTCGGCCTGCCAGTCCGCCTGCCGCGTGATCACGATGTTGGTCCGCCCGGGCAGCGGGCGGAATTTCGGTGGCAGCGAGTCCCAGGTCTTGCGGCCCATGATGACCGGGCAGCCCTGGGTCAACTGCTTGAAGTGCGCCAGGTCTTCCGGCAGATGCCAGGGCATGGCGCCGTCCTTGCCGATGACGCCGTTGGCCGCGCGGGCGTAGATGAGGTTGATGCGGGACATGTCAGGCTTCAGGCGGTTCCGCAGACTACACGGCGACCGGCGCCTTGATCGCCGGATGGTGTTCGTATTCGAGGAACTCGAAGTCGTCGAACGCGTAGTCGAAGATCGACGCCGGCTTGCGCTTGATGTTGAGCGTCGGGTAGGGGAAGGGCGCGCGACCCAGCTGCAGCACTACCTGGTCGGCGTGGTTGCTGTAGATGTGGCAGTCGCCGCCGGTCCAGATGAAGTCGCCGACGTCGAGGTCGCACTGCTGCGCCACCATGTGGGTGAGCAGGGCGTAGCTGGCGATGTTGAAAGGCACGCCGAGAAAAATGTCTGCGCTGCGCTGGTAGAGCTGGCAGCTGAGTTTGCCCCTGCCGCCCGGCTCGGTGGTTGGTGCCACGTAGAACTGGAAAAACGCATGGCAGGGCATCAGCGCCATTTTCGAGAGCTCGGCCACGTTCCAGGCGCTGACGATGATGCGGCGCGAATCCGGGTTGGTCTTCAGGGTCTGGATGACTTCGGCAATCTGGTCGATGTGGCCGCCGTCCGGCGTCGGCCAGCTGCGCCACTGCACGCCATAGACCGGACCCAGGCTGCCGTCTTCGCGCGCCCACTCGTCCCAGATGGTGACGCCGCGTTCTTTCAGCCAGTTGTTGTCGCTCGAACCCTTCAGAAACCACAGCAGCTCGTGCACGATGGACTTGAGATGGACCTTTTTGGTCGTCACCAGCGGGAAGCCTTCGTTGAGGTCAAAACGCATCTGGTAGCCGAACACGCTTTTGGTGCCGGTGCCGGTGCGGTCGGCCTTGAACACGCCGTGGGTGTCCACATGGCGCATGAAATGTTCGTACTGGGAGCGGATAGGGCGTGTCATGGAGGCAACCTGTCGGCTGGAGCCGGAAAAAGGAGGCGGCAAGGCCGCCGTGCAGCTTTTGATTATGCCCGCAGCACCCGCCCGGGGTTCATCAGGTTCTCGGGGTCCAGACCTCGCTTGATGGCCCGCATCAGGCCCAGCGCCACCGGCGATTTGTGCTTTTCCAGCTTGTCGAGTTTGAGGCTGCCGACGCCGTGTTCGGCCGAGATCGAGCCGCCGAAAACCTGCACCGAGTCGTAGACCAGGGCATTGACGTTTTCTTCCTGATCGCGCAGGAAGGCGGCCGCGTCACCTTCGGCTGGAGCCTGCACGTTGTAGTGCAGGTTGCCGTCGCCGAGGTGGCCGAAGTTGACCAGGCGCACGCCCGGGATGGCTTTGACCAGCAACGCGTCGGTCACGCGCACAAACTCGGGAATCAGCGAGACCGGCACCGAGATGTCGTGCTTGATGTTCAGGCCTTCCTCGGCCTGTGCCAGCGGGATGCTTTCACGGATGTGCCAGAGCTGGTGCGCCTGCTGCAGGTTTTCAGCGACCACGGCATCGGTGACGCAGCCTTCTTCCATGGCTGTCTCCAGCAGGCGTTCAAACTGTTCCCGGGCGTGGCTTTCCGACTCGTGGTCGGAGTTTTCGAGCAGCACGCAAAAAGGCGTTTCTGCGTACAAGGGTACCCGCTGTTGCGGAAAGTGTCTGGCCACCAGGCCCAGCGCAAACTGGCCCATGACTTCAAAACCCGTCAGACCCGCGCCCAGGTGGCGGTGCGCCAGCCCGAGCAGGGTGACGGCGTCTTCCATCGACGGCACGGCGGCCCAGGCAGTGAGCTGTGCGGCCGGCAGGGGGTAAAGCTTCATGGTCGCGGCCGTGATGATGCCCAGCGTGCCTTCGCTGCCGATGAACAGGTCGCGCAGGTCGTAGCCGGTGTTGTCCTTGCGCAGGCCTGAGAGGCCTTCCCAGACCTCGCCCTGCGCGGTGACGACCTCCAGCCCGAGGCAGAGGTCGCGCGCATTGCCGTAACGCACGACCTGCGTGCCGCCGGCATTGCTGCCGAGGTTGCCGCCAATCGTGCAGCTGCCTTCGGCGGCCAGGCTCAGCGGAAACAGGAAGCCGGCTTTTTCGGCGGTTTCCTGCAGGGTCTGCAGGATGCAGCCGGCCTCGACCGTCATGGTCAGGTTGGCGCTGTCGATGGCGCGCACCGCGTTCAGGCGCTGCAGGCTCAGCACCACCTGTCGGCCGGAAGCGTCGGGTGTCGAGCCGCCGACCAGGCCGGTGTTGCCGCCCTGCGGCACCATGGACACGCCGGCCGCTGCGCAGGCGCTGACGACGGCTGCCACCTGCGCCGTGTCGGCGGGGCGAACCACGGCCAGGGCTTTGCCGCGTGTGCGTTTGCGCCAGTCCAGCTCCCAGGCGGAGAGGTCGCCCCCGGTCAACACGTGGGCGTCGCCGACGATGGCGCGCAAGGCATCGAGAATCTTGTCCATAGGTTTTTCAGGCAGCCGGTTGGATGGTTTTGACGCCATTTTTCAGGCGGATGCGCACATGGAGGGCGCAGGCGGTGAACAGCAGCAGGCACAGCACGACTTCGGCCATGGCCAGGTAGTTGCCGGGCGGCTTGTCGCTCCAGGCGCGCACCGCGCCTTCGGTGAAATACAGCCAGACCATCAGGCTGAGCCAGCGGTAGGTGTACATGCGGTTTTTCAGCAGGCCGGCCAGCGGAATACACAGCGGCAGCACCTTCAGGGCCAGCAGTGAGCCGCCCGGCCGCAGCGGCGCCAGCCACATCTCCCAGGCCAGGCCGAGAATGATCAGGGCGGCCAGGCTGCCCACGGCGAGCCAGCGCGTGGCGTCAATCTGTGTTGTTTTGTTGAGGGTCATGTTGATGCTTGTGTCGATGGCATGATACCGGGGATGACATTCCAGCAGTCCCTGCAGCAGTTATTGACGGACCTGTCGCGCTTTCCGTGGCGCGACACCGCCATCACGCTGCGCCAGCGTTTTCGAGACGACCACATGGGCCTGACGGCCAGCAGCCTGACCTTCACCACCAGCATCGCGCTGGTGCCTTTTTTCACGGTGGCGCTGGCCATCTTCACTGCCTTTCCGATGTTTTCCAAGCTGCAGGGCGCGCTGCAGGTGTGGCTGGTCAACAGCCTGATCCCCGACAACATCTCGCGCCAGGTGCTCGGTTACCTGACGCAGTTCGCCAAACAGGCCAACAAGCTCGGTGTCGCCGGTCTGGCGGTGCTGCTGGTCACGGCGATTGCCCTGATCCTGACCATAGACCGCACGCTTAACGGCATCTGGCGCGTGAAAAAGCCACGCCCGCTGGCGCAGCGCGTGCTGATTTACTGGGCCGCCATCACGCTGGGCCCGCTGGTGCTGGGTGCCAGCCTGGCGGTGACGTCCTACGTCATCTCCGGCTCGCGCGGCGTGGTGGGCGACATGCCCGGCGGGCTGCGCGTGCTGCTGGATGTGCTGCAGTTTTTTCTGCTGGCCGGCGGCATGGCGGCCCTGTACCACTATGTGCCCAACACCTTTGTGCGCTGGGGCCACGCCTGGGCCGGCGGCATGTTTGTCGCGGCCGGCATCGAGCTGGCCAAAAAAGTGCTGGGCCTGTACCTCAGCAACGTGCCAACCTATTCGCTGGTCTATGGCGCCTTTGCCACCTTGCCGATTCTGCTGGTCTGGATTTACGTGGCCTGGATCATTGTGCTCATGGGCGCGGTGATTGCCGCCTACCTGCCCAGCCTGCTGGCCGGCGTGGCGCGCCGCGGCAGCGCGCACGGCTGGCAGTTTCAGCTGGCGGTGGAACTGCTGCAGCAACTGCACCGGGCGCGCGGGACCGCGCGTATCGGGCTGGAAGGCTCGGAGCTGGCGCGGGCGCTGCAGGTCGATGCCTTGCAGCTTGAACCCGTGCTCGAGACCCTGATGGCGCTGGACTGGATAGGCCAGCTGACCGACCCGGAGGACGAACACGAGGCGCGCTACCTGCTGCTCGCCGATCCGGCCTCCACCGCGCTGGAGCCGCTGCTGGCGCAATTGCTGCTCAGTCAGGACCCTTCCATGCAAAACTTATGGGAAAACGGTCGCTTCTCGGCGCTGCGCCTGCGCGACGTGTTATGAAAATGATAGCGCTGCGGACATCAGCCGCAGGCGCTCACGGGCCGGTTTTTTTTGTCGCCTCGTAACGCGCCCTGTTCTCGGCGTTGGGCGGGTACAGGCCGGGCAGGGCGGCACCCTTGTCCACCTCGCTCATGATCCAGGACTCAAGCCGCTCCTGCTCGGGCGCCAGCTGCAGCATGTCCTCCAGCAGTGCCGCCGGGATCAGCACCGCGCCGTCGTCATCGGCCACGATCACATCGCCCGGAAACACCGCCACGCCACCGCAGGCGATCGGACGCTGCCAGTCCACAAAGGTCAGGCCCGCCACCGAAGGCGGCGCGGCGGCGCCGCTGCACCAGACCGGCAGGCCGGTGCCCAGCACCCCCGCCTGGTCGCGCACCACGCCGTCGGTCACCAGCGCCGTCACGCCGCGCTTTTGCATGCGGGCGCACAGGATGTCGCCAAAAATCCCGGCGTCGCTGACACCCATCGCGTCCACCACGGCGATGCAGCCCGCCGGCATGTCCTCGATGGCCGCACGTGTGGAAATTGGCGAGGACCACGACTCCGGCGTCGCCAGGTCTTCACGCGCCGGCACAAAACGCAAGGTGAACGCGCGGCCCACCAAACGCGGCTGGCCGGTGCGCAGTGGCCGGGCGCCGCGCAACCAGACGTTGCGCAGGCCTTTTTTCAGCAGCAGCGTGGTCAGGGTGGCGGTGGTGATGCCGGAAAGAATGTCCACCGCCCGGGTGTCGAGCTGCATGGGGATGCCCTGGTTGGTGTTCATCAGATCTTGACCTTGCCAGTCCAGATGTCCTTGTACATCACCCAGTCGCCCATGAAGCTGTAGAGCGGGCGCTTGAAGGACGCGGGTTTGTTTTTCTCGAACACGAAGTGACCGACCCAGGCAAAACCGTAGCCGCACAGCAGGCCGGCCAGCAGCCACCACGGGTTGCGTGTGGCGAGCAACGTGGCCAGGCACAGCAGCGAGAGGCTGGAGCCGGCAAAGTGCAGGCGGCGGCAGGTGCGGTTGCTGTGCTCGCTCAGGTAAAACGGATAAAAAGCGGCGAAGCTCTGAAATGTTCTGGCGTCGGCTGCATCGGCTGCAGCGGCTGCAGCAGGGCGGGTGGCGGTGTCCATGGCGTGTCTCCGGAATAGTCCTTGTTGCGCCATGATAACGACGCTCGCGCACAATGGCCGGCATGCCTCCTTCTTTGCACTTTCCCGACGGGCGCTGGGTCGCCTGTCTTTGTGCCGGCTGGTGCGGCACCTGCCGGGATTACCGGCCGGTGTTTGACCAGGTGGTCGCGGCGCACCCCGGCATGCATTTTCTCTGGCTGGACATCGAAGAGGAGGCCGACCTGGTGGGCGAGCTCGACATCGAGACTTTTCCGACGCTGCTGATTGCCGATGGCCCGGTGCTTCGCTTCGCCGGGCCCCTGTTGCCGCATGCCGGAACGTTGTCGCGCCTGCTGGGGTCGCTGGACAACAAGGCCGGACTCGCAGGTTCGGCCGATCCGGCGCTGACGGATCTGGTGCAGGCGCTGCACCGGCGCCTCAGCTCAGCTTGAACCCGCGGCAAACGGCGCGTTCAGAAAGCCGCGGAAACGTGCGCGCCCGCCGCGGGTTGGCGCAGCGGTGAGGCGATAGTCGGGAAAACGCTGCAGAAAGCGCCCGACAGCGATGCGGCCTTCGAGCCGCGCCAGACTCAGGCCGGCGCACTGGTGGATGCCGAAACCAAAGGCCAGGTGCCGGTTGTTTTCGCGCGTCAGGTCGAGTTGTTCGGGGTGCTCAAATTGCGCCGGGTCGCGGTTCGCCGCGCCTATGCACAGCGTGAGCAGCGCGCCTTCGGGCAGGTCCACGCCGCCGACCTGGCAGGCCTTGAGCGCGCGGCGGTTGCCGAGCTGGTTGGACGACTCAAAACGCAGGAACTCGTCAATCTCCACAGCCAAATCGGGCTCCAGCCCTTGTGGGCTCTGCGCAGGCAGCTTCACTTTTGATAGCAAGTGTTCCCGGGCGGCTGGCCACTCCTGCAGGGCGACCAGGGCGTTGCCGATCAGGTTGGTGGTGGTTTCGTGGCCGGCGTTGAGAATGAAAACGCAGTTTTGCAGCAACTCGGTCTCGCTCAGCTTTTCACCGGCTTCCTCGCCCTGGATCAGGCGCGTGAGCACATCGTGCTCCGGATCGCCGGGGCGCCTCCGCCGTTCGGCCACCAGCGTCTGCAAGTAAGCCGTGAACTCGCTGACGCTGTGGTTGCCCAGCGCTTCCTGTTCGGGTGTGAGTTTGGGTTCGAGCGCGCCCAGAATGGTCAGCGACCAGTCGCGCAGCGGGCCGCGGTCGGCATGCGGCACGCCCAGCAGGTTGCCGATGATCTCGACCGGAATCGCCGAGGCAAAGTCCTCGATCAGGTCGCCGCCGCCCCTGGCCTCGATGGCATCGAGCAGGCTGTCCACCAGGGTGACCAGCCCCGGCTCCATGTCGGTGATGGCCCGCCGCGTGAGGGCGCCCATGATGAGCTTGCGCACCCGTGTGTGCAGCGGCGGGTCGTTGAACACCAGGCTGGTGGTGTGGTGCTCCAGCAGCGGCGGGACTTTGCCGTCGCTACCGAAGGGGCCGCCATACTTGGGCGTGAACTCCACCTTCTTGTCCGAACTGAAGGTCTGCGCATCGCGGTAGACCGCCACCAGGTCGGCGTAACGCGTGAGGAAATACGAGCCGTCGGGCATGCGCCGCACCGGCGCGGTCTCGCGCAGCAGCGCGTAGACCGGGTAGGGGTTGGCGTAGAAGTCGGCGGGCAGGGCGCGCAGGTCGAAGCTGGCAGCAATCTCCCGTGCGCGTGCCGGTGACATCGGCGGGGTGATGGTGGTCATGGGTTGCATATTTCCGATTTTGCACGCAGCGGCGGGGTGACCCGGGTCAGAGGTAGGGCGACAGCAGGCCCGTCAGCCGGTCGCGCAGCTGGCCGGCCAGTGGCTGACGGTCCAGCAGCGCCACGTCAAGCGCACGGGCCTGCGCCAGACGCTGGTGCACCAGCACGTCCAGCTGCTTGACCAGCCCGGCGTCGTGGCATTCCAGGTTGTATTCGAAGTTCAGCCGCAGGCTGCGCGCGTCCCAGTTGGTTGAACCGATCAGTGACCAGTCATCGTCCACCAGAAACAGCTTGGAGTGGTCAAACGGCGGCGGTGACAGGTGAACACGGCACCCCGCATGCAGCAGGCCGCCCAGTTGCGGCCGCATCGCCCAGTCCATCAGCGGCAGATTACTGCGCGCCGGCAGCACGATGTCCACCGCCACTCCGCGCAGCGCGGTGATCTGCAGCGTCGTCAGCAAGACTTCGTCGGGCAGGAAGTAAGGCGTCATGATGCAAACGCGCCGCTGCGCGCTGGCCAGCGCGCCCAGCAGCACGAGCCGCATGTGGTCGATGTCGCCATCGGGGCCGTCGGACACGCCGCGCGCCAGCACCGGCCCGCAAGCCTGTCCCGCGTCAAACCAGGTGTCACCGAGCAGGGCCTCGCCGGTGCTGAAGGCCCAGTCGATGGAAAAAGCGCGCTGCATGTCGGCCACCACCGGCCCCCGCACCGCAAAGTGCAGGCAGCGCACAGGATGGGCGGTCTGCAGGGCCAGCTGGTGCCCGGCGCGGATGTTCATGCCGCCGGTGAAACCCAGCGCACCGTCGACCACCATGATCTTGCGGTGGTTGCGCAAATTGGCATAGGCCAGCAGACCGGGAAAACGTGGCGGCAAAAACGCCGCAGCCGTGACGCCGCGTGCGCGCAGGTGCGCCACCATGCGGGTGCGGCTGTAGCGCCCGCCCACGGCATCGACCAGCACGCGCACCGCCACGCCGCGCTCGCTGGCCTGCACCAGGGCATCGGCAAAGGCGCTGCCGACCGCGTCGAGGTCAAAGATATAGGTGGCCAGCGTGATCGACCGGCGGGCGCCGGCGATGGCTGCCAGCATCGCGGGGTAGGCCTGGTCGCCGTCAATCAGCGGCGTCACGGCGTTGCCGGCCAGCAGGGCGTTGCCGGTGGTCTGCCGGGCCAGGCGGTTGATGCCGGCCAGCGCAGGGGTGCAGGGCGCATCGGGCCCGGCGGCGCTGCCGATGGCAGGCGCGCCGCCGTGCGCGCGCTGGTGTTCGCGTTGCCAGGCCTCCTTCATGCCCAGCGCCACGCCGGCGCGCTGGATGCGGTTGACGCCGAGCACCAGGTAAAGCAGTGGCCCCACCACCGGTGCCAGCCACGCCAGCCCGATCCAGGCGACGGTGGTTGATACATGGCGCCGGGTCAGCAGCGCGTGCAGGGTCACCGCCAGCGCGAGCGCCAGATGCAGCAAGGTGGCGAGCACGGGCACCAGGCTCAGGCCCTCTCGCAGGACGCCCGGCAGCCAACTCGGCAGGTTCATGCGCCGCCCGCCAGGGCCGGTGGCCGGACGGGGCAGGCCGGGGCACCGGGTCCGCGCAGGCCGCGCTGGCCGCGCTGGCCGCGCTGGCCGCGCTGGTGCGGGGTGTGCGGAAACGGGGAGAGGTGATCGGTCATGCCCCCATGGTAGCGGCCCGTTCAGGCAGCGACAGGGCGCGGTTCTTCCGGGGCCGCGAGAGCGTCAGGTCCCGGCCGCTACTGCGCCGCCCGAATCCGGGCCGGTGCCGGGCACCTGCGGCCTGAAACCCGCGCGCCGGACGGCACAGCGCATGGCACCCGGCCGGGAATCAGGCTTTTTTCGCCCAGGCGCTGCACCAGCCCTTGGCCGCGACCCGCTTGCCGGCGAACAGGGGGCAGGGTGCGGCCGTGTCAGCCGCCTTGCCCTGGAAGAGCGCGCAGTTGGCGCAGTTCTGGCCGGCGGCGTACTTCGGGTATTTCTTGGTGTCGGTCTTGCTGCCGTCGGCCTTGTAGCCCAGGGCGACAGCGTTGGCGTCGGTGTCCTGGACCATGGGCGCGGCCGCCGTCTGGGACAGCGCCAGGCTGCTGGCCGCCAGCGCTCCGCTGGCGGTGAGGGCGTGAATGACAAAAGTGCGGCGTGAGGTGGAAGTCATGGCAATCGTGGATGTAGTGGGTTATGCGTGATGGCACAGCCACTGTAGCGGCCGGTTCCGCCTGGAACTTGACGCGAATCAACAGTTGAGTGCGTTCATCGGACATCCCCCCGACGCCGGTGCGGCCACGGGGGGGGCGCAGCCACCGCGTCCTGCCCCCTGGCTCACCTGATGTTCAGGAAATCCCGCATCGCAAACAATGTTTCTTCCGGCGCCTCGGTCATCTGGTGGTGGCCGACCGGCAGGTTGGCGACCTGCACGGTTTTGCCGTTGGCCCGCGCCTTGTCGATCAACGGCTGCGCGGCTTTGGCCTGGGTCATCTGGTCCTGCGCACCGAGCAGGAACAGCACCGGGCAGGCGATCTGCGTGATGGCGTTGTCGCCGTTGGCATAACTGTCGCAGGCCTTGAAGCCGCGGTGAAAGACATTGACTTTGGTGTTGCTCGCCAGCACGCGCCGCCCCAGCGCCATGCTGGCGCCATAGACCCAGGTGCCCGGGCCCAGCGCTGACGGTGGTGCGGCCAGGGTGCTGCGCGAAAAAACATTGATCATGGTGAGCGCCTTCATCGGCTCGTTCAGGGCGGCCTCCAGCAGGGCTGGGGACACCTTCATCGGGTAGGCAATACCGACCAGCACCAGGTGGCTCACCCGCTCCTTGAGCCGGGCGGCGGCCTCCAGCGCAATCAGCGAACCCCAGCTGTGGCCGATCAGGGCGGCCCGCTGCACGCCGGCCGCGGCTAGCAGGGCGGCGATGAAGTCTGCGGCTTCTTCCACGCTGGCGGGTGCATCTCCGTCGCTCTTGCAGTGGCCCGGAAGATCCACCGCCAGCACGTTCCAGCCATGGTGGGCCAGGTAGCGGCTTTGCAAAATCCAGACACTGTGGTCGTTGAGCACGCCGTGGATGAAAACCACCGTGGGTTTGGCGGCATCGAAGGGTTTACCGCCGGTGTAGCAGTAGGTGGTGTGGCCGTTGACGTTGAGGATCATGCTGCTTTCTCCGCAGCCTTGAGTGCGCGCTTGAGGTCGTCGATCAGGTCATCCGGGTCTTCCAGGCCGATCGAGAGCCGGATCGTGCCCTGCGTGATGCCGGCGCCCGCCAGCGCCTCGTCGGTCATGCGGAAATGCGTGGTGCTGGCCGGGTGAATCACCAGGCTGCGGCAGTCGCCCACATTGGCCAGGTGGCTGAACACCTTGAGGGTTTCGATGAAGGCCTTGCCCTGCTCACGGTTGCCCCGGATGTCGAAGCTGAACACCGAGCCGGCGCCGCGCGGCAGCAGCTTTTTGGCCAGCGCGTGGCTGGGGTGGGTCTCCAGCATCGGATGGCCGACGCGCGAAACGAGCGGGTGGCTGGCCAGGAAGGCCACGACCTTCTCGGTGTTGGACATGTGCCGCGCCATGCGCAGCGGCAGGGTTTCGATGCCCTGCAGGATCAGCCAGGCGGTGTGCGGGCTCATGCAGGCGCCGAAGTCGCGCAGGCCTTCGCGCCGCGCGCGCAGCAAAAAGGCGCCGACGGTGCTTTCCTCGCTGAACACCATGTTGTGAAAGCCATCGTAGGCCTCGGTCAGTTCGGCGAATTTGCCCGATTTTTCCCAGTCGAAGCTGCCGCCGTCCACCACAATCCCGCCAATCACCGTGCCGTGGCCGCTCAGGAACTTGGTGGCCGAGTGGTAGACCAGGTCGGCGCCATGGTCGAAAGGCTTGATCAGCCAGGGGGAGGTCAGCGTCGAGTCCACCAGCAGCGGCACGCCGGCTTCGTGTGCAATGTTTGACACGGTGGGCATGTCCAGCACGTCCAGGCCCGGGTTGCCCACGGTTTCACCGAAAAACAGCTTGGTGTTGGGTCTCACCGCCGCGCGCCAGCCGTCGATATCGCCGGGTTTGACAAACGTCGTTTCAATGCCGAAACGCCGCATCGTGTAGTGCAGCAGGTTCTGGCTGCCACCGTAAAGCGCGGTAGAGGCAACGATGTGCGAGCCCGCGCCCATCAGCGTCGCAATGCTCAGGTGCAGCGCCGCCTGGCCGCTGGCCGTGCTGATGGCGCCTATGCCGCCTTCCAGCGCGGCCACGCGCTGCTCCAGCACCGCGTTGGTCGGGTTGCTGATGCGTGAGTAGACGTGGCCGGCACGCTCCAGGTTGAACAGGCTGGCGGCGTGGTCGCTGGATTCGAAGACGAACGAGGTGGTCAGGTGAATCGGCACGGCGCGCGCGCCGGTGGTCGGGTCGGGCGCGGCGCCGGCATGCAGGGCCAGCGTGTCAAAGCCCGGGTCAGAGTAGCCAGACATGGTGTCTCCAGAAAAAAGCGGAAGGATCGGTAAAAAACGGCGGTCAGCCTGAAACAACTTGAGGTGGCTTGCGAACAGATTGTGGGCTATATTTGAACTGAAATTTCCGCCGGCCGGCACCGGGGAAGAACCTGCAGACTGCCGAGACAAATTCCTGAAGGAGTGCCCCATGAGAGTCCTTGATATCCTGCGCGTCAAAGGCAACACGCTTTATACCGTCCAGCCCGATGAGCCGCTGTCCAAGGCGACCCAGATCATGGCGGAAAAAGACATCGGCTCGCTCGTCGTCATGGAGCACGGCGACCTGGTCGGCATGCTGACCTTCCGGGAAGTGATTCTGTGCATTGTCAAAAACGGCGGTGAGATCGGCAGCACGCTGGTGCGCACCGCCATGGACGATGCGCCGCTGACCTGCACACCCGACACCGAAATCGATGAAGTCCGCCGCATGATGCTGGGCCGCCACGCGCGCTACATGCCGGTGCTCAACAAGAAGGTCCTCGAAGGCGTGATCTCGTTTTACGACGTGGCCAAAGCGGTGGTCGATGGCCAGAACTTCGAGAACAAGATGCTCAAGGCCTACATTCGCGATTGGCCGGCCGAGGAAGAGCCGAACCAGGCACCCCTTCTCTGACGCGGGCCGGGATGAGCCTTGACGGGTGGGCCAGACGCCCGCCTCCCCCGGCAGGCCAGCGGTGAAAGCCGCCAACCGGCCATGGGTGCAATGCCTGTTGCTACCAATACCATAGCTGTTACCGCCCACCTGTAAAGGGCTGGATGCATATTTTGCTTCAAGAGCATCCCGTGCCGGCGTCAATCATCTCCCGCACTCGCGGGTAAATCTGCGTATTCCACTTGCGGCCGCTGAACACGCCGTGGTACCCCACACCCGTCCGGGGCGAATGCTGCTGCGCAGGTCCTGCGCCACCACCGTCCGGCCGACGGAGCCCGGTCATCCGTACGGGGCGGCGGATCGCGTTGGCCTGGTTCACGTCGCCGTGAACCAGGGCTTGGGGCATGCCCGGTGGACTGAAAAGGCCGGGCGCTTCCCACTGGAACCACTTAACCAGTACTATCTATTCCATAAGCAAAAGTGGAGCTATTCGGCTGACACTTGAAGGGAAGAAAAAAGACATGGCTACTGTGCAATCCGGTGGCGCCTCGCCCCGACATATCCTGATCGTTGAAAACATCACGGCGCAGGCCTTGATGCTGCACCATATCCTCGAAGAAGAGGGTTACCAGGTCAGCACCGCCGACAACGGCGTGGCCGCGCTCGAAATGACGAGAGCGATTCGCCCCGCGCTCATCATCAGCGGGGTGGCCATTCCCGAAATGAGCGGTTATGAGCTGTGCCGGCAGATCAAGGCCGGCCCCGGGCTTTCCCCGGTCCCGGTGATTCTCGTCACCAGCCTGTCCGACCCCAACGAGGTCTTGCTCGGCCTGCAGTGTGGTGCCGACAGCTTCGTCATCAAGCCCTATGAGCGAAGCCACATGCTGGCGCGGGTGGAGCACGCCCTGAGCAACCGCGACGTCGCCCACATGACGGAAGACGGACCGCCGGCCGAGATTTTTTTCCATGGCGAGCGGCACCAGATCAGCGCCAGCCGCACCCAGATACTGAACCTGCTGATGTCCACCTACGACGCGGCCATGCAGCGCAACAACGAACTCCATGAAAGCCGCCAGCAGTTGCGCGAACGCACGGCCGAGGTGCTGGAGGCCAACCGTTTTCTCGACTCGATGATCGAGCACATTCCGACGCCGGTATTCATCAAGGATGCTGCCCAGCTTCGTTATGTGCGTGTCAACTCCGCGGAGGAGCAGCTGACAGGCATCGCGCGCGAGGACATGGTGGGAAAATCCGTCCACGATCTTTTTAGCCAGGAGGAAGCCGACCGGTTTACCGCCCAGGACCACCGGGTGCTGGCCAGCGGCCTCATTGAGGAGATTCCGGAAGACCGGTTTTTCTCGCAAAGCAAAGGCTTGCGCCTGCTGCACACACGCAAGGTGCCGGTTTTTGGCGAAGCCGCCGAGCCCACCCATGTGCTGGGCATCTCCGAGGACATCACCGAGAAGAAGGAACTGGAAAAGGTGATTGCCGACCTTCATTCCGCCCTGAAGCTGCGTGCCGACGAGCTGGAGGCCACCAACAAGAGCCTGGAGAGTTTCACCTCGGCGGCCTCGCATGACCTGCGTTCCCCGTTGAGCATCATTGGCGGTTATGCGGGCCTGCTGGTGAAAAATTACGCCGACCGCCTGGACGAAAAAGGCCTGCACTATCTGTCCGTCATCGGCGCCCGGGTCAAAAGCATGGCCAGGCTGATTGACGACCTGCTGTCGTTTTCCCGGCTCAGCCTGCAGGATGTCCAGAAAACCGAGGTTGACATGAACGCCCTGGCCGCGCAGGTGGTTGCCGACCTGCCGGTCAGCGGCCCGGGCGTCCCCAAACCTGTCATCCAGCTCGGTTTGCTGCCGTCGGCGCCTGCCGACCCGGGCTTGCTTCGACAGGTGTGGGTGAACCTGCTGTCCAACGCGGTGAAGTACAGCAGCCTGACAGCCCATCCGCAGATCGAGGTCAGTGGACGCGTCGAGGGCGCGGAAGCCGTCTACACCGTGCGTGACAACGGCGCCGGGTTCGACATGGCGCACTACGACAAACTCTTCGAAGTGTTTGAGCGGCTGCACACCGACCAGGAGTTCGAAGGCACTGGCGTCGGTCTGGCCTCCGTGCGTCGCGTGGTCACGCGGCACGGCGGAAGGGTGTGGGCGGAAGGCAAGGTGGACCAGGGGGCGGTGTTTCATTTTGCGTTGCCTGTTCAAGGCCGCTGAAGGCCGGGGGTGATGCGGCCGTCGGTGATTGAGGCGGGCACCAGGCCCATCTGGGATAATTCCCCCCATGAGCGGCAACACCTTCGGCACCTTATTCGCAGTCACCAACTTCGGTGAATCCCACGGCCCGGCCATTGGCTGTGTGATTGACGGCTGTCCGCCCGGCATGGCCCTGAGCGAGGCGGACATCCAGGGCGACCTGGACCGGCGCCGGCCCGGCACCAGCAAATACGTGACGCAGCGCAACGAGCCGGACGTGGTGGAGATTCTTTCCGGCGTGTACGAGGGCAAGACCACCGGCACGCCGATCTGCCTCTTGATCAAAAACACCGACCAGCGCAGCAAGGACTACGGCAACATCCTGGACACCTTCCGTCCCGGCCATGCGGACTACAGCTATTTGCAGAAGTACGGCATTCGCGACCCGCGCGGCGGCGGCCGGGCCTCGGCCCGGCTGACGGCGCCCATGGTGGCGGCCGGTGCGGTCGCCAAGAAGTGGCTGCTCGAAAAGTACGGCACCACCTTCCGTGGCTGCATGACGCAGATCGGCGATATCACGATTCCTTTTGAGGCCTGGGAGCACGTGCCGAACAACCCGTTTTTTGCGCCGGTGGCCGACGTGACCAGGCTGGAGACCTACATGGACACGCTGCGCAAGGCCGGCGACTCCTGTGGCGCGCGCATCCGTGTGACGGCCAGCGGTGTGCCGGTGGGCCTGGGTGAGCCGCTGTTCGACAAGCTCGACGCCGACATCGCTTTTGCCATGATGGGCATCAACGCGGTCAAGGGTGTGGAAATCGGCGCCGGTTTTGCCAGCGTCACGCAGCGCGGCAGCTTGCATGGCGACTCGCTGTCGCCCGCGGGCTTCAAGTCCAACAACGCGGGCGGTGTGCTGGGTGGCATCAGCACCGGGCAGGACCTGGAGGTGTCGATTGCGATCAAACCGACCAGTTCCATCCTCACGCCGCGCGAGTCCATTGACATGGCCGGCCAGCCGACCTCGGTCAGCACCAAGGGCCGGCACGACCCCTGTGTGGGCATACGCGCCACGCCGATTGCCGAGGCCATGCTGGCGCTGGTGGTGATGGAACACGCCCTGCGCCAGCGCGCGCAATGCGGCGACGTGGTGCCGCCCATGCAGGCGATCAAGGGTTCCGTGTGAACAGGTCCTGACCATGCCTGAAGCTGCGGCCAGGCGCCGCCAGCTGGTGCCGTTTGCGGCGCTGTCGGCCAGTTATTTTGCGCACATCGGGTTTTTCAACCCCTATCTGCCGCTGTGGCTCAAGGAGCTGGGCTTCAGCATCCTGGCGATCAGCCTGCTGACCTCGGTGCAGGCCGCCACGCGCCTGTTTGCGCCCTACGGCTGGGGTGCGCTGAGCGACCACACCGGGGAGCGCGTCAAGCTGCTGCGTTACGGCGCCACGGTGGCGCTGATCTCTTCCCTCGGCCTGTGGCTGGACTTTGAATCCACTTACGGCGTCTGGTGGCTCACGGCGGTGCTGCTGGTGATGTTCACCCACACGAGTTCCATGATGCCCATGAGCGAAGCCGCCATGGCGCACCTGATCAGCCAGGGCGGCGCCTTTGATGCGCGGCGTTACGGCCGCGTGCGCCTGTGGGGCTCGCTGGGCTTTCTGTTCACGGTGTTTGCCGCGGGCAGCTGGTTCGAGATCTTCGGCATGAAACACTTCCCGGCCTGGACCTTTCTGTCGCTGCTGGCCGTGACGGTCAGTGTCTGGCTGCTGCCGGACCTGAAGGAGGCGGTCAGTGCCCACGACCTGAAGTTGCCGGTGTGGCCGATTTTTCGCCAGCGCGCGGTGGTGTGGTTTTTTGCCTCGGCGTTTTTTCATGTGCTGGCGCACATCAGCATTTACGTTTTCTTCTCGCTCTACCTCGACGCCAATGGTTACAGCAAAACCATGATCGGTGTGTTGTGGGCGTTTTCGGTGGTGGTGGAAATCGGCTGGTTCTATACCCAGGGTCGCTGGCTGCCGCGGCTGAGCCTGACCGGCTGGCTGATGGTGTGTTCTGCCTCCATGGCGCTGCGCATGGGCATCACCGCTGCCTGGCCCGGTGTGTTGCTGCTCATGCTGTTCGCCCAGGCGCTGCACGCGTTGACCTTTGCGACGCACCACACCGTCTGCATTGCGCTGCTGTCGCACCATTTCCCCGGACGGTTGCGCGGCCGCGGGCAGGCGCTGTACGTGGTGGTGGCGTATGGCCTGCCGGGTGTGCTGGGTGGCCTGGCCGGTGGCTTGCTCAGTTCGGCCTTCGGGCTGGTCAGTGTGTACTGGGCCTGCCTGGCCGCGAGTCTGGTTGCGACGGCGTGTGCCTACCAGGCCTGGCGCGTGCAGCGCAGTCTGGACGCTGCCGCGCCCTGACAAGCGGCAAGCCTACAAGTGTTTCAGGCCTCTAGCCCTTTTCCCACGGGCGCGGGTAGCTATCAATACTGTAGCGTACGGCGCTGCGCCGTTCAGGGTTCCGGCGGGGCCCGGAAGGGATTGAAGCCGGTGATGAGCGCGGTGGCGGCCAGCACCAGCACGCAGCCCGGTGCCATGCCCCAGGTGACCGGCTCGCCGAGGAACATGCCGCCCCAAGCCACACCGAACAGCGGAATCATGAAAGCCGCCGAGGTGGCCGCGCTGGCCGTGATCTCGCGCATCAGGCGCATGCTGATCCAGTACATCAGGCCCGAGGTGAAGATGCCCAGCACCGCCACGGCGATCAGTGCGCCGGTGGTGTAGTGGGCCGAGGGCAAGGCCACAGCGGAGGGCAGCAGCAGGAAAACCGCGGCCGCCACATGCACCACGGCCGAGGCCGGCAGCGGGTCGTGCGCCATGGTCGCGCGTTTCATCAGGATGGCGCCAAAGCCATACGCGGCGGCAGCGGCGGTGCAGGCCAGCGCGGCCAGCACCACGCGGGGCGTCACCGCCACCGGGCCCAACTGCACCAGCAGGGCGACACCGGCAAAACCCACCGCACAGCCCAACAGGCGGCGCGACGAAAGCCGCTCCTCGCCCGCCAGCGCGGCGCCCAGCACGCCGAACAGCGGCGCCGTGGCGTTGAGCACTGCGGAGTAACCAGCCGGGATCACCAGCGCGGCCCAGTTGAACAGCACAAAAGGCGCAACCACGGTCAGCACACTGAGCAGCGCCAGGCGCGGCCAGGCGGCACGCGGCGGCCAGTGCTCGCGCAGCGCGCGCATCAGCAGCGTCAGCACCAGCGCCGCCAGCATGCAGCGCACGCCGGCCAGCAGCCACGGGCCAAACGCCGGGCTGGCAATGCGAAGCAGGGGAAAGGAGCCACCCCAGAGGGCAGACAGGGCGATGAGCTGGAGGAAGTGTCGGGTGTGCATGAAAAGCCGGTCGGATCGGGGGATTGTCCGGGATTCGGGGCGGGTGTGCACGGGGAACTCAGGCGTGTCTTGGCTCTTGTTCTCTTTCCTGACCTTATGGGTTTGCTGGTGCACATAGAAGGAACGGGGAGGCCACCGACTTGATTCATTCAGTTGCAGCGTCTCTTCTAGAATGCCCCATGCCCCTCCCCGACAACGCCCATCCACTTGCGATCATGGACACCGCGCACCTGCGTGCGGTGGAGCAGCCCACGGTTTTTGGAAAATTGCTGTCGGATTTTTTCGACACGCAGCGTCCTTAAAGCCGCCTCGCCATGCCACCCGTCGTGCCCCTGGAAGTCAACGAAGCCGAAGTCGAGATCAGCGCCATCCGCGCGCAGGGCGCCGGCGGGCAAAACGTCAACAAGGTGTCCAGCGCGGTGCACCTGCGCTTCGACATCATGGCTTCTTCGCTGCCGGAGGATGTGAAGGAGCGGCTGCTTTCCCGCCGGGCCGCCCCAAGGGAAAGCAACCCCCTCGGAGGGCAGCGCAGTACGCAAGGCGACAAGCGTGGGGGTCCATCCGACAGCCGCATCACGCAGGAAGGTGTGCTGGTGCTCAAGGCCCAGCAACACCGCAGCCAGGAGATGAACCGCGCCGACGCGTTGGCCCGGCTCAACGAAATCGTCAACAGTGTGGCCACACCGCCGCGCGTGCGTCGCGCCACCAAGCCGACCTATGGTTCGAAGCAGCGGCGCCTGGCGGGAAAAAGCCAGCGTTCGGAGATCAAGGCGTCACGCGGCAAGGGCGGTGTCAGCGAGTAGCTGGCCTGAGTTTTCAAGGGTTTCTGGCCTCTGGCCCTTATGCTACGGGCGCGAGCAGCTATTGAATCGATAGCGCGTGCGACGGAAAGTCGTGGCAGAGGACGCCGTCAGTTGGCAGGCACAGACGGCACGGATCGCGCCACAAAGTCCAGGTGTTCTGTCCACCCCTTCAGGCAAGCCTTCCACTCACCCGGTTGGCAATCAGCCTCGTACCTGCGCAACAAGGCGAAGACACTTTCCTTCGGGATGCCGGCCGCAGCGTAGGCTGAAAAATCGGTGCTGGAGTCTCCATAGGCAAAACTGACGCGCCAGCCATGGGCCAGGAAAGTTTTCAACATGCCTGTCTTGTAAGCATCAGGACGGCTGCGATCTTCATCCGTTTGCGCCACGTGGAGGCTGCCGGCAGGAAAACCGTTGTCCTGCAGCCAGCCAGGGATCCGGGCTGAAAACCAGCTGGCCCGGGTGCTGAGATAGATGATCTGGTAACCCTTGTCGGCGAACAGGCGCACCGCCCTGGCCGCATCTTCGCGCGCTTCAAAAATGGTGGTCACGGAGGGCGTCAAGGTTCCGTCAATGTCAAAAACGACGGCCTGTGCCTGCCGGGGCGGCGCGTTCACGACGTCGGCAGGAGGCAGTTGCGCGCAACTGCTGCAAAACACGGCGACCGCCAGAATGATCAGATGGCGCATGGAAGCTCCTTTGCAGGGACCAGTTCCTTGTACTGCGCAATTCTGATCCGGTGCTGACCGGAACGCATCCTCCAAATGAAGGAGGGCAAAGTCAAAAAAACCAGTACCGGCCAAGCGCCAGAAAATGCAGAAAAACAGGGCTCCAGCCCAACATAGGCGGGCGCCAGAAGATCCTCATTCAATAGCAGGTCCACAACCCGGCGACCTGTAGGCGCTACTTCAGCGGCCGCCCCGGCTCAGAGCCACACGCCGCTGCCGGGCATCTGCATCTGGATCGCATCGGGCCCGCTGTCCACCAGCACGAAGGCACCGATCACCCAGCTCAACACGGCGATGAAGATGCTGGCAAAAAACGCCGTCCAGAAGCCCGAGACCCTGAAGCCGCGCACCAGCGCAGAGACCAGCAGAATCATCAGGGCGTTGATGACCAGCAGGAACAGGCCGAAGGTCAACAAGGTCAGCGGCAAGGTCAGCACAATCAGCAGCGGCTTGACGATGGCATTCGCAAAACCGAGCAACAGGGCTGAGATGACCAGCGACGAGGTGTCAGCAAAGCTGATGCCCCGAAAGACACGACTGGCCACCCACAGCGACAGCGCGGTGATGGCCCAGTGCAGAAGGAAAAGGATCAGGTGGTCGAACATGGTGGGTGAGCGGGTGGGTGCCCGGTGGAAATTCCGGACCTGTCAACAGGAGGCATTATCCGGGTTACGCCAACCAAGCCTGCCTGTCAGCCCGGGTTTTTTTGAGCAGCTGCGGTGCAGCGCCGGCAATCACTCAGGCTGGCCGTCCCGTCAACGAACAGTCAAATGACGCCTCCAGTGGACCCCGCCATTTTGCAGTTACCATGCTTTTCCGGCCAGACGGGCTCAGTGCAAGTGGTGTGGAATGTTTTTTTTAAAATTGGGGAACGGTATTGCGTGAATTTCTGAAACTGCTGGCCTTGCTGGCTGTCGCCGCCGGGCTGAGCACGGGCTGTGCCAATCGTGCCACGGGCAGCATCAATCCCTCGACCGACCTGTCGGCACTGAAAACCATGTATGTCAGGCACTACCCGTCCGACAACAGCGGTGTGGATCTGGAAATTGCCGACAGACTCAGAAGCAAGGGCGTGGTCGTTTCAACCGGCCCGGACAAGGCATCGGGACGC
The DNA here is from genome assembly GCF_029945895.1 of Polaromonas sp. Taxonomy (GTDB): domain Bacteria; phylum Pseudomonadota; class Gammaproteobacteria; order Burkholderiales; family Burkholderiaceae_C; genus Polaromonas. The sequence goes on along the minus strand of NZ_JAQSDL010000092.1, from coordinate 66,279 downwards.
TTCGACGCCATCGTGACCTACGTCGACAAGTGGCGCTGGGACATCACCATGTATCTGCTTGAACTGACCATCACCATCCGCGATCCGGAAACAGAGTCTCCGCTCGCCAGCGGCAACTCCCTGCACACCTCGCTCACCCGTTTGTCGCAGGCTCAGATGGTCGATGAAGTGGTCAACAACATCTACAACAGCGCCAGTACCGGCGTCCCCCCAGCGAACAGGCCAGGGCCCGCATCGCAAGTGGCTGTGCCTGGCCCCGCAAGCCGGGTGGCAGAGACGTCGCCGGCGAGCCCGCTGTCGCAAAAGCTGCGGGAACTCGATGCGCTCAGAAAAGGTGGCGTCATCACCGAAGATGAATACACGCTCAAGAGAAAGCAATTGATAGAGAAATTCTGAACCATCCATTGTTGAGTTCTTTCACAGGCTTTTGGCAGCGCACGCTCAAAATCAGATGACAGGACCGGACCTCAACTCCCATCCTCCCAGCACCCGGTTCAGCAGCCGGAAAGCGGCTTTTCGTCAGGGCTTCAAGGATGCGTTGCGGGCGCCGGTGCTGGTGCTGATTGCGGGCATGCTTGGCTTTGGTGCGGCGGGCCACATGTATGGTCTGGGTCTGCTGTTTACCACGGCCACCACGGTTTTTCTCTTTGCCTTGCCAGGCCAGATTGTGCTGTTTGAAATGCTGATGTCGGGGGCCTCGCTGCTGTCGGTGGGTATTGCGGTGTCGCTGACCTCGTCGCGTTTTGTGACCATGGCCGTGACGCTGTTTCCGCAGCTGCACCACGACGACCGCAGGCGCGGCCTGTATGCCTCGGTGCACTTGCTGGCCATGACTGCCTGGACGGTGGCCATGCGCGAATTTCCGTCGATGGCGCCCGAACATCGCAGCAGCTATTTTGTCGGCTTCGGCTTGCCTTGCTGGCTCCTGTCCGTGCCGGCGACGGCCCTGGGTTACGTCATCGCCGGACAGGTGCCGATGGCGGTCACGCTGAGCCTGGTCTGGATCAATCCCCTGTTTTTCCTGTTGACCTTCACCGAGGTCAAGCTGCCGTGTAACCGGCTCGCGATCTTGCTGGGTGGCTGCCTGGGGCCGGCTTTTTTCCTGCTTGACAGCGCGACCAGCCTGCTGGCTGCCGGTCTGGTGGGCGGCAGCCTGGCCTATGGGTGGCAGCGCCTGCGGTCGCGCCAGGGCGGTGTGAAGGGGCGGCCATGATCCCGAATCTGGAAGGCTGGCATACCGCCGGGGCCTTGTTGCTGGCGGCAGTGGGCACCTATGTGTGCCGCGCTGGCGGCGTGCTGCTGTCGGGGCACATCAACCAGGACAGTGAAATCTTCAGGTGGCTGTCGGCGGTCACCTATTCGATGATCGCGGCCCTGACGGTCCGGCTGATACTGATGCCCACGGGCGCGCTGGCCACGGTGCCGGTGGCCATCAGGGTACTGATAGGCGCCATCAGCCTGGGTGTGATGCTGGTCAAGCCGGGTGGACGCCTGGTGCCGGCACTGTTGACCGGGACCGGACTGATGCTGGTGTATGGCTTGCTGCGCTGAACGCCGTCTCTCCGGCCGGTCAACCAGCCGGGCACGACAAAACCGGCAATGAGTGCGAGGATGGCGCCGGGCACGTTCATGCCGTAGCTCGTCTGCAGGACCATCATCCGTTCGGAGAATTTGTGGGCTTGGTCACTCCTGGTCGTTCCACGACAGGAGCGGAGGATGACGGGCAGCGCCCCGCGCAAACTTCGTCCTCCGGTGTGGCGCGTGCGCCCTTGCCATCATAAAAAACGACGTTTTGCCCTGATGGGACGGTCGCAAGCCGCTACAAAATCAGTAGCAAATGGGGGGCGCCGACCGCCCGCCACCGGCTTCTCAGGCGTAGTCGGCCACCGGCACGCAGCTGCAGAACAGGTTGCGGTCGCCGTAGACGTTGTCGACGCGGCCCACCGGCGGCCAGTACTTGATCTGTTTGAGCGTAGCCAGCGGGAAGGCGCCGGTTTCGCGCGAATACGGCCGGTCCCACTCCGCGCCCAGCAGGCTGGCGGCGGTGTGCGGCGCATGTTTGAGCGGGTTGTTGTCCTGCGGCCAGCTGCCGTTTTCAATCTGGCGGATCTCTTCGCGGATGGCCATCATCGCGTTGATGAAACGGTCCAGCTCGGCCAGGGTTTCGCTTTCGGTGGGTTCGACCATCAGCGTGCCGGGCACGGGGAAGCTGAGGGTCGGGGCGTGAAAACCGTAGTCCATCAGGCGCTTGGCCACGTCTTCGGCGCTGACGCCGCTGGTTTCCTTCAGCGGGCGCAGGTCCAGGATGCACTCGTGCGCGACGTGGCCATTCTCACTGGCGTACAGCGTCGGGTAGTGGTCTTTCAGTCGCGCGCTGATGTAGTTGGCGCTGAGGATGGCAACCTCGGTGGCCTGTTGCAGGCCTTCGGGGCCCATCATGCGGCAGTACATCCAGCTGATCGGCAGCACGGCAGCGTTGCCCAGCGGCGCCGCCGAGATGGCCCCCACGCTTTTCACTTCGTGTAAGGCGCTGCCCCCCGAGGGGGCTGTTTTTCCTTGGGGCGGCCCGGCGGAAAAACTGGCGCCTCCACCTGGGTAACCCGCCGTGGCATGGCCGGGCAGGTAGGGAACGAGGTCGGCCACCACACACACCGGCCCGACACCGGGGCCGCCGCCACCGTGGGGAATGCAGAAGGTCTTGTGCAGGTTCAGGTGGCTCACGTCGCCGCCAAATTCGCCCGGGGCTGCCACGCCAACGAGTGCGTTCATGTTGGCGCCGTCCACGTAGACGCGGCCGCCGTGGCTGTGGACCAGGGCACACAGTTCTTTCACCTGCGTCTCGAACACGCCGTGGGTGCTCGGGTAGGTGATCATCATGCAGGCCAGGTTCGCGCTGTGCTGTTCGCACTTGGCTTTCAGGTCCGCCATGTCGACGTTGCCCTGGGCATCGCAGGCGGTGACGACGACCGTCATGCCGGCCATTTGCGCGCTGGCCGGGTTGGTGCCGTGGGCCGACGAGGGGATCAGGCAGATGTTGCGGTGGCCCTGGCCGTTCGCTTCCAGCCAGGCCTTGATGACCAGCAGGCCGGCGTATTCGCCCTGCGAGCCGGCATTGGGCTGCAGGCTGATGCCGGCGTAACCCGTTGCCTGGCACAGCCAGTCGCGCAACTGCTGGTCGAGCTCGGCGTAACCCTGCAGCTGGTCCTGCGGCGCAAACGGATGAATGTTGGCAAACTCGGGCCAGGTGACGGGAATCATCTCGCTGGTGGCGTTGAGTTTCATGGTGCAGCTGCCCAGCGGGATCATGCTGCGGTCCAGCGCCAGGTCCTTGTCGCTGAGCATGCGGATGTAGCGCAGCATGCCGGTCTCGGAGTGGTGGGTGTTGAAAACCGGGTGCGTCAGGAAGTCGCTGCTGCGGCGCAGCTCTTCGGGGATCAGCGGCTCCACGCCTTTTTCGAAGTCGCTCAGGCGCGGCATGGGCTGGCCGGGCTTGACGAAAAAGGACCAGAGCATCTCCAGGTCTTCCCGCGTGGTGGTCTCGTCGAGCGACACGCCCAGGTGGTGGTTCAGGCGGCAGCGCAGGTTGGCCCCCGACTGGCGGGCGCGTTCAGCGATTGAATTGGTAGCATCGCCGGTCTTGATGGTGACCGAGTCGAAGGCGCTGGCGTTGGTGATCTCGTAGCCCATCTGCTCCATGCCGCGCACAAAAATCGCCGTGTAGCTGGCCACGCGCTGGGCAATACGCTTGAGACCCTGCGGTCCGTGGTAAACCGCGTACATGCTGGCCAGCACGGCCGGCAGCACCTGCGCGGTGCAGATGTTGGAGGTGGCTTTTTCGCGGCGGATGTGCTGCTCGCGGGTCTGCAGCGCCAGGCGGTAAGTCGGGTTGCCGTGCACGTCGACACTGACGCCGACCAGCCGGCCCGGCATGGAGCGCTTGAACTCGTCGCGGCAGGCGAGGTAGGCCGCGTGCGGCCCGCCGTTGCCCATGGCCACGCCAAAACGCTGGGTGTTGCCCAGCACGATGTCGGCATCCCATTCGCCGGGCGGCGCCAGCAAGGTCAGCGCCAGCAGGTCGGCGGCCACACACAAGGCGGCGCCATCCACATGCGCCTGGCCGGCCAGCGGCCGCAGGTCATGGATGCTGCCGGTGGTGGCCGGGTACTGCGCCAGCACGCCAAAGTAGTTGCCCTCGGCCATCAGCATGGGCAGCGTGCTGGACGCGGTGCTCACCTTGACCTCGATGCCCAGCGGTTTGGCGCGTGTCTGGATAACCTCGATGGTCTGGGGGTGGCAGTCGCCGGCAACGATGAAGACATGGCTTTTGCTCTTGACGCTGCGTTTGGCCAGGGTCATGGCTTCGGCGGCAGCCGTGGCTTCGTCGAGCATGGAGGCGTTGGCCATCGGCATGCCCGTCAGGTCGCAGACCATGGTCTGGAAGTTGATGAGGGCCTCCATGCGGCCCTGCGAAATTTCAGCCTGGTAGGGTGTGTAGGCGGTGTACCAGGCGGGGTTTTCGAGAATGTTGCGCAGGATCACGCCGGGCGTGTGGGTGCCGTAATACCCCTGGCCGATGAAACTCTTGAAGACCTTGTTCTTCGCCGCCATGGCTTTCAGCTCTGCCAGGGCCTGGGCTTCTGTGACAGGCGCCGGGATCGCCATCGCCTGGCTGCGGGCAATGCTGCGCGGCACGATGCCATCGATCAGCGCCCGCCGCGACGCGGAACCCACGACGCTGAGCATGTGGGTTTCGTCGGCCTCATCAATGCCGATGTGGCGGGCAATGAACTCGGAAGCGTTTTCAAGCTCGCGCAGCGGCTTGGCGGTGGGCATCAACATGGCAGTTTCCCGGAACAGAGGGATAAAACGGGGCTTCGATCCTTCGACAGGCGCAGGACGGCCCGAACGGGGTGAAGAAAGGGTTGTTTACGCAGTCGCGGAGAAAGTGGTGTAGCTCGTCTCGTCCATCAGCGCGTCCAGCTGGGACTTGTCGGCCAGCTTGACCTTGAAGAACCAGCCGGCGCCCAGCGGGTCGGTATTCGCCAGCGAAGGGTCGTCGCGCAGGGCCTCGTTGACTTCGGTGACCTCGCCGCTGAGGGGCATGTAGACATCGGCCGCAGCCTTGACAGACTCAACGACACCCGCGACTTCTTTTTGTGCCAGCGTGCTGCCGACGGAAGGCAGGTCCACAAACACCACGTCGCCGAGAGCATCCTGCGCGTGGTGGGTGATGCCGACGGTGGCGACGTCGCCGTCAACGTTGATCCATTCGTGGTCTTCGGTGTACTTGATCATGGGTTTCTCCAGAATAATAAAAACTTCAACCGCGGAAATAGCGATTCGGAACAAAAGGCATGGCGCTTACTTCCATGGGCACGGGTTTGCCGCGCACGATGGCGTTCACGCGTGTACCTACAGCCGAAAATTCGGGCTTCACATAACCGATAGCCACGGGTTTGTCGATGCTCGGGCCCAGCAGGCCGCTGGTGACTTCGCCAATCGGTGTGCCGTCCAGGCTTTGCAGGGCTGTGTGGTCGCGCACGGGAATGCGCTCCAGCGCCACCAGGCCCACGCGCTTGCGGGTCAAGGCGGCAGGGTCGGCCAGCTGCGCCAGCACCTTGTCTGCGCCCGGAAAACCGCCGGCGCGCGCGCCACCGGTGCGGCGCACCTTCTGGATGGCCCAGTTCAGGCTGGCTTCGACCGGTGTGGTGGTGGTGTCGATGTCGTTGCCGTAGAGGCACAGGCCGGCTTCGAGCCGCAGCGAGTTGCGTGCGCCCAGGCCGACGGGTTTGACTTCGGGCTGGGCCAGCAGCGCCCGGGCCAGCGTGTCGGCCTGCGCGGCGGGCACGGAAATCTCGAACCCGTCTTCGCCGGTGTAGCCGCTGCGTGTGAGAAAGCAGTCGCAACCGGCGACAGAAAAACGGCCGCCGGTCATGAACACCAGGTTTTCCACGCCGGGTGCCAGGCGCGAGAGCGCGGTGACGGCCTGCGGGCCCTGCAGTGCCAGCAGCGCCATCTCGGGCATGGGAATGACCTGGCAACGCGTGCCGATTTTTGCCTCGATATGCGCGATGTCACCGACCTTGCAGGCGCCGTTGACGATGACGAAAATATCGCCGCCGTTCAGGTAGTCGCGGTTGAAAAACATCAGGTCGTCGATGATGCCGCCGTCCTCATTGAGCAGCAGGCCGTAACGCTGCTTGCCGGCGGGCAGGTCGATCACATCGACCGGGATCAGTGACTCCAGCGCGGCGGCAGCGTCGGCGCCGACGAGGCGCAACTGGCCCATGTGCGAGACATCGAAAAGCCCGGCGGCCTGGCGGGTGTGGTGGTGCTCGGCCATCAGTCCGGCCGGGTATTGCACCGGCATGGCATAACCGGCAAACGGCACCATGCGCGCCCCGAGTTCGAGGTGCAGCGCATGCAGCGGTGTTTTCAACAGGACGGGGTCGGTGGCGGACACAGGCGTTCTCCGGGGGCAAACATACAACATGGCCTTAAGCCATGGGCTGCCCCTGCTGTCCGCTTTACCTGAGAGATTCGCCTGGCGATGCAGGTTTGCTCCTTCGGTGGACCACCTCGAAGGTGGCCTCTCTCCAGTAGGGAACGCTACCCGGCCGATGCCGACCGGGTGGCGGTTGCCAGTCCTTTTGCCTGAGCGTTCAGAACACCATTGGGGTGCCGCATGCGCCTTCGGCGGTTTTCGCTGGGAAAACTCTCTCCTGACCGCGCAAGTGTAGCTGAAGCCGACCTCAGGCCACCTGCTCGGCAGGCATCAGCATGGCGATGCGCGCACTGATGGAGTCAGCCCGTTCGTGCCCCGTGATCTTCTCGATCTCCTCGATCATGCGGCTGGAGGTGGCCAGCATGGCGTCGCGCTCCCGGGCGTTGCGCAAAGCCTCGCGGAATTCCCCTGCCAGTGCGGGATGTCGCTGCGAAAACATGCGCTCACAGATGTCAAAGAGGAACATTCGTGTTGTTGCGAGCGATCTTTTGCCGTCGAACTGGTCAGAGGACACCCGGACGGTCGCCGGTGCAACGGCAGGAGCGGGCGGAAGGGGCTGCCTGTCAGGCCCGGCGGGCTTTGTTTTGCCTGCTTCAAGCATGGACGGGAGGGCCGGTTCCGGCGCCCGGCCGGGCTGAATCTGCAGAAAACCTTCCCGCATCAGCCGCAGGGCGATTTCCTCGCCCTGACCGTTGAACAGCGTCCTGAAGTCCCGCACGGACTTGCTCCCATCGGCCATCAGCAGCAGGGTGCGTTCCCGCTGGCCGAGTGTCCTGATGCCCGGTTTGAGCTCAGCCCGGGCGCGGTCTGTCTTTTGAAGCTGCATGGTCGTCCTGAGGCAATAAAGGCCCCAGCATGCATGCAGAAAATGACACGCGTATGAAGCTTTGGCGGGCTACCGGGCGTAGACCAGATCGCGCAAGCTCAGCGAGATGGCCGGGAAATAGGTGATCACCATCAGGCAGGCCAGAATCACCAGCACGAAGGGGATCAGGTGGGGAATGATGCGGTCCAGCGATATTTTGGCGACGGTGCAGGCGGCAAACAGGTTCACGCCGAATGGCGGCGTGATCATTCCCAGCGCCAGGTTGACGACCATGACCAGGCCAAAATGCACCGGGTCGATGCCGAAGTGCATGGCCACGGGAGCCAGGATGGGCGCCAGCACGATGATGGCGGCACTGGTTTCGATGAACATGCCGATGAAGAAGAGCGCGGCATTGACCCCGAGCAGAAAGAGGGTCGGCGACTGCAGCACGGCCTCCAGCCAGCGGCCGATCGCATCGGGCACGCCGGCGCGCGTGATCAGGAAGGCAAACAGCCCGGCATTGGCGATGATGAACATGATGACGGCGCTGGAGATCACCGACTTGCGCAGCACCAGCACCAGCGTCGGCAGCTTGATTTCGCGGTAAATCACCACGCCGACGATCAGCGCGTAGAACACGGCCACCGCTGCCGCTTCGGTCGGCGTGAAGATGCCGCCGTAGATGCCGCCGAGGATGATCACCGGCATGAGCAAGGCCCAGCCGGCCTGCCAGGTGGCCTTGAAAAAACCGAGGCGCCCGTCGCCGTCGCTCTTGCCCCAGCCCTTGATCTTGCAATACACATAGACAAAGGCCATCAACGCCAGGCTGATCAGGATGCCCGGGCCAACGCCGGCAATGAACAGCTCGCCGATCGAGACCTCGGCGCTGACGCCGTACAGAATCAGCGGAATCGAGGGCGGAATGATCACGCCCAGCTCGGCGCTGGTGGCCTGCAGGGCCGCGGCGTAGCTGGTGGGGTAGCCGTGTTTGATCAGGGCGGGAATCAGGATCGCACCCACCGCAAACGTGGTGGCCACCGACGAGCCGGAGACGGCGGCAAAAATCATGCAGGTCAGCACGCAGGTCATGGGCAGGCCGCCCTGGACGCCGCCGACAATGCTTTTCGCAAACTCGACCAGGCGGCGCGAGATGCCGCCGGTCTCCATCAGGTTGCCGGCCAGGATGAAAAACGGAATGGCCGCCAGCGGAAACTTGTTGATGGCGTTGAACATCTCCTTGACGGAGATCAGCATGTGGGCATTCGTTGCCTGGATGCCGAAGATGGAAGCCAGTCCGATGGACACGGCAACGGAGATCGTCAGTGCGAAACACACGATCATGGTGGTCAGCATGACGGCGGTCATTGGGCGAGCTCCGGGAAAAAGTGGTTGCTGTCGGTGTTGTTATTGATGCTGCAGCTCATGTCGCCGTCTCCAGTTCCTCGCGCTGCGGATCAAGCAGGTTGCCGATGATGCCGATCACGCAGAACATGCCGCCTATCGGCATGGCTACATAACCCCAGAACATGGAGATGGACTCCAGGCCGGCCATGGACTGCACCCGGCCGCGCACGGCGTAGTCCCAGCCCCACCAGATGATGACGCCGATCAGGGCCAGGGCCGCCAGGCAGACCACCCAGTCGAGGACGCGTTTGACCTTGATGGGGCTCCAGCGGTACAGCACATCGACGCTGACCATGGCGCCCTGGCGGAAAGCGGCCGGGATGCCCATGAAGACCATCCAGATCAGCGACAGGCGGATCAGGATCTCGCTCCACTCGGCAGGCTGCTCGAGCACAAAACGCGTCACGATCTGGAACATGCCCAGCGCGGAGGCGATGACGAGCATGAGGCAGGCCACCAGCGTGGCAAACCCGGTGGTCCAGCGTTCGAGTCTGAGAAAGGTGTTTTTCATGGAAATCCCGGTTCTGCAAGGAAAACGCCCGCCAGCCGAATGGCTGCGGGCGTGTTCAGCTACAAAAAGAGTAGCGAACGGGCAGCTTACTTGACGCTGCGGATCTTGTCGATGTTGGCCTTGCCGAATTGCTTTTCAAATTCGGCGTTCACCGGGGCCAGGGCCGCGACGAACTTGGCCTTGTCGACGTTGTCGATCACGGTCATGCCCTTGGCGCGCAGGTCGGCCACACCCTTGGCGTCGTCCTCGTCCACACGGGCGCGGTTGGCCTTGGTGCCTTCGGCGGCCGCTTCGAGGAAGGCCTTCTTGTCGGCAGCGCTGAGTTTGTCAAAGACAGCCTTGTTCATCACCCAGATGCACGGCGAATAGACGTGGCCGGTCAGCGACAGGTGTTTCTGGACCTGGTCGAACTTCGCGGAAATGATGACCGACAGCGGGTTTTCCTGGCCGTCAACCGTGCCCTGCTGCAGGGCGGTGAACACCTCGGGGAAAGCCATCGGGGTGGTGATGATGCCGAAGCCCTTGTAGGCGGCAATGTGCACCGGATTTTCCATGGTGCGCATTTTCAGGCCCTTCAGGTCGTCGGGCGTCTTCACGTCACGCTTGCTGTTGGTCATGTGGCGGAAACCGTTTTCGGCCCAGCCCAGTGCCTTGAAACCCTTGGCATCGAATTTGCCCAGCAATTCCTGGCCGATCGGGCCGTCCAGCACGGCACGTGCGTGGGCCTTGTCACGGAACAGGAAGGGCACGTCGAGAATCTTGGTTTCCGGCACGAAGTTGGGGACCGGGCCGGTGGAGGAGAAGGCCAGTTCCTGGGTGCCCAACTGCACGGCTTCAATGGACTCCCGCTCGCCGCCCAGTGCGCCGTTGTAGAAGGTCTGGACTTTGTAACGACCGCCGGTGCGTTTTTCCACTTCCTTGGCGAAGGTGTCGATGGCCACGCCCTGGTGGGAGTTCTGCGACGTCGAGATGCTGATCTTCATGGTCGTCTGCGCCGCGGCGCCGGCCACCAGGCCGAGCCCGAGCGTCATGCCCAGGGCGAGTCGGGTCAGCGTAGGTTTGAAAAAAGTCATTGAATGTCTCCTCGGGGTGAAAAAGGGGTGGAGGGAAAAGTTGTCATACAACTTGGGATTTTCACCTGCTGGCGGACCGCGCCGCCTAGGGGTTTTCGCTTAAGAGCGCGCCGGAGCGACTTCCAGGTATTCCGCGATGATGGCATCGAAACTGTCGTCGGGCAGCAAGCCCAGGCGGCGTGCGCGCGCCGCGTCGATGTGGGCCGGCCAGCTGGTCACGATGTTGGCAATCGCGGCGTCAGGTGTCCAGTCGATCAGCGCGGCCACCTCCTTGCCTGCCACGCGCTCCAGCGCCGCCGCCATGTCGCCCGGTGTTGTCTTGAGGGCGGGCAGGTTGATGGCAGTGCGCGCGCCCCAGTCGGCGTCGCCGGCTTCGACGGCCCGAATCAGGCCGTGGATGGTGCGGCTGGGCGAGGACAACGCCACGGGGGTGTCAGCGGCGACCGGGCACACGGCCCGTACGCCGGCCAGCGGCTCGCGGATCATGCCGCTCAGGAAGCTGGAGGCCGCGCCGTTGGGCTTGCCGGGACGCACACTGACGGTCATCAGGCGCACATTGCGGCCGCGGATGAACCCCTTGCGCGCATAGTCGGCCACCAGTTGCTCGCCAATGAATTTCTGGATGCCGTAGCTGTTTTGCGGCGTCGGCAAGGTGGTGTCTTCAATCACTGGGGGCAAGGGCTGCTGCGGTGAATTGCCGAACACGGCCAGTGAGCTGGCAAATACCAGCGTCGGTGAGGTTCCCAGGCGGCGGCAGGCCTCCAGCAAGGCACGGGTTGCGTCGAGGTTGCTGCGCATGCCGAGGTCGAAATCAGCCTCGCATTCACCGCTGACCGCAGCGGCAAGGTGAAAAACCACCGCCGTGTCCCGGGCAATCACGGGGCCGGCGTCCGGGGCGGCTTCGAGCAGCCCGTTCAGGTCCCCCTCGATGGCGCGCACCCGGTGGTCGGCCATCAGCTCGGCCGGTGGTGCCGCCCGGTCCACCAGGGTCACGCGGGTGATGGTTTGTGCAGGGCTGCCGGCCAGCGACAGCGTGCCTCGTTCAAGCAGTTCGCGGGCCAGGCGAAGGCCCAGAAAACCGGCGCCGCCGGTAATGACAATATTCATGAGAACCCTGCCTTTGTCTACATGCCGCTGTAGTTGGGGCCACCGCCGCCTTCTGGCGTGACCCAGACGATGTTTTGCGTCGGGTCCTTGATGTCGCAGGTCTTGCAGTGCACGCAGTTCTGCGCGTTGATCTGCAGGCGGTCGCTGTTGTCCGGGTTCTTGACGTACTCGTAGACGCCGGCCGGACAGTAGCGCGATTCAGGTCCCGCGTAGATGGCCAGATTGATGTTCACCGGCACGCTGGCGTCCTTGAGGGTCAGGTGCGCCGGTTGCTGCTCTTCGTGGTTGGTGTTGGACACAAACACCGAGCTCAGGCGGTCAAAGGTGATCTTGTTGTCGGGCTTGGGGTAAACAATCTGCGGGCATTCGGCCGCCGGCTTGAGCATCGCATGGTCGGCCGTCTTGCGGCGAATTGTCCACGGCGGGTTGCGGATGCCCAGCTTGGGCAGCAGCCACTGCTCGATACCGGTCATGAAAGCGCCGACATACACCCCTTTCTTGAACCACTGCTTGAAATTGCGCGACTGGTTCAGTTCGGCATGCAGCCAGCTTTTGGCAAAGGCTTGCGGGTAGGCGCTCAGTTCGTCATGCTGGCGCCCGGCGGTGACCGCCTCGTAGGCGGCTTCGGCCGCGAGCATGCCGGTCTTGATGGCGGCATGGCTGCCCTTGATGCGTGCGGCATTGAGGTAACCTGCTTCACAGCCGATCAGCGCGCCGCCGGGGAACACGGTTTTCGGCAGGCTCACCAGCCCGCCGGCCGTGATCGCACGCGCGCCATAGCTGATGCGTTTGCCGCCCTCGAGGTAGGCCCTGATGCTGGGGTGGGTCTTCCAGCGCTGCATTTCCTCGAAGGGGCTGAGCCAGGGGTTGCTGTAGTCCAGGCCGACCACCAGGCCCAGCGTGACCTTGTTGTCTTCCAGGTGGTACATGAAGCCGCCGCCATAGGTCTGGCTGTCCATCGGCCAGCCGGCGGTATGCACGACCAGGCCGGGCTTGTGTTTGGCCGGATCGATTTCCCAGAGTTCCTTCACGCCCAGCGCGTAGGCCTGCGGGTCCTTGCCGTCGTTGAGCTTGAACTGCGCCATGAGCTGGCGGCCCAGGTGGCCGCGTGCGCCTTCGGCAAAAATGGTGTACTTGCCGTGCAGTTCCATGCCCAGCTGGAAATGGTCGCTGGGCTGGCCGTCCTTGCCCACACCGAGATTGCCGGTCGCCACGCCCTTGACCGAGCCGTTGTCGTTGTAAAGCACTTCGGCGGCTGCGAAGCCGGGGAAAATTTCAACCCCCAGGTTCTCGGCCTGCTGCGCCAGCCAGCGCACCACATTGCCGAGGCTGACCACGTAGTTGCCTTCATTGTGGAAACATTCGGGCACAAAAAAGGCCGGCGTTTTGGTCGCCCCTGTTTCGCTGAGAAACAGCACTTCGTCACTGGTCACGGGTTGGTTGAGCGGGGCACCGAGTTCTTTCCAGTTCGGAATCAGTTCGGTGAGCGCCTTGGGGTCCATCACTGCGCCGGAGAGAATGTGCGCGCCGGGCTCCGAACCTTTTTCAAGCACCACGACAGAAAGCTCCGTGCCCTTTTCTGCGGCCAGCTGCTTCAGGTGAATGGCCGTGGCCAGGCCGCCGGGGCCGCCTCCAACCACGACCACGTCGTATTCCATCGCTTCACGGGGGCCGAACTGGGCCAGGATCTCTTGGTTATTCATGGTGGACTCGCTGATAATCAATTTCAGGAACGGTTGTCCGTCAGGGAACGGCCGCAGCGCAGCAGCTGATTTTATGTCGTGAATCCACCGATGCGAACGATCGTTCGCCTCGGTACACTTTTATCGGGAGAACCCTCTAATGGCCTATAGCCTGGATCTTTCAGGGCGTGTCGCGCTCGTGACCGGCGCCTCCGGCGGTCTGGGTGCGCAGTTCGCCAAAACCCTGAGCCGCGCGGGCGCGGCGGTGGTGCTGGCCAGTCGCAGGATGGACAAGCTCAAGGATCTGCGCGCGCAGATCGAGGCTGAGGGCGGCGATGCGCATGTGGTCCTGCTGGATGTGACGGACCACGCCAGCATCAAGTCGGCAGTGGCGCACGCCGAAACCGAGGTTGGCCCCATCGACATCCTTGTCAACAACTCCGGCGTGAGTACCACGCAGCGCCTGCAGGACGTGGGTGAGGAAGACTACGACTTCATTTTCGGCACCAACGTCAAGGGTGCTTTTTTTGTGGCGCAGGAAGTCGGCAAGCGCATGCTGGCGCGGTCGCGAGGCGCGGCGCCGGGCACCTTTTCCGGCGGGCGCATCATCAACATTGCTTCCATGGCCGGCCTGCGCGTGTTGCCCCAGATAGGCGTGTACTGCATGAGCAAGGCGGCGGTGGTGCAGATGACCAAGGCCATGGCGCTGGAGTGGGGCAGGTTCGGCATCAATGTCAATGCCATCTGCCCGGGCTATATCGACACCGAGATCAACCACCACCACTGGGAAACCGAGCAGGGCAAGAAGCTGGTGCAGATGCTGCCGCGCAAGCGCATCGGCAAGCCGGAGGACCTGGACGCATTGCTGGTGATGCTGGCCAGTGGGCAGAGTCACTTCATCAATGGGGCAGTCATTGCTGCGGACGACGGCTTCGGGCTCTGAGGCATGCGTCGCTGAGCGCCTGTCCATCGGTCACCCCGCTTTTTTCCTTTTGACTCTCGTCTTTACAACGCCATGAAAATTGAAATTCCCGAGAGCAAGAAACTGGTCTTCGAAATGCGCATGCCGATCCGCTGGGGCGACATGGACGCGATGGGCCACGTCAACAACGCCAGCTATTTTCGTTACCTGGAGACGGTGCGGATCGACTGGATGTATTCCATTGGCTGCGTGCCCGATCCGAAAGGCGAAGGCCCGGTTATCGTCAATGCGTTCTGCAATTTCTACAAGCAGCTCGAATACCCCGGCGACGTCCTGGTCCGGATGTATGCCAGCGACCCGGGTCGCACCACCTTCGAAACCTGGGGCACGATGGAGCGCGTCGATCAGCCCGGCGTGATCTACGCCGTCGGCGGCGCCACCACCATCTGGGTGGACTTCCCGAGCCAGAAGGCGGCCACTTTGCCTGACTGGATGCGCGCCATCGTCGGTTAGGCGTCAAATCGGCACCCAGCCCTTGCTGGATGGGCGGATACAGCTATTAAATAAGTAGCGACTGAACCTGCTTACTTCTGCTTCGGCAGCCGGCCCATCAGGTAGAACTCGGGGTTGGGCATCATGCTGGAGAAGCTTGCGATGCGGTTCGACAGGCCGAAGAAGGCGGTGATGGCAGCGATGTCCCAGATGTCCTCGTCGTTGAAGCCGTGGGCATGCAGCGCGGCAAAGTCGGCTTCTTCCACTTGGTCCGACGTCTGGCAGACCTTCATTGCGAAGTCCAGCATGGCGCGCTGGCGCGGCGTGATGTCGGCCTTGCGGTAGTTCACCGCCACCTGGTCGGCCACCAGCGGTTTTTTCTCGTAGATCCGCAGGAGGGCGCCATGCGCCACCACGCAATACAGGCAGTGGTTGGCCGCACTCGTGGTGGTCACGATCATCTCGCGGTCGCCTTTGCTCAGGCCCGACTCCTCGCGCAACATCAAAGCGTCGTGGTAGGCAAAAAAGGCACGCCACTCCGCCGGGCGGCGCGCCAGCGCCAGAAAAACATTGGGGACAAAGCCGGCTTTTTCCTGCACCTCCAGCACTTTGGCCTTGATGTCATCGGGCAGGGTATTGAGGTCGGGCAGGGGATATCTCGTGGTCATGGTTTGTCTCATTGCTGGTGAATGGTGCGGCAATGATACGTTCAGCTCGGGGTGACTTTGAGGGTTTGGCATGTCGGCGCAGGCTGAAGGGGACATCAGCGGCTATGCTGGCGATTTGCCAAGGAGAACCTGACCCATGGATTCCCAATTCGACAAAGGCCTCGCCACCCGCAAGCAGGTGATGGGCGAAGACTTCGTAAGCAACGCGTTCGCCAATGTCACCGACTTCACCCGACCCATTCAGGAACACATCACCGCCAAGGCTTGGGGCGATGTCTGGCAGCGGCCGGGTCTGGAGCGCAAGACGCGAAGCCTGATCACCGTGGCCATGCTCACGGCGCTCGGCAAGCAGCATGAACTCAAGGCGCATGTGCGTGGTGCGCTCAACAACGGCGCAACGGCTGCGGAGATTCAGGAAGTGTTGTTGCATGCCGCCGTTTATTGCGGTGTGCCCACGGCGGTGGACGCCTTCCGCAGCGCGGCCGAGGTGATCGACGGCAAGTAGGGGGAGCGCCGCGGCAGGATGGGTTTTCCTGCACGGTAATTGCGACGGGTCATGATCTGCCGCAAAGTCCGGGGCGAAACGGCTGCCAATAATGGACAGCATGATGTGGTTCATCCATGCGGTCCGGCGGGCCAGCCGCTACTCGATTGTGCTGCCGCTCTGGCTGGGGCTGTTCATGCCTGCATGGGGCGCCGGGGGATCGCAGGCGCTGGGGCCTGCCGGCTTGCGTGCCAGGCACGTCGCCCTGGGCCCGCAACTTGCCAGCAATCAGTTTCAGGGGCCCTTGTACCTGGTGTCGAGTGAAAGCACCGGGCAACTGGAGGGTGATGTCTACGCCTTGGTCAAGCATCCGTTCGGAACGGTCCGCACCGAGCTGAGCGATCCCGGGCACTGGTGTGACATGCTGATCCTGCATCTGAACATCAAGTTCTGCCGTGCCCGCCCCGCCGCGGCAGGCACTCAGCTGGATGTGCGACTCGGTCGCAAGCATGACCAGCCCCTGGTCGAGGCGTCCACGGTTCTTTTTTCCTACCGCAAGGTGGCCGCAGAGGCGGACTACCTGGATATAGAGCTTGAAGCTGCTGATGGTCCACTGGACACACAAGACTACCGGATCCTGCTGGAGGCCATCCCGATATCGGAAAGGCAAAGCTTCATTCACATGAGGTACTCGTTCGCCTATGGGCGCACGGGGCGCGTCGCCATGCAGTTTTATCTGGCAACCCTGGGCCGGGGAAAGGTCGGGTTCACCCAGACCACAGCGGGCATGCCCGGTCAGCCTCCAGAACTCATCGGCGGGGTGCGCGGCGTGGTGGAGCGAAACACGATGCGCTACTACCTTGCGATCGAGTCCTACCTTGATGCGCTTTCGGCGCCACTGCCGCAGCGCTTCGAGAAAGGCCTGGAAGCCTGGTTCGCAGCGACCGAGAAATATGCCCGCCAGTTGCATGAGGTCGAGCGTGCCGCCTACCTCGACATGAAACGCAAGGAGTACCAGCGGCAACAGACAGCACCTTAGGCAGAAGCCGCATGCACCGCAGTGGGCGGTTCTGGTTCATGCTGTCCAGTTGATAAATCTCAAGATATGAAAGTCAGTAGCGTGAAATGCTGAATTTTCTCGTTCATCAACCACCCCCGGAGATTTCTCATGAAAAAAGTATTGCTTCCCCTGAGTATCGTTCTTGCCCAGATGTTGGCCGTGAGTGCCTTCGCCCAGACCAAAGGCGGCGAAGCCGACCCTGAACAGTCCAAGGGTCAGACCATGCCCAAGGCGACGCCTGCTGAAAAAGCCACGGCCAAGGCCGCGCGCAAAGAGGAAGGCGCCGCTGCAGCCCACAAGGCCGTCACGCCGCGTGCAGCCGAGGAAAAAGGTGTCGGCACCGCCAAGGCAGCTACCAAGCAGGAGCGCGATGCAGCCAAGGCCAAGCGCAAAGCCACAGCCGCTGACGCCCTCAAGAAAGGCGAGATTCCTTCCGGGGAAAAATGAGCCAGCCTGGCTGGTGACTGAAAAGCGGGCCCTGCGGGGCCCGCTTTTTTTTGTGATGCGTCAACAGTGGTCGTCTGTTTTCTCGCAGTGCAGCGTACAAAAATGTCCCGGGCTCCAGCGCCTTTGGCCGGCAGACGGTGCCTTGAAAATCGTGCTGGTTTTTGAGTCACCCTACTGCTGCGGGGGAATGCGGACTACACGCCCTCGGGCGGGCAGGGCGCACAATGAATTTCCAGTCACCACTGTGTGACTTCATGGCAGCCCGGCCTTCACGCTGCGGGTTGCAGACCCTGAAAGGAAAAAACACATGCAAGTTCAAGTCAACTCCAACCACACGATCCACACCGGTGAGTCGTTTGAGCGGTGGGCGAGCACGGAACTCAACGCATCGCTGAGCCGCTTCAAGGACGACATCACCCGCATCGAGGTGCACATGAGCGACGAGAACAGCGACAAGGTCAGCGCCGACCACAAGCGCTGCATGATCGAGGCGCGGCTTGCGCACCACGAGCCGCTGGCCGTCAACCACCATGCCTCCAGCCAGGACGAAGCCTTCCGGGGCGCGAGCGAGAAACTCAAGCGTGTGCTCGAACACACGCTGGACAAGCTGCGCGACCACCGGTCACGGGATTCCATCCGCCGTGAGCCCGACCCGGAAGCCCTCTGACCTTGCAGGCAGCCAGAGCCGGTTGCCGGCAGATTTCCGTGAATCTGCTGCTGGTTTGAGGTGTTTTTGGCCTCCAGCCCAATGACTGCAAGCGCGGCTAGCTATCAATAAAATAGCAATGGCCGCCCGATGTAACCGCCCGCAGGCTGGCGGGCGAGCTCTACCGGCGGCCTCCAGATGCAAGCCTGGTATCAGCTTCAGGGCCGATGATGGGCCCCACCAGCCATGAAAACTGCCCTGCTGTCCGACATTCATGCCAACCTGCGCGCGCTTGACGCGTGCATGGACCATGCCGCCGCCCGGGGCGCGCAGCGTTTCGCCGTGCTTGGCGATCTGGTGGGTTACGGGGCCCAGCCCGCGCAGGTAGTGCGCCGGATGCGTGAGCTGGCGCAGGAAGGTGCCATCGTCCTGCAGGGCAACCACGACGCAATGGCGGCGACGCCACTCGCCCAGGCCGGCAAGATGGACCCGAGCGGCGCGGCGTGGACCCGCTCACAACTGCAGCCCGCTGACCTGGATTTCCTCGCTGGCCTGCCGCTGACCGCCACTGACGGCGCTGCTTTTTTTGTGCATGCCAGCGCCGATGCGCCGCAGCGGTGGCTGTATGTCGACAGCGGACATCGCGCCGAGGCCAGCCTTGATGCGGCCTGCGCCGACACGCGGGTGCGTTATGTTTTTGGCGGCCATGTGCACCACCAAACCCTGTATTTCCGGGGCGCCAGCCAGAGACTGCTGCGCTTTGAGCCGACAGCGGGCGTAACCATCCCGCTACCGCCACATCGCCGCTGGATTGCCACCGTGGGCTCTGTCGGGCAGCCGCGTGATGGCAACACCGACGCGATGTATGCGATGTTCGATCCGGCCCGCGCCGAGCTCACCTTTCACCGTGTCGCCTATGACCACCTCGCGGCCGCGGCGGATGTCCGGGCTGCGGGGCTGCCGGAGGATTTTGCCAAACGGCTGGAGCGTGGCTTGTGAAGCTGCTGGCCCCCGGGACGGTGATTGACGGTTTCCAGGTCGGTGACTGCCTGCATGCCGGCGGCATGGCCCACATCTACCAGGTCGCTTATGCCGGCGTTGCGCAGCGCGAACCGTTTCCGATGGTCATGAAGGTGCCGCGCATGACGGAGGGCGACGGGGCGGAGAACATCGTCGGGTTTGAGGTGGAGCTGCAGATCCTGTCGGTGCTCACCGGTCCCCACGTGCCGCGCCTGGTGGCCGCCGGCGACCTGGCGAAGCTGCCTTACCTGGTCATGGAAGAGGTGCCCGGGCGCACCCTGCAGCAGTGGCTGGATGACGAGCCCGCGCCGCTGGCCGCTGACGAGATCGCCCGGCTGGGCGCGGCCGTGGCGCAGGCCGCGCACAGCCTGCACCTGCAGGACGTCTGCCACCTGGACCTGAAGCCGGCCAATGTATTGATACGGCCGGACGGCCGGGCGGTGCTGCTTGACTTCGGCCTGTCCTGCCACGCCCACTATCCGGACCTGCTGGCCGAGGAGTTGCGGCCCGCCGTGGGGTCACCGACCTGGATGGCGCCCGAGCAGGTGGTGGGCGTGCGCGGTGACCCGCGCAGCGACATTTTTGCCATCGGTGTCATGCTGTATGAAATGGCCACGCGCGAGCTTCCTTTTGGCAATCCGCAGACCCGTGGCGGACTGCGCCAGCGCCTGTGGATGGACCCGGTGCCGCCGCGCAAGTGGCGCCCCGAGCTGCCCGAATGGCTGCAGGAAGTGATCCTGCGCTGCCTGGAACCGGAGGCGGCGCGGCGTTACGCGTCTGCCGCGCATCTGGCTTTTGATCTCTCGCACCCGCAGCAGGTGCAGGTGACCGACCGTGGGCGGCGCGACCGGGCCACCGGGTTCTGGGCGCACCTGAAACGCTGGGTGCGCGCCGCCGGCATGCACTATCAGCCCAGCGCCTTACCGTCCCGGCTGATTGACGCGGTGCCCATCATCATGGTGGCCGTCCCCAACCGCGATGTGAGTGATGCCACCCTGTATTCGCTGCGCGAAGCGGTGTCGCGTGCCCTCGGTACCGTGCCTGGCGCCCGGCTCGCCTGTGTGAGTGTGATTAACCCCGGTGAAACGCCGGGCCACGATGCTGCCTCCAGCGAGACCACGGTTCACCGGCGCTACCTCGGCATGCTGCGGCAATGGGCCCAGCCGCTGGACCTGAGCGGCCAGACGGTGTCCTTCCACATTCTCGAAAACGGTGACGTCGCTCAGGCCCTGCTGCGTTATGCGCAAGGCAACCAGGTCAGCATGATCGTGATGGGCGCGGCGACCCACGGGCTGCAGATGCAGCGGCTGCTGGCCACGGTGCCCATCCGGGTCGCCATGGCAGCGCCGTGCACCGTGGTGCTGGTCAAGCAGGCGCTGCCGTTCGGCCAGCTGGCCGCGACAGAGGACAGTTACGCACAGGACGCCGTGGACGAAAAGCCGGCGCGTGTTTCCAGGGTGACGATCTAGGAAGCCGGTGGCCCTTTGCAGGAAAGCGGAAGCTGCTATCAATAAAAGAGCGTCCGGCTCAGCCCGCCATCAGCTTGTGCACCAGGTCAGCGGTTGTTGATGCCTTGTACTTGCGCATCAGCCGGGCCCGGTAGATTTCCACCGTGCGGTGGCTGATGACGAGGGCGCGGCCGATCTCCTTGGACGTCAGGCCGTCCATCAGGTGCGCGGCGACCTCGCGCTCGCGCGCGGTGAGTTCGGCCTTGACGGGCCGGCGCGAGCTGAGGTCTTCGAAGGTCCAGATGCCGGACTCGTGCGGTGAGGCCCGGTTCAGCGCACGCCCCGTGACATGGCACCAGAAGGTCTCGCCCTTGAGGCGGCCGTCCACGCGTTTCATGATGCGGTCGTCGGCGTAATGCCCCTTGGCGTTGAGAATGGGCAGCATGCGCGCGCCTATGCGCTCATATTCATCCGCGCTCGGGTAAAGGATCTGGAACGACTGGCCGGTGAGTTGCTCGCGTGTGGCGCCAAACATCTCGCACAGATGCTGGTTGCAGTCGACAATGGCGCGGTTGCGCGAAAGCACCAGGCCCACGGGAGCCATGTCGAATGCCAGCCGGTAATCAATGTCCATGGTGGTGCAGGTAAGCGGGCGTGCGGGTTTGACTTTAGGGATAACTACGTATGTCGATAAGTAGTATCGTAATGCTTTTGAAGTTCGTGTCGAAGCTCTGCAGGAGATTTCTGTGAATAAAATTTTCCCCTCCGCCGATGAGGCCCTCAAGGGTGTCGTCAAGGACGGTCAGCTGATGGCTGTCGGTGGTTTCGGCCTGTGCGGCATTCCCGAGGCCCTGATCGAAGCGCTCAAGACCAGTCAGGTCAAAAACCTCACCGTGATTTCCAACAACGCCGGTGTGGACGGTTTCGGCCTGGGCAAGTTGCTGGAGACCCGGCAGATCAAAAAAATGATTTCCAGCTATGTGGGTGAGAACAAGGAGTTCGAGCGCCAGTACCTGGCTGGCGAGCTGGAACTGGAGTTCACGCCGCAGGGCACTCTGGCCGAGAAGCTGCGCGCGGGCGGCGCCGGCATCCCGGCATTTTTCACAAAAACCGGTGTCGGTACCCTGGTCGCCGAGGGCAAGGAACTGCGCGAGTTTGATGGTGAAACCTACCTGATGGAACGCTCGCTGGTGCCTGATGTGGCGCTGGTCAAGGCTGACATTGCCGACCGCTCGGGCAACCTGCGCTTCAACCTGACGGCGCGCAACTTCAACCCGGCCGCAGCCATGGCAGGCAGGATCTGCATCGTGGAAGTGGAGCGCATCGTTGCCACCGGCGAACTGGCGCCCGACGACATCCACCTGCCCGGCATCTACGTGCACCGCATCGTGCACAACCCCACGCCCGAGAAGCGCATTGAAAAGCGCACCACCCGCGACCGTAAAGTTTGAGGAGAAAGATATGAACCCCCACGTTCGACACTTCGTGTTCTCTCTGCCCCCCAAGGGGGCGCAAGCCTCCTTTGAGGCCGCTCGGCAGGAGGCTTAATCATGGCATGGACCCAGGACCAAATGGCCGCGCGAGCGGCGCAGGAACTCGAAGACGGTTTTTACGTGAACCTCGGCATCGGCATCCCGACGCTGGTGGCCAACTTCGTGCCCGACCACATCGAGGTGTGGCTGCAAAGCGAAAACGGCATGCTGGGCATTGGTCCCTTCCCGTATGAGGACGAGGTCGATGCCGACCTGATCAACGCCGGCAAGCAGACCGTGACCACCATCAAGGGATCGTCGATTTTCGGCAGCCACGACAGCTTTGCCATGATCCGCGGCGGCAAGATCAACCTCAGCATCCTCGGGGCCATGCAGGTCAGCGAACACGGCGATCTGGCCAACTGGATGATTCCGGGCAAGATGATCAAGGGCATGGGCGGAGCCATGGACCTGGTGGCCGGTGTCAAGCGCGTGATCATCCTGATGGAGCATGTCGCGAAGAAAAAAGACGGCACCGAAGACCTGAAAATCCTCGAAAAATGCACCTTGCCCCTGACCGGCGTTGGCGTGGTGGACCGCATCATCACCGACCTGGCCGTGATGGACGTCACGCCGGAGGGCCTGAAAGTCGTGGAACTGGCTCCTGGCGTCACCCGTGAGGCCCTGCAGGCCAAGACTGGCTGCAAGCTGCTCTGAGCCGCCGCCCCCCGTCGTCAGCCTGCGTTTTGCGCTGTCTGACGACGACACGACTTCCCCAAGCAGCCCCGTGATGGCAGCTTGATAGCGGCTTGAGGGGGGAGCATCGATCGGGCCTTGTGCCTGCGCCCCATCCTTGGGGATTGGCATCCCGGGGTCAGCCCCTTTGGGCGGTCCCATGCCGTTTCATCAAAACTCAAGATCAGGACTCCCGTCGCCCGCGGCGGAGTCCCGCTGCTTCGCACGCAAGGCAGGCCTGGTGGCGGCCGCCCACCGCCGCGCCGATATTCCCGGAATGCAACAGTTGCGCCCGTCTGACGTGTAACAAAATTTTGCATTTTCGGTTTCAAACGCATAATCCTTGCTTGAGTCGTCACCAACATGACCGCGCACCACGTGAGCATTCCTTAACAAGTAATTGAAAACATGAGTGTTCTTTACCTAGATCACTTCGGCTTGTCGACGGATCCTTTTCGCATTACACCCGACACCGGACTCTTTTTTACCGGGGGGCAGCGCGGCGACATTCTTGAAGGTTTGATCGTTGCATCCATGCATGACGAGGGAATCGTGAGCGTGGTGGGTGAAATCGGCATGGGCAAAACCATGCTCAGCAGGATGCTTCTGGAGCGGCTGCGGCCCTTGCCGTCGGACACCGTTTATCTGGCCAACCCGGTTTTTGACCGCGACGAGATTCTGGGTGCGATTGCCCATGATCTGATGCCCGAGCCACCGCAAGGCAACCGGGCGCACATGCTGGCAGCGCTGGAATCCGTGCTCATCGAGCGTTACTCGCAGGGCCGGCGCGTGGTGGTCGTGATCGACGAGGCGCACAGCATGCCGGCGACGACGCTGGAGGAAATCCGCCTGTTGTCCAACCTGGAAACGACCCAGAACAAGCTTCTCAAAATCGTGTTGTTTGGCCAGCCCGAGCTTGACGAGTTGCTGGCCGCACCACAGCTCAGGCAGGTCAAGGACAGGATCAGTCACCGGTTCGAACTGCAGCCGCTCAATGCCCAGGAGGCGTCGGCTTACCTGATGTTTCGCCTGCACAAGGCCGGGTGGAAGGGGGGCGAGCTGTTTGACGCTGCCGCGTTGCGCCTGCTGGTGCAGGCCTCCGAGGGCCGTACCCGCAAACTCAACATGCTGGCCGACAAGTCCATGCTGGCGGCGTATGCGGAGGGTGTGCCGCAAGTGGGTATTGAACAGGTTCGCCGCGCGGTTGGGGACAGCCTGCCGACCTCCCGGCGCGCTGCGCTGTTTCCCGCAAACGCGGGTGACCCGTCCTCGAGTCTGTGGCGCAGGTTTGCACCGGCAGGCCTCGGGGTCCTGGTGGCCTTGGGCGCCGGTTATCTTCTGGGCAGCGGAGGCGGCATGGACAGGCGCGAACGGGTGGCCGTGACCCAGCCGGTGACGTTGCCGATGGCCCCGGAGCCTTCTTCTATACCCGCAGCAAAACCGTCGCCCTCGTCGCCATCGCAGCTTGCCCCGGTCGCTCCGGTGGCTCCCGGTCCTGTTCTGGCTGTTGCGCCAGCTCCGCCGAGCGCCCCTGCCGCCAGTCCGGCATCTCCTGTCCCGGTCCCGGTGCCACCGTCGCCTGTCGCCACAGGAGCGCCCATCGCTGAGCCGGCGCTGGTTGCGAAGCTGAAGGACAACGCCCTGGCCGTTCGCATGCAGGTCACGGACGAGTTCATTGCCAGACCTTCCACCAAGGGGTTCACGGTTCAGTTGTTGTCCCAGCGCGCCCCCCGCGATGCCGAAGTGCTGGCAATGGCCAATGAAATCCAGGCAGCGCTGAACGGCGCAGCGCAGCCTGCCGTGCCGGTGCTCGTGCACAACCGGCTCTATCAGCGCCAGCTTTTTCACGCCCTTTATGCCGGGCACTTCGAAACCCGTGCGGATGCCCTGGAGTTCATACAATCTGCTCCTGGCGCCATCAGGCGCTACAACCCCGTTGTACGCAGCCTCGACGCCATCCGTAAGGAACCTGCCCCTTGAAAACCTTTTGCCCCGTCTGGAAGCCAATCTTGCTGGCCGTACTGGTGCTTGCAGGCTGTGCAACACCGCCGCCGCCCATGTCGAAAGGACATCTGGTCGAGGAGCCCTCCACGGTCCCGCCGCTCGCCCAGGCTCCCGCAGACGTCATCAGCATTCCTCCGCTTTCGGCCGGTGCACCTCGTCTGCCCGCACCCCGGGCGGTCAAGCCGCAGGAAACCTACAGCGTGGTGGTCAGCAACGTCAATGTTCAGACCCTGCTGTTTGCATTGGCCCGCGATGCCAAATTGAACCTTGATGTTCATCCGGGCATCACCGGCACCGTCACGCTCAATGCGCTGGATCAAACCATTTCCGAGCTTCTGGATCGCATTGCACGGCAGGTGGACATGCGCTACGAACTGGACGGGAAAAACCTGTTCGTGCTGCCCGATGCGCCGTTTTTGCGCCTGTACAAGGCGGACTATCCCAACATCTCCCGCGATTCGGTCAGCAGCACGGGTTCCGAGTCGCAGGTCGCGACCACGGGGCAGGGCACGGCTTCGGGTACCGGCAACTCCTCGTCCGCGTCGATTCGAAACACCTCCAACAACCGGTTCTGGGTCACGCTCACGGAAAACATCCGTGACCTGCTCCGGGAGACCGACAAAGTCATTGAAACGACGGCTGCCGCTGCACCTGCTGCAGCACCCGCTGCGCCGGCACCTGCCGCTTCCGTGGCCGGAGCGTTGGGCGCTGCCGCGCGAACCATCACCGGCACCGCTGCGCCAGCGGCTGCTGCCGCACCGCAGCCGATGTACCGTGAAGCCGCATCGGTCATCGCCAATCCGGAGACCGGCGTGATCAGTGTTCGCGCCACGGGCAAGCAGCATGCGCGCGTACGCGAATTTCTTGACCAGGTGGTCGGCAATGCCAGACGCCAGGTACTGATCGAGGCCACGATTGTTGAAGTGGCGCTGACCAATGACTACCAGCAAGGCATCAATTGGACGGTGATACGAAACGCGGTTGCTCCCGGAGGGACTCAACTCGGATTGTCCATGTTTCCCGGTGGTGGAACGGCATTGTCGACAGGGGTGAACCCGCCATTTCTGGGAATGTTTTCAGCTTTACGGACCGGGAGCAAGACCGACCTTGGGGCGGCGGTTCGATTGCTCGAATCCTTTGGTAAAACACGCGTTCTTTCAAGCCCCAAAGTCAGCGTCATGAACAACCAGACTGCCCTGCTCAAGGTGGTGGATAACAAGGTGTATTTCACCATCTCCGTGACGCCCGGAACACCAGCTTCGTTGGGTGTTGCCGCCACGGCAGCGGTGTACACCACCACCATCAATACCGTGCCGGTCGGTTTCCTGATGAATGTGACGGCGCAGGTAGGCGATGACAACGAGATCACTCTGAACCTGCGGCCGTCGGTGTCACGCATCACGAGCTACGCGAACGATCCCAGTCCCGCTCTGGCGCTTGCCGGCATCACCAACCGGATTCCTGAAATACAGACGCGCGAGTTCGAGTCCATCATGAAAGTACGAGACGGCGAAACCGCCGTGCTGGGCGGACTCATGCAGGACGACCGCAGCAACGCCACGGACCAGATTCCCGGTGTGGGCGACGTTCCTGTTGTTGGCGAGCTGTTCAAGCTGCGCAGCAATCAGTCCAACAAGAGCGAACTGGTCATCTTCCTGCGACCCACCATCCTGCGTGATTCGAGCATTGATGGCGACGCTTCCTTTATCCGGAGCCAGCTTTCCATCGGTACACCGGTCCCTGTGGGGCGCAGGCCATGAGCTTGCTGCTCGACGCGCTCCGGCGGGCAGAGGAGGACTCCCGCAAGCGCAAGCTTGACGCGTCAGTAGCCAGCGCAGGCCCGGTGCCCATGGCTTCCGATGGAAACACCCCGCCTGACCCTGCGCAGGCATCCGGGCCGGAGTTGACCCTGCAGGCGCAGACGCCGGTTTCGTCCCCTGACCCGGAGCCGGCCGTGGCCGTTGCGCAGGCAAGTACGACGCCACTGGTACAAGCGGCTGAGAGTGATTTTCCGGACCTGACCCTGGTGTCGGACGAAGCTGCAGACGCCGCGCCGTCGCCGCAAGCCGCGGCCGTCGCCCCGGTTGCCGATCCCCGCACGCCTATTCAACCGTATGGACGTTATGCCCGGCCAACCGGCACAGAAGCCGGGCAAACTACGGCGCCTGTCTCCGGGGGCTGGGCTGCCGCCCAGGCGGCACGCGAACCGGTGCGGCCCTCAACCGGGCCCTTCGCTACGCGAGCCCCTGTGTCCCCCGCTCCCGACGCAACGCCAGCAGCGGCAGGGTCCCTGGAACGGGCCCCGCCCCTGACGGGAACTACGCAGCGCCAGGCGATCTCTGCCG
The DNA here is from genome assembly GCF_029945895.1 of Polaromonas sp. GTDB lineage: Bacteria > Pseudomonadota > Gammaproteobacteria > Burkholderiales > Burkholderiaceae_C > Polaromonas. The sequence goes on along the minus strand of NZ_JAQSDL010000092.1, from coordinate 39,446 downwards.
CCGGCGCAATGGCCGGTGCGGGCGCGCGGAAGGTGCCGGCCAGGCCGCAGCGACGCCAGTGGGTGCTTGTCGCCGTGGCGCTGGTGGTGGCATTGCCGGTGGCTGCTTTCCTTCTGTTTGGAGATGCGCTTTTCGGGTCGTCCGGCACCCTGGTTGCAGGCAAGACCACGGTGGTCGTTGTCGCCCCCCAGGCTGCAGCGACTGTGGCATCCGCGGCGCCCACTGCTGAGGTTTCTGTACCCGGCAACCTGCCAGTTGCGGCCGGTCAAACACCGGGTGCTGCTGCGGCACACAACAGCCTGCCTTCCGCTGCACAGCCCGTTGCCGGCATGGTCCCGGCGCCCGCCCAAGGGGCGGCTCGCGACGCAACCGTCCCCTCCTCTCGTGCTGTGGCTGTGGCGCCTCGTCCGCGCGAGCCAGCGCAAAGTCCTGCGCGCAGCGCCGTGGCCAGGCAGCCGCCAGCCAGCGGCGACGGTCGCCGCGGGTCGGACGTTGCCTCCGCAGCGGCGGGGGTAGCCTTGCGCTCGAATGCTGCAAAGCCTGCTTCGCTCATGGACGCCGCCTACGCGGCCTACCAGGCGGGCAAGACCTCCGAAGCGATCCGGCTTTATCAAGAGGTTCTGAGGGCCGATCCGACACAGCGTGATGCATGGCTCGGTCTGGCCGTTATCGCGCATGCCGACAACCAGCGCGAACCCGCCATGGATGCCTACAAACGGGTCTTGCGCCTGGAGCCGCAAAACGCCACGGCGCTCGCCGGGCTCAGCAGCCTGATCACCAACGCCGGCGAGCCCCAGCAGGAGTCCAGGCTCAGGGAAATGCTGGCCCGCTCCCCGCAGGAGGCCGACCTGAACAATGCCCTGGGGCTGGTCCTGTCCGGCGAAAAGCGTTGGTCCGAGGCTCAACCCCTGTTTTTCAAGGCCCATTCGGCGGCGCCCCAGGAGCCGCAATTTGCCTACAACCTGGCGGTCACGCTGGATCACTTGCGCAAGTCGGGCCTCGCGGCGCAGTATTACGAAACAGCGATCGGGCTGGCCCAGGGCCGGGCCTCGGGGTTCGATGAAACCAGCGCGCGCACCAGGCTGGCGGCATTAAAGGCGAGCGCAGTTGCGGGGGGCTCCCGATGAGCGCAAAACTCGACGTCTACAACCCGACGTCGTTTTACCTTGAGCTCGAGCGCAGCGGCCTGATCACCCACGACCAGGCCGAGATTGCCTGGACCGAGCGCGAAAAACGCGGTGGCTCTTTCGGCGACATCCTGGTTAGCCTGGGCATGTTGTCGCTCGATGACCTCACGGCCATCATGGCAGCGGCCAGTGCCACCGAAGCCATCCGGCTCGACGACATGGTCCCCGACGACGGGGCGATCAAGCTCATCCCGAAGACGCTGGCGCAGAACTACGACGTTTTCCCGGTTGGTTTTGACGACGAGAGCCGGCAGCTCACAGTGGCCATCAGCGATACCAACGACGTTGTGGCCATGGACCAGTGCCGCTCCGCCGTGCCTGCCGACATATCGCTGCGCTGGCGGCTCGCGTCGAAGGCCGACATCAAGGCTGCCATCGACCGCTTTTACGGCTATGTGCTGTCCATCGACGACATCCTCAAGGGGCTGCGCACCGGAAAGATGGACGACAGCGCGCTGTCCATGCGGGGCGCCGAGGCTTTTGCGCACCCGATTGTCCGGCTCATCGACGCTTTGCTGGCCGACGCCGTGCTCGAAGGGGCTTCCGACATTCACTTCGAACCCGAAGAGGGTTTTTTGCGCATCCGCTACCGCATTGACGGTGTGATGCGGCAGGTCAGGGTGCTGCACAAGCAGTACTGGCCGGCGTTGTCGGTCAGGCTCAAGGTGCTGTCGGGTATGGACATTGCCGAGACACGGGCACCCCAGGACGGGCGTATTTCCATGGTTATACGCGGTCACGATGTGGATTTTCGCGCGGCGGCGCAGCCGACCATCCATGGCGAGAACTTCGTGCTGCGTGTGCTGGACCGGCGCAAGTCCATCGTGCCGATGGACAAGATGGGGCTGCCGGCCGACCGCATGAACACCTTGCGGCTCATGCTCGCGCGGCCTTACGGCATCATCCTCGTGACCGGACCGACCGGCAGCGGCAAGACCACCACGCTGTACTCGATCCTCAATGAGATGAATACCGAGAGCGTCAACATCATGACGCTGGAGGACCCGGTCGAGTACCCGATGGCGCGTATCCGCCAGGCTTCTGCTGCCGACAATCCCAAGATGGATTTTGCCAACGGCATCCGCTCCATGATGCGGCAGGATCCGGACATCATTCTGGTCGGAGAGATCCGTGACCACGAAACGGCCGAGATGGCTTTTCGCGCCGCCATGACGGGCCACCAGGTGTTTTCGACCTTGCACGCCAATTCGGCGGTACTGGCCATCGCCCGGCTGCTGGACCTGGGCATTCCTGTGAGCGTGATGACGGGCAACCTGATCGGCATCGTCGCGCAGCGCCTGATACGCCTGTTATGCCCCAAGTGCAAGGAGTCCTACGAAGCGGGAGACGTTGAGAAATCGCTGCTGGGCGTTGCGCACCATCTGCCGTTGAGCCTGTACCGCGCTGTGGGTTGCAGCCATTGCAAAAGCCAGGGTTACAAGGGGCGAACCAGCATCATGGAGTTGCTGCGCTTCGACATGGGCCTGGATGACCTGCTGTCGCGCAACGCCCGCACCCCCGAACTGCTGGCCCACGCGCGCGGCAATGGTTTCACCACCATGGCTGAGGACGGACTGGGCCGCGTGCTGGCGGGCACGACCTCGCTCGAAGAGGTGGCTCGCGTGGTGGACCTGACCCGGCTGGCCAACTGATGCTGGAGTTCAACTACCGCGCGATCACGGCCGAAGGCCGGACCATCTCGGGGCGCCAGTCGGCCACCAGCGAGTCCGATCTGGAAGCGCGCCTGGGCCGCATGCAGCTGGAACTGCTGAAGGCGACGCCGGTGCGGGCCGCCACGCTGTTTGCCCGCAAGAAGCTGGAGAGCAAGGAGCTGATCAACATCTTCATCCACATGCAGACCATGAGTCATGCGGGTGTGCCCCTGTTTGAGTCGCTGATCGATTTGCGTGACTCTGCCGACACACCCACCGTGCGGCGCTTTATCTCGGACCTGGTGGACCGCATCGAGGGCGGCGCCAGCCTGTCGGAGGCGCTCGAACAATCGCCTGCGGGCATCGACAAGGTCAACGTGAACCTGATTCGTACCGGCGAAGCCACGGGCAAGCTGCCGGAAGTGCTGGCCGAACTGGTGGAAAGCCTGAAGTGGTCGGACGAGATCGCCGCGCAGACCAAAAAATTGCTGATGTACCCGGTGTTTGCCGGCACTGTGGTGCTGGGCGCTGTAGGTTTTCTGATGATTTACCTCGTTCCGCAGTTAATCGGTTTCATCAAGAATCTGGGAGGCACGGTGCCCATCCAGACGCGTGCGCTGGTGGCTTTTTCCGGCTTTCTGGTCAACTACTGGTACACCATTCCGTTGGTGATTTTTCTCGTTGCGGCCACTTGGATCACCGCTGTGCGCCTGTCGCCGGCGGCCCGGCTCTGGATAGACAGCGCCAAATTGCGGGCCCCCATCTTTGGCCCCATTCTCAAGAAGATCATCATGGCGCGTTTTGCCAAGTCTTTTGGCCTGATGTACAAAAGCGGCGTTTCGGTGCTCGACTCGCTCGGGTTCTGCCTGAGCCTTTCAGGCAACGCGGCCTATCGAAAGGCGATCAGCGGCGCAGCACTGAGCATTTCCCAGGGACAAAAGGTGTCCGACTCCTTCGCCGCAACCACCTTGTTTCCGCCACTGGTGGTCCGCATGATCCGGGTCGGCGAAAGCACTGGCGGCCTGGACAAGGCGCTTGAAAATGTCAGCTATTTCTACACCCGCGAAGTCAATGATTCCATTGAAAAACTCCAGGGGCTGATACAGCCGGTGCTGACGCTGGTGCTGGGCGGCATGATTGCCTGGATCATGTCGTCGGTGATGCTGCCGATCTACGACCTGATTTCCAAGGTCAAGTTCTAACCATGCGGGAATTCGCCCTCGTCATTGCGCAGCAGTCGGTGCATCTGTACCGCCTGAGCGGGGCCCGTGCCGAACCTGTGGCGGCAGCGGGTGTGGATGTTGACCCGGTCGCCTGGGTCGCCGCCCACATGCCGGCGCGCGGCAACTGCTCGCTGGTCAGCGACATCATGGACGAGGCCTACATCCGCAATGTCCTGCCGCCCATCTGGCTGGCTGGCACGCGGCAGCAACTGCTGCAACGCCGGTTGTTGCAGCAGTTGCGCGACAACCCCTACCGCGCCGCCGTGCTGGTTCCTTCTGGCTCGTGGCGACCGCCGACCCGTGTCAGCCTGATCGGCATGGGGCAAAGCGAGCGCATCGCCCAATGGCTGGTTGCCCTTACGGCGCAACACATTCGCGTCAAGGGCTTGTGGCCGTTGTCGGCCCTGATTGCGCTGGAGGTCAGGCAAAAGTTACCCCGCCGGCCGCGCACCGATCCGCTGGTGCAGGGCCCACCGGCCCCCCCGGAGCCGGCCAGCCTCAGGCCCACGCTGGCCCTGGTGGCCACGCCTGCCGGGCTGCGGCAGGTGCTGGTGCGCGGCAAGACTCCGCTGTTTTCGCGGCTGGCGCTGAGTGTGGGTGAAGGCAGTTTGTCAGCGGCCTTTGTGCTGGCCGAGGCGCGCAGAACTGTCCAGTACCTGATTTCTCAGGAATGGCTGAGCAGCGCCGATCAACCCGTAGCCACGCAGATGTGGTTGCCGTTTGATGACGCGCAGGCACTCGCAGAAGCTGCCACTGACCCTGCGCTGGACGTGCAATTCATTGAAGGCGTGTCCGACGCGTATGCCCGGCTGCTGCCGCGGCTCAAGACTGCCTCTGCGCAGCTGCAGTTTTTGCCGGACGAGTCACGCACGCAATGGCGTGCGGCCCAGATAGGGGCCAGTGCAAAGTACGGCGGCATGGCGGTTCTGGCCCTGGCCGTTTTGTGGTCGGCGGACTTGTTGTGGTTGTCCTGGGGCAAGCGCAACCTGGCGCAGGAGCAAGTGGCGCGCGCAGCGGTGATCAACCAGCAGGCCAGCCAGGAAGTCCTGCGCGCCAAGGGTGACCTGAGTCAGGCAGGCCTTGCGGTGGCGTCGGTGCAGGCCTGGCAGCAGACCATTGCGGCACAGCCCGACCAGTTTGCTGGTTTGCAGCATCTGGCCGGTGCGCTGAAAGCTGCGCCCGGGGTGGAGGTACAAAAAGTCAGCTGGTCGCTGCCGCGTCTGCAGGTGCAAGCCGCCGGCGCACCTCCCGCCGCGGCCGAGCCATTTGGTTGCCCCAAGGTGGTGGATGCCGCCGCGGCCGCCGCCGCCGCGGCCGCCGCACCTGCTGCAGAACCTGCCAAACCAGCCCTCGCCCTGTTGAGCTTCACCGCGGCGCTGCCCCTGACATTGACACAGCGGCAGGCGCTGCAGCTGCAAGACGGCTTGCTTGCCGGTTTGAATACAGCGGGCTGGTCGGCGATTCTGCTCAAGTCCACAGTGACGCTGGACCCGGTGCAGGTCCAGGGCGGCACACTCGGCGAGGTGGGTGCACGCACGATGGACCTGTGTCTGGAGAAAGTCGCGCCATGACGGACCTTCAGAAAACGCGCAGCGTCTGGCGCATGGCCGCCCGGCCGCTGGTGCTCGGCGCCATCATGTGCACAGTGGCTGCAGCCTTGGCTGGCGGCGCAAGCTGGCTGGCCCGGGACATTGCGCTGGAGCAAGGCAGGGCGCAGGTGGCGCTGAACGCAGCCAACCAGTCGCTCGAGAACACCCAGTCCGACCGGGCCAGGCTGGAGGAAAACCTTCAAATGTTTGGCAAGCTCAAGCAGTCATATTTTGCCCACACGCCCGACAGGCTGGCCATGCTGGAAGCACTGGAAGCTGCAGCCCGTGACCTGCGAAAAAGCACCCTGGTATGGGAGCTGGGCGCCCAGGAGAAGCTCAAACCCCTGAGCGACGACAAGACCGGTGAAACCGTGGCCCACATGGTGCGTGTCCCCATGAAACTCAGTGTCAGTGGTGTCCATGAGGAAGAGTGGCTGAACCTGCTGGCACGCCTGCAGGGCGGCAACGCGGGTTATTTCACGACCGACAGCTGTATTTACGATCAGAAAACTTTCGCCAGTGCCGACCGCTCGGTTCCAGCGATCGATGTACATTGTGAATTGTCCTGGCTGTACGTGGTGGTTGAAGGCGCAGCGCCCAAAGCGCCATGAAGGTGAAGCCTGTGATGAAATTCTTCCCGACGGTTGTCATGGCTCCGCGGTTCGGGGGCCGGGTTGTGGCACTCGGCTTGACAGCGTTGACTGCCTGTATAGCCATGGCGCAGACGGCAGGGCCGGCGCTGACCGTTCCTGGCGTTGCCCCCTTGTCCCGCGAGCTTGGGGCGCTGATTCTTTCGCCGGCTCAGCGCCGAAATCTTGAATCGGCACGCAACGCTGTCGGCAATCCCGACGGGGGGGTGCAGGTGCTTCCAAAAGAAACGTCGGGTGAGGCGGCCCCGGGCTTGCCGGACGCCCTGGTCGTCAGCGGCGTGGTGGTCCGTTCGGGCAACCGCAGCACGGTGTGGGTCAATGATCAGCCCTTGTATGGCCGCGCCGCCGTCAATCCCTTGCGCTCTCTGGCGGGGCAGGCGGGTGTGCTGCAGCTTGCGGGCCAGGACATGCAACTCAAAGCCAGGCCGGGTCAGGTGATTGATGTGCCGTCAGGGCAGGCGGTGGATTTGTTGCCGCCGGGGGCTATCCGGATTATTCCGCCGAAGGCGGGCGCGCGGTGATGGCAAAACCTTAGGAACTATATGAGCAATCAATCTAAAACAGTGATCCAGTGTCCTGGAAAATCTCACATCGCCAGGGTGGGTAAGCGCCGGGGCCTTTCGTTAAAAATCCGCCAGTTCGGTTTCAGTTTGATTGAAATAGCTCTGGTCCTGGTGATTGCGGGGCTCGCCCTCGGGGCGGGAATGGCTGCGCTTGGACCTCAATTGATAAACAAGAAGTTTTCAGACACGCAACGCCAATTACAGGATGCGAGCGACGCCATTGTCGCTTTCGCCATGGTTAACCGGCGCCTTCCTTGTCCGGCTACGGCAACGAGTGTTGGAAGAGAAAGTTTCTGTACAAATCCGAATCCAGCAGGGGGCTGTGGGGCAGAAGTTTTTGTGACGACTACGGCTGGAGGCGGCGCGGAACGTGGGCGGTGTTTTGTGACAGCAAACCCAAATACAGGGTTTGTGCCGGCTGCGACGCTGGGAATGGCGGGGCAGGGTGCGAATGGACTAGTCATTGATGCTTGGGCGCGTCCACTGCGCTATATCGTGCCCTCGACAGTAAACACCACCACAAACAATGGCTCCATTACCTTGGCCATCACGCCGGCAACCTGCGGGGCAAATGCATCCACTTGTTATCCGTTTACCCATGCTGACGGCATCCGGAACAGGTATTACAACCCGGTTGTCGCACCAGTCAGCGATGTCCGCGTCTGTGATTCAATTGGGGCCGCCAATTGTGCTGGTGGACGACAACTGGCGAACCCCGCATTCGCTGTTTATTCATACGCAGCAAACCTCAACGCTGCACCACCTGCCCTGAGTGTGGACGAAGCGGCAAATGTTAATAACGACAGGATTCTGGTGTCGCATCCACGTAACGAGGCAACGACTCCTGTCAACACATACTTCGATGATGTGGTGGTCTGGCTGACGGTAGAGCAGCTTATACAGAGAATGCAGGGCAATGGCGTTTTGCCCTAGTGGCCAAAGGGTAGATCTGCTTAGTGACTGCTCCTTGACTCATTTCACGACATAACCTTGTAATCATGGAAGGTCGCTCCACCGTTCTCTTTGTCGAAGATGACCCTTCCCTGCGCGATTGGTGGTGTGGCTCACTCCAAGACATCGGTTACGAAGTGCTTTCGGGTGGGGCAGCGGCTGAAGCTCTTGTGATCGCCCGGCAGGCGCATGCACCCTTTGACCTTGCCGTGCTCGACCTGGGCCTTCCACCTCACCCGAACGACCCGACAGAAGGTCTGGAGTTGCTAAGGCTGCTCATCCTGGAGCGGCCTTCGCTCAAGGTGATCGTGTTGACGGGCCAGGATGAACCCGCGGTGGCGCTGACGGCCATTGGCCTGGGTGCCTTCGATTTTCTCAACAAGCCGGCCAGCATACAACGTGTGAAAGAAGCCTTGGCCCGTGCCGTGCTGTTTCTGCAGGCTGAAAAACAACTGAACACTGACGGACAGGCGCGCATGACGCTGACCGCACCGATGGGGGAAGGTGTCAGGGAGTTCGGCGAAGCTGCGCAGGAAAAGCTTGTGCGGTCCGTTTTGGCCGATACCCAGTTCAATGTGGCACAAGCGTCTCGTAAGCTTGGGCTGACCCGCGAGCACCTTTATTACTTCATGAAGAAGTTCGGCATTGAAAGAGCGCCGTCGTGAACGACTTGTACGACGCGGCCGTAGCCCTGGTAGTGGCGGGCTTGAGCGTGGGGTTCACGATGATCTGGCTGCGCCATCTGAGCCGACTGCATCGCCAGCGCATGGACGAGCTGCTGGCCTTGCGCGAGGCCTTGCATGATGACTTGCTGGGCACGCTGGTGCGGCATCAGCACACGCTTGCGCAGTTGGGCCTGGTCAGCATGGACTGGCGGGGGAGCTGGTATGGCTCGCCGGTATTCACCCGCATGGGACCGCCCATTCCGGCGATTGTGCACGGTGCGGCCGTGCCCGGTGCACGAGGCGAGCGGCGTTTTGATGACCGCGTCCTTTGTCAGAGTTTTCAGTTTGACGATATCTCATTGGACTTTCGCATTGGCCTGAAGGGCTTGCGCGGTGAACGCCACTTGTTTGCCTTGCAGGCGGCCGGGGTCCTGTTTGCCATGCTGCAAGGCGCCCTGGCGGCCCGCCAACTGGCGCTGGTGGCAGCGGTCAGCCAGCGTGCGCGGGTAGGCGTTTTCTTGCAGCACGATATGCGCAACTTGGCCCAATGGGTGCAACTGGTGGCGGAGGACTTTGCGGGGGCAGAAGACGACCAGACCCTGATGGCGCGTGCGCGGCGCCTTCGCAGCAATGCACCCTTGGCCGCCAATCGGGCAGAGCGCATGGCCCAAGCCCTGCTGAATCCCACCTGGCAGGCTTCCCTTTCGGCGCCGTTGGCCCCCCTGGAAGAACACGAACCAGACATGCTGGACCTGGACGAACACGTTCGCCAGGCCGGTCTGCTGCATCAGGTCGCCATTGAACTGGAGGGGGGCGCGTGGCTGCAATGGGACGGTGCTGCGCTCGCCACGGTGCTCGACAATGTGCTGGGCAATGTCTCCAATCTCTCGCGTCAGCGCCAGGTAGCGGCGCATTGTCGGGTTGTTGTTGTGGACGAAGAGTCCCACATCGCTGTGCATTTCGAAACGCCACATCTGCCGCTGGAAATTGCGTTGGACAAACTGTTTGAGCCCTGGGCCAGTTCCGGCGCTGTCAACCGGGGTCTGGGGATGTACCAGGCCCGCAAGCAGGCCCAGCTTGCAGGGGGCGAGCTTTCCGCAGAACGGCTGGGCAAAGGCCTGCGCGTGACGCTGCGGCTCCCATGTAAAAATTCCTGACTCCTCAAATCCGAAAACAAAAGATACATTTAATTACCGATGCATCCCGCGTCGCGTAATTATTTTGGAGTCATCAATGAAAACATTGAAAAAACAGGGCGGTTTCACACTGGTTGAAATCGCGATAGTGCTCGTGATTGTGGGCTTGCTGCTGGCTGGCGTGCTCAAAGGTCAGGAGTTGATCGAGAACAGCAAGATAAAAAACATCGCAAAAGACATGGATGCTGTTAGTGCCAGTATTTTGTCCTACCGGGATCGCTACCGGTCGCTGCCTGCCGACGAAACGGGTAGCACCATTGCCTTGTACGGCTGGGCCGCAAATGTGGGCGCCGGCAACAACAATGGGTTGATTGGTGCAGCTTCTGTAGATCCATTTGGTGTGGCGGCTGGTGAGAACGTCAATGCGTTTCGTGCATTGCGGTATGCGGGGTTTATCGGTGGTAATCCAGCCGATGCGGGTGCAGCAGCCCGGCCTGCGCACGCTGCTGGCGGCAACATGGCACTCGGGAATACTCTGTGGGGCCTGAGTGGCAATGTCGTTTGCCTCAACAATCTGACCGGAAAATTCGCAGGCGCTCTTGACCGTCTCATCGACGATGGCGTGAACAACACCGGGATTGTGCGATCTTCAACAGTCGCGCCAGCGGCGGCTGTTGCCCCCGCAGCAGGTGCTTATCTTGAAGCGACGACTGGGTACTTTCTCTGCAAACAACTTTGATTTCTTTCTGACCTTGCAAAGCCGGGCGTTTGCCCGGCTTTTTCCGTGTCAGAAGCATTTTTTTAGTCCGCTGTTTTTCGGATAAGCAGGATTGCAGCTTGGGCTTTTAGCCGCTGGTTTTTGTGTTGAGCTGTCGAGCCGAGGATGAAACTCGCGGTACAAGAAAGTTGCGTGCTAGACTTAATTCACGATGTATCTCCTGACACGCTCACCTCAGTCCGTGGTGACTCCGGTGAAGCGTCCTGCAACTGCAGTGCTGGTTGCACTCGCATTCTCCACGCTCTGGTTTCTGTGCACCACCCCGGTGCATGCCGCAGCCGACACCAAAGCCCCCGAACGCGTCACCCTGCAGCTCAAATGGCTGCACCAGTTCCAGTTTGCCGGTTATTACGCTGCCCTGGCCAAGGGCTTTTACCGTGATGAAGGGCTGGACGTCACCATTCGCGAGGGCGGTGCCGACCGGCCGGTGATTGCCACGGTTCTCAAGGGCGACGCGCAATACGGCATTGGCGATTCAGATATGTTGATCAACCGCATCAACGGGCAGCCACTGGTGGCGCTGGCGGCGATATTCCAGCACTCGCCCTACGTCATCTTGAGTCGGGCGGACCGCCGGATTCGCTCCCCCAGTGACCTGGTCGGCGCCAAGGTAATGCTCTCCGACGCTCAGGGCAGCATCCAGCTGCGCGCCGTGCTCAAGCGCGAAGGCATCGACCCCCAGCGTGTCAACATCCTCCCGCAGTCCTGGAAGCTTGAGGACCTGATCGAGGGCAGGGTAGACGCCATGTCAGCCTATTCGACGGTGGAGCCCGCCTTGCTTCGCGCTCGCGGTGTGGTGCCCGCGACCATGCGCAGCCTGGACTATGGTGTCGATTTTTATGGCGACATTCTCTTCACGACGGAGGCCCAGGCAGAGAAAGCGCCCGAACGCACGGCCGCCTTCCTGCGCGCTACCCGAAAGGGTTGGGAATACGCCTTCGCCCACGAGCCGGAAATGGCCGATCTGATCGCAGGAATGACAGGTGTCCGGCAACGGGGCCTGACCCGCGAGACCCTGCTGGAGGAAGCGATGCAGATGCGGCCTCTGGTGCTGCCCGATCTGGTGGAGATCGGGCACCTGAACCCCGGCCGGCTGGACGCGATTGCGCGGACGTTGGCGAGCCTGGGCATGGTCAAGGCGGACTACTCGCTGGCGGGACTGATGTTCGAGCCGAAGACGGGCCTGCATCCAGACCTGGTGCGATGGCTGGCCGGCGCGGTGTTTGGTATTGGCACTCTGCTGACACTGGTGCTTCTGTGGAATTTGCAGATGCGCCGAAGTGTTCGTGAGCGCACCCGGCAGCTTCAAACCGAGGTGTTGCGGCGTACCGAAGCGCAGCAGCAGCTCAAGGTGAGCCAGGACATGGTTCAGCTGATGTTTGGCACCGCGGCTTCAGGCATCGTGATGAACACGCCGGACGGACGCTTCCTGATGGCCAACCCCGCCTACTACGCCATCGTGGGCTACTCCGAGGCCGAATTGCAGGCGATGGATACGCGCGAGCTGACCCACCCCGATGACCGGACGCGTTATGCCGCGCAGAGGGACCGGATGCTGGCCGGCGAGCTGGAGAGCTTTTCGGACGAAAAAAGGTATTTGAAAAAGGATGGCTCGGCCGTATGGGTTCATTCGACGGTGTCCATGGTGCGGTCGTTGTCGGGCGAGGCCACGCACATCATTTCGGTGACTGAAGACATCACGGACCGCCGGGCGATCCAGGACAAGCTGCGCCAGAGCGAGGCCCTGCTCAGGATTGCCGGGCGCACCGCGCGGATTGGCGGCTGGATGCTGGATCTGCCTGGGAATCATGTGGTCTGGTCCGACGAAGTCTGCAAAATCCATGAGGTGCCGCCCGGCACCCGACCCTCCCTGAAGCAGGCGCTGGAGTTTTACGGATCGCCGGAGTGGCGCGGGAGAATAGAGGCGGTGGTCCAGGCGTGTATTGACACTGGGGCGCCCTTCGATGAAGAGCTGGAGATCACCTCTGCTGGCGGACGCCGCGTCTGGGTCAGGGTCATTGGCGAAGTGGTGCGTGATGACAGCGGCAGGGTCATCCGCCTGCACGGCTCGACCCAGGACATCACCGAGCGAAAGCAGGCCCAAGAAAGCATCCTGCGCCTCAATGCCGACCTGGAGGAGCGGGTACGGAAGCGCACCTCGCAACTCGAAGCCCTGAATCGCGAGCTGGAAGCGTTTTCGTATTCCGTGTCGCACGACCTGCGTTCACCGCTCAACACCATTGACGGCTTCAGCCAGCTGATAGAACGCATGGCGTCGGAAAAAGTCGGGGCTCAGGGAAAACATTACCTCAGCCGTATCCGCGCCGGCACCCGCCAGATGGGCGAGCTGATCGAGGGCTTGCTGTCGCTCGCCAAGCTGTCGCGGGACCCGCTGCGTGCGGGACCCGTGGATCTGGCAAAAATTGCCCTGCAGGTGGTTCAGGCGTGCCGCGAGCGGGAGCCGGAGCGCGTGGTGGAGATCCACGTTCAGGAGAACCTGTTGGTGCTTGGCGACCCGCTCCTGCTCTCCGTGGTGATCCAGAACCTGGTGGGCAATGCGTGGAAGTTCACCTCCCTGCAGCCGCTGGCGCGTATCGACGTGGGGTGCAAAACGGGTGCGGACGGCGAGGCCGTCTATTTCGTCAGGGACAATGGCGCCGGCTTCGACATGGCTTACGCCGACAAGTTGTTTGGCACCTTCCAGCGGCTGCATTCCTCCACCGACTACGCAGGCACCGGCATCGGGCTGGCCACCGTCAAGCGCGTCATTGAGCGGCATGGGGGGCGGGTATGGGCCGAGGCGGCCGAAGGGCTGGGCGCAACCTTTTACTTTACCCTTGGCGCGGTGGTGGTTGACAGCCCGGCTGTCGCCGCTTGAAGTCACGCCGGCCGGCTGCCGGAGTGGGAAAAATGTGGAGCGGGTGATGGGAATCGAACCCACGCTATTTGCTTGGGAAGCAAAAGTTCTACCATTGAACTACACCCGCATTCAGGCTGAGAGCACCGCCCGATTATAAAAGTGAACTGCCAGGCAAAAACGCTCAGGGCCGCAAATAAGCCCAGCCTTCGCCCTGTTTCTTCATGATCTCGGTCACCCCGGCAGGAACGTAGCTGATGCCGGACTGCATGTCGTCCCTGGTCAGCTTCGCACCGCGCATGGTGTTTTCACACGCCACCACGCGCACATTGGCTTTCAGCGCCTCGGCTATACGCGGGCCGACCGGCGACTCCAGCTTGAGCATGCCTATGCCCGGACCGTAGGCAACGATCGCAATGTCGACGTTGGCGGCGCCCACGTCCTCCTGCACATTTTTGGCATTGTTCAGGGCCAGGTTCCATTTAGCCGGGTCGTTGTCACTGACCTGGATCACGAGTTTGTGGCGTTTTTGGCCTGCAGCCCCCATGCCCTGGGCGCCGGCAGCTACCAAAAACGTAGCGCCTGCGACCGCGACACCGGCATGGATAAAAAGTCGGCGCTTCATTTGAGGATGTCTCCCAGGCAAAGGTATTTCATTTCCAGGTACTCCTCCATGCCGTGGCTGGAGCCTTCGCGGCCCAGGCCGGACTGCTTGACGCCACCAAAGGGCACATGCTCGGTGGCGATCACGCCGGCATTGATGCCGACCATGCCGTACTCCAGCGCTTCGGCGACGCGGTAGATGCGGCCGATGTCTCGGCTGTAGAAGTAGCTGGCCAGGCCGAACTCGGTGTTGTTGGCGGCGTCAATGGCTTCCTGCTCGTGCTTGAAGCGGAACACCGGTGCAAACGGGCCAAAGGTTTCCTCTTTGGCGCAAAGCATGTCGCCGGTCGCTTCCGAAATCACGGTGGGCTCGAAAAACTGGCCTTTGAGCTTTTTGCCGCCGGCTAGCAACTTGCCGCCTTTGGCAATGGCATCGTCGACATGGCGCTGCACTTTGTCGACCGCCGAGTCCTCGATCAGCGGGCCCTGCACCACGCCGTCCTCGAAGCCGTTGCCGACCTTGAGCAGCTTGACCTTGGCGGCGAATTTTTCGACGAACTGGTCGTACACGCCGTCCTGCACATAGATACGGTTGGCGCAGACGCAGGTCTGGCCGGCGTTGCGGTATTTGCTGGCCATGGCGCCTTCGACGGCCGAGTCCACGTCGGCGTCGTCGAACACAATGAAGGGCGCGTTCCCGCCGAGTTCAAGGGCCAGCTTCTTGATCGAGGGCGCGCTTTGCGCCATCAGGATGCGGCCGACCTCGGTGGAGCCGGTGAAGCTGATGTGGCGCACGATGTCGCTGGCGCAGAACACCTTGCCCGCAGCAATGGAGTTGTCGCTGTCGGCGGTAAGCACATTGAGCACGCCGGCCGGGATGCCGGCGCGCACGGCCAGTTCGGCCGCAGCCAGCGCCGTCAGCGGCGTCAGCTCGGCCGGCTTGATGACTACCGGGCAACCGGCGGCCAGTGCTGGCGCCACCTTGCGCGTGATCATGGCCAGCGGGAAGTTCCAGGGCGTGATGGCCGCGCAGACACCGATGGGTTGCTTCAGGACCATCAGACGGCGGTTGTTGTCAAACTGGGGCAGGGTTTCGCCGTTGACACGTTTGGCCTCTTCGGCAAACCACTCGACAAAACTGGCGCCATAAGTGACTTCACCCTTGGCTTCGGCAAACGGCTTGCCCTGCTCGGCGGTCATGATGCGGCCCAGGTCTTCGACATTGGCCATCAGGAGCTGGTACCACTTGAGCAGGATGGCGTGGCGCTCCTTGCCGGTCTTGCTGCGCCAGGCGGGCCAGGCGGCGTTGGCGGCGGCAATGGCGGCTTCGGCGTCCTTGGCACCCAGATTGGCCACGTCGGCCAGCTTGAGGCCGGTGGCGGGGTCGTTGACGTCAAAACGCGAGCTGCCCTTGACCCACTGGCCGTTGATCAGGGCGTCGGTCTTGAGCAGGCTGGGGTCTTTGAGCAGCGAAATCGGGGAGGTTTTCATGTCCATGAGGGTCTCTTTCGGGGGTGCCGCGGCTGCGCGGCTCATTGGCACAACCTGCAAGCATAGCGTGTCGGGCGGTATTACGCAGAGCGGGCGGGCGCTTGGTCCGCGAAACTTATAATCAAAGGTTCAGGCAAATCAAGCATCCAGGTGCGGTCGGCCGCTCCGGGCCCGGGCCTGGCCGGCGCCGGCGTCATCAGCAACCAACAAAACATGAGCACACCCACTTTCACCGTCGCCGACATCCGCAAGACCTTCCTGGACTTTTTCGCGTCCAAGGGCCATACCGTGGTGCCTTCGAGTTCGCTGGTGCCGGGCAATGACCCGACGCTGATGTTCACCAACTCGGGCATGGTGCAATTCAAGGATGTGTTTCTCGGTACCGACAAGCGCTCCTATGTCCGTGCGGCCTCGGTGCAGGCCTGCCTGCGGGCGGGCGGCAAACACAACGACCTGGAAAACGTCGGCTACACCGCGCGCCACCACACCTTCTTCGAGATGCTGGGCAACTGGAGTTTTGGCGATTACTTCAAGCGTGAATCGCTCAAGTGGGCCTGGGAGTTGCTGACCGAGGTCTACAAGCTGCCGGCTGACCGCCTGCTGGCCACGGTGTATGAAGAGGACGACGAGGCCTACGACATCTGGACCAAGGAGATCGGCCTGCCGCCCGAGCGCGTGATCCGCATCGGCGACAACAAGGGCGGGCGCTACAAGTCCGACAACTTCTGGATGATGGCCGACACCGGCCCCTGCGGCCCCTGTTCCGAAATTTTCTACGACCACGGCGACCACATTCCGGGCGGACCACCCGGCAGTCCCGATGAAGACGGCGACCGCTTCATCGAGATCTGGAACAACGTGTTCATGCAGTTCAACATGGCTGAAGACGGCTCGGTGACGCCACTGCCGGCACCGTGCGTGGACACCGGCATGGGCCTGGAGCGCCTCGCCGCCATCCTGCAGCATGTGCACAGCAACTACGAGATCGACATCTTTGCCGAACTGATCAAGGCAGCTTCACGCGAGACGGGTGAAAAAGACCTGGGCAACAAGAGCCTGTTCGTGATTGCCGACCACATCCGCGCCACTGCCTTCCTGGTCAGTGACGGTGTGAACCCATCCAACGAAGGCCGCGGTTATGTGCAGCGGCGCATCATCCGCCGCGCGATCCGACACGGCTACAAACTGGGCAAGAAGACGCCGTTTTTCCACAAGCTGGTGGCAGATCTGGCGCGCTTGATGGGTGATGCCTATCCCAAGCTCAAGACCGACGAGAAGCGCATCACGGCCGTGCTCAAGGCGGAGGAGGAGCGCTTCTTCGAGACGCTTGAAATCGGCATGACCATTCTCGACACGGCGCTGGCCGACGGCGGCAAGGTGCTGCCAGGGGAGGTGGCCTTCAAGCTGCATGACACCTATGGGTTCCCGCTGGACCTGTCGGCAGACGTTTGCCGTGAACGCGGTGTGGCGGTTGACGAAGCCGGTTTCAAGGCTGCGATGGCCAAACAGAAAAACCAGGCGCGGGCGGCAGGCAAATTCAAGATGGACCGGGCACTCGAATACGCCGGCGAAGGCAATGTGTTCACCGGCTACGAAGCCCTGGAAGCCAGCGGAAAAATTGTTGCCCTGTACGCCGACGGCGTCTCGGTGGCAGCGCTCAAGACCGGCCAGCAAGGCGTGGTGGTGCTGGACAACACCCCGTTTTATGCCGAAAGCGGCGGCCAGGTGGGCGACCAGGGCGAACTTGTCAGCGGCTCAGCCCACTTCGAGGTGGGCGACACGCTCAAGATCAAGGCCGATGTTTACGGCCACCATGGCAGCGTGGCGCAGGGGACGCTCAACGTGGGCGACCATGTCTCGGCCCGTGTCAACCTCGCCTTGCGCGCCGCCACCGTGCGCAACCACAGCGCCACCCACCTGATGCACAAGGCCTTGCGCGAAGTGCTGGGCGACCACGTACAGCAAAAGGGCTCTCTGGTTGATGCCGAGAAAACGCGCTTCGACTTTGCCCACAACGCACCGGTGACCGACGAACAGATCCGGGAAATTGAGGCACGCGTCAACGCCGAGATCCTGGCCAACGCCGCTACCGACGCCAGCGTGATGGACATGGAGGCCGCCCAGAAAACCGGCGCCATGATGCTGTTTGGCGAGAAATACGGCGACAAGGTGCGCGTACTGAGCATTGGCTCGAGCAAGGAGTTGTGCGGCGGCACCCATGTGGCGCGCACGGGCGACATCGGCTTTTTCACCATCACGGCCGAAGGCGGCGTGGCGGCAGGCGTGCGGCGCATCGAGGCCGTCACCGGCCTGGCGGCGCTCAACTACGTGCAGGCCATGGAAGCCACCCTGGGCGGGGTGGCGGGAACGCTCAAGGTCACCCCGCATGAAGTGCCGGCCCGCGTCAGCGGCCTGCTTGAGCAGATGCGCGATCTGGAAAAAGAGCTGACGGCCATCAAGGGCAAGCTGGCTTCGGCGCAGGGCGACGAGCTGATGTCGCAGGCGGTGGATGTCAAGGGCCTGAAGGTGCTGGCCGCCAGGCTCGAAGGCGCCGACGCCAAGACGCTGCGCGACACCATGGACAAGCTCAAGGACAAGCTCAAGACCGCGGTGATCGTGCTCGCCGCCGTGGACGGCGACAAGGTTCAGATCGCGGCTGGTGTGACCGCCGACAGCGTGGGCAGGGTCAAGGCCGGTGAACTGGTCAACTTCGTCGCCCAGCAGGTCGGCGGCAAGGGCGGCGGCAAGGCCGACATGGCCATGGCTGGCGGCACTGATGCGTCGAAACTGGCGGCGGCGCTGGCGTCGGTGCAGGGCTGGGTGACTGAGCGAGCCTGATTTCTCAGCCCTACCAGCAGGCAAAAAAAGCGCTCAGCCGGCCATCAGCCCGGTCACCCGCTGCAGGCTTGCCAGCGTGCGCAGGCAGGCCTGCGCGACTTCGGTGCCTTTGACAACAAAGTGCTCACTGAAAAAGCGGCGATGTTCCTCATGCTCATGAAAGTGCTGTGGCGTGAGCACAGCTGAAAACACTGGTACGCCGGTGTCCAGCTGCACCCGCATCAAGCCACTGATCACGGCATCCGCGACGAAGTCATGGCGGTAGATGCCGCCGTCCACCACCAAGCCGCAGGCAACGATGGCGGCATACCGGCCCGAACGTGCTAATTGCTGCGCATGCAGTGGAATCTCAAAGGCGCCCGGCAACTCGAACAGGTCGATGTCCTGCGGGTCCACGCCGTCTCTGGCCATCTCTGCCAGAAAGGCATCGCGTCCCTGGTTCACGATGCTGGCGTGCCAGCTGGCCTGGATAAAACAGAATCTGGCGGGATGCTGCGGCGGCAAGGCGGCGGCCTGAGGATGTCTTTGGCTCATGGGCTACTCCTGAAAATGATCACCAAAATCAGGGCGCACGAGCCTGCGGCCCCTCCTGTAAGCCGGCGTGCGAACGCCGGCCCATGAGATGGGCCGTAAACATCGCGCTCTCTTTCATCCGGACTGTGACCGTCGGCTTCGGAGTTGAACCGAATCTGCTGACCCCGGCTTCCGTGAAGAGGCCGGGCGCTCGCGGGCTGATGCGTTTACACGCAAACACCGCCGGTGGGGAATTTCACCCCGCCCTGAGAACGCTGTTCCCGAATCGCTTCGGGCACGAATGATTCTAAATCCGCCTGCGAGGCGGTGCTACCGACTTGTGTCGCCGGCCTGACCGGCAAAGCGGGGTCAGGCGACTTCGGCGATCAGCTCGATTTCGACGCAGGCACCCATCGGAATCTGCGCCACGCCGAAAGCGCTGCGGGCGTGCGCGCCGGCCGTGCCGAACACCTCGCCCAACAGCTCGCTGGCGCCGTTGGTCACCAGGTGCTGCTCGGTGAAGTCGCCGGTCGAGTTGACCAGGCTCATCAGCTTGACGATGCGTGTGACCTTGCCGAGGTCGCCGACGGCGGCATGCAGTGTGCCCATCAGGTCGATCGCAATGGCGCGTGCGGCGGCCTTGCCTTCTTCGGTGGTCATGTTTTTGCCGAGCTGGCCGACCCAGGGCTTGCCGTCTTTTCTGGCAATGTGGCCGGAGAGGAAAACCAGCTTGCCAGTCTGCACAAAAGGCACATAGGCGGCCGCCGGCGTGGAGACCGGTGGCAGGGTGATGCCCAGGGTTTTCAGCTTGTCGTAGATGGGGCCGGTGGGGTGGCTCATGAAATGCTCCTGTGGGTGGATGAATCGGGGATTGATAGTGAAATAGGCCTTCAGCCCATACCGGACGGGCGCCAGCAGCTACAAAAAAAGTAGCGGCTGGGGCAGGCTGTTCAAAAGATTCTAGCGCCGGCATGCCTGCCCGCCGCCGGGCATGGAACGCTCAGTTCAGCTCAACTCAGTTCGGGTCCGGCAGTTTGTCGATGGGCGTCATCGTCACGGCCACGTCCAGCACATGGCGCGCGCCGCCGCGTATCACGCCGCGCATCGGCGAGACGTCGAGGAAATCGCGGCCCGTGGCCAGCGTGACATAGTCCTCGCCCGGCGCGCGGTTGTTGGTGGGGTCGAAGTCCAGCCAGATGCCCGGGCTTTGGCCTTCTGCCAGCGCCAGGCCACCGGCCTTGCTTTCCACCGGGCAGTACACCGAGGCCCAGGCATGGGAGGCATCGCTGCCGATCAGGCGCGGCTGGCCGGGTGCCGGCGAGGTCAGCAAGTAGCCGCTGACATAACGCGCCGGCACACCCATGGCACGGCAGCAGGCGACCATGATGTGGGCAAAGTCCTGGCACACGCCCTTGCCCAGGTGCAGCGCCTCCAGCGCCTGCGTGCCCACCTCGGTGCTCTCGCTGTCATAGATCATGCCCGTGTGGATGCGCTCCATCAGGTTCTGCGCCGCTTCGGGCAGGGGCCGCCCGGGCGTGAAGCTGGGCCGGGCAAATTCGGCAAACGCCTCGTCGCGCGGGATGTAGGGTGAGGCAAATACGAACTCGCAGGCGCTGTCATAGGCGGCGCCGGCGTGGTAGCGGAACTGCTCGCGCACCTGCTCCCACGGCAGACCGGCCGGCGCGTCTGCCGGCGTTGCCGCAAGCGCCAGGGTGGAGACAATGCTGTCGGCCACCACCGTCAGTTTGTCATGCGGCGTGTGCAGCGAGAAATGGCTGCGGGCGTTGCCATACACGTCGGTCCGTTCCTGCAGCCGCGCCGGTTGCGGGGTGATCGTCAGCTGGTGGCGCAGCAGTTGCTGGCCGGCGTGGCTGGCCGGCTTGAGGTGCAGCACATGGTGGGCACTTTCCACGGCGGGGCTGTACGCATAACGCGTCTCGTGAACAAGGTGAAGCAGCATCGCTCGAAAAATGGGAAGGTTGCAGGTGGAGGCGGCCTCAGGCGCCCAGGCTGTGTTCGTCCGGGGCCACGTGGCTGAAGTAACGCCGGCTCAGCGTGTCCGAAAGCTCGAAAGCGGCGCTGCAACACAGCTCAAGCTGCGCCAGCAGGCCCGCGTACGGGCCGCTGTCCTGCGCGCCGGAAGTGGGGTTGCACAGGTCACGGAGCAGCCAGCTGCCGGGGTCGGGCAGGGTGGGCGTCAGGTCGGGCGCCGGCTGCGGCGCACCCGCGGTGTTTTCGGCCAGGCGCGCCAGCCGGCCGCGCAGGGTCTGGGTGACCCAGCCGAGTGAGCGCGGGTTGTCCCGGTCCAGCACCAGCAGGTCCAGCAGCGCCGATACATCGCGTTGCTGCTGGTACTGGGCATGGAAGGTGATGGTGCTGTCGAACAGAGCCAGGATGGCACCGAAACCGCCTTCGTCGAAGACGGCACCGGTCTCGAAGCCGAGGATCAGGGAGGACGCCAGCGTGTTGAGCCGCTCGATGTGGCGGCCCGTGCTGAGCAAGCGCCAGCCGTCGTCGCGGCTCATGCGGTCGGTTTGCGCGCCGGTCATGGCGGCCAGGAAGCCGCTGGCAGACTCCAGTGCCGCCAGCGCTTCCACCGAGGAGTATTCGAGGGTCTGCGAGGCAGGGTGGTCGGGCCCGCTGAAGGCGCTGCAGCGAGAGGAAAAATCGGCCTCGGTCCGCATGATCACGTGCCACTGTTCCTGCGACAGCCGCTCGCGCACCGCCGAGGCCGCGCCCTTGAGCGCGCGCAGGTTGTAGCCCACGCTGGCGGCGCGCTCGGTGTCTGCCAGGCTGGCAATCAGTGAGCGTTCGAACACGCGGCGCGACTGCGTCGCAGGCGGCACCGAGTCCATCACCAGGCCGTTTTTCACGGCCAGCTCGGACAGCCAGGCCAGCAGCGGCTGCGAGGACTGGTCTTCGCCGTTGAGGGACTGCAGCGTCAACTGCGCCATGCGGATGGCGTTTTCGGTGCGCTCGGTGTAGCGGCCCAGCCAGAACAGGTTTTCGGCGGCGCGGCTGGTGACCGGGGGCTTGTGCCGCACCGGGGTCGCCGATCGGGGTGGGGTGCCCGGTTCGGCGGTGGCCGGCGCTGTGGCCTGCGGCGCACCCCGTCCGGACTCGCCCGGCGCCCACACATCGGCGCTGCTGCCGCCTTGCTGCATGGAGGCAATCTTGTCATTGGGGCCGGCCAGCCGCGCGAGCCCGCCGGGCAGCACCTGCCAGGAACCTGCGCCGTCGGCCACCGCGAACACCCGCAGCATGGTGGAACGCGGGGCAATTCTCTGGCCCTGCCAGGTCGGCGTCTGCGACAGCGGCAGATAGGCCTGCACCGTGTAGTCTTCGTTGCGCCGGACCAGACGACCGGCCCATTCGTCGAGTTCGCGGCGCGACAGCGTCTGCCCAATCACGGACTCAATGCCGGACTCCGGGTAGGTGCCCTTGATGACACATTCCTTCAGGCGCGGCAGCACGGCCTGCAGTGCGGCCTGCTCGCCGCACCACCAGGTCGCCAGCGAAGGCAGGGCCAACGGCTCGTCGAGCAGGTGGCTCGACAGGGCTGGCAGAAAGCCCAGCAGCGCGCTGGATTCGAGAAAGGCCGAGCCCGGGGCGTTGGCCACCAGCACGTTGCCGGCGCGTATCGCCTGCAGCAGGCCGGGCACGCCGAGCGTGGAGTCCGAACGCAGCTCCAGCGGGTCCAGAAACTCGTCGTCCAGGCGCTTGAGCAGGCCGTGCACGGGCTCCAGCCCCTGCAGGGTCTTGAGGTAGAGCTTGTCGTCGCGCACCAGCAGGTCGCTGCCTTCCACCAGGGTCAGGCCAAGGTAACGCGCGAGGTAGGCATGTTCGAAATAGGTCTCGTTGTAGGGGCCGGGCGTCAGCAACACGATGCGGCTTTCTTCGCCGCGCGCGCGCGCCGGGCTGGCGGCCTTCATGCCATCGACCAGCGCCTTGTAGGAGGCCGCCAGGCGCTGCACCTTCAGTTCGCGAAAGGCCTCGGGGAACAGCCGCGAGATCGCCAGGCGGTTTTCCAGCAGGTAACCCAGGCCCGAGGGCGCCTGCGTGCGTTGCGACACCACCCACCAGCGCCCGTCGGGGCCGCGCGCCAGGTCGAAGGCGGCGATGTGCAAAAAGGTGCCGCCGGCCGGCCGCACGCCGTGCATGGCGCGCAGATAGCCGGGGTGGCCCTGCACCAGCGCCGCAGGCAGCAGCCCTTGTGCCAGCAGCTGCTGCGGGCCGTACACGTCGGCCATGATGTGCTCCAGCAGCCGGGCACGCTGGTGCACACCGGCAGCGATCTGCGCCCAGTCCTGCGCCGACAGGATCAGCGGAAACAGGTCCAGCGACCAGGGCCGCTGCGGGCCGTTGGCGTCGGCATAAACGTTGTAGGTCACGCCGTTGTCGCGGATCTGGCGCTGCAGGTTGGCGGTGCGGTGATTCAGGTCCTCAAAACCGTCGCCGCCCAGAAAGTTGAAGAAGCGGCTCCAGTCGGGCGCCAGGCTGGCCGCCGGGCCAGCGGTCGGGCCGGGGCCGGGTGCTGGCGCGGGCGCAGCGGCGCTACCCGCCAGCTGCAGCATTTGGGAGGGCTGGCTGGTCTGGCTTTGGTACTGGCCCTGCATCTGGCCGACCGCGGGCGGGGCCTTGTCCAGGGTTCGGCCGTGCAACTCGTCAAAATGGCCGGCGGAAGCCGGCAGTGCCAGGGCCAGCGCCAGATCGACAGGCGCTTCCAGCGCGGCGGCTGCAAAAAGGGAGGGGTTGTTTTCCAAGGTGGCCCAAGTATGCCTTTATGCTTAACGCGTGAGCAGCTCCGTTGCCTGTTGTTCCGGCGCGGAGCACACGATGGCAGCGCAAGCCGCCATCGTTGTTGCAGCCATAAGACAATTTCTGAGCGATCCCGAGGTCCGCGGGGAGTCGCCGCCTGTCAAAAACCGCGCCATCCTCCCCATGCGGTGTACAGCGCCCCCAGCACCAGCACTGCGCCGACCGCCTGGCCGGCCCAGACCTGGCCCTCGGGGTGGCCGCGCAGCCAGTTCCGGGCACCCGCTGCGCCCAGGGCCAGGGCGCCATACACCCCGGCCTGTGTCAAGGCGATGATCAGCCCCAGCACCACGGCCTGCAGCCAGACCGGGCCGTACTCGGGTCGCAGGAACTGCGGAAAGACGGCCAGCATGAAGACATAGGCTTTCGGGTTCAGCAGGCAGGTCAGCAGGGCGCGGCCGAAAGTCGCCGGCAGGGAGCGGGAGCGTGTTTCTCCGACTTCGCCCAGCGCCGTAGCGCCGCGCCACAGTGACAGGCCGATCCAAGTGATGTACAGCGCGCCGGCCATCGCCATGGCGGTAAACGCCGCCGGGAACAGCTTGAGCACCACGCCGATGCCGATGGCGCCCAGCGTCACATGCACCGCGCCGCCGGCGACGATGCCGGCGACCGCAGACAGTCCGGAACGGCGTCCGTCCATCAGCGAACTGGCCATGACAAAGGCCATGTCCAGGCCCGGTAGCACGATGATGCCGAACACCATGGCGAAAAACAGCCACAGGTGGGTGGTCTGGGTCAAACCGGGCATGTCCATTTCAAGCTCGCGTGCGTGTAAAAGACATGACCCAGTTGGTCTCCCAGCTGGCGCCTTCATCGGCCGAGTACGCCTGTTCCCATTGCGGGGTGTCACCGCTTGTGTGGGACCAGGTGTAGCGAACGCGCACCGGCCGGCCGTCATGAACGTCTGTGCCTTCAAAAATGCCGGTCCCCCCCGCAAACGCGCCGCGCACGGGAGGCTGCAGGAGACCGTCGTGCGGGGCGACCCAGTAGATCACCCACTGCCGGGCCTGAAGGTCAAACAGGCGCAGTGAAACGCCCACAGGCCCCGCTTCGTTGCGCATTTCGTCCGTGTTGCCCAGGCCGTCCAGCAGGGGCTGGCAGGATTGCGTGGCTTCAAAGCTGTCCCATTCGGTACACCCCAGCAGGCGTTGGTGCAGGCGCCTGTTGTGCACCCGCCAGTGGCCGTGCAGGAAATCGAAATCATGTCGCCCGCCTTCATGATGGCGGGCTGCAGCGGTCTGGATGGCGAAGCTCATGGATATTTCCTTGTGTCTGAGACCGGTCATCGGCTCTGGAGGAATTCAATGTAAAAGCGTAATAGGGCGATATTGGCCCTGATTAGGTTTTAAACTCATCCACATGTATTCGCCCACCACACGCGTGCTCACGGTGCTGGAGCTGCTCCAGACCCACGGCCGCCTGAGTGGCGCGGAACTCGCGCGGCGGCTGGAGGTGGACGGCCGCACCTTGCGCCGCTACATCGCCAGGCTGGAAGACCTGGGTATTCCGGTGTTGGCCGAGCGTGGCCGCTACGGCTGTTACCGGCTGATGGCCGGCTTCAAGCTCCCGCCCATGATGTTTACCGACGACGAGGCGCTGGCCCTGTCGGTCGGCCTGGTGGCGGCGCGTGGGCTTGGGCTGGCCGAAGCAGCGCCAGCGGTGCAAAGCGCGCAGGCCAAGCTGGAGCGCGTGATGCCCGGCAAGCTCAAGAACCGCATTCGGGCTCTGGGCGAGACGGTGAGGCTTGATCTGGCTGGTTCAGTCGCGCCGGGCGACAACACCGCCTTGCTGGCCCTGAGCAGCGCCGCCCACGGCTGCCAGCGTGTGCACCTGGCTTACCGTTCTGCCGAGGGTGTGCTCACCGGGCGGGATCTGGACCCTTATGGCCTGGTCCACCGCGGGGGGCGCTGGTATGTCGTGGGCCTGTGCCACCTGCGCCGGGGTCTGCGTTCCTTCCGGCTGGACCGTGTGCTGGAGGTGCAGGCGCTGAACGCCGTGTTCACGCCGCCGGCAGACTTTGATGCGGTGCAACATCTCGCGCTGGGGATCGCCACCTTGCCGCGGGCTTTCAGCATCCAGGTGTTGCTGCGCACCGGCATGGAAACCGCACAGGAACAGCTGTTTGAAGGTGTCGGCCTGTTCCAGCCCTGCGCTGAGGGCGTGCTGCTGCACGCCCAGGCCGATGACCTGAACTGGTTTGCACGCCAGCTGGCGCGGCTGTCGTTTGACTTCGAGATTCGCCAGCCGGCAGAACTGCACGGCGCATTCCGGGCCTGCGTGGAACGCCTGCGCGTGCTGGCTGGGGGGCCTAACGCAGATCCAGCGTGAACGGAAACTCCCGGCTTGGTTGCGCCGGCTGGACGCGCATCTTGCCCGCCGTGTGGCCCATCTGGAAAAACCGGTTCAGACGCCGGCTCTCGGCCTCATACGAGTTCACCGGCAGCGTGTCATAGCTCAGGCCACCCGGGTGCGCCACGTGGTACTGGCAACCGCCCAGCGAACGTTCCATCCAGGTGTCCACGATGTCAAACGTCAGCGGCGCATGCACGCCGATCGACGGGTGCAGGGCCGAGGGCGGGTTCCAGGCCTTGTAACGCACGCCGGCCACGTAGTCGCCGACCGTGCCGGTGCTTTGCAGCGGCAGCGCGCAGCCATTGGCGGTGATGACGTAGCGGTTGTCGTTGAGGCCGGTGACATGCACCTCCACGCGTTCGAGCGAGGAGTCCACATAACGCACGGTGCCGCCGGACGAGCCTTCTTCACCCATCACATGCCAGGGCTCGAGCGCACTGCGCAGGGTCAGCTCGATGCTGTTGGCCTTGACCTGACCGATCATCGGGAAGCGGAACTCGAAATGCGGTTCGAACCAGGCCATGTCAAAGGCGTAGCCGGCCTCGTTGAGCTCGGTCAGCACGTCGGCAAAGTCCTGACGCACAAACGCAGGCAGCAAAAAGCGGTCGTGCAGTTCGGTACCCCAGCGCGTCATGCGGCCGTGGTAAGGCTGGTTCCAGAAACGCGCGACCAGCGCGCGCAGCAGCAGCTGCTGCACGATGCTCATGCGGGCATGCGGCGGCATCTCGAAAGCGCGCAGTTCCAGCAGCCCGAGCCGGCCGGTGGCCGAGTCGGGGGAATACATCTTGTCGATGCAGAACTCGCTGCGATGCGTGTTACCGGTGACGTCGACGAGGATGTTGCGCAGCGTGCGGTCCACGATCCAGGGCGGCATGTCCTGGCCGTATTTTTCGCGGTTGGCGGTAATTTCGCGTAGCGCGATTTCCAGTTCGTAGAGCTGGTCGTTGCGCGCCTCGTCCACCCGCGGCGCCTGGCTGGTCGGGCCAATGAACATGCCCGAAAACAGATAACTAAGCGACGGGTGGTTGTGCCAGTAGGCGATCAGGCTGCCCAGCATCTCGGGCTTGCGCAGAAAGGGGCTGTCCGGTGGCGTGGCGCCGCCCAGCACAAAGTGGTTGCCGCCGCCGGTGCCGGTGTGGCGGCCATCGGTCATGAACTTTTCGGCCGACAGGCGCGTCTCGTGGGCAATTTTGTAGAGGAACTCGGTGTGTTCGACCAGTTCGTTCCAGTTGTAGGCCGGGTGGATGTTGACCTCGATCACGCCGGGGTCAGGCGTGACCTGCAGCATCTTCAGGCGCGGGTCGCGCGGCGGCGGGTAACCTTCCAGAACGATCTGCAGTCCAAGGGTTTGCGCGCTGGCCTCGACAGCGGCCAGCAGATCGAGGTAGTCCTCGAGGCGTTCCAGCGGCGGCATGAAGATGTAGAGCGCGCCAGTCTCCGCCTTTGCGCCTTTTTCCTTCGGCGCGGCCTTGGCTTTGGGTTTTTCCTGGGGGCCGTTCGCGCGTGTCGGGTCGCGCACTTCCACACACAGCGCGGTGCGTGTCAACCAGGCGGCGGACTCGCCAGGTTTGGGCATGCGGGCGTTTTCATCTGCCACTGCCGGCGCCGCCCTGGCCGCGGCGGCGGGCGCTTTTGCGCTTTGGTCGAAGCGCGTGTCGGTGCCGGGCGTGGCCGGCCTGAACTGCAGCAGGCGGCTGGCTTCGTTGCGCGGGCCGCTGGCCGTCATGTAACGCGCCATGTACTGGGCCAGCATGCTGGCGCTGTTGTGGCCGGTCGCGCGTGCAGCCGCGGCAGGTGCGGGAACCGGCGCGGCCTGCCCGGTGGCGGCGTTGTAACGCGCCGCCAGGGCAGCCGTAGAGGGAAGCTCGTCCCGCGGCGCAAACGGGTCGGCCTCGGTCATGTAGGGGAAATCGGTTTCCGACACCCAGGGCACCGAGTCCAGCGGCAGGCGGTAACCCATGGGCGAGTCGCCCGGCATCAGGTACATGCGTTCATCGCGGAAGAACCACGGCCCGGTGGACCATAACGGGCCTTGCCCTTGTGCTTCGATGTCGCCCCCACGCTCCCCCACTGCGTGGGGGTCGCTGCCCCCCGCGGGGGCCCTCGCGCCTTGGGACGGCCCGGCGGCGCTCCCTTCCCGGACCTTGAGGGGCAGCACATACCCGACCACTGCGTCCAGCCCTTGGGAGAACACGCGGCGCAGGCGCGCGCGCTCCATCGCATCATCGAGCTTGGTGTCGAAAGGGTCTACGTTGACCGGCAAGCGGCGCTCGCGCCACAGGTAGTACCAGGTGTCTTCGTAGCCCGGCGTGATGTGTTGGGCGGACAGGCCCAGCTTGCCGGCCAGCGTCTCGGTGAAACGGCGCGCATCGTCACTGGTGTAGTTGCAGGGCTGGCGCTCGTCGGTGAACAGCGCGGGGTTCTGCCAGACCGGCTGGCCGTCCTTGCGCCAGAAAATGCTCAGCGCCCAGCGCGGCAACTGCTCGCCCGGGTACCACTTGCCCTGGCCGAAGTGCAGAAAGCCGCCTTCGCTGTATTCGGCGCGCAGCTTCTGCACGAGTTCGGTCGCGTAGCCGCGTTTGGTCGGGCCCAGCGCGTCGATGTTCCATTCGGCGGCGTCGCGGTCCTGCGTGGCCACAAAAGTCGGCTCGCCGCCCATGGTCAGGCGCACGTCGCCGGCGACCAGGTCCTGGTCCACCTGGTGTCCGAGTTTGAGCACATCGGCCCACAGCGCGTCGGTGTAGGGCTGGGTCACGCGTGGTGATTCGAAGATGCGCTGAACACCCATGTGGTGGGAAAATTCGACTTCACTTTCGTCCACACCGCCTTCAATCGGCGCCGCGCTCGAGGGCTCGGGCGTGCAGGCCAGGGGGATGTGGCCTTCGCCGGCCATCAGGCCCGAGGTCGGGTCCAGGCCGACCCAGCCGGCGCCTGGCAGGAACACCTCGCACCAGGCGTGCAGATCGGTGAAATCGCTTTCAGCACCGCTCGGGCCGTCCAGTGACTTCACGTCGGCCTTCAGCTGGATCAGGTAGCCCGATACAAAACGCGCGGCCAGGCCGAGGTGGCGGAACAGCTGAACCATGAGCCAGCCGGTGTCGCGGCAGGAACCGACGGCGAGTTTCAGGGTTTCTTCCGGCGTCTGCACGCCGGGCTCCATGCGGATCGCGTACTTGATGTCGCCCTGCAGCTTCTGGTTCAGCCCGACCAGGAAGTCGATGGTGCGTTTGGGCGTGCGGTCGATTCCGGCGAGATAACTTTTGAGCAGTGGCGTTGCCGGCTCGGTGGCCAGGTAGGGCGCCAGTTCATGCGCCTGTTCCTTGCTGTATTTGAACGGGAACTCCTCGGCTTCGGGTTCGAGGAAGAAGTCAAACGGGTTGAACACCGCCATTTCGACCACCAGGTCCACCGTGACCTTGAACTCGCGTGTCGGCTCGGGGAACACCAGCCGTGCCTGGTAGTTGGCAAACGGGTCCTGTTGCCAGTTGATGAAGTGGCCCTTGGGCTCGACGGTCAGGGAATACGACAGCACCTTGGTGCGGCTGTGTGGCGCTGGCCGCAGCCGGACCACCTGTGGGCCGAGGCGAACCAGCCGGTCGTATTGGTAGTGGGTGATGTGACTGAGGGCTACATGAATGGACAAGGCAATCTCGCTTTTCGAATATTTCAGGCGCTATGCTGGCACTATGCCGCAGAAACAGCACGCCGGCCGCGACCGGCGCCTGAATAACGGTTTTAATGCCACCCCTGCAAGCAAGAGCTGCGCCAAAGGCCGAGATGCCTGTCAGCGCAAGGCCTGTGTTCTCCGTTAAGCAGGGAATCTTACAAACGCAGGGCAGCAAAAGGGGGAGGGCGCTTGGTCAGAGTGATGTCAGCCGCGACGCCTCCCGGGGCCAGGCTGCTGGGCCCGCTGCTGGCCGGCTGGGTGGCCGGCGCGGCCCTGCAGTTGCAGCAGCGCGGGCTGTGGGATGCCGGGCTGTATGCCGGCATCGCCGGCGCTGTGGTCGTGCTGGCCGGACTGGCGGCGGCGGTAGCCTTCCCGGCGAAGGCGGTCTGGTCCGCGCGCAGCCTGATGGCACTGCTGCTGGCGCTGGCGGCCGGGTTTGCACTGACCGGCCTGCGCGCGGCGGCCTTCCAGGCCGGCGCGCTGGCCCCTGCGCTGGAAGGCAAGGACATCGAGGTGACGGGACGGGTGCTGGCTATGCCCCAGCGCAGCGACGACGGCCTGCGTTTCCGGTTCGCGGTGGAAAGCGCCCGGTTGGACGGGCAGCCGGTGGTGTTACCGGCGCAGGTCTACCTTGGCTGGTATGCGGGTTTTGGCAGCAGGGAACCCGCCGACATCGAAAGCCTGGATGCCCCGGCGGCGCTGCTTGCGCTGCAACGCCAGCCTCAGAACCTGCGCGCCGGTGAATCCTGGCGCATGACGGTGCGATTGAAGGCCCCGCACGGCAACAGCAACCCTTACGGCTTTGACTACGAACTCTGGCTTTGGGAGCAGGGCCTGCAGGCCACCGGGTATGTGCGCGCCGGACCGCGCGATGCGCCGCCCCAACGGCTCGCCGACAGTTGGCGCTACCCGGTCGAGCGCGCACGCCAGTCGCTGCGCGATGCGGTGTACACGCGGGTGACCGACCGCCAGCTGGCCGGCGTGGTGGCCGCCCTGCTGGTGGGCGACCAGAATGCCATCGAACGCGCCGACTGGGATGTGTTCCGGGCCACCGGCGTGGCCCATCTGATGAGCATTTCCGGATTGCACATCACCATGTTTGCCTGGCTGGCCGCGCAGGTCATGGGCTGGCTGTGGCGGCGCTCGGCGCGCTGGAGCCCGGCCCTGTGTCTGGCGGTCCCGGCGGCGAGTGCCGCGGCCTGGGGCGGGCTGCTGCTGGCGGCGGCGTATGCGCTGTTTTCCGGCTGGGGCGTGCCGGCGCAGCGCACGGTCTGGATGCTGGCGGCCGTGGTGCTGCTGCGCCAGAGCGGCAAACGCTGGCCCTGGCCGCAGGTGTGGCTGCTGGCCATGGCCGTCGTGGTGGCGCTGGACCCCTGGGCCTTGCTGCAGGCCGGTTTCTGGTTGTCGTTTGTGGCGGTGGGCGTGTTGTTTGCAGCGGGCTCGCAACAGCCTCAGCATGCTATGGATTCAGGAGCTGTTGGCGCCCGTGGGGAAAGGGCTGGCGGTCAAAACGATCAGAGAAAAGAGCGACGCCATGAAGAAGCGCAGGGAGAGCCATTTTCCGATGGGCCGCCCCCGGAAAAATTGGCCCCATCGAGGGGCAGCGCAGCACGCGCAGTGGCAGGCGTGGGGGCCCTATTTCGCGAGCAATGGGTGGTGACCCTGGCGCTCACGCCTCTGTCGTTGTTGCTGTTCAACCAGGTCTCCCTGGTCGGCCTGCTGGCCAACGGGCTGGGGATTCCGTGGGTGACCCTGCTGGTCACGCCTTTGACCATGCTGGGCGTGCTCTGGGCGCCGTTCTGGGATCTCGCGGCCGCCGCGGTGGCGGCCCTGATGGTGTTTCTGCAATGGCTGGCACGCTGGCCGCTGGCCAGCATCAGCGTGGCGGCCGCGCCGCTGTGGTGTGCGGTGGCCGGTGTGGCGGGCGGTTTGTTGCTGGCCATGCGCCTGCCCTGGCACTGGCGCGTGTTGGGTCTGCCGTTGCTGTTGCCGGTGCTGCTGTGGCAGCCGCTGCGGCCACCGGTCGGGGAGTTCGAGCTGATCGCCGCCGATGTGGGGCAGGGCAATGCGCTGCTCGTCCGCACCGCCGGCCACACGCTGGTTTATGACAGCGGGCCGCGCTTTTCGCGCGAGAGCGACGCCGGGCACCGGGTGCTGGTGCCCTTGCTGCGCGCCCTGGATGAGCGCGTGGACATGCTGATGCTGAGCCACCGCGACAGCGACCACATTGGCGGTGCGCCGGCGGTGCTGGCGATGCATCCGCAGGCGGCCCTGCTCAGTTCCATCGAGGACAGCCACGAGCTGCAGGCGCTGCGTCCTGCCACCCGCTGCGTGGCGGGCCAGCGCTGGCAGTGGGACGGGGTCGATTTCGAGGTCCTGCATCCGGCCGCCGGTGACTATGCTGCGCCGGCCCGGTCCAACGCCATGAGCTGCGTGCTGCGCCTGTCCAACGGCCGGCGCAGCGCCTTGCTGGCCGGTGACATCGAGCTGGCGCAGGAGCAGCGCCTGGTGGCCGCGGGCACGGTGCTGCGGGCCGACGTGTTGCTGGTGCCGCACCACGGAAGCAAGACCTCGTCCAGCGCGGCCTTTCTCGATGCGGTGCAGCCCACGCTGGCGCTTGCGCAGGCCGGTTACCGCAACCGTTTCGGCCACCCGGCGCCGCCGGTGCTGGCACGTTATCGCGAGCGCGGGATTGTGGTGGTCAGCTCGCCGGTCTGCGGCGCCGCCAGCTGGGACAGCCAGCACCCGGCGGGGGTCCGCTGTCAGCGGCAGGCGGCGCTGCGTTATTGGCAGCACCGGATGGACGCGCCGCCGTGAATGGAAATCTGCACAAATAGTGATTGGCCTACGAACGGCTGGCGCATTACTTGCTAAGCTAGCTATATAACGATCCATTCGTAAATTTGCTGGAGACCAAGCCGATGAGCCGCCCCATGTTTGACGAGATGAATGCAACGGCGTCCAGCGTCCGCGAGCACTACCAGGCTTACCAGCGCTGGCTGGCCAGGCAGCCTGATCCGGTCATGCAGGCCAGGCGTGCCGAGGCCGAGATGATTTTTCGCCGCGTGGGCATCACCTTTGCCGTCTATGGCGACAAGGACGACGGCAACCCCGACAACGGCGGCACCGAACGGCTCATTCCCTTTGACCTGATCCCGCGCATCATCCCCGCGCACGAGTGGGCCAGCATGGAAAAAGGGCTGATCCAGCGTGTCACGGCGCTCAATCGCTTCATCCACGATGTCTACCACGACCAGGAAATCATCAAGGCCGGCGTGATTCCGTCCGAGCAGATTTTCCAGAACGCGCAGTTCCGCCCAGAGATGATGGGCGTCGAGGTGCCCGGCAACATCTACTCGCATATCAGCGGCATCGACATCGTGCGCGCCCCGAACGCCCAGGGCGAGGGCGAGTACTACGTGCTGGAAGACAACCTGCGCGTGCCCAGCGGCGTGAGTTACATGCTGGAAGACCGCAAGATGATGATGCGGCTGTTCCCCGACCTGTTCAGCGAGAACCGCGTGGCGCCTGTCGCGCATTACCCCGACCTGCTGCTCGAGACCCTGCGCGACAACTCGCCGGCGCATCGCGCCGAGCCGACGGTGGTGGTGCTGACGCCCGGCATGTACAACTCGGCCTATTTCGAACACGCCTTCCTCGCGCAGCAGATGGGCGTGGAACTGGTCGAGGGGCAGGATCTTTTTGTGAAGGACAACTTCGTCTACATGCGCACCACCCGCGGCCCGAAACGCGTGGACGTGATCTACCGCCGTGTCGATGACGACTTCCTCGACCCGCTGGCCTTCCGGCCGACCTCCACGCTCGGCTGCGCCGGCCTGCTCAATGTCTACCGCAGCGGCAACGTCGCGCTGTGCAACGCCATCGGCACGGGCGTTGCTGACGACAAGTCGATTTACCCCTATGTGCCCAAGATGATCGAGTTCTACCTCGGCGAAAAACCCATCCTGAAAAACGTGCCGACCTACATGTGCCGCAACGAGGACGACCTCCAGTACACGCTGGCCAACATGAAAGACCTGGTCATCAAGGAAGTGCACGGCGCCGGCGGCTACGGCATGCTGGTTGGCCCGGCAGCCACACAGGCCGAGATCGAGGATTTCCGCAAGGCCGTGCTGGCCAACCCGGCCGGTTACATCGCCCAGCCGACGCTGAGCCTGTCGACTTGCCCGACCTATGTCGAAAGCGGCATCGCGCCGCGCCACATCGATTTACGGCCGTTTGTGCTCAGCGGCAAAACCGTGCAGATGGTGCCGGGTGGCCTGACGCGTGTGGCGCTGAAAGACGGCTCCCTGGTGGTCAACTCCTCGCAGGGCGGCGGCACCAAGGACACCTGGGTGCTGGAAGATGATGCGCACGCCCCGGGGCAGTCGCAAACGCAGTCGCAGTCGGGGCAATCACAAAGCCAGTCGCAGGGAGGTAGCAAATAATGTTGTCACGTACCGCTGATCACCTCTTCTGGATGTCCCGCTACACAGAGCGCGCCGGCGACATGCCGCAGGCATTCGCGGGGATGACTGACAAGTGCGCGCAGCGCTTGTCATGGCATCACCAAAATACGCAAGGCGCGCCAGCGCTTTCGGTGTTTGAGGCGAGGAGTTAAACCATGCTGTCACGAACTGCTGATCACTTGTTCTGGATGTCCCGCTACACAGAGCGCGCCGAAAACACCGCGCGCATGCTGGATGTGAACTACCAGACCTCCTTGCTTCCGCAATCCACCGCCGTGGCGCAGGTAGGCTGGAAGGGCCTGCTGAGCATCAGCGAACTCTCGGGTGCCTATGAAAGCAAATACGGCGACGTCAATGCGCGCGACGTGATGGACTTCATGGTGCGTGACGAGAAAAATTCGTCCAGCATCATTTCCTGCCTGAAGAATGCACGGGAAAATGCGCGCGCCGTGCGCGGAACGCTGACCACCGAGGTCTGGGAAACGCAGAACCAGACCTACCTCGAAATCTTCCGCATGCTGCGCAATGGCGATTTCGAACGCGACCCGAGCCAGTTTTTCGAATGGGTCAAGTTCCGCTCGCACCTGTCGCGCGGCGTGACCGTCGGCACCATGCTGCAGGACGAGGCGCTGTACTTCATGCGGCTGGGAACCTTCCTCGAGCGCGCCGACAACACCGCACGCCTGGTCGATGTCAAGTTTCACGCGGTGCAAAGCGACTTTTACGGCGCTGCCAGCGTGAAAGACCAGGAGTACGACTTCTACCACTGGAGCGCGATCCTGCGCAGCGTCAGCGCCTTCGAGATCTACCGCCGGGTCTACCGCAATGTGATCAAGCCCGAACGTGTGGCCGAATTGCTGATCCTGCGTGCCGACATGCCGCGTTCGCTGGCTGCCAGCCTGCAGGAGGTGGTGAGCAATCTGGCGAAGGTCACGGATGACCAGACCTGCGAGACCGTGCGCCGTGCGGGCAAGCTCAGTGCCGACCTGCAGTACGCGCGTATCGACGAGATCCTGGCCACCGGCCTGCACGCCTACCTGACGCAGTTCCTTGACCGCGTGAACGAACTCGGCGCCCACATCAGCCGCGACTTCCTGGTTCCGGCAACGGCGTGAACCGCGATCCTATGCACCCTCCGAAAGTGGGGGGTAAATCCCCTTCAAGCAGGGGCCGCGGAACCGGCTTTGCCGGGCCGCAGGCGCAGCGGCCCCCCCGGGGGGCAGCGACTCACACGAAGTGGGGGAGCGTGGGGGCCTTATGAAATTACACGTCCGTCACACCACGCGTTACCGCTACACCGAGCCGCTGCGTTATGCGTTGCAGACGCTGTGGCTGACGCCGAAGTCCGGCCCCTCGCAAACTGTGCTTTTCTGGACGCTGGGTGCCCCCGGCGCGTTGCATGAGCAGCACGACGGCTGCGGTAACAGCATCCACTCCTACACCTTTGTCGCCGAAGCGTCCGCCCATGTGACCGGCAGCCTGGTCAACGCCGCGGGGCAGGTGGACACGTTGGGTGTGGCCGAATTCACCGACGACGCGGCCATGCCTCATCCGGCTTTTTTTCTCAGGCCGACGGCGCTGGCCGCGCCGCATGCCTCATTAGCTGAGTTTGGCCGCCGCTTCGTGCAGCCGTCCACACCCGCGGGTGTCACGGCCCTGAGCATGCTTTTGGCCCTGAGCCAAGGTGTGGCGGGCGCCGTCAGCTACCAAAAAAATAGCACCAGCGTGACCACCACGGCGCTGCAGGCCTTTGAGGCCGGCGCCGGTGTCTGCCAGGACCAGGCCCATGTGATGGTGGCCATCTGCCGCAGCCTGGGCATTCCGGCGCGTTATGTCAGCGGTTATTTCTACGCCGCCAACGAACCCGACTTGGCCAGCCACGCCTGGGCCGACATCTGCCTTGACGTGGCGGCACGGCGCTGGGTCAGCATCGACGTCACCCACAGCTGCCTGATCGACCAGCGCCACGTGCGCCTGGCCGTGGGCACCGACTACAACGCCTGTCCGCCGATCAAGGGGATACGCCATGGCGGCGGGGAGGAAGAGATGCTGGTGGACATCACGATAGAGCCGGTGTGAATCGGGCCGAATCCCCTGCTGGCGCTTACTTCACCCGCGCCGCCACTTCCCGTCCCAGCTCAATCACCGCCATCGCGTAATAACTGCTCCAGTTGTAGCGCGTGATCACATAGAAGTTTTCCGTGCCCGCGACGTAACTTGGCGCGCTGCCGCCGTTGTCGGGGTCGCCATTGAGCAGCTCGATCAGCGCCAGCGGCCCGGGGTGCTTCAGGGCTTCGCCTTCGAGCACCGCGCCTTTGGCGGTGAAGCGGGCCACACTGAAAGTTGGCAGGATGTCGGGCGCCATCAGCGCGTCCATCTCCAGCGTGGCGCTGTCAAAACGCACCGGGTAATGGGTGGGCATGCCGGGCTGCCAGTTGAAGGCCTTGAAATAACTGGCGACGGAACCGATCACGTCGGCCGGGCTGTTCCAAAGGTCGACCTTGCCGTCGCCGTCGAAGTCCACCGCGTACTTGACCCAGCTCGAAGGCATGAACTGCGGCATGCCCATGGCGCCGGCGAAGCTGCCGCGCGGCGCCAGCGGGTCGCTGCCCAGGCGGTTCTGGTGGCTCAGGAACTGTTCGAGTTCGCCTTTGAAAAACGCGCTGCGCTCGCTGGCCCGCGCATGGGTGGACGGAAAGTCGAAAGCCAGCGTGGTCAGTGCGTCCAGCACGCGGAACTTGCCGGTGTCGCGGCCGTAAATGGTTTCCACGCCGATGATGCCAACGATGATTTCGGCGGGCACGCCGTATTCCGCTTCAGCACGTGCCAGGCTGGCCTGGTTGTCCTGCCAGAAAGCTGCGCCCGCTGCGATGCGGACCGGGTCAATGAAACGGCTGCGGTAGACGCGCCAGTTCTTGGTAAAGGTCTTGGCGGGCGGTTGCATCAGCCGTACGACGGTGGGGCTGAAACGCGCCTGGCTGATGGCGTTGCGCACCCACGGCACGTCGAGGTCGCGCCGACGGGCCATGTCTTCGGCAAAAAACATGGCGTCGGCGCGGCTGGCATAGGTGCTGCCCGACTCTGCCGCCTGCTGCACCTTGATTCTCCGGGGTTTGAGATCTTTTGCGGTGCTGGCG
Source organism: Polaromonas sp. (assembly GCF_029945895.1). Lineage (GTDB taxonomy): Bacteria > Pseudomonadota > Gammaproteobacteria > Burkholderiales > Burkholderiaceae_C > Polaromonas. The sequence continues at coordinate 2,310 of NZ_JAQSDL010000092.1, read as the reverse complement.
CTTGCTGTGCCTGCGCCGACAGCTATCAAAAGCAGAGCGGCCAGGAGGCGGGGCGAGGCGGGGGTAGAAAACGGGCGGGCAATCATGCGGGAGGGGCGGGTCCAGAAAAAAAGATGGAAAACAAGGCAGGCTGACAGTATGGCGCCAAGCGCATATCCCACGGCGCAGAGCGGGAAAGTCAGGGCGGCCAGCGCAGGGCGGCGTATTGTTTGCCAAGCCGGGCCACGCTCGTGGTCGTGCCGCTGCCGGGCCTTCCGGCATAACGCTGCGCTTCAAGTTGCAGCAGCCAGTCGTGCAGCGCCTGGCCGTCTGTGCCGTAACGTTGCGTGACCTGCAGGGCCAGTTGGCGCGGGGAGGTCGCGGCATGGCTGTCCAGCCCGGCCTTGGCCAGCTGTTTGCGGGCGCGGCCCAGCAGGCGCAGCCAGGGGTCGTGCTGGCTGCGGTCCCACAGGGTCCAGGCCATACCGGCCAGGCTGACCCCGACAACGATAGCGATCAGCACATAAGCCAGGTCTTCCCAGCTCGGTGACTCAAAACCGATGTCCTTGAGCAGTTGCAATTGCTTGCCCTGCGTGTAGGTAAGGATCCACTGGTTCCAGCGATTGTTCACGGCCTCCCAGGTGGCGCGCAGCTGCGCCGACAGGGTCGGACTGAAGTTGCCCAGCGCCTGGCCAACCAGTCCCTGCGGAGCCGCCAGCCGCTGGAAGGCGCCGGTGCGCCCGGGCGCCACGGCCGAGGTCGGGTCCACGCGGATCCACCCCTGGCCGGCCTGCCAGACCTCGGTCCAGGCGTGGGCATCGCTCTGGCGCAGCACCCAGAAACCGTCCACGGCATTGAGTTCGCCGCCCTGGTAACCGGTGACGATGCGGGCCGGCACGTCCATGGCGCGCATCAGCACCACAAAAGCCGAGGCAATGTGTTCGCAAAAACCCTGCTTGCGGTCGAACCAGAATTCGTCGGCCGTGTTGGCGCCGTACACGCCGGGCTCCAGCGTGTAGGTGTAGCCGCCGGTGCGCAGTCTCTCCAGCGCGGCCTGCACCAGCGCCCGGGTATCGGCCTGGGCGTAACGCGGGTCGCGCCGGATCTCGGCGGCCAGCGCCAGCGTGCGCGGGTTGAAGCCGGGCGGCAGTTCGACAAACTCCTGCAGGCCCACTTCCTGCCGATCGGGCCCGTGCCTGAACACCGGGTGGCTTTTCACCTGGTAACGGACCAGGTCGGTGATGGGACGGTCGGTCAGCCATTGCAGGTCGCTGCTCATGCGGGTCCGGTAGCCGGCGGGCAGGCTGGGGCTCTCGGCGGCTGCGTCCATCACAAACAGCCAGGGCCGGCTGGTGGGCTCGAGCGTGACCTGGTAGGCGATGGGCTCGCCCTGAACAGTCAGGTTGTCGGCCAGCTTGTAGCGGGACGGAAACCCGGACCCGGACGAGGGCCGCCACTCCCGCCCGTCAAAAGCAGAGAGCACCGGTCCGCGAAAGTACAGCTCGCGCTGCGGCGGCGGGCGGCCTTCAAACGCAATCCGCATGGCAATGCTGCTGTCGAGCGCCAGGCTGGCAATGGTGCCGACCTGCATGGTGGCGCTCAGGCCGCTGCGGCCCGTCATGGCGTCCGATGGCACGCCCCACAGCGGCGCCAGGCGTGGGAACAGCACAAACAGCAGCACCATCACGGGCGCACCGAGCAGCGCCATCCAGCCGGCGGTTCTGGCGGCCTGCAGCAGCGGCGGTTTACCGACCGGCATGTGGGCATTGACCAGGGCCGTTAGCAGGCCCAGCAGGCCCAGCAGCATGCTGAAAGCCGTCAGCAGCGACTGGGAGTAGAAGAAGTTGGTGAGCATTGTGAAGAAGCTCAGGAAAAACACCACAAAGGCGTCGCGCCGGGCGCGCAGCTCCAGCGTCTTGAGTGCCAGCAAGATCACGATCAGCGTGACACCGGCATCCCTGCCCAGCAAGGTCTTGTGGGTCAGCAGTGTCGCGCCCACAGCAACCGCCAGCAGCGCCAGCAGCCACCATTTGCTCGGCAGCGGCTTGTTGCCCAAGGCCAGCCGGCCGCGCCACAGCAACATGCCGGCGGCCAGCGCGCTGCACCACCAGGGCAGTGCGTTGACTTGCGGCAAAAGCACCCAGGCGATGACCACCAGCAGGAAGAGGGTGTCGCGGCTGTCGCGGGGCAGGGATTGGAGGCGGGCTAACATTTCCCGCCTGTTGATTGTGGGGTTGAGGCTGCGGAGTGGACCGAAGGCCAGTGGTCTGCCAGCAAGCCGGGGGTTGCCCGGCGGCAACTCACTTTTCTTTTGCGTCGCCAAAAGAAAAG
>NZ_JAQSDL010000091.1 GCF_029945895.1 Polaromonas sp. | reverse complement strand
CGATGTCGCCGGCGCGGATTTCGCTGACTTCTTCGCGGTTGTTGGCGTGCATCTGAACGATACGACCGATACGCTCTTTCTTGCCCTTGATCGGGTTGTAGACGCTGTCACCCTTTTTCAGCACGCCGGAATACACACGCACGAAAGTGAGCTGGCCCACGAACGGGTCGGTCATCAGCTTGAAGGCGAGCGCAGAGAATTTCTCTTCGTCGTCAGCACGGCGGGTCACAGGCGCCTCGTCTTCATCCATGCCTTTGACAGGCGGGATGTCGATCGGCGACGGCATGAACTCGATCACGGCGTCCAGCATGCGCTGCACGCCTTTGTTCTTGAACGCGGAACCGCAGTACATCGGCTGGATCTCGCTGGCGATGGTACGCGTGCGGATGCCGAGCTTGATTTCCTCTTCGGTCAAATCACCTTCTTCAAGGTATTTGTTCATGAACTCTTCAGACGCCTCGGCAGCAGCCTCAACCATCTTCTCGCGCCACTCCTTGGCCAGCTCGACGAGCTCGGCAGGGATGTCGCTGTAGGTGAACTTCATGCCCTGGGAAGCTTCGTCCCAGATGATGGCCTTCATTTTCAGCAGATCGACCACGCCGGTGAAGTTTTCCTCGGCACCAATGGGGATCACCATGGGTACGGGGCTGGCCTTCAGGCGCAGTTTCATCTGCTCCACGACCTTGAAGAAGTTGGCGCCGGTGCGGTCCATCTTGTTGACAAAGGCCAGACGCGGCACTTTGTACTTGTTGGCCTGACGCCAGACGGTTTCCGACTGGGGCTGCACGCCACCCACGGCACAGTACACCATGCAGGCGCCATCCAGCACACGCATGGAACGCTCCACTTCAATGGTGAAGTCCACGTGGCCGGGGGTGTCGATGATGTTGATGCGGTGCTCGGGCAGGGACGTGTCCATGCCTTTCCAGAAGCAGGTGGTTGCAGCGGAAGTAATCGTGATGCCACGCTCCTGCTCCTGCTCCATCCAGTCCATGGTGGCCGCGCCGTCGTGAACTTCACCAATCTTGTGGTTCACGCCGGTGTAGAAGAGGATCCGCTCGGTGGTCGTGGTTTTTCCGGCATCGATGTGCGCGGAAATGCCAATGTTGCGGTAGTTTTGAATGGGGGTAGCGCGGGACATAAATTACTTTCAGTTCGGGGTTACGAACAAAGACTGCTGAAAGACGCCCTGCAACGACATCTCTCATGTTTTCTGCGCCTCTGCCAGCTGTGCGTTGTGCGCTCAGCTGGCAGAAATTGGGGTTGAACCGCCAGACGTCAAGGTGATGAACACCTGGAGGCCGCTCGGCAACCCGTCAAATCAGCGCAGCAAATACTGCGAACGAAAAATCAGAAGCGGAAGTGGCTGAACGCCTTGTTGGCTTCGGCCATGCGGTGCACTTCATCACGCTTTTTCATGGCACCGCCACGACCTTCGGTGGCTTCCATCAGCTCGTTGGCCAGGCGCAGGGACATGGACTTTTCACCACGTTTCTTGGCAGCTTCCTTGAGCCAGCGCATGGCCAGGGCCATGCGGCGGACCGGACGCACTTCAACCGGCACCTGGTAGTTGGCACCGCCGACACGGCGGGACTTCACCTCGACCATGGGCTTGATGTTGCCGATGGCCATGTGGAAAGCTTCCAGCGGATCTTTGCCGGGGTTCTTCTTCTCGATCTGCTCGAGGGCGCCATAGACGATACGCTCGGCGACAGCTTTTTTGCCGCCTTGCATGATGACGTTCATGAACTTGGCAAGGTCAACATTGCCAAATTTTGGGTCAGGGAGAATTTCACGTTTAGGGACTTCGCGACGACGTGGCATTTTTTCACCTCTTTGCTTCAGTTGGCACCGCTTTGGGCAGCACCGCGAGAGTTATCAAAACCCTCACTTACTCGACCGGCGCAACAATTTGCACTTGGGTCACTTCGCTTGAAACACCTGCCAGGGTGATTCAAACACCTGTTTTTGAAGACGTCATGACAACTTCTTCTGGCGCGGGTCATGAAACCCGAGCCGGTCTGGCTTATTTGGCCTTTGGCTTCTTCGCACCGTACTTGGAGCGCGACTGCTTGCGGTCTTTCACGCCTTGCAGGTCGAGCGAGCCACGGACGATGTGGTAACGCACACCGGGCAAGTCCTTGACACGACCGCCGCGAACCAGCACCACGCTGTGTTCCTGCAGGTTGTGGCCTTCGCCGCCGATGTAGGAGATGATTTCAAACCCGTTGGTCAGGCGCACTTTGGCGACTTTACGCAGAGCGGAGTTTGGCTTCTTGGGCGTCGTGGTGTACACACGGGTGCACACGCCACGGCGCTGGGGGGAGTTCTGCATCGCAGGACTCTTGGACTTGATCTTTTCGACCTCGCGCCCCTGGCGAACTAGCTGATTGATGGTTGGCATTTAAAACGTCCCTAAACGTCTGATATCTGACTTGACTGAAATACGTGACTATTTACGTGAAAACGTGGATCTCCCCGGAAATTCCGGAAAAGCCCTCGAGTGTAGCAGTTTGGGGGGCCATCTGCAAATTTGGCCCGCCGGAGGAGGCCTCCGGCACCCTGCCCATGGCTCCCGGGGGAGCGCGCGGCTTATTTGATCCAGAGCCGGATCGAATCCCAGGCACGGCCCAGAATGCCGGCTTCTTCCACCGTTTCGAGCGCGACCAGCGGGATGTCCACCATGGTCTCGCCGCCGCCCACATTGACCTTGAGCGTCCCGAGAGCCTGCCCCCGGGTGTAAGGCGCGACCAGCGGGTCGGGCCGGGCGACCTGGGTCTGGACCTTGGCGGCGCTGCCAGCCGGGACGGCAATCACGATGGCCTCGGGCCGGCCCAGCTTGACGGTGCTGGATTTGCCCTTCCAGACCGCCGGCGAAACCACCGCCTGGCCGGCATCGAACAGCTTGACCGCCTCAAACGCGGTGTACCCCCAGTTCAGCAGCTTTTGCGACTCATTGGCGCGGGCACTGTCGCTGGTGGCGCCCAGCACGATGGCCACCAGGCGTCGGCCGCCCGGCGCGCCGGCGGCACCCAGGTTGGGAAAGTCGCGTTTGGCCGTGGCAATCATGCAGTAGCCAGCGGCAGCAGTGTGGCCGGTTTTCAGGCCATCGACCGTGGGGTCACGAAACAGCAGGGTGTTGCGGTTGGTGTCGTTGGCCGCTGGCGTGCCCGGATAGCGGTACTTCTTGATCGCCGAAAAGCCCATGTAGTCGGGGAAATCCTGCATCAGGCGGGTCGACAGGATGCTCAGGTCGCGCGCCGTGGTCGTGTGGCCCGGCTCGGTCAGGCCTTCCGGATTTTTGTAGGAAGTCGATTTCATGCCCAACGCCTTGGCCTGCTCGTTCATGAGTTTGACGAAGTTTTCAGCCGTGCCGCCCACGCCCTCGGCCAGCGCCATGGTCGCGTCATTGCCGGACTGGACGATCATGCCCTTGATCAGGTCTTCCACCGGCACCTGCATCTTGGGATCGATGAACATGCGCGAGCCCGGCATTTTCCAGGCGCGCTCGCTGACCGGAAAGGTCTGCTTGAGGGTGATTTTTTTCGCCTTGAGCGCGTCAAACACGAGGTATTCGGTCATCAGCTTGGTCAGCGAGGCCGGCTCGACCGGGGAGTCGATGTCCTTGGCAGCGAGGATCTGGTTGGCCGTGACATCAAGCAGCAGGTAGGAGCGGGCAGCCACTTCCGGCGCCTGCGGCATCTGCGCTTGCGCCACTGGCAGCAGGACCACGGAAGAAAGCAGCACAAGCGATGACGCCAGGCCACGGAAAACAGTCAGAAATCGGTGCATGGGGAGATAAGACCTGAAATTGGGAAAAGATGAAAAAGGAAGAGGCGGCAAGCCCGGCGCCGGCCTGAAACAGTCAGCCCAGGTGGCGAATCACAAGATTTTTCAGAAGCGGCAATTGTCCATGAAAGAAATGCCCGCCGCCGGGGACAACCGTAACAGGCAGTACCTGCGGCCGCGCCCAGTCCAGTACCGCCTGCAGCGGCACCGTGTCGTCCTGCTCGCCGTGGATCACCAGCGTCTGCGCATGGGCGGCTTCAGGGATGGACGCCACCGCAAAGCGGCTGGCGGCGGTGCCGACCAGCACCAGCCTGTCGATGGGTCGCAGGGTCTGCAGGCGCTCAAAGACGTGTGAAGTCACGAAAGCGCCAAAGGAGAAGCCGGCCAGGGCCAGCGCCCCGGCCGGCGCCAGTTGCTGCACCACCGCCAGCATGTCGTCGATCTCGCCACGACCCTCGTCGTACGTCCCTTCACTGGCACCCACACCGCGGAAATTGAAACGCACCGCGGTCCACCCGGCCTGGGTGAAGGCGCGCGCCAGCGTCTGCACCACCTTGTTGTCCAGCGTGCCGCCGAACAGCGGATGCGGGTGCGCGATCACGGCAACGCCGCGCGACGGCCCGGCGGGCGCGTCCAGTGCGGTTTCAATCGCGCCGGCCGGGCCGGCCACGCTGCTTTTCTGGGTTTGAGCGTTCATGGGGACAACTTCAGGGGATTCAATTTGCTACCAAAAGAGTAGCTATCTGCGCCCGTCCCATAAGGACTGGGGCCATAAAACATGCAAAAACATCGCTGACGGAGGTGGTGCGTGGGCTCAGCGCCCCAGGTGCGCAGGCGTAAGCAGGCGCTCGACCACCTGGCCGTTTTTCAGGTGCGACTCGACAATTTCGTCGATGTCCTGCGCATCCACATAGGTGTACCAGACCGCCTCGGGGTAGACCACGGCCACCGGCCCGGCCGCGCAGCGGTCCAGGCAGCCGGCCTTGTTGACCCGCACCTTGCCCGGTCCGGCCAGGCCGGCCGCCTTGACCTGCGCCTTGCAGCGGTCAAACCCCTCCTGGGCCTGGTGGTTGGCACAGCTGTCTTCACCGCTGCCGCGTTGGTTCAGGCAAAAAAAGATGTGCCGCTCGTAGTAGGAGGCGGGGGGTGCGCTGGGGGAGGTCATGGCTAGATTTTACTTTCGCCGGCGTCGACGGCCCGGCGGCTGGACAAGCGCACCAGCACATACAGCACGGCCGCATAAGGCCAGAGCCAGCCCAGCCACTGGGCCAAACCGTTGAAACGGACGAAGCGCCCCTGCTCCCAGATCTGCAGCGTCTCGGCAAAATAGGGGCCGACCGGCGCCTGGTTGAGCAGCGAGAGATGAATGCTCAAGGCCAGCAGCAGCAGCGCAGCGGCGACCCGGCGCGGCACCGGCGCCAGCAGCACGGCCAGCACGCCGCCCGTCATCAAGCCAACGCGCACCGGCAGGTCCAGCCAGGCCCAGGCGTGGTCTGGTCCGTAGCTGAGTGCGGCGGACAGGGCCGTCAGCGCGATGCCGGCCGCCAGCATGACGATCAGGAACACGGCGCGCTGCAGCAGGGTGCGAATCACGCAGTAACCGAGCAGACAGGGAATCAGCGCGCCCAGCGCCACACAGATCACTTCAGCGCCGGGGACCAGCGGCTGCAGTTCGATGTCGCGCACCGGCAGCCACTCCAGAAACGGCGTGTCGGCCAGCACGTCAGCCAGTGCGTATTCCAGCCGCTCCAGCACCTGCCCCAGCCCCAGCGGCACCGAGGCCGGAAACAGCAGCGCGACCGGCCACAGGGCCAGCAGCACCAGTGCACCGCGGGCATCCCGCACAAACCAGCGCACCCGAAAGCGGCTCCAGCGGACGATGGCGCCGGCTTTTTCCAGCAGCCAGGCGCTGCATGCGCCCAGCCAGGCACCCGCGGTGTTGAGTGCCAGATCGACATTCGATGGCACGCGCGAAGGCAGATAACTCTGCAGCGTTTCCATGACCAGTGACAGCAGGCCGGCACCGAGCACCGCCACGGTGACGGCCCAGGCCACGCGGCCGCTGCGCAGGGCCGACAGGGCGAGCAGAAAACCCAGCGGCGCATACCCTGCCAGATTGACGCCGACATCGAACCCGGTCCAGTAACGCGGCAGCGGTGCGGTCAGGAAATTGAACGGCGAGATGCCCTGATTGCGCCACTCTGAAAACGGGTACAGGCTGGCGTAAACAATCAGGCACACCGTGGCCAGCGCCAGCGGCCAGGCGGCTGTTTGCACACCGGAAGTTGGCTCACCCCCGTCGTCCTTACTGCGCTTCATGGCTTGTTGCACACCCCTGCCGTCTTCACTGCGCTTCGCTCCGTGTAATTCCGCCTCCCCTTGCAGGGAAAAAGGTGGCACACCCCTGACATCCTCACGATGCTGCGCATCGTGTAGTTCTGCCTCCCCTTGCAGGGGACGACGCATAGCGCCCGGCGAAGCCGGTTCGCCCGAAGGGTTTGACTCACCCCCATCGTTCTCGCTCCGCTTTGCTCCGTGTAGTTCCTTTCCCCCTTGCAGGGGGCGACGCGAGTCGCCCGGCGAAGCCGGTTCGCCCGCGTCTGCTGGCATGGCGTCTGGTGAATTCGGAGAGCTCACGCGGTGCCGTCCTGTCTGTCAGAACGGCTTGACGACGACGAGTATCACGGCCGCCAGCAGCAGCAGCACCGGCACTTCGTTGAACCAGCGCCACCACACGTGGCTGCGGGTGTTGCGGCGGGCCACAAAGGTAGACAGGATGCGGCTGCAGGCATGGTGATAACCCAGCGCCAGCGCCACGATGACGAGCTTGGCGTGCATCCAGCCATTGCCGGGGCCACGCCCTATGCCGTAACCCAGCCACAACCACAGGCCGAAGACCAGCGCGGGCACGGCCAGAATCGTGGTGAAGCGCAGGAGCTTGCGCGCCATCAGGATCAGACGCTCGTGCTCGGCCAGGCTTTCCGGCGGCACCATCGCCAGGTTGACAAAAATACGCGGCAGGTAAAACAGGCCGGCAAACCAGCTGGCGACAAAAACGATGTGGAGTGATTTGACCCAGAGCATCGGGTGAGTTTAGGGCCTGTTCATGCCCTCGTCTGCAAGAACCAAGCTGCCACCGGGACGGCTTCAGAAATTCATTTTGCGGGATGAAGTGCAAGGCGCCCGGAGCACAGCAACCGGAATGTACCCAGGTACATGAGGATTGCGAGCACCGCCGAATGCCAGGCGTTCGCTGACGCTCAGTGCCGCAATTCGCCCGGAAAATGGATTGATGAAGCCGTCCCAAAAAAAGATGCCCGGTTGACGCGGGGCCAACCGGGCCTGGAAGCCTTGTCTGCTGTGACACTTGAAGGCACCCGCTCAGGGAGGAAAAGCGGGGTGCCGCCACCAAAAAGGCGGCGGCACGGCGCATTCTAACCACGCATGCGACGCCATGACAAGCGCAGTGCGACCAATGGCATGGACAGACTTTCCCGTCATGTTCGGTAGCGCACAGATGAGCGGCGGCGTAGATTAATCCTCGCGCATGACAAAGCTTTGGCACAATTTGGCCATGACCCTGCACGCCTCCAACTTCGCCCCCTACCCGCTCGGCCGGCCGCGCCGCCTGCGCCGCGACAGTTTCACGCGCAATCTCGTGCGTGAAAACGCGCTGAGTGCCCATGACCTGATTTACCCGGTATTTGTCACCGAAGGCAACAACCGCCGCGAGGCTGTGGCCTCCATGCCCGGCGTCGAGCGCCTGAGCCTGGATCTGCTGCTGCCGGTGGCTGAAGAGTGTGTGCAACTCGGTATCCCGGTGATGGCGCTGTTCCCGGTGATCGACAACTCGCTCAAGACTTACGACGGCAAGGAAGCCCTGAACCCCGACGGCCTGGTGCCGCGTGTGGTGCGCGAACTGAAAAAACGTTTCCCCGAGCTCGGCGTGATGACCGATGTGGCGCTGGACCCCTTCACCAGCCACGGCCAGGACGGTCTGCCTGACAAGGAGACCGGCTATATCCTGAACGACGAGACGATTGAGCTGCTGGTCGGGCAGGCGCTGGCCCAGGCCGAAGCCGGCGTGGACATCGTTGCGCCCAGCGACATGATGGACGGCCGCATCGGCGCGATCCGTCAGGCGCTCGAATCGCGCAAGCTGATCCACACCCGCATCATGGCCTACAGCGCCAAATACGCGAGCGCCTTTTACGGCCCCTTCCGCGATGCGGTCGGCTCCTCGGGCAACCTCGGCAAGGCCGACAAAAAGGTCTACCAGATGGACCCGGGCAACAGCGACGAGGCCTTGCGCGAAGTCGCCATGGACATTGCCGAAGGCGCCGACATGGTGATGGTCAAACCCGGCATGCCTTACCTGGACGTGGTGCGCCGCGTGAAGGACGAGTTCGGCGTGCCGACCTTCGCCTACCAGGTCAGCGGCGAATACGCGATGCTCAAGGCCGCCGCACAAAACGGCTGGCTGGACCATGACGCGGTGATGATGGAAAGCCTGCTGGCCTTCAAGCGCGCCGGTGCCGATGGCGTGCTCACCTACTTCGCCATCGCGGCGGCGCGTTTGCTACAGAATAAATAGCTGTCAGCGCCCGCCAGATAAGGGCTACAGGCCAATTTGAATCCAAACCAGACAGACACCGTGCAAATTGTTGAATTCACCGCCGACAGCCTGCGCTTTTCAGACACCCTGCCGGCGCGGGCGCCGGCAGACGGTTTTGTCTGGCTGTTTCTGGATCGCGACGAATTCGAAACCCACGAGGCGCTGATTCAGCAGGCGGCGCAGCAACTGGGCGGCTCGGCCCTGCTGGACCTGCATTCCAGGGACCTGGCCAACCCCACCCATCCCTCGCACTACGACTACACCTCGATCTACGACCTCATCATTTTCCGCCGGCTCGCCACGCAGGTGGAAACCCGGGCCGAGACCGAACAGGACACCACCACCGAGGCAGCTGGAAAGCAAGTTGAGCTGCCGCGCCCCAAGCCGCGCGGCGGCCTGCCCGCCTTCAACCGCATCAGCTCCCGGGCGGTGGCTTTTGTGGTGTTTGACCGGCTCCTGATCAGCGTGCACCCGCGCGGCTGCTACACCGCCAAAAGTTTCATTCAGCGCTCGCTGACCGACGCCAAGTTCAGCGTGGACAGCGTGTCGGCGCGCAGCCGCATCCCTTCAAGCCCGGCCGACCTGGTGCTGCGCATGGTCAACGCCATGGTGGACAGCTACCTGGACGTGCGCAAGGAACTCACCACACAACTCGAGCACTGGCAGGCTGAACTGCTCAAGCCCAATTCGCGTTTTATCAACTGGGGCTCGCTGATGGGCGCACGCAGCCAGCTGCATGTGCTGGAAGACCTGTGCGACGAGCAGCACGACGCGATGCAGGAATGGCTCGATTCCTTGCGCGAGCAGCCGATGTCGTCGTTTGCCGCCGACGCCCAGCTCGCACAAACCCGGCGCGACCAGATGGTGGCGCGGGCGCGCGATGTCATCGAACACATCGAGCGGGTGGTGCACCATGCGCGCCGGCTCGAACAATCGGCCGAAACGGTGGTGCAGATCCACTTCAGCGCGCAAAGCAACCGCACCAACGACATCATGCGCACACTGACCGCGCTGACCGCGATCTTCCTGCCGCTGAACCTGATCACCGGCTTTTTCGGCATGAACTTCGAGTTCATGCCCCTGATTCACCAGACCAGCGGCTTCTGGTGGACCTTCGGTTTCATGGTGCTGCTGGTGGCGGTGGTGGTGTCGGTCTTCTGGCGCAAACGCTACCTGGCCCGAAGCAGGCATTAGGAAGCAGGGACATGGCGGCGGTGGTGCGCATCGGTTGCGCCGGCTGGAGCCTTCCCAGGCAGAGCTGGCCGCAGTTCCCCGACACCGGCACCCACCTGCAGCGTTACGCCCAGCGCTTCAATGCGGTAGAAATCAATTCGTCGTTCCACCGTCCGCACCAGCCGGCCACCTATGAACGCTGGGCCGCGGCGGTACCCGCCGGTTTCCGTTTTTCGGTCAAGCTGCCCAAAACCATCACCCATGAAAAGCGCCTGTCAGGGTGTGCACCGCTGCTACGCAGTTTTCTGGACCAGGCCTGCGCGCTGGGCGACCGGCTGGGCTGCCTGCTGGTGCAGCTGCCGCCCAGCCTGGCACTGGACAGCCGCGTGGTGGCCGGCTTTCTGCAAACCCTGAGAAAGCAGCACATCGGCCCCATTGCACTCGAACCCCGGCACGCCAGCTGGTTCGAGCCGCCCGCCGACGCCTTGCTGCGTTCGTTTGAAGTGGGCCGCGTGCTGGCCGATCCGGTGCTGTTTGAAGCGGGCACACAGCCCGGTGGCTGGCCCGGCCTGGTCTACCTGCGGCTGCACGGGTCGCCGCGCATGTACTACTCGGCTTACAGCAACATGCTGCTGGACCGGCTGGCGGCACGGCTCGTCCTGGAAGCGGCGGCGGCTGACACGGTCTGGTGCATTTTTGACAATACCGCCGCAGGCGCCGCCACAGAAAATGCGCTGTACACCCGCCGCGCGGTACAGGGTCCGGGCACCTGACAGCGGCATTTCCTCCACCGCAAGCCGAAGGAGTTGCGATGAGCTCAGCCGCCACAGCAAGAACCACCCCTTATGGTGATCCCGGGGCCGCCGCAGAACCGGTCTGCGTCGACGACCTGACGCGTCAGAACGTCCAGGCCATGCAGCGCCTGGAAGAAGCCGCACTCGCCTCGCGCAGCCGTTCTGACCGCATCGCCAGCCTCATTGCCCGTTTTTGCGGCTCCATGACTTTTGTCGGGGTGCACGTGGCGATATTTTCCTTCTGGTTGCTGGTCAATTCAGCCTCTGCAATGCCCCACTTCGACCCTTACCCGTTTACCTTACTCACACTGGTGGTGTCGCTCGAAGCGATTTTCCTGTCGACCTTCATCCTGATCAGCCAGAACCACGAGCTGCGCATCAGCGAACGGCGCAACCAGCTGGACCTGCAGATCAACCTGCTGACGGAACAGGAAAACACCAAGATGCTGCAGATGCTGGAGCGCATCGCCAAAAAGGTCGGCGTGTCCATGAACGACGATCCCGCCGTGCACATCCTGAAAAAGGCGACACACCCGGAAGTACTGGTGGAGCAGATCGAGCAGGCGCAGCGCGACGGCGCCGCGTCATCCCGCCAGGCCTAGACCCAAGGCTGGGCGATCTTTTCCGTTGCGAAGACCTGCAACACCGCCGGCCGCGCCAGCATGCGCTGCAGGTAGGGGCCCAGATGCGCACGCGTGCGTGCGGCAGGCGTCTGGAAGTTGCGCGTCCAGCGGCACAGGGTCAGCACATACGCGTCCAGCGCGCTGTACTTCTCGCCGGCAAACCAGGGACCGCCATGGCGTGCCAGTTCGACATCCAGCTGGTCGAGCATGACGCCGATTTTCACTTCGGCCTGCGCCTTGACCTCTGCCGCGCTGGCGGCCTTGCCCGGGGCCACCGAGCGCTCAGAATAAAAGTAAGTGATCAGCGTGGCCTGCAGTGTGTTGGTCAACCACATCAGCCATTTGTAGAAGTGCGCGCGCTCGGCTGTCCCTACGGTCGGCGCCAGCCCGGCTTCGGGATGCGTGTCGCACAAGTGCAGGCAGATGGCCGCGGTTTCATACAACACCAGATCGCCTTCAACCAGGACGGGGATCAAACCATTCGGGTTGAGGCGGAGGTAGTCTGGGGTCCTGTGCGCGTTTTTCGTGCGATCCACCAGCACACGTTGGTAAGACGCGCCGATTTCTTCAAGCACGATGTGCGGCACCATGGAAGCGGTGCTGGGGTCGTAATAAAGCTTCATCGTCATGACAGATCCTGATCGAACCAAAAAGAGGCGCCGAGCCTACTTGACGCCAAACAGAGAGGCGCCGTTGTCCCAGGCGATTTTCCGCGCAACGTCGGGCGGCAAATCACCCAGCCAGGTGCGGTAACCCTTCATGAGTTCTTCGTAATACTGCCAGCGCTGGTTGACCCAGGTGTCGGAGCCGATCATGAAACGCGAGGGGTACTTGAGCAGCAGCGCGCGCCACTCGGGGCACAGTTTCCCTCCGTCGCAAGTGAGGCCGGGCCGGTAGGACAACTCGCCCATCAGCGTCGGGTAGCGGGCCAGCAGCGCCTCCACCCGCGCCACGGGG
>NZ_JAQSDL010000090.1 GCF_029945895.1 Polaromonas sp. | reverse complement strand
CCAGCCCGCCGCCCAGCACCGGCAGGCTGCGCACGCTGGCCGGGTAATTCGAATAACGGTCCACACCGACCAAGCGCTGGCACTGGTCCATCGCGCAGACACTCTCCGTCAGGGAAGGCAGCAGGCTGACAATGCGCTGCGGGCTTTGCACGAAGCTCACGCTGACACCGCGGTCATCGGTCAGCTGCAGGGCGCGGACTGGCGCCACGGCGGCGCAAGCCGTCAGTAGCAGAAACAACAGGGCCTGTTTCATGGCGAGCCCTTGAGCGTCAGCGGCAAACCGGCGGCCATCAGGGTGACTCGCTCACAGGCCTGCGCCATCTCCTGGTTGAGCCGGCCCAGCGCATCGACAAAGGCGCGCACCTCGCGCCCGAGCGGAATCACACCCAGCCCGATCTCGTTGCCGACCAGCACAAGCGGCCCGGGGCAGCTTTCGATTGCTTCCAAAAGCATAGCTGTCTGCGCTTGTGGGTATTGGGCTGCAACCATATTTTCCTTTGAAATGTCGGCCGGCATGAGCCAGTTGGTGAGCCACAATGTCAGGCAGTCCACCACCAGCAAGGTCTGCGGGTTGCTGTGCGTCGTGATGGCCTGCGCAAGCTGCAGCGGCTCCTCGACGGTGGACATGCCGGGTACCCGCTCGGCCCTGTCCTGCTGATGGCGCGCAATGCGTTCACGCATTTCCTCGTCCCAGGGCTGGCCGGTGGCGATCAGCACCGCACAGTGTGCGGGGGACTGCGCGAGCCAGCCCTGCGCCAGCCTTTCGGCACGGCGCGACTTGCCGCTGCGCTGGCCGCCGAGGATCAGTTCGCTGCGAACCATGGAGACGTTATTCATGGGTCGCACTCCAGTCCAGAACGATGCGGTGCAGCTGCTCCACCCCGTCGGTCAGCGCGGCCGGCCCGGGCTGCAGGATGTCCGCCGACTTGATCTCGAACAGCTGCCCGTTTTTGACGGCGTTGATATTTTCCCAACCGGGGCGCGCCGCAACTTTTTCGGGCCTGAACTTCTTGCCGCACCAGGAGCCGATGATGATGTCCGGGTTGCGCGCAACGATCTGCGCGCCATCGGCAATGATGCGGTCCCTGCCCATGGGCATGCGCGCCAGTTCCGGAAAACAGTCGTCGCCACCGGCCACACCCAGCAGCGCGGAGACCCAGGCGATGGCGCTGATGTGCGGCTCGTCCCACTCTTCAAAAAACACGCGGGGCCGCCGCCTGAGGCCGGCCGCCACCTGGGCGATGGCGGCCAGCCTGTCCTGCATGGCCTGCATCAGCTGCAGGCCGCGCTCGCCCTGCCCGACCATGGCCGCGACCTGGTACATCATCGAGAAAATTTCCGCGATGCTGCGCTGGTTGAACACTGTGACCTGCACGCCCTTGCGGATCAGCTCAGCCGCAATGTCGGCCTGCAGGTCCGAAAAGCCGAACACGCAGTCGGGTTGGAGCGCCAGGATCTTGTCGATTTTGGCGCTGGTGAAAGCGCTGACGCGGGGCTTCTCGGCACGGGCTCGCGGCGGCCGCACTGTATAGCCCGAGATGCCGACGATGCGGCTCTCTTCCCCGAGCAAGTACAGCCACTCGGTGGTTTCCTCGGTCATGCAGACAATGCGCTGCGGGCCGTAGTTCATGGCTGCGGCTCTGCTGAAAAAAGCCGGGCGGTCGCGGCCGGGCAGGAGGCGAACCAGGCGTGGAAATAACTGGCCCGCACAGACCCCGTGACATACAGCGCCTCCCCCTCGCCGCGCAACTGGCGCCCCGGCGCCGCTTCGGTGCGGGTGGCGGGCTGCAGCGGTGTGGTGCAGGTCGAGTAGTGGAAGGTGTGGCCGCGCAGGGTGCCGCCGGCCACACCCAGCTGCTGCGGGCCCAGCGCGGCCAGGCGTTTTTGCATGCTGACGCTGCCGGGCAGCACACCCCACATCGCGTGGCGTTGGCCATCGACGGTGTGCAATGCCTCAAACAGCGCCATCATGCCGCCGCACTCGGCCCAGACAGGCTTGCCGGAGCGCACATGCGCAGCCAGGCTGTCCTTCATGGCGCTGTTGACCGCCAAGGCCTCCAGATGCAGTTCGGGGTAACCGCCGGGCAGCCAGAGCGCGTCGCAGTCCGGCAGGGCGGCGTCGGCCAGCGGTGAAAAAAACACCAGTTGCGCGCCGAGCTCGCGCAGGCAATCGAGATTGGCCGCGTAGATGAAGCAGAACGCCGCATCACGCGCCACGGCCACCGTGCGGCCCTCCAGTGCACCGGCCGGAAACCCCGACAGATCCGGTGCCTTGAAGGGAACCGCCCAGGCCTGCAGGTCGTCCCCGTTCATCTGCCCCAACGGGGTGGCGGCCAGCGCATCGGCCGCTGCGTCCAGACGCTGCATGGCGTCGCCGAGTTCATCGGACATCACCAGGCCCAGGTGCCGCTCGGGCAGCGTCATGGCGCTGCTGCGCATCAGGGCGCCCAGCCAGTGATCCGGCTCACGCAGGCTTTCCTCGAGCATCAGGGCATGGCCGTCGGAGGCCACCCGGTTGGCCAGCACGCCGGCAAAACGCAGGCCGTCCCGGTAGTGCTGCAGGCCCCAGGCCAGCGCACCGAAGGTGCCGGCCATGGCGCCGGCGTCGATGACGGCCAGCACCGGTAGGCCGAAACGCTGCGCCAGATCGGCCGCGCTCGGCTGCCCGTCGAACAACCCCATCACGCCTTCGACAATGATGAGGTCGGCCTCCTGGGCAGCGCTCTGCAGGCGCCGGGCGCAGTCGTCCTCGCCGGTCATCCACAGGTCGAGCTGGTGCACCGGCGCGCCGCTGGCCAGCGCCAGCCAGTAGGGGTCGAGAAAATCCGGCCCACACTTGAAGACCCGCACCCGCCGTCCCTGGCGCGTGTGCAGGCGCGCCAGCGCGCAGGCGACCGTGGTCTTGCCCTGGCCGGAAGCGGGGGCGGCGATGAGGACCGCGGGACAGCGGACGGGTTCGGTCATGGGCGGCCCTTCAAGTTGTTTACAGGGGGGCCCATTTCAGCCCGACGTACAGCGTACGGCCTCCGGTCGCGTAGGCCTGGGCCAGCTCATAGGATTTGTCGGCCAGATTATCGACGCGGGCCAGGAAGGTCCAGTCGCGGGCCACCAGGGTGCTCGCGCTCAGGTTGATCAGGCCGTAGCCCCCCAGCACCACGGTATTGGTGGCACTGTCATTGCGACGTCCCGAGAGCTGCGCCTCCGCGCCCAGCGACCAGGGCCCCACACGCGTGTCGGCCGCCAGCACGGCATGCTGGCGGGCACGCCGCGCCAGGGTCCGGCCGGTACCGAGATCACGCGGGTTCTGCAGATCAAGCGACGCCGACAGGCGGGTGTTGCCGAGCTTGTAGCCGCCCGTCAAGGTGACCCCGGAATACTCTGCCTGCGCGGTGTTGCTGTAGCAGGCCCGGTTCGCCAGCGCCACCGGCGCGCGGCCGTTGGTACAGGGGCCGGAGCCGGTGGTGAACGTGATCAGGTTGGACACCTTGTTCTGGTAGGCCACGATGCCAAAGCTGCTGGCGCCGTCCTCATAACGCAAGCCGAGCTCCTGGTTGCGGCTGCTTTCAGGCTGCAGCGTGGAAACGCCATAGATGCTGAAGCGGTGGTACAGCGTGGGCGCACGGAAAGCCGTGGCGGTTGATGCCGTGACGCGCCACTGCGGCGTGATGGCAAATCCGTAGCCGGCGCTGCCGGTGTTCTTCACGCCGAACTCGCTGTCGTCGTCGTGCCGCACATTGAGCTGGACCGCGTGCGGCCCGCTTTTCCAGCCATAGCCCAGTGCCAGCGCGTCCTGCGAGCGGCCGCGGTCTATCGGCGCGTTCTGCAGGTGGTCTTCCTTGCGCTCCAGAGCCGCCGTGAACAGATGGGTACCCAGGCGCAGCTCGTTGTGCAGCAGGTAGCTGCGCAGGTCGGTCACCGTCAGGTACGGCGAGGGTGTCGTCTGGTAACGGTCGCGCGAATCGGAAATGCTCAGCCGGGTGCTGTAGGCTTCTGTCCAGCGTGCCTGCCAGTTCAGGCCCAGCGTGTTCAGTTCGCGCAGGTTGCGGTCGTCGCGCGTGCTGGCGCTGTCGTACTGGGAGTTGACATCGTTGGACAGCACGGAGGCCTCCAGCCGGTGCGCGCGGTTGAGCTGGAAACCCAGCTTGGCGTTGGCCGAGCGGCTGCGGTAACCGTCGAGATCGGGGTTCTGCCCGGCGGCTGTGCGCGAATTGAAGCCATCACTGCTTTCATCGGCCAGACCGATCGAATAGTCAAAGGCGCCTTGCGAACCACTGAAGCCGGCGTCGGCCTTGCGTGTGCCGTGCGAGCCAAACCCGATGCCGACAAAGGGCGCAAACGGGCCCTCCCCGCGTTTCGTGAAGATCTGCACGACGCCGCCCAGTGCATCGGAGCCGTATACCGCGGCCGCCGGCCCGCGCAGGACTTCAATGCGGTCGATCTGGCCGAGCGGAATGCTTTCCCAGGCCGCGCCGCCGGTGGCCTGCGAGTCGATGCGCACGCCGTCGATGTACACCGCCGTGAAGCGCGATTCCGAACCGCGCAGGAACACGCCGGTGGTGGTGCCGGGTCCGCCGTTGCGCTGGAACTCGACGCCCGGCAAACGCGCCAGCACATCGGCCAGCCCGGCGGCGCCGCTGCGTTCGATGGTGTCGCGGTCGACCACCGTCACGTCGGCGAGCAGGTCGGACAGCGGTTGCGCCGTGCGTGTCGCGGTGACCACGGTCTCCCGCAGTTGCGGGGATGAAGCGGTTTGGGAAAAAGCAGGCCATGCGGCAGCGACCATCAGCGAAAGCGTGGCGGAGCGTGCATGTAATACACAGGTTTTCATGAGGAGAAACATTCAACAAAAGGCCCTCACCGGCTTCCCCGCCAGTGCATGAGCGTTAAAAACGCCCGGTCCAATGAAGGACGCGCGCGTTCACCTTGTTGGCCGGTATCCGGGCTGACGGAACTGCTCTCATCGCCTTCCCAAGCGCGTGTTCAGAACGCTCAGTGGCTGATGATGAAAGCTGAATGTGCCCGAGTCTGAATCAGGGGGCAGGCATTCGTCCGTTTTACCGTTGCGGGGGCAGCGCAGGTTAAAAATCTCGGCGCAATCGGCCCGGGCTGACCCGGTGCGGATGGCCTTGATTCCCTCCTGCTTCCCGTTGAACTGCAGCGTGTGAACCACACCGCGAGCACCAACAGGCAAGATTCTACGCGCCAGAACTGTGCAAACCCTACAATCGGCGCTGACATGTCGAACCCTACCCACATCGACCAGATCGCCGAACGCGTCGAGCGGCTCCTCCTGCGCTACGAGGAGTTGCAGCGCACCAATGCCCTGCTCACCGAGCAGGTGCATGAGTTGACGCAAGAGCGCGATTCGCTGCGCTCGCGCCTGAGTGCCGCCCGCGCCCGGGTTGATGCCCTGCTCGAACGCCTGCCGGATTCCTCGGCCCCGATGTCGGCGGCCGGTCCGGCCCATGGCAGGACACCCGTGGGATCGGATTCATGAAACAGCTTGACGTACAGATCATGGGCCAGAGCTACCTGCTCGGCTGCCCCGAGGGCGGCGAGGCCAGGCTGCTCGACGCGGTGGAAAAGGTCGATGCGGCGATGTGCAAGATCCGCGACGCCGGAAAAATCAAGGCACGTGACCGCATCGCCGTGCTGGCCGCGCTGAACCTGGCTTTCGAACTGTCCGAGCTGGAGGCCAATGCGCTGAAGGCGGCGCACAGCGCGCCGGCCACCGCCCCGGTCAGAGCGAGCGGCGCGGCCGTGTCGGCGGCCGAAGCCGAAGCGCAGCCGCAGCTCACGGCCCTGCTGCAACGCCTGGACAACGCGCTGGGCGTGGACGGCCGCCTGCTGTAAAGCGGTCCATCAGCGGCGGGCGATCGTCGCCCCCACGCCAGCGCGGCGCGCGCCAAACGCCTACAATCAAAGCGTCTGCGGTACGCACCGGGCTTTATATTTCCTTGTACCAATGCTCTTAGAGCACGGGCTTGGTAAATTGTCAGGCAGGCGTGATCGTCTCGCGTCAGACGAACCCGAAACCTGACTGCCCTCGCCCACCTGAACCCTGGTTCAGGATGACGGTCCGGTGGTATTCGCAGACACCTCTTTTTACCCGTTGCCACGCCCGCCGTCCACCCGTCCAACCCGCTTGCCCCGGCGAGCGCCTGCCCTTACCCCGCATGACCTTCGAACCCCTGCTCATTCTTGAACTTGCCCTGCTGGGCGTCGGCACCGGCTTTCTCGCGGGCCTGCTGGGCATAGGCGGCGGGATGCTAATGGTGCCCTTCATCACCATCATCATGGCGCAGCGCGGCGTGACGCCAGACCTGGCCGTCAAGATGGCGATCGCCACCTCGATGGCCACCATCATCTTCACCTCCATCTCCAGCGTGCGAGCCCACCACAAACGCGGCGCGGTGCGCTGGGACATCGTCAGGCGCCTGGCCCCGGGCATCGTGGTGGGCAGCATCATCGGCAGCCTGGGCGTGTTTGCCCTGCTCAAGGGCTCCTACCTGGCCATCTTCTTCGGCCTGTTTGTGAGCTTCTCGGCGACCCAGATGTTTCTGGACAAGAAGCCCAAGCCCACACGCCAGATGCCGGGCGCGGCCGGCCAGTTTGCAGCCGGCGGCGGCATCGGTTTCCTGTCGGGGCTGGTGGGCGCCGGCGGCGGCTTCATCAGCGTGCCGTTCATGACCTGGTGCAACGTCGCCATCCACAACGCGGTGGCCACCTCGGCCGCGCTGGGCTTTCCGATTGCCGTGGCCAATGTGCTCGGTTACGTGATCAGCGGGCAGTCGGTGCAGGGCCTGCCCCCCGCTTCCTTCGGCTACATCTGGCTGCCGGCGCTGGTGGTGATTGCGATCAGCAGCTTTTTCGTCGCACCGGTGGGCGCCAGGCTCGCGCACAAGCTGCCCGTGAGCAAGCTCAAGCGCGTGTTTGCCAGCATCCTGTATGTGCTGGCAGCCTACATGCTCTGGAAGGGCCTGAGCAGCCTGTAGCCCCACAGGCCATCAGCCATGCGCCTGGCGTGAATCGGCCGGCGCTTCGTCCCGCTCCTTCAAGCCGTAGTCGCGGATCACCTCGGCAATCCGCAGCCGGTAGTCCCTGAACATGGTGGACCTTCCGGCCGCCTGCGCGGCGCGGTGCGCCTCCAGGTTGCGCCAGGCCTGCAGGCAGGCTTCGTCGCGCCAGAACTGCAGCGACAGCAGCTTGTCGGGCTCGCTCAGGCTCTGGAAGCGTTCGATCGAGATGAACCCCTCCATCTTCAGCAACTCTGCCTTGAGCTCGGCGGCCCAGTTCAGGTAACCCTCGCGGTGCGCCGGATCGGGCCAGACTTCAAAAATAACCGACACCATGGAACGTCTCCTTCATTGTTCAAAAACAGGAATGCGGGCATTGGGCAGCGGCCGGAACCCGGTGCAGCGCCCGAAATAAGCATCAAATTGGCCAGAAGCCCTTAGCCAACGTGCGCTGGCAGCTACGATTTCAATAGCAATTGCAGCGCCGGGGCAGGCATGAGGACCGGCGCCGAAACCGACGCTCCGGCCGCCCTCACGGTGTACATCAAAACGGTCGGGCTGCGTGTTGAAGGTTTCGTCGCGGTTGGCGCTGGCCAGCACCAGCAGCAGGGCCTGGCCCGCCGCTATCGGCTGGCCCAGCAGTGTCAGCGCTTCGGCCGCGAAACGTCGGGTGTTCTGGATGGGCGCGGCCCAGCGCTCGACCTCGCACACCAGGGCGCGCATGGCTTCTGGTGATGCGTCGGCGGTGGCCGCCTGTTGCGCGTCCCGCGCGAGCTGCAGCGCCACATGGCCGAGCAGGCCCCTGCCCGCATCGAGGGCCTGCTGCATGAAGGCGATGCGATTGGCAGCCTGCGCCGCAGGCAGGCCCAGCGCCCGGCCCTGCGCCATGAGAGCCGCGGCCGCCTCGTCGGCCAACGCCACGGTCTGCGTATCGGCGCCGGGCGCAATGCCCTGCGTGAACTGCGCGGCCCAGCGACAGGTCGCCTCGCGTTGTCCTTCTGGCACACCGATCAGCCGTGCCATGGTCTGCACCGGCAAAGCGGCAGTGAAATCATTGACCGGCAGGCGTGGCCGCAGGTCGCGTGCGGCGTCTTCTGCAGCGCATGCCACGTCGGCCAGCGTCCAGCGCCGGGCCGCCCGCTCCACCTCGGGCTTGTGGACCGCGTGGAAGTCACCGTCCGTCATGCGCACCAGTTGCGCGAAGACCGCGCCGGCTGCCCCGCCTTGCAGTGCCCGCGGCACCGGCTCGGCCGGCGGGCGCACACGCAGCGCCGGATGGACCAATGCCGCGCTGACGGCGGCATGGCTGCTGGCCACCCAGAGGCCGAGGCGGGTGTCGAAAAACAGCGGGCGCTCCTGCCGCAGGTGGCGGTAGAAGGGATAGGGGTCGGGGTGGGTTACCGCCTCCACGGCGTCACGGGGAAAGGCGGACTCAGCGGCGGCATCATGGGAAAAAGACATGGCCCCAGTGTCCCCAGCGGCGCCGTCCTTGTCCAGCGCCAACAGTTTGGCTAACATCGAACCATGCCCGCTGAACCCGACATCACCCGCATCGCCGCCACCATCGGCGACGCCAGCCGCATCCGCATGCTGGTGCTGCTGATGGAAGGCCGCGCGCTGACAGCCAAGGAACTCGCACTGGGCGCAGGCATCGCGCCAGGGACGGCCACCACTCACCTGCAGCGCCTGCTCGATGACGGCCTGCTGGCCGCCACCGCGCAGGGCCGCCACAAGTATTTCCGCTTTGCCTCCGAAGAGGTGGCGCAGCTGGTCGAGTCGCTGATGCGTGTGGCGCCGAAACGAAAAAGCGACAAGCCCGAGGCGGGGGTTGAACCGATACGCCATGCCCGCTTCTGCTACGACCACCTCGCCGGCAGCCTGGGCACCGGCTTGCTGGCCATGCTGCTGCGCAGGCGCTGGCTGGAGGGCGACACCGGTGATGCGCGGAAGTTGCTGGTGACGGCAGCGGGCGAAAAAGCCCTGCGGACCCTGGGTCTGGACCTGCCCGAGCTGCGCAGCAGGCGCCGCCAGTTCGCCTGCACCTGCCTGGACTGGTCGGAACGCCGGGACCACCTGGGCGGCGCGCTCGGAGCGGCGCTGGCAAGCCACTTCACGCAGCAAGGCTGGATCACGCGAAAAAAACATTCGCGCGTGGTGCAGGTCACGACGGAGGGCGTCGCGCGCTTCAGCCGCCTGGGCCTCAAGCTGCCCGGCTGAAACTACTTCCCGAACGCTCAGGCCTGCAGCGGCGTCGGCATCACGACGATGCCGTCCTCGTCGGCGTACAGCCAGTCGCCGGGGTACACCCACACGCCCTGGATCTGGACCGCCACGCCGGCCTGCCCTTCATTACGTTTTTCAGTAGGCAGGGGTATCGAAGCCAGCGCGCGTATGCCGACCTGGCACTGCGCGAGTTCGGCGACATCGCGCACACAGCCGTCGATCACCACCCCCGCCCAGCCGTTTTTTGCAGCCGCGGCACCAAGGTTGCCACCCAGCAGCGCGCGGCGCAGCGAGGCGCCTCCATCAACCACCAGCACGGCGGGCACGCGGCCCAAGGGTGTTTCCACCAGACCGCTGCCATCGACTGCGGCCTTGACGAGTGAGTTGTCTTCAAAACACTTGATAGTGACGACCGGTCCACAGAAGCGGGAAACACCGCCAAAAGGCCGGAACACCGGGGGCAGGACGCGAAATCGCCCCGAGCTGTCGTTTTTATGAGCGTCGCACAAATCGCAGGTGGCAAAGCGCGGCGTGGTGGTGGAGCTGGTCATGGCGGTGTCCTTTCAGGGAGCGGGCGACGGCGAACATGCGGAAGGAAAACTGCCGCAAGCATACCGTGCAGCCGGGAACCTTGCGGGGCAAATGCTGTGTGCTGGCGCGGTGTTAAGCCAGCTTCCTCCGGTGCTGGGTGAGCACGTTCCGCGCCTCGCAGCGCAGCCTTTTCTGCCCGCTTTTTCACCCTCAACAAGCGCCGCGGCATGAGCTCGCGCGTGCACAGCGTCGCCCGGGGTGCGATGTTTTGGATCCTGTCGAAGTAAATCTGCAACATCCAGACCCAAAAAAATTGCGTTTTCCCTATGAAACCGCTGTTTTCTCCAGTAGCATCCCCCTTGCCAGTGAAGAGTAGTTATCTGCATTGGTGATTTATCAACTTCTAGAAGGAAAATCAATCATGGCAACTGCAAAAAAAGCACCGGCAAAAAAAGCAGCCGCAAAAAAAGCTGCACCGGCAAAGAAAGTAGCTGCGAAAAAAGCAGCTCCAGCGAAAAAAGCCCCTGCGAAGAAAGCACCGGCTAAAAAAGTAGTGGCGAAAAAAGCCCCTGCAAAAAAGGTCGTGGCCAAGAAAGCCCCTGCAAAAAAAGCGCCCGCCAAAAAGCGTACGCCCAATGCAGCTTTCATGAAGCCACTGACGCTGAGCCCCGCCTTGTCGGCCGTGGTTGGCGCTGCTGCGCTGCCCCGCACCGAGATCGTGCGCAAGCTCTGGGTCTACATCAAGGCCAAGGGTCTGCAGGACAAGATCAACAAGCGCATGGTCAACGCCGACGAAAAATTGCGTGCCGTTTTCGGCAAGGCGCAAGTGTCGATGTTCGAGATGGCTGGCCTGATCGGCAAGCACGTCAAGTAACTCGACGCAAAGGGTTTGACCTGCCTTCGGGCGGACCCGACCCGACAAAAAGGCCACGTGAGTGGCCCTTTTTTTTTGCCCGATTCAGAATCAAAACGGGTCGCACCCCTTATGGGACCTGCGCATCCAGCTACTTTTTCTGTAGCGCCACACGGGTGATGCCGCTCAAGGTGCCGCGCGTGCTGATGACTTCCGGATCCAGCATGATCTCGATCAGTGCGCCTTCCTTGCCCTGCAGCGCCTGACGCAGCGCGGCTTCGAACTCGTCGGTGCGCGTGATGCGTGTGGCGCTGTAACCGTAGGCGCGCGCGAGTGCGCAGAAGTCGGGGTTCTGCAGATGCGAGCCGCTGACGTGGCGCGGGTACTCGCGCTCCTGGTGCATGCGGATGGTGCCGTACATGCCGTTGTTGAGCAGCACGATGATGCTTTTGGCGCCATGCTGCACCGCTGTCGCGAGTTCCTGACCGTTCATGAGGAAGTCGCCGTCGCCGGCAATCGTGAAGGCCGTGCGACCCGACACGATGTTGGCCGCGATGCCGGCCGGCACGCCGTAACCCATGGCGCCCACGGTGGGTGCGAGTTGCGTTTTCAGACCCTTGACCAGTCCGTGGTGCGGGAAGAAACGGTGCACCCAGCTCGCAAAATTTCCAGCGCCGTTGGTCAGCACGGCGTCTTCCGGCAGCAGCTTCTTGAGGGTGGCGACGATGGCCGGCATGTCGATGCTGCCGGGCAGCACCACGCCGCCATTGGCCGGATCGATGTTGGCGAGATAGTCCGCGTTGGCGGACTCGGCCCAGGCCTGCCAGGGCACGGCGACGGGCGCGGTCAGGACTTCCAGCGAACGCGCTGCGGCGTTCATGGTGGCGTTGATCGCCAGGTCGGCCTGGAACACGCGATTGAGCTCCTCCGCGCTGGCGTGGATATGCACCAGCTTCTGCCTGGGCCGCGGCGCTTCGATCAGCGTGTAGCCACCGGTAGTCATTTCGCCCAGGCGCGGACCAATGGCCAGGATCAGGTCGGCCTCCTTGACGCGCGCGGCGAGCTTGGGGTTCAGCCCGATACCGACGTCACCGGCATACAGCGGGTGGTGGTTGTCGAAGGTGTCCTGGAAACGAAAGGCATTGCCCACCGGAAGCGACCAGTTCTCGGCAAACCGCTGCAGCGCCTGCGCGGCCTGCGGCGTCCAGCCCCCACCGCCGGCGATCACCAGGGGGCGCTCGGACTGCAGCAGCATTTCACGCAGCGTGCGCAGCGAGCCGGGGTCGCTCCAGGCTTCGACCGCTTCCACACGCGGCAGCGGCTGGGCGTCCACACTCTGCGTCAGCATGTCTTCGGGCAGCACCAGCACCACCGGGCCAGGCCGCCCGTTCATCGCGGTTGCAAACGCACGCGCCACGTACTCGGGGATGCGCCTCGCGTCGTCAATGCGCTCCACACGTTTGGCCATGCCTTTGGTCGAAGGTCCGAAGAAGCTGCTGTAGTCGAGCTCCTGGAAAGCTTCGCGGTCGCGCGTGTCGCTGGCCACGTCGCCGACAAACAGGATCATCGGCGTGGAATCCTGGAAGGCCGTGTGCACGCCAATCGACGCGTTGGTGGCGCCGGGACCGCGCGTCACGAAGCAGATGCCGGGGCGCCCGGTCAGCTTGCCATGGGCTTCGGCCATGAAGGCGGCACCGCCCTCCTGCCGGTTGGTGATGAAGCTGATCTGGTCACGACAGGCATGAAAGCCGTCGAGCACCGCGAGGTAACTTTCACCCGGTACGCCGAAAGCATGGGTGACGCCCTGGGCCACAAGGCATTGAACAAGAAGATGGCCGGCAAGTTGTTGTGTCATCTGGATATTGTGCCGCCTGAATAGGCCCCCACGGTCGCTCACTGCGTGTGGCTCCCTGCCCCCCGAGGGGGCCGCTGCGCCTGCGGACTGGCGGAGCCAGATCCGCGGCCCCTGCTTGAACTAAGAGCCAGCCACGGTTATTGGCCGGCGTGCTCCGCACCTCTCGCGGCCTGGCAGCTATTCCGGTGTTTTGTTGTCGCCGTCGGCGCCGCCGGCTTCGAGCGCCTGGCGGGCCAGCTCTTCCTCGCTCAGCGGCGGCGCCTCTTCCAGCGCTCTCAGTTCCTCCAGGAACTCCGGCGTGGGCTGCTCGTGCTCGAGCAGCACTTCTTCCAGCTTCTGCCGGCCGGTCTCCACATGCACGGAGGGTGAATGCAGTTCGGTCGGGGGCACCGGAAATTTTTCGCCCAGCGTGAATTTCAGCGCCTCGGCCTTCTCATCAACCCAGTGTGTGAAGTCACCGTCTTTGGGGGTGTCCGAATTTGTCATGACCATCTCCTTGCATGTCGGCACCGGCGCGGCTGGCCGGTCCCTGCTTCATTATGGAGGTACGCTTGGCGCAGTGCTGTCAGCCCATGAGCTCCGCAGCCGAAATTCTTGCCTTAATTAACCAAACAGTTAAATTAACCGCCATGCCAAGCCCCAAAAGCAAAACCGTCAAACCCGCCGAACCCCGCTCGCGCGACGCCGACCGTTCCCAGCAGGCGATCCTGCTGGCCGCCCGCGACGAGTTTGCGCAGCACGGCCTGGGCGGCGCGCGGGTGGACCGCATTGCCGAACGCGCTGACGTCAACAAGCGCCTGATCTACTACTACTTCAAGAGCAAGGATGAGCTGTTCCTGGCGGTGCTGGAGCAGGCCTACGCCCACATCCGCGAGGCGGAAACCAGACTGCACCTGCAGGGCATGCCGCCGGCCCAGGCGATCCGCCGGCTCACCGAATTCACCTGGGAGTATTACCTCGAACATCCGGAGTTCCTGACGCTGCTCAACAGTGAAAACCTGCACCAGGGCCGGCATCTGGCGATGTCCAGCCGGGCCCGGGAAACCAACTCGCCGCTGATCGAGACGCTCGCCGACATCCTGGAGCGCGGGCGCGCCGAAGGCCTGTTTCGCGGCGGCATCGACCCGCTGCAGCTCTACGTGTCGATTGCCGGCATGGCGTATTTCTACCTCTCCAACAACCACACGCTGTCGGCCATTTTCGGGCGCGACCTGATGGCACCCAAGGCCCGCCATGAACGCCTGTCGCACATGTGTGAAGTGATCCTCGGGTATGTCCTTAGAAACTGAAGCGGCACCGCGTTGACGCGCGCTCGCCATTGTTCTTACAATTCTTAATTCACTTAATGGTGAATTAGGCGTAAACTCCGGCCTGTTTGAGTCGCCGGACTTCCGTTTCTTCCAAATGCCCTTCAGGAGACAACCATGACTTTTGCACGCCGCGCCGCGCTGGCTTCGCTCGCTTCCCTTACCGTCCTGGCCGCGTTCTCGCCCCTGGCCGCCAGTGCCCAAGGCGCCTACCCGACCAAGCCGATCCGGGTCATCGTGCCCTTTGCCGCCGGCAGCACGACCGACATCATTGCCCGCGCCATCGCCGACAAGATGAGCCAGAGCATGGGCCAGACCCTGGTGATCGACAACCGCGGCGGCGCCAGCGGCACCATCGGCCAGCAGGCGGTGGCCACGGCGGCACCGGACGGCTACACCATCATGATCCATTCGTCCTCGCACACGGTCAGCCCCTCCACCTTCGCCAAGCTGCCCTTTGACACACTGGGTGACTTCGCCGGCGTGACGCCGATTTCCAGCACCCCCAATGTGCTGGTGATGTCGCCGTCCAAGAACATCAAGACGCTGCAGGAACTGCTGGTCGCCGCGCGCGCCAAGCCCGGCAGCATGAACTTCGCTTCCGCCGGCCAGGGCAGCGCCACCCACCTGAATGCCGAGAAATTCAAGCTTGCGGCCAAAATCGAAGCCACCAACATCCCGTTCAAGGGATCCGGTGAAGCCGTGACGGAAGTCATGTCCGGCCGCGTTGACTACTACTTCTCGCCGATTGCGCCGGTGATCGGGCAGATCAAAAACGGCCAGCTGGTGGCCCTGGCCGTCGGTTCGCCCAAACGCGCCAGTGCCCTGCCCCAGGTGCCGACCACCGCCGAAGCCGGCGTGCCTGGCTCCGAGTTCAATTTCTGGATCGGCATGATGGCACCCGCCAAGACGCCGCGCGACATCGTCAACCGCCTGCACGACGAAGTGGTCAAAGCCCTGGCCACCCCCGAGGTCAAGGAGCGTTTTGCCGCACTGGGTGCCGAGGCCTGGACCATGAAGCCCGAGCAGTTCGACAGCTACATCAAAGACGAAATCAAGAGCAACGCCGTGCTGGTCAAGGCCGCCGGCCTCACCCCCGCGCCCTGAGTTTTAACCCCCGCTACTGCCACGCCCGACCCTGCGCCGGGCCCGCCCTGAATCCTCACCGGGCCCAGGGTGCGGCCGCCGCATTTTTTACCGCCACCACAAGGACCCCCATGGCCACCCAACGACTAGGAATCATCATGCACGGCGTCACCGGACGCATGGGCATGAACCAGCACCTGATCCGCTCCATCGTCGCGATCCGCAAACAGGGTGGCGTCACGCTCTCCAACGGCGACAAGGTGATGCCCGACCCGATCCTGATCGGCCGCAACGCCGAAAAAATCGAGGCCCTGGCCAAGACCTGGAACATCGAACGCTGGGGCACCGACCTCGACCAGGCGCTGGCCAACCCGGACGACAGCATCTTCTTCGACGCCGGCACCACGCAGATGCGCCCGACCCTGCTGGCCAAGGCGATCCGTGCCGGCAAACATGTGTACTGCGAAAAGCCGATTGCCACCAACCTCAACGAAGCCGTCGAGATCGCGCGCCTGGCCGAAAAATCCGGCCTGAAACATGGCGCGGTGCAGGACAAACTCTTCCTGCCCGGCCTGCGCAAGCTCGACATGCTGCGCCGCGCCGGCTTCTTCGGCAAGATGCTGTCGGTGCGCCTGGAGTTCGGCTACTGGGTGTTTGAAGGCGACCTGCAGCCCATCCAGCGCCCGAGCTGGAACTACCGCACCGAAGACGGTGGCGGCATGATCCTGGACATGATGTGTCACTGGCGTTATGTGCTGGACAACCTGTTCGGCGAGGTCAAATCCATCTCCTGCATTGGCGCGACCCACATCCCCGAGCGCTGGGACGAGGCCGGCAAGCCCTACAAGGCGACGGCCGACGACGCCGCCTACGCCACCGCCGAGCTGATCGGCCACAACGGGGAGAACGTGATCGCGCAGATGAACATGTCCTGGGCCACCCGCGTGCGCCGTGATGACCTGGTCACCTTCCACGTCGACGGTACGCATGGCTCGGCGGTTGCCGGTTTGAGCTCCTGCCGCGCGCAGAGCCGCGTCACCACGCCGCGCCCGGTGTGGAACCCGGACGAGAAGCAGATGATGAATTTCTTCGACCAATGGCAGGAAGTGCCGGACTCGCAGACCTACGACAACGGATTCAAGATCCAGTGGGAGCATTTCATCCGCCACGTGGTCGAAAACGAGCCCTACAAGTGGACCCTGCCCGAAGGCGCCAAGGGCGTGCAGCTGGTCGAGGCCGCGCTCGAAAGCTGGAAGGAACGCCGCTGGGTGGACGTTCCCGCGCTACAGGTTTGATAGCTGCTTGCGCATACTCAGCAAGGGCTTGGGCCCGATTTGATACATAAAAGGTGATTTCATGGCGTTAACCCTTCAGTTGCCCGTTGCCGCGGGCGGCCTGCAGCCCTACACGCTGCAAGGCACCCCACCCGTTCATCCTCCTGCAGGCGTCAAGTTCAACCGCATCGCCTACTCGGCCGCGCACGTCGTCGCCGACCCGCTGGCAGTTAGCGACCCCTGGGTGAACTGCGCCATCGACTGGGATAGCACCATCGCCTACCGCCGCCATCTGTGGTCGCTGGGCCTGGGTGTGGCCGAAGCCATGGACACCGCCCAGCGTGGCATGGGCCTGGACTGGCCGACCTCGCTGGAGCTGATCCGCCGCTCGCTGGAAGCCGCGAAAGACATGCCCGGTGCACTCGTGGCTTCGGGCTGCGGCACCGACCACCTGGTGCTGGAAAACGTGAAGACCGTCGATGAAGTCATCGCCGGTTACGAAGAACAGATGGCCGCCATTGAAAAGCTGGGCGGCAAACTCATTGTGATGGCCAGCCGGGCGCTGGCGCGCGTCGCCCAATCACCGGCCGACTACGAACGGGTCTACGACCGCATCCTGAGCCAGGCCAAACAACCCGTGGTGCTGCACTGGCTGGGCGACATGTTCGACCCGGCCCTTGCGGGCTACTGGGGCAGCAACCATGTCGAACAAGCCATGGACACCGCGCTGGGCATCATCAACGCCCATGCCGACAAGGTTGATGGCATCAAGATCTCCCTGCTAGCCAAGGACAAGGAAATCGCCATGCGACGGCGCCTGCCCGCCGGCGTGCGCATGTACACCGGCGACGACTTCAACTACGCCGAGCTGATTGCCGGCGATGGCTTTGGCAGCGAGCTGTTTCACGGCCAGAGCGATGCGCTGCTGGGCATCTTCGACGCCATTGCGCCGGCCGCGAGTGCCGCGCTGGGGGAGCTGGCGCAGGGCAACGTGGAGAAATTCCACGCCATCCTCGGCCCCACGGTGCCACTGTCGCGCCACATCTTTGCCGCGCCTACCCGCTTCTACAAAACCGGTGTGGTGTTCATGGCCTGGCTCAACGGCCACCAAAGCCACTTCACCATGGTCGGTGGGCAGCAAAGCACGCGTTCGCTGCAGCACTTCGCCGAGCTGTTCCGGCTGGCCGATGCGGCGAATCTGCTGGAACACCCCGAACTCGCCGTGCAACGCATGAAAACGCTGCTGGCGCTGCACGGAATCGAATGATGGCTCACCCCCATTGCCGACTTACTTCGTATAGCGGCCTCCCCCCTCAAGAGGCGACGCTGGCGGCCCGGCAAAGCCGGTTCCGCCGTGTCCGCTGAAAAAATCCCCGGTTTCCACGGTACCCATCTCATGCGCGATTTCTCCACTGACCACCGCTGGCTCTCCATCAACACCGCGACCATCCGCAAAAGCCGCGGTGTCGAGCAGCCGTTGCCCAGCATCATCGAAGCCTGCGCGCAGCGCGGCATCCGGGCGATCTCGCCCTGGCGCGACCAGGTGGCCGCCGCCGGCCTGCCGGTCATCTCGAAACTGGTCAATGACCACGGACTGGAACTGTCGGGCTACTGCCGCGGCGGCATGTTCCCGGCCGTGGATGCGGTTGGCATGAAAGCCGCACGCGACGACAACCGCCGCGCGGTCGACGAAGCCTGTGAGCTCAACGCCGCATGCCTGGTGCTGGTGGTGGGCGGTCTGCCCGGCGCGCTGGCCGGAAAAGCCGCGCACAAGGACATCGCACTGTCGCGCCATCAGGTCAGCGACGGTATCGCCGAACTGCTGGAATACGCCAAGGCCGCCAACATGCCGCTGGCCATCGAACCGCTGCACCCGATGTACGCGGCCGACCGCGCCTGCATCAACACCCTGGAGCAGGCGCTCGACGTCTGCGACGCACTCGATCCATCACGAAGCGGCGCGCTCGGGGTGGCGGTGGACGTGTACCACGTCTGGTGGGACCCGAAACTTGAAGCGCAGATCCAGCGCGCGGGCAAGGACCGGCTGATGGCCTTCCACGTCTGCGACTGGATGACGCCGACCACGGATCTGCTGGAAGACCGCGGCATGATGGGCGACGGTGTCATCGACATCCCGAAGATCCGCGGCTGGGTCGAGGCCCAGGGCTTCGCCGGCTACAGCGAAGTGGAAATATTTTCCACCGGCAACTGGTGGCAACGCGATTCAGCCGAGGTGCTGGACACCTGCATCGCCCGCCACCGCAGCGCGGTCTAGCTGCATGGTCGGGGTATAAGCAGGGCATGAGCCTGTCCCACGCCGCCGCCAACCGCCGCGGCATTGTCTGCATGGTGGGCGCCATGGGCTGCTTCGTGACCAATGACGCTCTCGTGAAGTTCGCCAGCCAGAGCATGCCCGGCGCGCAGCTGATCTTCATCCGCGGCTTCATGTCGGTGCTGCTGGTGCTGGCCGTCGCCCACGCGCTGGGCGCCACCCCCCGCCTGCGCGAAGCCACGCGCGGCTGGGTCGCGGGCCGGGCTCTGGTCGATGCGACCGCCACCATGCTTTACCTGGGGTCGCTGTTTCACCTGCCCATCGCCAACGCCACTGCCATCAACCTGGCGGCGCCGCTGTTCATGACGGTGTTTGCCGCCCTGTTCATGGCCGAGCGTGTGCGCGGCGCACGCTGGCTGGCCGTTGGTGCCGGGTTTCTCGGTGTGCTGCTGGTGATCCAGCCGCGTGCGCAAGGCTTCAACAGCTGGGCGCTGGTCTGCCTGCTGGGCACGCTGTTTCATGCCGCGCGCGACCTGATGACGCGCCGCATTCACGCCGGCATTCCGTCCATCCTGATCACGCTGGCTACCGCAGTGGCAGTCACCGTGGTGTCCGGCGTGGGTTCGCTGCTGCAGGGCTGGCAGCCCTTTGGCCTGTTCGAGCTCGGGCTCCTGGGCCTGGCCTCGGTATTCCTGACCGGCGGCTACTACTTCATCATCAGCAGCATGCGGCACGGCGAGATGACGCTGGTGGCACCGTTTCGCTACAGCGGCCTGCTGTTTGCGCTGGTGCTGGGCTACGCGGTGTGGGGCGAGGTGCCCAACACCGTGGCCTGGAGCGGCATCGCGCTGCTGATCGCCTCGGGCCTGTATGTGCTGCACAGCGAGAAACGGCGCAGCCGGGTCGGCGGTGCAAAATAGGCGCTCCCGCCTGAACAGCTGCCGTGCCGATCGCATCCATTGATTTCTCCCTGACCTCACCGGCCGTCGCGCGCCGGCTGATAGGCGCCACGCTGCTGGTTGATGGCGTGGGCGGGATCATCGTCGAGACCGAGGCCTACGACCGCGACGACCCGGCCTCGCACAGCTTTGCCGGCCCGACAGCGCGCAACGCCGCCATGTTCGGCCCGCCCGGCCATGCCTATGTGTACCGCTCCTACGGCATCCACTGGTGCCTGAACCTGGTCTGCCGCGAGGAAGGCCACGGCGCGGGGGTGCTGATACGCGCCATCGAACCGGTGGCCGGGCTGGACACCATGCGTGCGCGGCGCGGGCTGGACGATGTGCGGCTGCTCTGCGCCGGGCCCGGCCGCGTGGGCCAGGCCCTGGGCATCACCCACGCGCACAACGGCCTGCCGGTAGCCGCACCGCCTTTCGAGTTGTTGCCCGCGTCCCTGAAGCTCAGGGTCGTCAGCGGCCCGCGCATCGGCATTTCCAAAGCGGTGGACCAGCCCTGGCGTTTCGGCCTGGCCGGCTCGCGTTTTCTGAGCCGGCCGTTTCGCTAGAACGACCCGACAAGCCCTACACTCGCGCAGCCAATGCCCGGCCCGACCTGCACCAGGAGACGACATGAGATTCCAGCGTTTTTCACCCCACGCCTGCACCCGCGTCGGCACCGTCCTGCTGGCGCTGCTGGCTGGCCTGTGCCTGCCGGCCGCCACGATGGCCCAGCCTGCAGAGCGCACCATCGACGTGCAGGGCCACCGCGGCGCGCGCGCCCTGGCGCCGGAAAACACCCTCGAGTCCTTTGCGCTGGCGCTGAGCCTGGGCGTGACCACGCTGGAGCTGGACATTGCGATCACGCGCGACGGCGTCCTGGTGATCTCGCACGACCCCCGGCTGAACCCGGACATCACCCGCGGCCCGGACGGCAACTTCCTTGCCTCGCACGGCCCGGCAATTTCCAGCCTCAGTTTTGAAGAGCTGGGCCGCTACGACGTGGGGCGCATCAAGCCGGGCTCGGCGTATGCGAAGCTCTATCCGGCGCAGCGTCCTGTCGACGGCGCGCGGATTCCGCGCCTGTCCGACCTGTTTGAGATGGTGAAGAAGTCGGGCAACACGCAGGTGCGTTTCGCAATTGAAACCAAGGTGTCGCCGCTGGCCCCCGAGCTCACATCCAGCCCCGAGGTGTTTGCGCGCGCCGTGGTGGCTGCTGTGCGGGACGCGAAGCTGGCCGCGCGCGCCTCCATCCTCTCCTTCGACTGGCGCACCCTGAAAACCGTGCAGCAGGAAGCGCCCGACATTCCCACCGTGTACCTCAGCATGCAGCAGCGCGGCTTTGACAACATCGGTGCCGACCAGGCAGAGGCGTCGCCCTGGACCGCCGGGCTGCGTTACCGGGACCACGGGTCGGTTCCAAAAATGATCAAGGCGGCCGGCGGCCACACCTGGTCTGCGTTTCACCGCGACCTCACCGCCGCCAAGGTGAAAGAGGCGCAGGAACTGGGCCTGAAGGTCCTGGCCTGGACGGTCAATGAGCCGTCCGACATCGCCAACATGCTGGATCTGGGTGTGGACGGCATCGTCAGCGATCGGCCGGACCGGGTGTTTCAAGCCCTCGGACCCAAAGGCCTCAAGCCACTGTGGCTGCCGCAACCGGCGCCAGCGACGCGTTAGCCGGCTACGGTCCCGGGCGCCTGCCCGAGCGGCGTGCGGCGCACGCGCCGCACATTGAAGGCGCTGGCAATCAGCACGCCCTGCATCAACGCCAGGCCCAGCAACACGCCGCGGAACTGGCCATGGTCCATCATCACGCCGAAGATCAGCGGCGAGACCGCCTGACCGATGTCCAGGCCCGCGTAAACCACGCCGTAGACGCGGCCCGATGCGTTGTCGGGTGTCGAACGTTTGACCAGCAGGTCGCGCGAGGGCCCGGCGATGCCCGAGGCAAAACCCATGGCACCAAACAGCACCGGCACCATCCACGCCGGAAAACTGCCCAGGGCCAGCAACAGCGCCACCACCGCCGCCAACCCGAAGCCGGCGCCCACAATGCGCTCGCAGCGCGCCGGGTCCGACGCGAGGAAACCGCCCAGCACCATGCCGCCCGCGCTGCACACCATGTAAGTCGTCAGGCACATGGCCACCAGGGCCAGCGGCACGGCGTGCAGCTGCCGCGCGGCTTCGGGTGCGAAGGCCTGCACCACGCTGAGCACAATCGCGTACCAGAAGAAGAAGGCAAAACACATCCACACCGCCGGGATCTTCAGAAAACCCAGCGAGCTGTCGGCCGCCGGCGCGCCCTTGACGGGCGGTGCCATCCTGATCGTCAGCTTGTCACGATGGAGCACCAGCACGGCCAGCACGGCAAACGCCAGCACGCCGGCCGTCGCCAGCGCCACCCGCCACGAATACGCAAACGTCAGCGTCACCACCAGCGCCGGCGCCAGCGCCCAGCCCAGGCTGCCGGTGATGCCGTGCACGCTGTAGGCGTGGCCCAGGCGCGGCGCACTGACTTTCCGGTTGAGCAGCGTGTAGTCCACCGGGTGGAACACGCCATTGCCGACACCGGCCAGCGCCGCAAAGCCGGCCATCATCCAGTAGCTGGTGCTGACCGAATAACCAAAGGCCGCGATGCCCAGCAGGCTCAGTCCCGCGAACAGAATCGGCCGTGGACCGAGGCGATCCACCCAGAACCCGGACAGGGCCTGGACAGCGCAGGACACCACGAAAAAAATCGTCATCAAAAACCCGAGCTCGGCATAACTGACGCCGAACTCGTCCTTGAGCCAGGGGAACAGCGGCGCCAGCAACAGCTGGCTGAAATGGCTGATCAGGTGCGCCAGCCCGACCAGGCCAATCACGCTGGCGTCGCTGCGCAAGGGAACAACGCCGGGGCCCGGGAGGGTGCTTGATGTATTCATGGCGCCATCGTAGTATCGGCGCAGGCTTCTGGAATGCGACAGAAAGCCATGTTTCAGCGATTTTCAGACAAACCAGCACCAGCCAAACCCATGGCCCGTACCTCCCGGCTCCACTTCATGCCGGTCGGCGACACCGACCCCTTCACGCCCAGCCGCGAGCGGCCGGTGCGCGTGCGCGCGCGCGCCATGCCGGTGGATACGCACTTCGAGCCGCATGCGCATGCCTGGGCGCAACTGGCCTACTGCGCCAGCGGCATCGTGCAGGTCACGTCGGAACAGGGCCGCCACAGGACTGATGAAGTCACCTACATCGTGCCGCCCTCGCGCGCGGTCTGGATTGCACCGGGCGCGCGCCACCACATCACCGTCCTGGAAGCCGCTGAATTCCGTACGCTCTATATCGATGCGAGCGTGACACCCCAGAACTGGAACGCTTGCCGCGTGATGGTGGTGTCGCCGCTGCTGCGTGAAACCATCCACGCGCTCGACGCCGGACCGGTGGACCAGAACCGCGAGCACTTGCTGACCCGCCTGGTGCTGGACGAACTGATACACGCCGACACCCAGGCGCTGGGCGTGCCCCTGCCGAATGCGCAGACCGGCGACAAACGCCTGCGCGCCCTGTGCGAGGCGGTGCTGCGCGCACCGTCCGAACGCGCCACGCTGACCGAGTGGGCCGCAGACATTGGCGCCAGCGAACGCACGGTGGCGCGGCTGTTTCGCGATGAACTGGGCCTGAGTTACCAGCAGTGGCGCCAGCAGGCCGTGCTGGCCCACGCCCTGCCCCTGCTGGCGCGCGGCCAGTCCGTCAGCCAGGTGGCCGCCGCCAGCGGTTACGCCAGCGACAGCGCGTTTTCGGCCATGTTCAAGGCCGCCATGGGCCAGTCCCCGAGTCATTTTCAGAACAAAAACTGACTCCAGACCTTACCAAACTTGCGCCAGCAGCTATGGATTCAATAGCAAACTGAAGCAGGAGCGGTCACACGCAACGTCCTTGACCTGTATCAAGCCAGTGCCGCAACCAGGGCGTAGCCTGAATCCTTTCCCCGCCAACACAACACACGACACAAAAGGCAGGACACCATGGATTTGCTCGACTGGGCGCGCGGCCCCTTGCTCGCGATCGCGCTGGCCGTTTTTGCGGTCGGCGTGGCATGGCGGCTTTTTTCGCTGTGGCGCCTGCCCGTGCCCGCAGGCCGGCCAGCGCCGGCGCGCGAGGCTTTTGGCACCACCGACGCACTCAAGGCCAGTCTGTTGCGCATGGCGCCGCACCGCGGCTTTCATCCCAGCGCCACGCTGGTGACGGTCAACCCCTACGTTTTTCACATCGGCCTGGCGCTGGTTTTTTTCGGCTACGCGCCACACATCGCCTTCATCCGCCGCCTGACCGGGCTGGGCTGGCCGGCCCTGCCCGACATGGTGATGTACATCGCCGCGGCGGCCACCATCGCGTCGCTGCTCCTGGCCCTGCTGTTCCGGCTCACCGACCCGGTGCTCAAAAAAATATCCCGCGCCGACGACATGCTGACCTGGGCGCTGACCATGCTGCCCCTGATGACCGGCATGGCGGTGGTGGGTGAACCCTCGTCGGCGCTGCTGGCGCACGCCAGCCCGCTGTACCGCGGCCCGCTGGCCGTGCACCTGCTGAGTCTGGAGCTGCTGCTGGTGTGGTTTCCCTTCGGCAAATTGATGCACGCCTTTCTGGTGTTTCCCAACCGCATGCAGCTGGCCCGCTTTCTCGGGCGCCGTGGAGTACGCACATGATCGACATGGCCGTTTTCAAACAGTTCCAGGAGGCAATTCGCCACCTGGGCGAGATGGCGCAGCCGGAAGAACTCACTGACGCCGCCCGACTGTCGCGGGCCAAGGCGGTGATGCACCGCAAGACCGACCGCGCGCTGGCCATGGACCTGGAGTCCTGCGTCAACTGCGGTTACTGCTCCGAGGCCTGCCACTTCTACCAGAGCACCCAGGACCCGAAATACACGCCGACCCGCAAGCTCGACCTGCTGCGGCGCGTGCACATGCGCGAGACCTCGGCGTTTGCGCCCCTGCATCGCCTGTTCAAGCCCGACATCACCGTCGCCGACCTGCAGGAATGGCAGGAGCTGGTGTACGACTCATGCACCGAATGCGGCCGCTGCAGCATGGTCTGCCCCATGGGCATCAACATCGCGCGCGGTGTCAACGTCATGCGCGAGGCCCTGTCCGAAGCCGGCCTGGTGCCGCTGGAGCTGATGGCGGTGGCGCAGGAGCAGGCCGGACGCGGCACCGTGTTCGGCGTCGGCCCGGCCGAACTCGCCCAGACCGTGGAAGCGCTGCGCGCGCAGGGCATCCCCATTCCCCTGGACGAACCCGCTGCCGACGTGATGCTGGTCACCACCGTCATCGACGCGCTGCTGTACCAGGACGCGCTGGCGGCCACGGCGCGCATTCTCAACCACCTGGGCCTGCGCTGGACGCTGCGCAGCGCCGGCTTCGAGGCGGCCAACTTCGGCCTGCTGTCGGGCAACGAAGCCCTGCAGAAAACAGCCAGCCAACGGCTGATCAACGAGGCGCTGGCCATTGGCGCACACACCGTCATCCTGCCCGAGTGCGGCCACGCCTACCCGGCGCTGCGCTGGGAAGCGCGCCTGCCCGACGGCGAACCGCTGCCCTTCGAGGTGCTGGCTGCTTCCGAGTTTGTCGGCCGCGAAATCCAGAACGGCCGGTTGCAGCTCCAGCCCGGCGATGCCGGCCAGACCTACACCTACCACGATGCCTGCAAACTCGCGCGGCACGGCGGCGTGATCGACGAGCCGCGTGCCGCCATCCGCGCGCTGGGCGGTGAGTTCCGCGAGACCGCGCCGACGGCCGAACTCAACTGGTGCTGCGGCGGCGGCGCCGGCGCCTTTTTGATCAACCGGGCCGCCCCGCTGCGGCACAAGGCCTGGGAGATCAAGCGTCAGCAGATTGACGCCACCGGCGCTGCCACGGTGGTGGTGTCCTGCGCCAGCTGCCGCCTCAACTTCATGGCCGGCGCGGAAACCGACCAATGGCCCACGCGCATTGCCAGTCTGGTGGAGCTGGTGGCCGACCACCTGCCGGGCGACACATCGCAGGGGGCGCAACCCTGAGAGGGGGTCTTGTCGGCAGAGGTCACGCCAGCTTCAGGCCAGCCTCAGGCGATCTGCGGGTCATCTGCGGGTCATCTGCGGCCCGTCTTTCGGTATAAAAACAGCCCGAGACCAATAGCAGCGTGCGCTGGCAGCTATCAAATCAGGAGTTGGCCCGGGCTGCAGCAGCCCTGCGGCCTGCCCGGCAGCCCGAAGCCGATACCATGGGCCATGAACCCAGCAAACACCCGGATGAACATGAGCGGCCCATGGCGCCGCGCAGCAGGCATTGCGATGCTGGCCCTGCTGGCCGCCACGGCACAGGTCCGCGCCCAGGCAAACACATCCACCCAACCGGGTCTGCTGCGCGACATCAATGCCGTGCGCCAGCAAGGCTGCGAAGGGCAGCCCGGCAAGGCCGCGCCCCTGCGCGAGAACGCCGCCCTGTCGGCCGCCGCCGCCCGCCTGGCCGGCGGTGACAGGCTGGATGAAGCGCTGAAAGCCGCCGGTTACCGTGCGGTCAGCGGGGCGCAGATCATCCTGCGCGGCGCCGGCGCCACCCTGCTGACACGGGCCAGCCTGGGCAGTTCATGCAGCGTGCTTACCCAGGCCGATCTGACCGAAGCCGGCTTTTACCCGCAAGCCGCCCAAACCTGGATCGTGGTGGCCGCACCCTTCACGCCCCCCGGCGCAGCGCAGGCAGATGAGCTGCAGGCGCGTGTGCTGGCCCTGGTCAACGAGGCCCGCGCCAAACCACGCCGCTGCGGCAACGAGACTTTCGCCGCAACGCGCCCGCTTCATTTCAACGCAAAACTCCAGGCCACCGCTGCCGCTCACGCCAGCGACATGGCGCGCTACAACTACTTTGACCACGCCGGCCGCGATGGCAGCCACGTGGAAGAACGCGCCAGCAGCAGCGGCTACCGCTGGCGCGCCATCGGCGAGAACATCGCCGCCGGCCACACCATGGCCGAAGCCGCCATGCAGGACTGGCTGGGCAGCGCAGAACATTGCGCCAACGTGATGTCGCCGGCCTTCACCGAGATGGGCGCCGCCTTTGCGGTGAACAACAACAGCAGCGCGGGCATTTACTGGGTGAAGGTGTTCGGGTCGGCCAGGTAGCCGACGGGTCCGCCACCGCCAGCGGCGCTTGCCCGGCATTGCGAAGCAAAAGCGCCTTCAGCCCTT
Organism: Polaromonas sp.; assembly: GCF_029945895.1. Lineage (GTDB taxonomy): Bacteria > Pseudomonadota > Gammaproteobacteria > Burkholderiales > Burkholderiaceae_C > Polaromonas. Next base: position 130,776 of record NZ_JAQSDL010000090.1, on the reverse strand, counting down.
ATGCAGTAAGCGCGAACAGCTATTAAAAAAAGAGCAGGATCGCTTTTTTCCTGCTACTTTCCGGGTGGAAAGCGAACCCACGCAGCGACAACCAGCAGGCCGAACAGCGAATAGGCGACGGCAAACACCCACCACGGCGCCTCGTAGTACAGGACGCGCTGCAACCAGTGCTCAATGAAGCCGCCGCCGTAGCCGGCCACCCCGGCCTGGGCACGCAGCCACAGTTCCAGCGTGGTCAGCGGGCACAACATGCCCAGCCAGGTTTGCACCACCACGAACACAATCGCGCCCACGTGCGCGAGCCGGAACCAGAGGGCGTTGACCCAGCGCCAGCCCCACAGGTTGCCGGCCAGGACCAGCAGCAGGCCGCCCACCACAAAGGCCACGACGGCGACATGCAGCGCGAGCACGATGTCGGCGAGCCATTGCCAGACCTGGGCATCCGGCCCGACGCCCGCCGCGGTGAAGGTGCCCGCCAGGGGCTGCTTGTAGGGCATGGCGTCCTTTCAGGTGTGTGCCAAATCCAAGCGTAGCAGCCGGTGGGCCGCCTCGCACCGTGACGGCGCTTACCCGGCGTTGCGCACCGGCATCACATGCACCAGCGCCATGTCCAGGCGCACACAGATGCGCTGCCCGGGCGACAGCGGCGCGGGTTGCGGCCCGGACAGGGTGAGCCGCAGCGACGCGCCGGGGGACTGCTCCAGCCGCAGTGTCACCAGCGTGATTTCCCCCAGGTGGCGCAGCTCGGCCACCCTGGCACAGAAGTCGCCGGGCGCCTGGGACGGCGCGTCAAGCAGGTGAATGCCTTCGCCGTGAATCACCCAGCTCACGGTCTGGCCCGGCGCCAGACGGCCCTTGTCGCGCACGCGCAGCACGGTGCTGCGCCCTTCATCGGCGGCGCCGCCTGGCGCGCCGTCCGTCCAGCGCAGCAGGCCCCAGCCTCCCTCGCCCGATGTTTCGCCCGATGCCTCGTCCGGCCCCAGCCACACGCCGTCAAAGCGGTTCTGGATACCCACCAGGTCGGCCACCCGGGCGTTGCGCGGCGCGCGGTGGATGCTGGCCGGCGCGCCCTGCTGCAACACGCGCCCGGCGTCGATCACCACCAGCTGGTCGCACAGCAGGCGCGCCTCGTTGAGGTCGTGCGTGACCAGCACGATGGGGATGTCCAGCTCGCGCCGCAGTTCGGCCAGCAAGGCATACAGGCCATGACGGCTCATCTGGTCAACTGCGGAAAAAGGCTCGTCCAGCAGCAGCAGCGCCGGCTCGCGCGCCAGTGCCCGCGCCACCGCCACACGCTGCTGTTCACCGCCCGACAGGTGCGCGGGCCGGCGCGCCTGCTGGCCGGGTGTCAGGCGCACATGGTCGAGCCAGTGGCGTGCGCGCTCGTGGCGCTGCGCGCGCGGCAGTTGCATCAGGGCCAGCGCCACGTTGTCCAGCGCGCTCAGGTGCGGCATTAGCGCGTAGTTCTGGAACACCAGGCCAACATGGCGTTCCTGCGGCGGCACAAACACGCCGGCGGCGGTGTCGCACCAGACCTGCTCGCCCACCAGCACGCGCCCCTGCGCCGGGCGCATGAGCCCGGCCATGATGCGCAGCATGGATGTTTTTCCCGCACCCGACGGCCCCACCAGGGCCAGCATCTCGCCGGGCGAGCAGCGAAACTGCGCCGACAGGACCATGGGCTGGGCCTGCTCGACCTCGACCACCAGCGCCCTGCCCACTGAACTGCTCACAGGTGCATTCATGGACGACGCACCAGCCGGGCCGACGCGACAAAGGAAAAGCCGACCGCCAGCAGCGACAGCAGCAACAAGGCCAGCGACATCTGGTTGGCCGCCGCCAGGTTGAAGCCCTGCACCTGGTCGTAGATCGCAATGGCGATCGTGCGGGTTTCGCCCGGAATGCTGCCGCCCACCATCAGCACCACGCCGAACTCGCCGAGCGTGTGCACAAAGGTCAGCACCATGGCCGACAACACACCCGGCCAGACCAGCGGCAACTCCACCAGGCGAAAGGTCTGCCAGCCGCCCAGGCCGCTGACGGCGGCGGCTTCGGCCAGGTTGCGGGGCACGGCCTCAAAGGCGCGCTGCACCGGCTGCACCATGAAGGGAATGTTGAACACGAGGGAGGCGATCAGCAGGCCCAGGAAGTTGAAGCTCAGTTCCACACCGAGCCACTGCCGCGCCCACTGCCCGATGGGCGAGCCGCCGCCCAGCGACACCAGCAGGTAATAACCCAGCACGGTGGGCGGCAGCACCAGCGGCAAGACCACCACCGCCTCGACCCAGGCCTTGCCGCGAAAACCGGTGTAGGCCAGCCAGCGCCCGGTCAGCACACCAACGGGCAGCAGGATCACCAGCGTGGCGGCGGCGAGTTTGAGCGAGAGAAAAAGGGCGGACCAGTCCATGGTGGCTGCCTGTGCCTATTCCTGTTCTTTCGGCATCACGAAGCCGTAGCGGCCCATCACCGCCTGCGCGGCCGGCGTGCTGATGAAGTCGTAAAACGCCTGCGCAGCGGGCCCGGCATTTTTCAGCAGCACCATGCGCTGGCGCAGCGGCTGGTGCCAGCTGTCGGGAATCAGCGCAAACGTGCCGAGCCGGCCCACGCTGGGCGCCAGCGCCAGCGACTGCGCAATGATGCCGCCCTGGGTGGAACCGGAGACGGCGAACTGTGCGGTTTGCGAGATGTTTTCACCGAGCACCACGCGCGGCTGCAACGGCCCCCACAGGCCGGCATGTTGCAGGGCCTCTTTGGCCCGGGCGCCGTAAGGGGCGTGATCGGGGTTGGCGATGGCGAACTTCTGCAGCCGCCCGTCTTTCAGGGCCGCCGCCAGGTCCTTCAGTTCACCATCAGCCTTCAGGGCCGAGCCGTGCGGCACCAGGATGCCGATGCGGCCCAGCGCATACAGCCGGCCGCGGTCGCGCGTCCTGCCGGCGTCTGCCAGTTTGAAGACAAAATCTTCGTCGGCCGAGAGAAACATCTGGAAGGGCGCACCCTGCAGGATCTGCGAATAGAAGTTGCCCGACGAGCCGAACACCAGGCGAAGCCTCTGCCCTTTTTCCCTCTCGAACAGGGCGGCCACTTCCTCCAGCGCGAACTTCAGGTCCGACGCTGCGACGATCACCGGCTGCGCCTGCACCCGGCCCGGCAGGCTGCCCAGGCCCAGGGCGGCACACAGCCACAGGGTCGTGATGAACGTTTTCAGAAACATCGTTTCATTATCCCTTTCCCGCCCGCCGGAAAAGACCGCTGCGGGGACGACCGCCCTGCAGCCTTATAGCCAGCGTTTGAGCAGCCCCATGATCTGGTCGAAACGTTTGCCATACGGCGGGTAGAACAGGTCGCCGCGTGCCCACTTCGACGACACCAGCACCGGCTTTTGCTGCGTGAAACGCAGGAAGCCGGTTTCGCCGTGGTAGGCGCCCCAGCCGCTGTCGCCCACACCACCAAAGGGCAGGTTGTCGTGGGCGATGTGCATGAGCGTGTCGTTGACCGTCACGCCGCCGCTCACGGTGCGTGCCAGCACCGCGTCGCGCGCGTCCGTGTCGGTGCCGAACCAGTACAGCGCCAGCGGACGCGGCCGGTCGTTGATGAAGCGGATGGCTTCGTCCAGCGTGGCATACGGCAGCACCGGCAGGATGGGTCCGAAAATTTCCTCGTCCATCAGTTTCATGGCCGGGGTGGCGCCGAACACCAGCACCGGCGCCATCTGCCTTGAAGTGTCGAGCGCCGCCCCGCCCGGATTGACCACCTGCAGGCTCGCGCCCTGCCCTTCAGCCTGCGCCAGCAAGGCCTGCAGCCGCTCGTGGTGGCGCGGGCTGATGATGGCCGCGTAATCAGGGTTGCCGGCAATCGTCGGAAAGAGTTTCGCCACCGCCCGCGTGAAGGCTTCGCCAAACGCGGCTTCGCGGCCGGCGGGCACCAGCACATAGTCGGGCGCAATGCAGGTCTGCCCGGCGTTGAGCAGCTTGCCGTGCGCAATTTTCAGGGCCACCCCGTCAAGGTCGCTGGACGCGTCAACAATACACGGCGACTTGCCGCCCAGCTCCAGCGTGGTGGGCGTCAGGTTGGCGGCGGCGGCCTCGGCCACCTTGCGCCCGGTGGCGGTGGAGCCGGTGAACACCAGGTGGTCAAAAGGCAGGTGGGTGAAGGCCGCCGCCAGCGCTGCATCACCCTCGACCACGCAGAACTCGTCGGCGGCAAAGGCCTGGCCGATCAGCTGCGCCATCAGCGCCGAGGTGCGCGGTGTCAATTCGCTCGGCTTGAGCATGACGCGGTTGCCCGCCGCCAGCGCCGTGATGGCCGGCGCCAGCGCCAGCTGCACCGGGTAGTTCCAGGGCGATATCACCCCGACCACGCCCAGGGGTTGGCGCTGCAGATAGGCGCTCGACGGCTGCAGGTAGATCGGCGTGGACACCTTCACCGGCTTGACCCATTTGGGCAGGTGTTTGAGCGTGTGCGACAGCAAGGTGCGCAGCACAAACATGTCGGCAATGTCGGTCAGCTGCGGCGAGCGCACACCGAAGTCGGCCTGCACGGCCAGCGCCAGCGCCGCGCCGTGTTCGTCGAGCAGTCGCCGCATGCGCTGCAGCCGGTCCCGGCGCAGGGCCAGCGGCACCTCGACCTGGGCGCGGCTGGCGCGGTGCTGGGCGTCGAACAGGGAACGAAGGGAAAGTTCGGTGGTGCTGGCGGCGGGGGGGGTGGCGGGGGTGGGGGTGGCGTTCATCCGGCGATGATAGGCCGCAATACGCCCTCCGGGGCGGCCAGCCAGCGCCCCGTCCCGGCCGCCAGCCTGTTTCTACAAGAAAAATACGCCCCCAGCCCTTTCTGGTCAAGCGCCAGCAGCTATCAACTTCATAGCGCCTCCCGGCGCTCGCCGGTGCGCTTCGCGCGACAGGAGCCAGCGCAATGGGTTAAGGTAAGGCCCCATGAACACCCCCTCTTCCACCCAGAAACTTGAGGCGGCGCTGGCCGCAATGGCAGCTGCCGGCGATGAAGGCCGGCGCATCTTCACGCGGCTCTACCTTGAGGCCGCCCGCACGGCCGCGCAGGCCGCCGACCAGCGCGCCGCGAGCGGCCAGTCGCTGGGCGCGCTGGACGGCCGCATTGTCTCGATCAAAGACCTGTTCGACGTGGCCGGCGAAACCACCACCGCCGGCTCGGCCCTGCTGCGCGAGGCCGCGCCGGCGGCCACAGATGCCGCGGTGGTCAGCCGCCTGCGGGCTGCCGGCGCCGTCATCATCGGCAAAACCAACATGACCGAGTTCGCCTTCTCGGGCATCGGCATCAACCCGCACTACGGCACGCCCGGCAACGCGCTGGACATCAGCCGCATCCCGGGCGGCTCGTCCTCGGGCGCGGGCGTGTCGGTGGCGCGCGGCATGTGTGAGATCGCCATCGGCTCGGACACCGGCGGCTCGGTGCGTATTCCCTCGGCGCTCAACGGCCTGGTGGGCTTCAAGCCGACGCAGGCGCGGGTCACGCGCGAAGGCGCTTTTCCGCTGTCCTTCACCCTGGACACCCTGGGCCCCCTGTGCCGCAGCGTGGCTGACGCCGCCGCCACCGACAGCGTGCTGGCCGGCATCGACCATGAACCCCTGCCGCCGCGCGCCGTGCGCGGCCTGCGCCTGGGCGTGCCGCGCGGCCTGCTGTTCAGCCAGGCACAGGACGAGGTGCTGGCCGCGATCGAGCAGGCCCTGGCGCAGCTCGCGGCGGCCGGTGCCGAGGTCCGGGATGAAGCCCTTGACGAGCTGCTAAGTCAACCCTTTCACCTGCAGGAGCGCGGCACCCTGGTGGCCGCCGAAGCGGCGTGGATACACCGCGACTGGGCCGATAGCCAGCCCGACGCCTACGACCCCATCGTGCTCGGCCGCATACGCCGCGGCCAGACGCTGGACGCCGCGAGTTATGTCGGCATCCAGCAGGGCCGCGCCGCGCTGCTGCCGGCATTCGATGCGCGTTTGACAGATCTCGACGCCCTGGTGCTGCCCACCGTGCCGCTGCTCGCGCCGCGCATCGCCGATGTGCAGGCCGAAGATGTGTTCTTGCGCACCAACACCCTGCTGCTGCGCAACCCCTCGGTCTTCAACTTCCTTGACCTGCCGGCGTTGAGCCTGCCACTGCCGCGCGGCGGCGGGCTGGCGGTCGGGCTGATGTTGGTGGGCAAGCGGGGGCAGGACAGGGAACTGCTGGCACTGGGTGCCGCGGTGGAGGCGCTGCTCCACCCGGTCTGACCTGGCAGTGCGGCCTGGTACCGAAATCCATGTCAACACACTCACGGCGGTAGTCAAAAAACCAGGGGTTTTGACGCCAGACTGACCGAGGAGATCCGCGTCGAGGAGAATCGCGTCGAAGTGCGGCGTGCCACCGGTCTGCTGACCGGGGTCGTTTGAAAATTCTCAGGCAAAAAGCGGCTTCAGCCCTTTATCTGCTTGCGCCAGCAGCTATTACTTTCGTAGCAAAAATGGGTCGTGGTCCTTGCCATCGCCGATCAGCGGGCCCTGTTTGAAAATGCCGCTGATGCGCAGGGCCGGCTCGCCGTCGGCCGTCACCAGGCCCTGGATGAAGATCATGTTGCGCGTGCTGCGCAGAATGTCGGCCTGGCCCTGCACCCAGGCGCCCAGCCTGGCCGGCGCCAGGTAATCAATCTGCAGGCTGATGGTTGGCAGAAAACGCCTGTCGCTGTCGCTCTGGTACATCGCGGCGCAGGGCAGCATCATGTCCGCAAACGAGGCCAGCATGCCGCCGTGGCACATCTGCAGCGGGTTGCTGTGCCTTTCCTCGACACGAAAGCCCAGCAGCAGGCGCTGACCTTGCAGCCGCGCGTAGAACGGGCCATTGGCCGCGATGAACGGGCCGCCAACGGTGACGGGAACAAAACCATCGGGGATGGCGGACGAAGAGGCAGGGGTGGCAGAGGAGGTGATTTCGGTCATTCTTCATGCTAACCGGCGCGTGGCTGGCGGCCCGTCCGTTCGGTGACTCATGGATGTTTTCGCAATTCGTGACACCACACCGTTCGGGCTGAGCCTGTCGAAGCCTGTCCTGAGCCCGACGAACGGCCCTTCGACAAGCTCAGGGCGAACGGCGGTAAGCAGCCTGTACGCAGGCCGCGGGCTTGGGCTACAGTTACCTTTCAAACAACCGCCTGCTCCGCACAGCATCACACTGCCATGAACGATCTCTCTGCCTTCCCCATCACCCGTAAATGGCCTGCACAACACCCCGAGCGCATCCAGCTTTATTCACTGCCCACGCCCAACGGCGTCAAGGTCTCGATCATGCTGGAAGAAACCGGCCTGCCCTACGAACCGCACCTGGTGGATTTTGCGACCAACGACCAGCTCACGCCCGAGTTCATCTCGCTGAGCCCCAACAACAAGATCCCGGCCATCCTTGACCCGGATGGCCCGGGCGGCAAGCCGCTCGCCCTGTTCGAGTCGGGCGCCATCCTGATCTACCTGGCCGAAAAAACCGGCAAATTCATGCCGCTTGATGCCGCCGGCCGTTATGAAACCATCCAGTGGCTGATGTTCCAGATGGGCGGCATCGGCCCCATGTTCGGCCAGCTCGGCTTCTTCCACAAGTTCGCCGGCAAGGACTACGAGGACAAGCGCCCGCGCGACCGCTACGTCGCCGAATCGAAACGCCTGCTCGGTGTGCTGGACAAGCGCCTCGAAGGCCGTGAATGGATCATGGGCGACACCTACACCATCGCCGACATTGCGACCTTCGGCTGGGTACGCAACCTGAACGGGTTTTACGAGGCGGGCGAGCTGGTTGGTTTCAACGACTTTGCCAACGTCAAACGCGTGGTGGAAAGTTTTGTGGCGCGCCCCGCCGTCGCCAAGGGCCTGGCCATTCCGGCGCGCGCCTGACCAGCCCGGCCCTTGGGGGTCAGGCGGCCCGCAACATCGCCTCCGGCGTGTCGTTGACCGTGGTCCGGCGCAGTTCACGCCGCTCATTGATGTCGTAACGGCGCCCGCGGTGCAGGGTGGCGCGGTTGTCCCACATCACCAGGTCGCCGACCTGCCACGCGTGGCTGTAAACGCGCTCGCGCTGGGTCGCGTGTTCCAGCAGGTCCTGCAGGTACATGCGGCTTTCCGCCGTCGGCCAGCCCAGGATCTGGTGCGCGTGCACGCCGACATACAGCACCTTGCGACCCGAACCCGGGTGGGTATCAGCCAGCGGCCAGACCGCCGGCGGGATTTCCTTTTTCTGGTCATCGGTGTAGGCGTCGTCGCCCAGCAAAATGCGCGTATGCAGCGCGTAGTGCTCGGCTTTCAGATCCTGAATCTCGGCCCGGGTGCGTTCATCGAGGGTGTCATAGGCATCGCGCAAGTCGGCGAACTCGGTGGTTCCGCCCCAACTCGGGGTGACCACACAATGCAGCATCGAATAAGCCGCACGCGGGTTCATGAAGGAGCTGTCGCTGTGCCACAACTGATTGGCAAAGTTCGACAGGTTCTTGGGCGAGTCGCGCTTGGCTACATTGCCCTGCGCATCGACGTTGGAGATGTCGATCAGGCGCTCGTCCTCCAGCCGCTCGGGCCGCTTGAAGACGCGCTTGAGGCCAATGTCCAGCGGTCCAAAGTTTTTGGCGAAATTGAGCTGCTGCTGTGCGGTCAGCGGCTGGCCGCGCCAGAGCAGCACGGCATATTCGTTCATCGCCGCATTGATGGCGCGCACGTCCTCTCCCGTCAGCGGCTGGGTCAGGTCCAGGCCGCTGGCCTCGGCGAAAAAGACAGGGTGAAGGGGTTTGAGTTGAAGGCTCATGGGGTACTCACTCGATCTGGATTTTGGCTTCGGTGATGACCTTGCCCCATTTTTTCATCTCGGCGGCAAGAAAGGTGTCGAACTGATCCGGCGTCGAGCCGACGACTTTGAGGCCGTACTCCTTTGCGCGCGCCTGGACTTCCGGGCTGGCCAGCGCCTTGACGGTATCGGCCTGGATCTTGCGGACCACAGACTTGGGCGTGCCCGAGGGCACCACAAAACCCAGCAGCGCGCCGACGTTGAAGCCGGGAATGGTCTCGGCGACGGTGGGGTAGTCGTGGCCGGCGACACGTTTGTCACCCATGGTGGCGATGATCTTCATCCGGCCGCCCTGTACATAAGGCAGGATGGACAGGAACGGATCGACCACCAGGTCCAGCCGGCCGCCCATGAGTTCGGTGTGCGCGGGTGCGCTGCCTTTCATGGCGATGTGCTGCATGGTGAAGCCGGCCTCACGCTGCAGCAACTCGGCACCCAGGTGGGTGGTGCTGCCGGCGCCCGGCGTGCCGTAGTTGAGCTTGCCCGGGTTCTTCTTGCCGTATTCGATCAATTCTTTCAGGGTGTTGAAAGGCGCGTCCGGACGGGCGACGATGGCGAGCTGCATGTCGAACAGCTGGGTGACGCCCGAGAGGTCTTTCAAGGTGTCATAAGGCAGTTGTTTGCGCAGCGAGGGATTCACCGCCAGCGATGAATTCACCATGCCGATGGTCATGCCGTCCGCCGCCGACTTGGCAACGAAGTCGGCGCCGATGGCGGTGCCCGCACCCGGCTTGTAATCGATGATCACCGGCTGCCCCCAGGTGTCCTGCAGGTTTTTGGCCAGAATGCGGCCGACGGTGTCGGTAGGGCCGCCGGGCGGAAACGGAATGATGATCTTGACCGGAGCGGTCGGCCAGGTCTGGGCCATGGCGGGGGCGCCTAAAGTGAAAGCAAGGGCGGCCATCGCCATACCGGTGAAAAGCTTGATCAAGCGCATGTTTGTCTCCTGTAATTCATGAAATAATGGAATACTGTTTCACAATAATATGATAAAAATCAATAAAATGAAACATTGTTTCAAAATAACATGGAATTTTGAGCTATGAGCGAGCTCCCTGCCAGGGATGAAGTCAGCGCGCTGGCCCGCGGCCTGGCCTTGCTGCGCGTGGTCGCCGACGCCAGCGAGCCGCTGTCCAACCGTGACATGGCGGACCGCACGGGGCTGCCCAAGGCCACCGTGTCGCGGCTGGCAGCCACCTTGCAATCGGCCGGCTTTCTGCGCGCGATGGCCGGCGAGCGTTATGCGCTCGGCCCCGCTGCCCTGCACCTGGGCAATGCCTACCTGCGCAGCTTTGACTTCCGCCAGCAGGCGCGGCTGCACCTCGCCGGGCTGGCTGAAGCAGCCGGCGCCAATGTGCATCTTGGCGTGCGCGATGGGCTGGACATCCTGCTGATCGACACCCTGCGTCCGCAGTCGGCCCTGATCCTGTCGCGCATGGATGTGGGCTCGCGCATGACGATCGCCACCTCGGCAGCGGGCCGTGCCTATCTGGCGGCCTTGCCGGCCACGGAGCGCAGCGCCTTGCTGGCGGACATCCGGGCGGCCAGCGGCGACGCCTGGCCGGACGTTGAAAAACGCCTTGAGGCGGCCTTTGCGGAATATGCGCAGGCGGGCTACTGCAGCTCCTTCGGCGAATGGCATCCCGACATCCACGCGCTGGGGTTTGTGATGCATGGTCCGCAAGGCGAGCTGTACGCAGCCAGCGTGGGCGGGCCGGCCTATATGCTGAGCAAGCAGATGCTGCTGGACAAGGTCGGGCCCCAGCTACTGCAGGTGCAGCGCGCCATCGAACACGAAGCCGGCCTGGTCTGACGCGGCGCTACTTTGCGGCGCCGTCAGCGCTGCGTCCCAGCCGTTCCAGCAACACATACAGGCAGATCCCGCCGGCCAGCGGCAGCAGGTAATACAGTGCGCGATAAGCCAGCACCGCACCCATCAGCGCACCCTGGCGCACGCTGCCGCCCAACAGCACCAGGTACACCGCTTCCAGCACGCCCAGCCCGCCCGGGATCGGAATCACCACGCCAATCACCGAAGCCGCCATCAGCACACTCAGCGCCGTGCCGTAGGGCACCTGGCGATTGAGCAGCAAATACATGGCCGCCCCCATCAGGGCCCAGTTGGTCGCCGAAACGGCAAGCTGCACCAGGGCGATCCGGGGTGAAGGCAAATGCAGGCGTTTGCCGCGCACCTTCCACTCGCGCCCCTTTGTCAGGGCGCAGGCCACTACGTAGGCAATCACCAGCAGCACCATCACGCCGCCCAGCGCGCGCAGGGTTCCGCTGGCCATGTGCGCCTGTGCCGGGGGCTCGATGACGCCAGCCGCAAACAGGCTGCCCGCCAGCAGGCCGTAGCCCAGCCAGTTGGTGGCCAGGCTGATGCCGACCACCTGCGCAATCGTGGCTTCATCCAGACCGGCACGTGCATAAAGGCGCGCACGCAAGGCCATGCCGCCGACGAGGGAGCCGAGGTTGAGATTGAAGGCGTAGCTGGCGACCGCTATAGCCCAAGTCCGCCAGCGCGAAAGGTGATGCCGGGTGTGGTGGCGACCAATCAGGTCAAAGCAGCCATACAGCACATGGCTGGCTGTGGCCAGGCCCAGCACCGCCAGCAACAGCCAGGGGGAATACTGCTTGAGCGCGTGCCAGGCGCCGGCCCAGTCCACCTTGTGGGCATGCGAAATCAGCAGACCCAGGACCAGCACCCCGAACAGCGGCACCAGCCAGCGCCGCAACCGCGGCCAGAGGCGTGAAGCGGCCGCAGGAAGCGTATCGAGGCTTGGGGCGGCATCACTGACCATGGCGCTTATTGTTGCCGCGCCCGGACGGCGGCCGCGAGCGCCCGCTGCGCTTGTTTTTGTAGGCCTAAACGTACGGGTGGGGAACGGATGGGGCTTGGCTGCGCGCGCGGCCGCCGCTGTCCCGGTGTATAAACAGGACCCCCGGTGCCGCGCGCTGCTGTCAGCAGCCCCGGCCCCTCGACACAACAGCAAGGATTTCAAGCATGGGCGCGCAGTGGAAAGCAAAAGGCAAGGAACTGGCAGCCAATGCCAAGGGCAAACTCTTTGGCAGGCTGGCCAAGGACATCATGATCGCGGCGCGCAACGGCGCCGACCCGGCGTCCAACGCCCGCCTGCGGCTGGTGGTCGAGCAGGCCCGCAAGGTCTCCATGCCCAAGGACACGCTGGAGCGCGCCATCAAGAAGGGCGCCGGCCTCACGGGAGATGTGGTTCACTACGAACACGTGATCTATGAAGGTTTCGCACCCCACCGCGTGCCCGTCATGGTCGAATGCCTGACCGACAACCTGAACCGCACCGCGCCTGAAATGCGCGTATTGTTCCGCAAGGGACAGCTGGGCACCTCGGGCTCCGTGTCCTGGGATTTCGACCACGTCGGCATGATCGAGGCCGAGCCCGCGGCAGCCGGCGCCGACCCCGAGCTGGCCGCGATTGAAGCCGGCGCCCAGGACTTCGAGCCCGGCGATGAAGACGGCACCACGCTGTTTCTGACCGACGCGACCGACCTCGACCTGGTCAGCCGCGCGCTGCCGGCCCAGGGCTTTACCGTCCTGTCGGCCAAACTCGGCTACAAGGCCAAAAATCCTGTAGACCCGGCCAGCCTGAGCGCTGCGGACCTGGAAGAAGTGGAAGCCTTCCTGGCCGCCATCGACGCCAACGACGATGTGCAGAACGTGTTTGCGGGCCTGGGGGGTTGAAGCGGGTGCCCGGCCCAAATCAGGGAAAATGGCTGACGATTCGCGCTAACCCAAAAAACACCCATGACCGACACGATTGAACGCCCCCTTCTCCCCGACCACCTGTCCGCAGACCCGCGCAGTCCGCACCACGTCGCCGCCGTTTTCGAGCACGACATCGGCATCCGCTTCAACGACAAGGAGCGCTCGGATGTGGAGGAGTACTGCATCAGCGAACGCTGGATCAAGGTGCCCGCCGGCAAGGCACTGGACCGCAAAGGCCAGCCGCTGATGATCAAGCTCAAGGGCAAGGTCGAGGCGTTTTACAAATAGACCTTCAAGGGTGTCGGTTCATGGGACCCGGCCAGCGGGCCAGCGCCCTGCCCTGTTCACGCGCCGCACTTTAGCCGGCTTGCGCGCCCCATCCCTTCGAGCCCATGATTCCACCGAGCAGGCCTGAGCCCGGCCATCTGCGAGCCTCCAGCCCCAGGATCTTCAGCCGCATCTGGTGGCTGGCTTTCCTGCCCGCCAGAACCGGCATCGACCTGCGCGAGCGCATGCGCCTGGTGGTCGGCGCCCTGCTGGGCATGCTGCTGACCGGCCTGGCTTGCCACCTCGCGGGGGCAGGCATGCCGCCCGGCCTGCCCTGGCTGGTGGCGCCGCTGGGCGCAAGCGCCGTGCTGATCTTCGCCGTTCCGGCGAGTCCGATGGCGCAACCCTGGCCCGTGATCGGTGGCAACACCGTGTCGGCCCTGGTGGGCATTGCGGGCGTTCATGGCATGCATCTGCTGGGCGCACCGGAGCTGGCGGCGGCGCTCGCAGTGGCCACGGCGATTGCCGTGATGCTGGCCTTGCGCTGCCTGCATCCGCCGGGGGGCGCCACCGCACTGATGATGGTGCTGGGCGGCATTTCAGACCCGCTGTTCCCGCTGTTTCCGATCATGCTCAATTCGGCCTTGCTGGTGCTCGCCGGTATTGCCTTCAACAATGCCACCCGCAGGCCCTACCCACACATGCAGGTATCGCCCCCCGGCGGCGCCATCTCCCGGGAGGAGCGGCAGCTCGATGCTGACCTGGATGCGGTCATTGGCCACTACAACCAGGTTCTGGACGTCAGCCGTGACGACCTGCGCACCCTGCTGGCGCAGGCCCAGATGCGTGCCTATGACCGCAAGCTGGCCGAGATCCGCTGCGCGGACATCATGTCCCGTGAGCTGGTGACGGTGGAGTCCGGCACGCCGCTGCAGCAAGCCTGGGCGCTGCTGCGCGATCGCCGGATCAAGGCTCTGCCCGTGGTCGACAAAAGCTTTCGCATCGCCGGCATCATCACGCTGGCAGATTTTCTGCGTGCGGCCGAGCTGGACGTCTACGACGGATTTGACGAGAAGCTGCGCAAGCTGGTGCGCCTGACCCGCAGCGCCTATGCCGCCAAACCGGAAGTGGTGGGCCAGATCATGACCCGCAACGTGCGGGTGGCCGCCATGGAACGGCACCTGATCGACCTGCTGCCGCTGTTTGCCAGCACCGGCCACCACCACATTCCGATCATCGGCAACGGCGAGCAGCTGGTGGGCATGATCACCCAGTCGGACCTGGTGGCCGCACTCGGCCGCGCGGCGGACCCCACCGCCTGATTTTTCTGGCGAATTCGCCATAGCTACCGCTGACTCCACGTGTCCAGAACTGTCATGGATGGATCGCACGCATTCCATTCATGACAACGAGCGGCGGCGTTGATTGACAGGAGCCCACCCGGCAAGCCTGATTCGTTTTTTTGCGAATACATCACATCATGATATAAAACGCTAAACTGGATGAAATCCAGCCACGTCCGCCAACGTCTGCCATCTGGCGGGCAGATGTCATTTATGAAACTCAATATTCTGTCTGATCTGCATCTCAGCCGCGGTGCATTGGATGTACCGCGCAACGATGCCGATGTCGTCATTCTGGCAGGGGACATCGCCCGCCCGAAGGAAGCGGTTTCATGGGCCTTGGAGTTTGCCAAACCAGTGCTTTACGTTCCCGGGAACCACGAGTTCTACGACGGCAGCATTGTGGGGGCCGCAGCTGAACTCAAAAAACTGTGCGCCGGAACGGCTATTCACGTACTCGACAATGACCAGGTCATTCTCGAAGGGGTGCGCTTTCTGGGGACCACGCTGTGGACTGATTTCATGCTCCGGCCTGACGGCGAGGAACGTACGCTGGCAATGCAGGAAGCGCAACGTTTCATGCGTGATTTCAACAAAATTCATATCGACGAGGCCGCGCCGAGACTGTTCACGCCTGATGACGCCGCCGCCCTGTGTCGCGCTGACGTCCACTGGCTTGAAAGCCGGCTGGCCGAGCCCCATGCGGGGCCGACAGTCGTCATCACGCACCATGCACCTTCGCGCCAAAGCATTCATTCGCGGTTTGCCGGCTCACTGCTCAATGGATGTTTTGTATCCGATCTGCAGCATCTGGCTGACGTTCAGCGCACTCAATTGTGGGTGCACGGTCACACCCACGACAGTTTTGACTATCTGCTCAACGGTACGCGGGTGGTCTGCAACCCGCGGGGCTATGCGACAGACGGGGTGAATGAAAACCCCTTGTTTGACAGCAATTTCATGGTTCAAATCGGGCCTCTGAAGCAAAGCGAGCAGGAGTAGATCGGATGCGCACATGGTTCTCAAAGCGACTCGGTGATGGGGTTCTGGCTTACGCCCCGAAGGATCAGATCCAGGACATGTTCCCGGCTGTGTTCGCCGCAGCCGGCCGACCTGCGGACATGGCTGTTTTTACGCGGCATGAATTGGAAGGACGCCTGCAATGCGAGGTACTGGCGTATTTCTCGCCAGCGGCCGAAGGGATTGCCCGGCAACTGGGCGCGCAAGCGTGCGAAAAACCTTTTCGTACCGAACTTGACTTGCTGGCCGGCGAGCCGGGCTGCTGGTCGGTGTTGTTTCCTGAAGGGCAATAGCCATGAGCGATAAGCGTTTCCAGGACTGGGATCCGAAGTCAGCCGCGGTGCTGCGCGATCAGCGCGCTGCCTTTGACGAGATGCGTGAGCGCTGCCCGGTGGCCTACAGTGACTTGCTGGGCTGGTCGCTCTTTCGGCACGAGGACATTGTCCGCGTCCTGAATGACCCCATCACGTTCAGCAGCGTGGTCTCCCGAAATCTCTCGGTTCCCAACGGCATGGACCCCCCCGAACACGGCCAATACCGCCGCCTGATTGAGCCCTATTTCGCGCCGCATGCCATGCAGACGTTCGAGCCCCAATGCCGCAGCCTCGCCGCCGATCTGGTGCGCTCGCTGCAGGGGCGCGCAGGGCTGGATCTGATGGCTGATTTTGCCCAGCCATTTGCGGTCCGGGTGCAATGCGCGTTTCTCGGCTGGCCAGCCAGCATGCACGAGCCACTGCGCTCGTGGGCGCAAAAGAACCACGCTGCCACCTTTGCCCAGGACCGGCCGGCCATGGCCGATCTTGCCCAGGAATTCGCCGGTTATGTCATGGGGTTGCTGAAATTGCGCCGCGACGCCGGTATCCCTGGCAACCAGGATGTCATCACCCGCTTGACCAGCCAACCCGTCAAGGGCCGACAGTTAAATGACGAAGAGATCATCAGCATCTTGCGCAACTGGACGGTCGGCGAGATCAGCACGATCGCGGCGGCGGTCGGCGTTGTGGCGCAGTATCTGGCGGAGCACACCGATGTGCAGCAACAACTGCGCACGCAGCCAACCTTGCTGCCCGACGCCATTGAAGAGATTTTGCGGATGTACGGCCCGCTGCTGGCGAACCGGCGCGTCACCACGCGCGCCGTTGAGATCGGCGGGCGCACCATCAACGCCGGGGAGCGGATTTCCCTGAACTGGGTTGCGGCCAATCGGGATGGCCGTGTCTTCACCGATCCACAGTCATTCCGGCTGGACCGCGAGGCAAGCGCCAATCTGCTGTACGGCGCGGGTATCCACGTCTGTCCCGGGGCGCCACTGGCACGCATGGAGTTGCAGGTAGCGGTGCGGTCACTGCTTGACGGCACCACCGGCATCGACCCGATTGCAGAGCGCCCGCCAACCAACGCGGTTTATCCGGCGTCCGGCTTTGCCACCTTACCCCTCCGCATCACGTTTCCATCGCCACCCGCCGCCCACCAGCGATGACTTCGCCAGGCACCGATAGCGCACCAGGCGCGCGCCCGGTCAGGCCCGGACTGCAAACGCGCCTGCGGACTGATCTGGCCGGCATGGCACCGGCGTATTTCGGGCTGGTGATGGCCACCGGCATCGTCTCCATTGCTGCCCATCTAAAGGGCTGGCCACAGCTTGCGCGTACGCTTTTTTACCTGAACAACGTGATGTATGTGGTCTTGTGGCTGTTGACGCTGGGACGCCTGCTGTGGTTTCCCCGGCGCTTTTTCAGTGACCTGATCGATCATTTGCGCGGCCCCGGATTTTTTACCATGGTGGCCGGTACCGGTGTCCTCGGAGCGCAGCATGTGTTGTTGCTTGCCGACTACCGCATCGGGCTGCTGCTGTGGATGGTGGCGCTGGTGTTGTGGCTGGGGCTGACCTATGCGATCTTTACGGCCCTCACCGTCAAGGAACACAAGCCGGCACTGGACAAAGGCATCAGCGGCGCCTGGCTGCTGGCGGTGGTGGCGACACAATCGGTTGCCGTGCTGGCTGCCATGCTGGCAGCGCATGTGGCTCAGCCCTATCGGCTGGAGATGAACTTTCTGGCGCTGTCGATGTGGCTGTGGGGCGGCATGCTGTACATCTGGATGATGTCGCTGATTTTCTATCGCTACACCTTCTTCCAGTTCGCACCGGGGGATCTGTCGCCGCCCTACTGGATCAACATGGGCGCCATGGCAATCTCGACGCTTGCCGGGTCGCTGCTGATCATCAATGCGCCCGATGCGCCCTTCCTGCTGTCCCTGCTGCCCTTTCTCAAAGGATTTACCGTGTTCTATTGGGCCACCGGCACCTGGTGGATTCCGATGCTGCTATTGCTGAGCATCTGGCGCCACGTTTACAAGCGGTTTCCGGTGCGCTACGACCCACTGTACTGGGGTGCGGTGTTCCCACTCGGCATGTACGCAACCGGCACCCACCAGATGTTGCACGCGATGGAATTTGAATTTCTGGAATTTTTACCCCCACTCTTTTTGGTCGTGGCGCTGGTGGCCTGGAGCCTTGCGTTCATGGGCCTGCTGCTCGATCTGCTGCGGCGTTTTGACTTGCTGCGTTCGCTTGCCCCTGTTGCCGAAGAACATTCATGAATCCAGGCACTAGCTGATGACCCACCTTCGCACTCGCGCCGTCCATGCCGGGCAGCACCCTGACCCGGGCAGCGGCGCCATTGCCACACCCATCAGCCAGACGACCGCATTTGGCTACCGCACGCTGGAGCGGGGCGCGGCCATCTTCGCGGGCGAGGCGCCGGGCTACCGTTACAGCCGCTTTGCCAACCCCACCGTGGCAGCGCTGGAAATCAAGATGGCCGACCTGGAAGGCGCGCAGGCGGCAGTGGCTTTTGCCAGCGGCACCGCGGCCACATCTTCAGTGGTGCTGGGACTGCTCAACCCGGGGGATGAAATAGCGTTCCTCGGGCCGCTGTATGGCGGCACTGAGGGGCTTTTTCGCTCGTTGGGCGAGCGCTTCGGCATCCGGGTTGTAGACGCCACGCAGCAAGGCCTGGCGGCCAGCCTGACTCCAGCCACGCGCATGGTGTGGGTGGAGACACTGACCAACCCCAGCCTGCACCTGCATGATCTGGCCGAAGTGGCCGCCATAGCCAGGGAGCGCGGCGTGCTCACGGTGGCCGACAACACTTTCTGCACGCCGTGCCTGGCGCGGCCCTTGGAGCACGGCATTGACCTGGTGATGCATTCCATGACCAAGTACCTGGGCGGGCATGGCGACGCGACCGGTGGCATCGTGGCGGGCCCGACGGCCTTGATCGCATCGGTGCGCCAGACCGGTCTGGGCCATGTGGGGGGCAACCTGTCGCCACAGGAGGCGTTTCTATTCCTGCGCGGCATCAAGACGCTGCCGTTGCGCATGGCGGCGCACTGCCAGGGCGCGGCGGCGGTGGCCCATTTCCTTGCGGGCCACCCCGCGGTGGGGGTGGTGCACTATCCGGGTCTTGCCAGTCACCCGCAGCATGCGCTGGCGCGGCGCCTGTTGCAGGGCGGCTTTGGCGGCATGGTGGCTTTCGAGCTGGTGCGCAACGAGCGCTCTGCGGCTGCGGCCGTATTGAACCGGCTGGCGCTATTCACCCAGGCGGTCTCGTTGGGTGACGTGGACAGTCTGGCCTGCCATCCAGCGAGCACCACGCACAGCTTTGTCACAGCCGAGGTGCGGGCGCAAAACGGTATTACCGAAGGACTGATCCGGCTCAGCGTGGGTATAGAGCATCCAGACGACCTGATTGCTGATCTGGAAAATGCATTGAAAGCAGGTGATGCTGGCTAAACGCCAACGGTGAAACGGCGTTGTGGGCCAGGTCGCATGCGGGCCAGGGTGGTCCGGTCGATGAGGATATTCCTGGTTTTTCTGTGGCTGGTTTCAGCGTGATTTATCCGCGGTCAAAAGCCCTTACGTCGGGTACGACGAAACGGCCACGCAAGGAAAGCAACTCGGCCCGGTGCAAACCCGCAAGCTTGTTGATCGCTTTTTCGCCTTCCCTCAGAAGATGAATTTCAATCCGTCGCCGGTCGTCAGAGGAACGACGGCGTTCGACAAAACCCAGCTTCTCGCAGCGTGAGATCAGCGCGACCACGCCGTGCTGTTGCGCCTGCAGGCGATCCGCCAGCTCACCGACGGTGGCCCAGTCGCGACCAGGATAACCTTTGACATGCAGCAACAGCAGATACTGCAAAGGCGTCAGGCCGTGCTGGCGGGTAACCTCCTCGCTGAAACGTTCAAACTTCCGAATCTCGTAACGAAAATCAGACAGTATTTGAAAATCATGTTTATCGAGCGGCGGTGTGTTGAGCTTCGGTTCGGCCATTTCCATCCTAAATCGCTATGAGCTGGCATTTTCCCATCCCCCACCCGATCGATGCGCCGCAGCAGGAATCGCGCGCGGTACTTCGCAGTGCCGGATCGTCAGCGGATCAGGACAATTTGCATCAGTATCAGCCACATGAACAGCCCGGCACCGGCAATCACCGTCGCCATCTGGAACGCTTTGACATCTTCGCGCATGGAGAACAATGCGAACACACCGCGATAGATCAACCCGACTGAACAGAGCAGACCCAGAGCCCCAACGACAACTCCGACCGCCAGACTCGGCACGAACAGGGTCAGCGAAGAGATCCACAGGGGAACAGGCGCAATCGCTGCCAGGGTGAAACATGCGTGGTAGTCGGTCGTCATATTGTTGGCTCTGGCAACCAGGTGAATCAACCACGCCATGATGGGAACAGTAAGCAACTCGGCAAGAAAGAATATCCCGGCCGCCACATGCCATTGTTCAGGTGTCACGCCCCGAACAAAAACCTCGCCGTAGCTCCCTCCGGCGTAATAGATCATCGCTGGGGGCAACAAGGACAGAGGCAAAACGACCAACGCGAACAGGCGCGCAATGGATGGATGAAACCGGATCAGATCATCCCAACCCTCGGAGAAGGAAAAAATCATCCTGGGTATCTGCAGGACATTCATGGCGAGCTCCCTTGCCGGGTAGGGGTCCCGACCTTGTCGACGGATTAATAAACAAGCCGCTGAGATGGATTGGCAATCAGCTCCACAAATATATCATGTTGTGATGTATTTGCAAGAGTGACCCCATCAAGCCGGCCCTCCTGTGAAACGGATTTTTGGACGCGCACAAGCTGACCGGCGTGTCGCTGCCGGTCGATGGCGGCTGGACAGCGGCAGTAGCGGCGCCGCCGGGCACACAGGGCCTGGACGGACTTGCGCATCTGCCAAAAATGAAATGAAAAACCTCTGTAGCCCAACAAGGGCGGGCGCAGGCAGCTACTTATCCGATAGCAGCTGAAGGCGGCGTCCGGGTTCACCGAGGCAGGCGGACTCATCTGCGGCAGGGCCTCACTACACGTATTCGCTAATGGCTGGCGTCGAACCTTCCTCCACAATCGGTCCGCATGAGCAGCCCCGACGATCATCTGGAAACATTGCACACGCTGCAGCTGGCCTTCAACCTGGCCCCGGTCGGTATGTGCGTTTCGCGCCAGCGGATCGTGGAGCTCTGCAACGAGACCTTCGCGCGCCAGTTCGGCTACGAGGTCGAGGAGCTGCTGGGAAAACCACTGGCGCTGCTGTACCCGTCGATGGACGAGTTCACGCATGTCGGCAACCTGGGGCTGCCCGTCATGCGGGAAAAAGGCACTTACAACGACGAGCGCATCATGCGGCGCCGCGACGGATCGCTGTTCTGGTGCCATGTGGCCGGCCGCGCGCTGGACCGCTCGGACCCCTTCGCCTGCGCGGTGTGGATGTTTGAGGATATTTCGGAGCGCCGCCCGGTGACCACCAGCCTGACCCTGCGCGAACGTGAGATCGCCCAGCACCTGGTGACCGGCTCGACCAGCAAGCAGATCGCGCGGGTGCTGGGCATCAGCCCGCGCACGATTGAAGCCCATCGCGGCCGGTTGATGAAGAAATACGAAGCGGCCACCCATGGCGAACTGGTGGCACGCCTGGTCGGTGGCGCCTGAGAGGCTGCCCTATTTCAGCAGCTTGCCGCTGCTGCCGATCACGGTGACCTCCACATAACGCGAGCCCACCCGGTTGTCTGCGGAGTAAGCGACCGAGGTGCCTCCCAGGTCGAAGTTGTTCATGCTTTCGAGCGCCTTCACCACTTTCGCGCGGGTCGGTTTCGGGCCGGCGCGCCGCAGGCCTTCCACCAGCACCTTGGCGCCCAGGAACTGCTCGAAGCTGGTGTAGTTGACCAGTTCATTCGGCGCATACTTCTTGAGCAGGGCCTGGTATTCGCGAACCACCGGCAGGCTGGGCATGAAGGGATAAGGCACCACCTGGCTGACACCGAGTCCGTGCGCGTTCTTCAGCCCGGCCAGCCTGACGATTTCAGCCGGGTCCACCACCGAGATGTTGTAAAGCTGGGCACCACCGCCCGCTTCCCGGTAACGCTTGACGAAGGCCGATGTGGGCCGGTTCACCGAAATCATGATCACCGCCTGGGCATCCGAGGCCTTCACCTGCCTCACGGCCTCGTCCACCTTGTCGGTGTTGCGTTCATAAGGCGCGGCAACCGACAGCGTGAGCTTGCGTTTGGCCAGCGCCTTCTGCACCCCCTCGAGCCCGGCCTTGCCAAAACCGTCGTCCTGGTACATGACGGCAATACGCGTCATGCCCAGGGTGGTGACCTGCTGCACCATGTGTTCGGTCTCGTCGGCATAACCGGCACGCACATGGAAAATCCAGGGGTTGAACGGACTGCGCAGCGGCTCACCGCCGGTGTATGGCGCCACCAGGGCTGCACCACCCTGCTCGAGCACGCCGTCGGCCAGCAGCTTGCCGACATTCGATGTCCCGGCAAAACCATAAAGCGCCACCACCTCGGGGTTGGCCAGTGCCTCCCGGGTCAGGCGCACGGTTTCCTCCACCTTGTAGCCGTCATCGGCGACGAGTACCCGGATTTTCTGGCCGTGCACGCCGCCGGTGGCGTTGATGTGGCTGAAGTAGATCTGGCCACCCAGCACCATCTGCTTGCCGGTGCTGGCCAGCACTCCGGTCAGCGGCGCCAGCTGGCTGATGACGATGTCGGCCGCCATGGCCGCGGTTTGCAGCAGCGCCAGTGCCAGCGCGCAGGCCGTTCGGCCAAGGGCCTGTGTCAATGCCTTGTTCATGCTTGTCTCCATTGTTTTCGTCCGATATCCAGGAGGGCAAGCGTAGGGCTGAGGTACCCCGTGCGCCAGACGTAGTGTTACTCCATGGGGCATACCATGAGGTGTTTCTACGCTATGGCCGCCGCCCACGGCACGGCCTATCCTTGCGGCTTTGCACAGAATTCCGGAGCAGTTTTTGCCACACCTCACCCTCACCGGCTGGCGCCGCCAGTTGCTGTCATGAACCTCGCCCTCACCCTGCGGCGCATCGCCGTGGCCGATCCGCAGCGCCCCGCCCTGTTCGAAGGCAGCCGTCAAGTGCGCACCTACGGCGGCCTGGCCGACCGGGCGGCCCGCCTGGCCTCGGCCTTCGCCGCCGCCGGGCTGGCACCGGGCGAGCGTATTGCGCTCTTCATGCACAACCACCCCGCCTACCTGGAGGTGCTCTACGGTGCGTGGTGGGCCGGCCTGGTGGTGGTGCCCATGAATGCGAAGCTGCACCTGCGCGAGGCGCAGTGGATCGTTGAGCACGCCCAGGCCAGCTGGGCCTTCATCACACCCGACGTGGGCGCCGGTCTGCAGGCGCCTGGCCGCACCGTGGACGTCACCGCTGCCGACTACGAAGACCTCTTCGCCGGGCCACCTTCGCCCGTGACAGAGCGCACTGCCGCAGACCTGGCCTGGCTGTTCTACACCAGCGGCACCACCGGCAAACCCAAGGGCGTGATGCTGACCCACCGCAACCTGCTGACCATGGGCATGGCCTATTTTGTCGATGTGGACCCGATCGACCCGCGGGACGCGATTGTGTATGCCGCGCCCATGTCGCACGGCGCCGGGATCTACGCCATCCCTCATGTGATCGCCGGCGCGCGCCATGTGGTGCCGGCCTCCGGCAGCTTCGATCCGGCCGAGATTTTCGGACTGGCGGATTCGGTCGGCCGCCTGTCCCTGTTCGCGGCGCCCACCATTGTCAAGCGGCTGGTGGACCATGCCAGCGCCACCGGCGCCGACAGCAGCGGCTTCAAGACCATCGTCTATGGCGGCGCGCCCATGTACGCGGCCGACATCGAACGTGCCATCAGGATCATGGGACCACGCTTTGTCCAGATCTACGGCCAGGGCGAAAGCCCGATGGTGATCACCGCCCTCTCACGCGCCCAGCTGGCAGACACCGGGCATCCCCGGCACACGCAGCGCCTGGCCTCGGTCGGCATGGCGCAGACGCCGGTCGAGGTGCGCGTGGCCGATCCGTCCGGCCAGACCCTGCCGCTCGGTGAAGTGGGCGAGGTGCTGGTACGCGGAGACACTGTCATGAGCGGCTACTGGCGTGATACCGACGCCACCGCCGCCGCCCTGCAGGACGGCTGGCTTTTCACCGGTGACATGGGGGCCATGGACGCAGACGGTTTTCTGACACTCAAGGATCGCAGCAAGGATGTGCTCATCAGCGGCGGCTCCAACATCTACCCGCGCGAAGTCGAAGAGGTGCTGCTGCTGGCACCCGGCGTGGCCGAAGTCGCAGTGGTCGGCGCACCGGATCCGGAATGGGGCGAGGTGGTGGTGGCCTTTGTCGTGCCCCAGCCTGGCGTCAGGATCAACACAGAAGCGCTGGACGCCGTGTGCCTGACGCACATCGCCCGCTTCAAGCGCCCCAAACGTTATGAAATCGTCAGCAGCCTGCCCAAAAACAACTACGGCAAGGTTCTGAAAACAGCGCTGCGCGAGCAGCTGAAGGAGAAAACCGCGTGAGTGAGAAAAACCTGACGGGCCGCCGCGCCCTGGTCACCGGCTCGCTCCAGGGCATCGGTCTGGCCATCGCCCGTGAGTTGGCCCGTCAGGGCTGCACGCTGGTGATACATGGCCTGGCCACCGACACGCTGGAGCGCGAGGCACGCGCTGCCGTGCTGGAAGCAGGCGCACCCGCAGTGGAGGTGCTGACACACAACCTGCGCGACGCGAGCCAGGTGCAGCTGATGATGGAGACCGTGCTGGCCTCGGGCCCGCTCGACATCCTGGTCAACAACGCCGGCATCCAGCACACGGCCCCTCTGGCCGACATGCCGCGCGCCACCTGGGACGACATCATCGCCATCAACCTGTCGGCCGCGTTCGACACCATGCGTCTGGCGCTGCCGCAGATGGCCAGCCGCGGCTACGGCCGGGTGATCAACATCGCCTCGGTGCACGGCCTGGTGGCGTCCGTCCACAAGGCGCCCTATGTGGCTGCCAAGTTCGGCATGGTCGGCATGAGCCGTGTGGCTGCGCTGGAATACGCCAGCGCCGGCAGCCGCGAAAGCGGCGGCGTCACGGTCAACTGCATCTGTCCCGGCTGGACCGAAACCGCCATCATCCAGCCGCAAATCGACGCTCGGGCCGGGCAACTGGGTACCGGCCGCGAAGCCGCCATCCGCGACCTACTCAAGGAAAAACAGCCCAGCCAGCGCACCTCGCTGCCGGACGAGATTGCGCGGGTCGTCAGCTGGCTGTGCGAACCCGCCGCGCACAACCTGACGGGCGTGTCACTGCCTGTCGATGGCGGCTGGACGGCGCAGTAGGGTCGTTGTCAGGCACACGGGGCCCGGTCGGCCTGCGTCTCTACCGGAAAATTGAATGAAAAGTGCCTGTAGCCCTAGAGGGACGGGCGCAAGCAGCTACTGATTCAATAGCAACCTGCGCCACCTCCAGGGCTCATCGATGGCTCAACCCGTGGCGCGGTCGAACTTGAACACGCCGGGCTCGCGCACCGGGTCCACATCGACCGGAATCGTGCTCTTGGGCAGGAAACGCCCTTCGAGCAGCAACTTCGACAGCGGGTTTTCAATCCGCTGCTGGATCGCACGCTTGAGCGGCCGGGCGCCGAACACCGGGTCGAAGCCGACCTTGGCAAGTTCGGCAATCGCCGCTTCCGACACCTCCATCGTGAGGTCCATCTTCTGCAGGCGCTCCATGAGCACCTTGAGCTGGATGCGCGCGATGGACTCGATGTTTTTCGCGTCCAGCGAATGGAACACCACGGTCTCGTCGATGCGGTTCAGGAACTCGGGGCGGAAGTAGTTCTTCAGCTCGCCCTCCACCGCTTCCTTGACGTCTTCATACGGCTGGCCGACCATGGACTGGATGATGGGTGAGCCGATGTTGCTGGTCATCACGATCACGGTGTTCTTGAAGTCCACGGTGCGGCCCTGGCCGTCGGTCAGGCGGCCGTCGTCCAGCACCTGCAACAGCACGTTGAAGACATCGGGGTGGGCTTTTTCGACCTCGTCGAGCAGCAGCACGCTGTAGGGCTTGCGGCGCACGGCTTCGGTCAGGTAACCGCCTTCCTCGTACCCCACATACCCCGGAGGCGCGCCGATCAGGCGGGCCACCGAGTGTTTTTCCATGAACTCGCTCATGTCGACGCGGATCAGGTGGTCTTCGCTGTCGAACAGAAAGCCGGCCAGCGCCTTGCACAGTTCGGTCTTGCCGACGCCGGTGGGGCCGAGGAACAGGAAAGAACCGGTCGGGCGGTTCGGGTCACTCAGGCCCGAGCGCGAGCGGCGGATCGCGTTGGCGACCGCACCAATGGCCTCGTCCTGGCCCACCACCCGCTCATGCAGTTTGCCTTCCATCATCAAGAGCTTGTCGCGTTCGCCCTGCATCAGTTTGCTGACCGGGATGCCGGTGGCGCGCGCCACGACCTCGGCAATCTCTTCGGCGCCGACCTGGGTACGCAGCAGTGTGGGCGCATTGGTTTTGCCTTTGCTGGCCTCGGCGTCCTGTGCTTCCTTCAGGCGTTTTTCCAGGGCCGGCAACTGGCCGTACTGCAGCTCGGCCACCTTGTTGAAGTCACCCTTGCGCGTGAACTCCTCGATCTGGAAACGGATGCGGTCGATCTCTTCCATGACGTCCTTGGAGCCGAGCGCCTGGGCTTTTTCGGCCTGCCAGATTTCGTCAAGGTCGGAGATTTCCTTTTGCAGCTTGGTAATTTCTTCCTCAATCAGGCCGAAGCGTTTCTGCGAGGACTCGTCTTTTTCGCGGCGCACGGCTTCGCGCTCGATCTGCAGCTGGATCAACCGGCGATCGAGTTTGTCCATGACCTCGGGCTTGGAGTCCATCTCGATCTTGATCTTGGCCGCCGCCTCGTCGATCAAGTCGATCGCCTTGTCGGGCAGGAAGCGGTCGGTGATGTAGCGGTGGCTCAGCTCGGCCGCGGCGACGATGGCCGGGTCGGTGATCTGCACGCCGTGGTGCACTTCGTACTTTTCCTGCAGGCCGCGCAGGATGGCAATGGTCGCTTCCACCGTCGGCTCACCGACCAGGATTTTCTGAAAGCGGCGCTCGAGGGCGGCGTCTTTTTCGATGTACTTGCGGTATTCGTCGAGCGTGGTGGCGCCCACACAATGCAGCTCGCCACGCGCCAGCGCGGGCTTGAGCATGTTGCCCGCATCCATCGCGCCTTCGGCCTTGCCGGCGCCGACCATGGTGTGCAGCTCGTCGATGAACACAATGGTCTGGCCTTCATCCTTGGCCAGTTCCTTGAGCACGGTTTTCAGGCGCTCCTCGAACTCGCCACGGAACTTGGCACCGGCCAGAAGCGCGGCCATGTCCAGGCTCAGCACACGTTTGCCCTTGAGGGAGTCGGGCACCTCCCCGGCCACGATGCGCTGGGCCAGGCCTTCAACGATGGCAGTCTTGCCGACGCCGGGCTCGCCGATCAGCACCGGGTTGTTCTTGGTGCGGCGCTGCAACACCTGAATGGCGCGGCGGATCTCGTCGTCGCGGCCGATCACCGGGTCGAGCTTGCCCATGCGGGCGCGCTCGGTCAGGTCCAGGGTGTATTTCTTGAGCGCTTCGCGCTGGCCTTCGCCTTCGGGGCTGTCCATCTTCTCGCCGCCGCGCACGGTATCAATCGCCGACTCCAGCGCCTTGCGGGTCAGGCCAGCCTCCTTGGCCAGCTTGCCGACTTCGGCCTTGCTGTCGGCCACCGCCAGCAAAAACAGTTCACCGGCAATGAACTGGTCACCGCGCTTGATGGATTCCTTTTCAGTGGCCTGCAGCAGCTTGCCAAGCTCGGGGCCGACCTGGATCTGCTCCTGGCCCGACACCGACGGCAGTTTTTTAACAGCGGCGTCCGTAGCGGCCTGCAAGGCCGACACGTTGACACCGGCGCGCTGCAGCAGCGCCTTCGGGCCGTCTTCCTGGCCCAGCATGGCGGCCAGCAGGTGCACCGGCTCGATATAGGCGTTGTCATTGCCCAGTGCGAGCGACTGTGCGTCACTGAGCGCTTCCTGGAATTTGGTGGTGAGTTTGTCCTGGCGCATGGCGTCCCTTGGTGAATTTGATTGTTGAAGATCTGGGGCTGAACCCGGGGCTTTTCAATAGCCCCTGCTCACAACCGGGTTGATGCATCCTGTGGAGGTCCTTCCCTTTATGCACAGCCCGGCCCGGGTGCGGCTTGACGGAGATCAAGCACCCCGACAACAGGCAGCGGACTAAAATAGCGTCATGAACATTCACCAGGTGTCGGTCAGTTACGTCCAGGAGCAGGACCGCCTGATGATCCGCATCAACGGCAAGGAAGGCGGCGAGTTGCGCGCCTGGCTCACCCGGCGCCTGGCGCTGGCCTTGCTGCCCGTGCTCGACAAAACCGCGGCCGACCAGACCCGCAAGGCGGCCACCCCCGAAGGGGCCGCCACCAGCCTGGACGAGCAGCGTGGCCAGCTGCTGACGAGCTTCCAGAAGGAAGCGGCCCTGCGCAGCGGAGACTTTGAAACCCCTTACTTCGACCAGCCCGGCCCGCCCGCCGACGTGGCGGTGGGCCCCGAGCCCTTGCTGCTGACCGAGGTCAAGGTCACCCCGGTGGGCAATGGCCAGCTGCGCCTGCAGCTGTTTGAAAAATTGCCCGGGCAAGCCACGGTGCGGGACTTCCAGGTGATGATGGATGCGCAACTGAGCAACGGCCTGCTGCACCTGCTGCACCAGGGCGTTAAGCGCTCGCAGTGGCTCGCGGTGCCGACAGCCGCAGCACCGCCGTCTGATGATGCCCTGGCACTGGTCCAGGACACCGCGCCGGACACCGAGCCCGCCGACCTGACGCCCGACCTGGCCCGGCCCAAGTACCTGAACTGAAAACCGGTGTTTTCGGAGGGAGGCCGGCGTTTGCGCCGGCCCGAACCTGTCCTGCCCGCCCTACTTCCTGCCCGCTTCCAGCGAGAAGCCGGCCACCTGCTTGTAGTGGTCCGATATCGCGCGCAGTTCCTGCTGGCTGATCAGCTCGTCGATGTTCGCAAACGGCTTGCCGCCGCTCAGCGCATCGACCTTGATGTTGATGAAGTCGGGCGGCACCGAGCGGTTCGTCAGCACGATGTTGGCGGTCGGGGGCAGCCGCAACTGCTCGTAAGCCTGCAGTGCGGCCCGTGCATCAGCACCGGCATGCAGCGCCAGCTGTTCGGCCAGTACGCGCGCGTCGATCAGGGCCTGGGCCGAGCCGTTGGAGCCGCGCGGGTACATCGGATGGGCCGCGTCGCCCAGCAAGGTCACACGGCCGAAGGTCCACTGCGGCACCGGGTCCTTGTCGACCATGGGGTACTCGAGGATCTGCTCGGCGTTGGCGATCAGCGCTGCCACATCCAGCCAGGGGAAACGCCAGTCCTTGAAGATGCCGAGGAAATCCTTCAAATCGCCCTTCTGGTTCCAGTCGTTCATGGCGGCGTTGTCCCGCTGGATTTCGGCAACCCAGTTGATCAGCTGGTGGCCCTCGTCGTCGAGCTTGTCGACGATGGGGTAAATCACCATCTTGCCGGTGTCGATGGAACCCACACGCATGTAGCTGCGGCCGGTGAGGATGGGTTTGTGCCGCGTCACGCCGCGCCAGGTGTTGATGCCCGCAAACGCAACTTTCTCGTCGGGATAGAACTGGCGCCGCAGCGTGGAGTTGACGCCGTCGCAGGCAATCACCACGTCGGCTTTCACCGGCGGCAGGCTCGTGCCGCTGGAGGTCTGCGTGAAATGCAGGGTGGCGCCGCTCTCGTCCTGCTCCACCTGCACGCAGCGGCGGTTGGTGTGGACGGCGTCGGGGCTCAGGCGCTCGAGCGCCGCCTCGTAGAGCAGCCGGTGCAGCTTGCCGCGCGGAAGGCCGATCTCGGGCAAGGCGTAGCCGGCGTGGCGGCCGCGCGGCTCCTTGTAGATGAACTGGCCGAAGCGGTTGAAAAACACGCTTTCCTCGTTTTCGATGCCGACGGCTTCGACCTGGCCCTGCAGGCCGAGCGCCGCCAGTTCGCGCATGGCGTGCGGCAGCAGCGTGATGCCGACGCCGAGTTCCCTGACTTCCGGCACGGTTTCAAAAACCTCGCTGCGGATGCCGCGCTGATGCAGCGCAAGCGCCAGGCTCAGCCCGCCTATGCCGCCGCCGACGATGGCAATCTTCATGGTGTTCCCGTGGGTTTCCCCGATGTATGGACAAAAATGGCTGCCAGCCCTTGCCGGGCGGGCGCCACCAGCTATGTATTCAGGAGCAGATCAGTTGGCGGTGATGCCCTGGGCCTGGATCAGGCCGGCCCAGCGCTTCGCATCCAGCTCGACCAGGCTTTTGAACTCGCCCGGCGTGCTTCCCGTCGGGTCCATGCCCTGGGTCTGGAAAGCCTTTTTGACCTCGTCGCTCAGCAGGATCTCGCGGATCTCGCGGTTGTACAGGGCAACCAGTTCGGGCGAGGTGCCCGGTGGCGCAAAAATGCCGTACCACATGTCCACGTTGACCTTGCCGGCTTTGGCCTCGACCAGCGTCGGCACTTCGGGCAGCAGCGCGTGGCGCTTGTCGCTGCCGATCCCCAGCGCCACCAGCCGGCCGGACTTCACATGCGGCAGCGCCACGTGGATGGGCAGGAACATGGTTTCGATCTGGCCGCCCAGCAGGTCGGTCAGTGCCGGCCCCGTGCCGCGGTAAGGGATGTGCGTGACAAACACACCCGCCGTGGTCTTGAACAGCTCCATCGCCAGGTGGTGCGGCGTGCCGACACCGGGCGAGCCGTAGTTGATGCGGCCCGGGGTTTTGCGGGCGGCCGCCACCAGGTCCGAAGCGCTTTTGAAACCGGTCTTGGGGTTGGCCACCAGCAGCAGCTGGCCCCAGCTGGTCAGCGTCACCGGGGTCAGGTCCTTCACCGGATCAAAAGTCAGCTGCGGGTAGAGGCTGGCGTTCATCACCAGCGTGTTGACCGTCACCAGCAAGGTCGAGCCGTTGGGCGCGGCGCGCACCACGGCCTCGGTGCCGATGTTGCCGGACGCGCCGGCACGGTTGTCCACCACCACCGGCCGCCCCAGGCGCTCGGACAGCCGCGGGCCCACGGTGCGGGCAATCAGGTCAATGCCGGTTCCCGGCGTGAAAGGCACGATCAGGCGAATCGGCGCCTGCGGCAGGACCGGCGCCTGGGCGCCCTGGGCCAGAACACCCGCGCTGGCGCCGGCAGCCGCCAGCAGGAGCCCCAGCTTGACTGCGAGCCTGCGACGTGGAGAAATACTGATCTGCATCAAACATCCTTTTAGGTTTGCATGCTAACCATTATTGGCTTGCAGCGACAAGGCACAATCCATGAATTCCCTTAGATCAACCTGCTGACGAGAACTTTTTACTGCCGTGCCCGCCTTCCATCACCTGACCCAACTTTACGCGCGCCCCGGCTTCCTGCTGCGCCGGGCGCATCAGATATCGACCGCGGTTTTCGAGGACGAATGCCGCAGCGTGGGGCTGACGCCGGCACAGTTCGGCGTGCTCAGTGTGCTGCGCGCAACCCCGGGGCTGGACCAGTCCACTTTGGCGCGCGCGCTGGGCTTCGACAAAGTGACGGTGCTGCGCGTGCTGCGCGGCCTCGAAACGCGGGGCCTGATAGAGCGAGCACCGGCGCCAGCGAGCCGGCGTAATCTGGCGGTGTCGCTGTCGGCCGAAGGGCTGGAGCTGCTCCAGCAGGCGCAGGAACCGGCCGACCGGGCCTACGACCGCCTGATGGCACCACTGAGCAAGGCCCAGCAGGCTCAGCTGGTGGAGCTGTTGCAGCTGCTGGCCAAAGGGCTGGAAAACGACGCTCGCGCCGCCTTTGTGCCGCCGGACCAGAAAGCCCGCACCGAAGCCTGAGCAAGCTGCTCGGTCAGATCCGTTCACCCTGAGCTTGTCGAAGGGCTGCAAGGCTTCGACAGGCTCAGCCCGAACGGGGTATGTGAACCCTGGGGCGTCTAAACGTTGGAGGCCTGGATGCCCCACCTGGCCAGCGCCGCGTCGTCGCTGACTCGCGCATCGACCCAGCGCGCCCCCTCCGGCGTCTGCTCTTTTTTCCAGAACGGTGCCTGGGTCTTGAGGTAGTCCATCAGGAACTCGCAGGCCTTGAAACTCTCGCCGCGGTGTGCCGAGGTCACCGCCACCATCACCACCTGGTCCAGCGGCTGCAGCAGACCGACCCGGTGGATGACGCGGGCGCCAAAAATATCGAAGCGCACCATGGCCTCGTCAATCATGGCTTCGATGGCTTTTTCCGTCATGCCGGGGTAGTGCTCAAGCTCCATGGAAAGCACTTCGGGCACAGCCGTCGAACGCAGCGACGGGCCGCCCCGAGCAAGTTCAGCCCCCTCGGGGGGCAGCGAAGTACGCGAAGCGACAAGCGTGGGGGCCATATTGCGGTCACGTACGGTGCCCGTGAAGGTGCACACGGCGCCGACGC
The DNA here is from genome assembly GCF_029945895.1 of Polaromonas sp. GTDB lineage: Bacteria > Pseudomonadota > Gammaproteobacteria > Burkholderiales > Burkholderiaceae_C > Polaromonas. The sequence continues at coordinate 98,764 of NZ_JAQSDL010000090.1, read as the reverse complement.
GTTTATCGTTCGCGCGCAGCCGCTCGACTTCCTGCGCGAGATTGAAATCCGCCGTCTGGATGTGGACCCGCGGGCTCATGTCAGCCCCCGGTCACCGGCGGGAAAAACGCAACCTCGCAGCCGTCCGTCAGCGCCGCCGACTCGTCGCTCATGACCTGGTTGAGCGCCATGCGCACCGACTTGCCGCGCGCCAGCGCCTCGGCATAGGCCGGGCCGCGCGTCATCAGCTCGTCGCGCAAGGCAGCCAAACTGCCCGCCAGGGTGTCGATCTGCTCGCTGCCCTGCCCGATGGCTTCACGCACGGAAGCGAAATACCTGATGGTGATCTTCAACCTAGATTCCTCAGTTGACCGCTTGTAATCGCTGGGCAAGCCGCATAAACACTCACTTCCTCAGACACGAACACCGTCACCATTTGGGCGGTAGCGCTACGCACCCGATTGAGCCCTTGACGCCACGCCTGACTGCGTTGCTCCGCCTTGCAGGCAGTAGCCTGCCGCGTTGTCACGCCTTGCCAGACGCGCCACCAAGGACCCACTCGGGCGCGTTCAACTGAGGAATCTAGGTTCATGCCAGCCACTGTGAAAAAGCGATGAAACGCACGGTGTCGCCATGCGCGATGGTCTGGCCCGACGGGTTGTCCACCACGCCGTCACCCCAGACGGCCGAAGTCAGCACGCCCGAACTCTGGTTGGAAAACAGGTCCAGCCCGCCAGCGGTGTTGTGCCGCACGCGCAGGAATTCACGGCGTTTATCGGCCCGGGACCAGGTGAAATGGGCGGTAGCCGCTATCGACTTTGGAGCAACATCCGTCACCCCCTGGAGCCTGAGCAGGAAGGGCTGCACCAGCAGCAGAAAGGTCAGGAAGCTGGAAACCGGGTTGCCCGGCAGTCCCATGAAGTGCGCAGCACCGACGCGGCCATAGGCAAAGGGCTTGCCCGGCTTCATGGCAATCTGCCAGAGGTCGAGCGAGCCGAGCTGCTGCACGGCCGGCTTGATGTGGTCCTCTTCCCCAACGGACACGCCGCCACTGGTCAGGATCAGGTCATGCGCCTGGCTGGCGCTGCGCAACGCGTCCAGCGTGGCTTCACGCTTGTCCGGCACGATGCCCAGGTCGCTGACCTCGCAGCCCAGACGCAACAGCAGGGCACGCAGGAAGAACCGGTTGGAGTTGTAGATGGCGCCGGGCCGCATCTGCGCAGGCGCCACGTCGCCGGGCATCACGAGTTCGTCGCCGGTGGAAAACAGCGCCACCCGCGGGCGCCGCGCCACCTGCAGCCGATCCATGCCAATACTGGCCACCAGCCCAAGCGCCGCGGGCGTGAGACGCTCCCCTTTTGAGAGCACCGTGGCTCCGCGCGTGACGTCTTCGCCGGCGCGGCGAATCCATTGGCCGGGCCGCGGAAGCTGGCGGACACTGACATACCCTTCGCGGTCGGCGAGCGGCACGCAGTCTTCCTGCATCACCACCGCGTCGGCCCCGGCCGGAATCGGCGCGCCGGTAAAAATGCGGGCAACCGTGCCTGGCTCGAGCGCACTGCCGCTGCTGCCGGCTGCAATCCGCTGCGACACACGCAGCACCACGCCTTCGTCGGCCATCTCGGTACTGCGCACCGCGTAACCGTCCATGGCGCTGTTGTCGTCAGGCGGTACCTGCAGCGCCGAAACCACGTCTTCGGCCAGCACCCGTCCGTCGGCGTCGAAGGTGGACACCGTGTCGCTGCCGGCCAGTGGCACGGCGCGGCCGAGCAGTTCGGCCAGTGCCTCGTCGAGGGCCTTAAGCGGCGGGCGCGTCGCAGGTTTTTCGGAGGAGGCGGCGGAAGCGTTCATGCATACAACTCGGCGCAGTAGACAAATCGTTCCTGATTCTCGATCAACCAGCCCGCGACAGCATCGGGGTCGTTCAAATCCAGCACCGGCCTGAGGGTGGTTTCGGGCAGGCGGTCCGGCGAGTCGGTGGCAATCGCGACCACAAAATCGTCGTCCGGGTAACGCGCCGGTTTGCCGGAGTCGGCGCGCCAGACCTCCACCTTGAGCAGGTCGCTGCTCTTGAAACCCTCCACCAGCACCCAGTCCACGCCCTCGTACAGCTCGGCGATCAGGTGGTGCACCGAAAGTGCCCGCGGCTGCTCGAACTCGCGCATCAGCGCCAGCCGGTTGTCCGAGGCCACGACCACCTCAAAAGCGCCGGCCTGGCGGTGGCGGTACGTGTCCTTGCCCGGCTGGTCGATGTCGAAGCTGTGGTGGGCGTGTTTGACGACCGACACCCGCAAACCGCGCAGCCTGAGCGCGGGAATCAGGCTTTCCACCAGGGTGGTTTTTCCCGATCCGGAATAACCGGCAAATGCAACAACGTTCATAAACTGTCTTTGGCCAATCCTGATTTGCTATCAACAATATAGCTGCTCACGCCCATGGGAAAAGGGCTGCAGGCCAATTCAGTCCACATGGCTGGCGATGTAGGCCTGCACCACCGCCGCATCGGCCGGCATGAGCTGCACACGTTTGGGCAGGGCCTCGATGCCTTCAAAGCGGGCGGGCCGCGGCGGCAACTGGCCCAGCGCCTCCTCGATGGTGGCGGCAAACTTGATCGGCAAGGCGGTCTCCAGCACGATCATGGGCACGCCGGCCGAGAGGTGTTCGCGCGCGACTTTCAGGCCGTCCGCCGTGTGGGTGTCGATCATGGTGCCGAAACGCGCGTAGGTGTCGCGAATTGTCTGCAGCCGGTCGGCGTGGGTGCTTTTGCCGCTGGCAAAGCCGTAGTGCCGGGCGGCCGACTGAAAGGTCGTGTCGCCGCTCAGATCGAATCGGCCCTGCGTGGACAGCTGCGCACCGAACAGGTCGGCCAAGCGTGTGGCGTCGCGGCCCAGCAGGTCGAACACAAAACGCTCGAAGTTCGAGGCCTTGGAAATGTCCATCGACGGGCTGGAGGTTTCATGCGTGTCGGCGCTGGCGCGCACACGGTACACGCCGGTGCGGAAGAACTCGTCGAGCACGTCGTTCTCGTTGGTGGCGACCACCAGCTTTTCAATCGGCAGTCCCATCATGCGCGCCACATGGCCGGCACAGACGTTGCCGAAGTTGCCCGAGGGCACGGTGAAGCTGACCCGCTGATCACTTGTTGTGGTCGCCTGGAAATAGCCTGCGAAGTAGTAGACGACCTGCGCCAACAGCCTGGCCCAGTTGATCGAGTTGACCGTGCCGATCTTGTACTTGCGCTTGAAATCCAGGTCGTTGGACACGGCCTTGACGATGTCCTGGCAGTCGTCGAACACGCCTTCGATCGCGATGTTGTGGATGTTGGCGTCCTGCAGGCTGAACATCTGGGCCTGCTGGAAGGGGCTCATGCGGCCCTGCGGCGAGGTCATGAAGACGCGCACGCCTTTCTTGCCGCGCATCGCGTATTCGGCCGCGCTGCCGGTGTCGCCGCTGGTGGCGCCCAGGATGTTGAGCTCTTCGCCGCGGCGCGCCAGTTCGTACTCGAACAGGTTGCCCAGCAGCTGCATCGCCATGTCCTTGAAGGCCAGGGTCGGGCCGTTGGACAGGGCCTCCAGATACAGGCCGGGCTCGAGCTGGCGCAGCGGAACAATCTCCTGGGTGCCGAACACTTCCTCGGTGTAGGTCTTCTCGCAGATGGCCTTGAGGTCGGCGGCCGGGATGTCGTCGATGTAGAGCGACAGCACTTCAAAAGCCAGGTCGGCGTAACCCGAGTCGCGGTAGATGGCGCGCCACTTCTCCAGCATGGCGGCATCGACCTGCGGATAGGTCTCAGGCAGGTACAGGCCACCGTCGGGCGCCAGGCCCTCGAGCAGGATTTCGCAGAACTGCTTGCGATCCGCGTGGCCGCGGGTCGATAAATACTTCATTGCTCGCCCGGCCGCCCGTAGGGCAATGAGCGTCCCCTCGGGGGGCAGAGAACGTAGTGAACGTGGGGGCTGTACATATTCAGGCCAGTTCTTCCTTGCGGATGCGCGTGATGGGCGAGAGCACGGTCGGCAGCGCCTGCATCTGGGCCAGGGCTCCATTCATCTTCGCCTCGACACAGTCGTGCGTCAGGATGATCAGGTCGGTGTGGGTCGAGCCTTCGCCGCCAACCTCGTCGGCCTCGCGCTGCAGCATCGCGTCAATGCTGATGCCGGCCTCGGCCAGAATGCCGGTGACTTTGGCCAGCACGCCGGCCTCATCGGCCACATTCAGGCGCAGGTAATAACTGGTGACCACCTCGCTCATGGGCAGCACCGGCATGTCGCTCATGGACTGCGGCTGGAAGGCCAGGTGCGGCACGCGCTGCGCGGCCTCGGCGCCGTGCAGGCGCGCGATGTCCACCAGGTCGGCAATCACCGCGCTGGCGGTCGGCTCGCTGCCGGCGCCTTTGCCGTAATACAGGGTGGTGCCGACGGCATCGCCCTGCACCATCACGGCGTTCATGGCGCCCTCGACATTGGCGATCAGGCGCTTGGCCGGCACCAGGCTGGGGTGCACCCGCAGCTCGACGCCTCTGGCCGTGCGCTTGGTGATGCCCAGCAGCTTGATGCGGTAGCCGAGTTGCTCGGCATATTTGATGTCCTGCGCGCCCAGCCTGGTGATGCCTTCGACGTAAGCCTTGTCGAACTGCACCGGGATGCCAAAGGCAATCGCCGACATCAGGGTGGCCTTGTGCGCCGCGTCCACGCCTTCGATGTCGAAGGTTGGGTCGGCTTCGGCGTAACCCAGGCGCTGCGCTTCTTTCAGCACGACGTCGAAGTCCAGGCCCTTGTCGCGCATCTCACTGAGGATGAAATTGGTCGTGCCGTTGATGATCCCGGCAATCCATTCGATGCGGTTGGCCGTCAGGCCCTCGCGCAGCGCCTTGATGATGGGAATGCCACCGGCGACGGCAGCCTCGAACGCCACCATCACGCCGTGTTGGTGCGCGGCCGCAAAAATCTCGGTGCCGTGCACGGCCAGCAGGGCCTTGTTGGCCGTGACCACATGTTTGCCCGCGGCGATCGCTTCCAGCACCAGTTGCCGGGCAATGCCGTAGCCGCCGATCAGCTCGATGATGATGTCGATCTCAGGGTTGGCAATCACGGCCCGGGCATCGGCCACCACCGTCACGCCGGCACCGGCCGCCGCCTGCGCGCGTACGGTGTCGAGGTCGGCCACCATGGCGATCTCGATGCTGCGGCCGGCGCGGCGGAAAATTTCTTCCTGGTTGCGCTTCAAAACGGTGAACACACCGCTGCCCACGGTGCCCATGCCCAGCAGGCCTACCTTGATCGGTTTCAGATTCATTGATGTCATGTCGTTCGGGTCATTTCAGAAGGGATTCGGCGACCGGCGCGCTGGCCGGCTGCATGTTCTTCCTGCGGCTTTCGAGGAATTTGGCAATCCGGCCAATCGCCTCGCGCAGGTCTTCCTCATGCGGCAGGAAGACGATGCGGAAGTGGTCCGGCGCCGCCCAGTTGAAACCGGTGCCCTGCACCAGCATCACCTTGGTTTCCTTGAGCAGCTCGAGGAAAAACTGGCGGTCGTCGGTGATCGGGTAGACCTTGGGATCAAGCCGCGGAAACATGTAGAGCGCCGCACTCGGCTTGACGCAACTGACACCGGGAATCGCGGTGATGAGCTCGTAAGCCAGGTCGCGCTGGCGGCGCAGGCGGCCGCCCTCGCCGGTCAGGTCGTTGATGCTCTGGTAGCCGCCCAGCGCGGTCTGGATGGCCCACTGGCCCGGCACGTTGGAGCACAGCTTCATGTTGGCCAGCATGTTCAGGCCCTCGATGTAGTCCTGCGCCTGCTTTTTCGGACCGGACACCACCAGCCAACCGGCCCGGTAACCGCAGGAACGGTAACTCTTGGACAGGGAGTTGAAGGTCAGCGTCAGCACGTCGGTGGACAGGCTGGCGATCGCGGTGTGTTTGACACCGTCGTACAGCACCTTGTCGTAGACCTCGTCGGCCAGGATCACCAGGCCGTGTTCGCGCGCGATCTCGATGATGCCGCGCAGCAGTTCGTCGGAATACAGCACACCGGTCGGGTTGTTCGGGTTGATGACCACGATGCCCTTGGTCTTGGGCGTGATCTTGGCGCGGATATCGGCCAGATTCGGCATCCAGCCATTGTCCTCGTCGCACAGGTAGTGCACCGGCGTGCCGCCCGCCAGGCTGGTGGAAGCCGTCCACAGGGGGTAGTCGGGGGACGGCAGCAGCAGCTCGTCGCCGTTGTCCAGCAAGGCGTTGGTCGCCATGGAAATCAGCTCGCTCGCGCCGTTGCCGAGGTAGATGTCGTCCAGCGTCACGCCCTTGATGCCCTGGCGCTGCGTTTCGTGCATGACGGCTTTGCGCGCCGCAAAAATGCCCTTGCTGTCCGAATAACCCGCCGAGGCCGGCAGGTTGCGGATCATGTCCTGCTGGACTTCTTCAGGCGCGTCAAAACCGAACACCGCGAGATTGCCGAGGTTGAGCTTGATGAGTTTTTGCCCTTCCTCCTCCATCTGCTTGGCGGCATCCATGATGGGGCCCCGGATGTCGTAAAGCACATTGGCCAGTTTGGCCGATTTGGTGATCAATTTCATGGTCTGTGGTCGTTCTTCAGCAAACGTAAAGCCTGCAAAGGCGCAAGGGACGCAGGGATGAGCGGAAATTGGGACGGAATCTATAATTTGACCACATAAAACCGCAATTTCCCTGGCCGGCAGCCCCCACCACCCCTCCTGAACACCGCATGAAATTACAGCCCGACCGCCTCGACGTTCAATCCATTCTTGGCTACGGCCCCGGATGGATAGGCCTGGGCAACCAGGGGGTGGCCGAGAAAATCGAGCAGAGCATCGTCATCGGCTCACGCGGTGAGAAGTTCACCTGGGACTGCGCGCGTTTCGAAGACCTCACGCCAGCGCACTTCGAGCGCCTGGCCGAGATCCGGCCCGAGCTGGTGATTTTCGGCAGCGGCAGCCGCCTGCGTTTTGCGCCGCCTGCCTTTTTGCGCAGCCTGATGGCCGCGCGCATCGGCATGGAAACCATGGACACGCTGGCGGCCTGCCGCACTTACAACATCCTCGCAGGCGAAGGCCGGATCGTGCTGACCGCCCTGCTGATTGAGCCGCCGGATAGCGCCCAAGGCTAGGCCGCTGGCTTTCAGGGTAAAATCTAGGGTTGCATTTGGTGCAACGTCGGGGGTTTGGCTCAATTTTTGCAGTCAAAGCCAACGACCTATCACAATTACTTTTCAGGGGTCCACGCAGTATGGCAGTCGTCGTCAACAAACCACTCCCGGAATTTGAAGCCAACGCCACAAGCGGCGTCAAAGTCTCCAACCAAACCCATCTGGGTCACGTGGTGGTCCTGTATTTTTACCCCAAGGACAATACCCCAGGCTGCACCACAGAGGCGATGCAGTTCCGCGATCGCTACAAGGATTTCGTCAAGGCCGGCGCCACCGTGTTCGGCGTCTCGCGCGACAACATGAAATCGCACGACGAATTCAAGGCCAAGCTGGAGCTTCCCTTCGAGCTGATTGCCGACACCGAAGAAAAAATGTGCCACATGTTCGGCGTGGTCAAGAACAAGATCATGTACGGCAAGAAGGTCAAAGGCATCGAACGCAGCACCTTTCTTGTGGGCGCCGACGGCATGCTCAAGGAAGAGTGGCGCGGGCTGAAAGTACCCGGCCATGTGGACGACGTGCTCAAGGCCGTCAAGGCACTGAAAAAAGCGGCCTGAAAAGCCCCTTTCGCCGCGTCGTCAGAAGCCGTTCTTCATGTCACGCCAGTCGTGCATAATGACTTCATGCTGTTGACCTTAGCGACTGCGCCCACCGAAAAAGCCGCCCTGGCCTCCAGGCGGCTTTTTCGCTTTTTGAACCTTGGGAGGCCTCTTGAAATTCGATGGTCGGGATGCCAGGCGAGGCGCACGGAGCACAGGAACCGGAATGCACTTGGGTGCATGAGGATTCCGAGCACCGCGCAACGCCGCCATGCGCCCGAGAACCGGATTGACAGACGTCTCCTTAACACTGTGAGCTTCAAGCACCATGCCCTTGCCACCCGCCCCGACCAAACGTGCCGCCTTGCTCTCTGCCGACGCTCTGGAAACGCCGGTCCGCTCACACGCCAAGACAACGCGAAAAACGGAGCACGCCGGGCCGGCGCACAAAACGGCAGCACTGGACCTGTTTGACAGCCGCTCCGGCGGTGGCGAGGCCATGCACCCGGCCGCCAATCTGCCCAAGGAGCCCGCGCGCCAGGCGAAAGATACAGTCAGTTACCACAAGGAACCGCAGGCTGCCGTCCGTCCGGAACCTGTGGCCAAGGCGAAAAAACCACGGCACACGGGACCGTCCAAGCTGTTTGTGCTCGACACCAACGTGCTGATGCATGACCCGATGTGCCTGTTCCGCTTTGAGGAACACGACATCTTTTTGCCCATGATCGTGCTTGAAGAGCTCGACGGCCACAAAAAAGGAATGACCGAAGTCGCGCGCAATGCCCGCCAGACCAGCCGCACGCTCGACGCGCTGGCCGGCACCAGCGGCGCCGACATTGCCAAGGGCCTCAAGCTCGACACCACCGGGCACAAGGAGGCCGGTGGCTGCCTGTTTTTCCAGACCAAGCCGCTGGACTACTCCCTGCCCATGAGCCTGCCCCAGGGCAAGGCCGACAACCAGATTCTCGGCGTGGTCGAGGCGCTGCGCAAGGAATACGCGCCGCGCGAAGTGGTGCTGGTGTCCAAGGACATCAACATGCGCGTCAAGGCTCGCGCCCTGGGCCTGGCCACCGATGACTACCAGAACGACAAGACGCTGGAAGACGGCGACATGTTGTACGCCGGCTCGCTCGCCCTGCCGGCGGACTTCTGGACGCGCCAGAGCAAGACCATCGAAAGCTGGCAGCAAGGCAGCCACACCTTCTACCGCATCACCGGCCCCATCGTCGGCAGCCTGCTGATCAACCAGTTCGTGTTTTTCGAGGCGCCCGGCGAACCCCCCCTGTATGCGCGCGTGACCGAGATCCGCGCCAAGACCGCCGTGCTCAAGACACTGAAGGACTACACCCACCTCAAGAATTCGGTCTGGGGCATCACCACCCGCAACCGCGAACAGAACTTCGCGATGAACCTGCTGATGGACCCGGAAGTCGACTTCGTCACCCTGGCCGGCACGGCCGGCACCGGCAAGACCCTGATGGCCCTGGCCAGCGGCCTGACCCAGGTGCTGGACGACCGCCGCTACACCGAGATCATCATGACCCGCGCCACCGTCAGCGTCGGTGAAGACATCGGTTTCCTGCCCGGTACCGAAGAAGAAAAAATGGGCCCCTGGATGGGCGCGCTCGACGACAACCTGGAAGTGCTGGGCAAAAACGACAGCGGCTCCGGCGAATGGGGCCGCGCCGCCACCAACGAGCTGATCCGCTCACGCATCAAGGTCAAGAGCATGAACTTCATGCGCGGTCGCACCTTTTTGAACAAGTACGTGATCATCGACGAGGCGCAAAACCTGACGCCCAAGCAGATGAAGACCCTGATCACCCGTGCCGGCCCCGGCACCAAGATCATCTGCATGGGCAACCTCGCGCAGATCGACACGCCTTACCTGACAGAAGGTTCGTCCGGCATGACCTACGCCGTGGACCGCTTCAAGGGCTGGCCGCACGGCGGGCACATCACGCTGGCGCGCGGCGAACGTTCACGCCTGGCTGATTTTGCCAGCGAGGTGCTCTGACGCCGGCATGTGGGGTCGCCCGGCCTGGATGCCGGGCCCTAGCGCCGTTTTTTCTTCGATGACCTGACCGGCCTCTTTGGCAGGAGGCCCTGGGCAGCGCGGGCCAGCGCATCGGCCTCGCCATTGCGGTGCCGTGGTATCCAGTGCAGCGAAGTCTGGCCGAAGGTCGCCAGCAAGGCCCTCACCTCCTCGTACAGCGTCGCCAGCCGCACCACAGGAGGCACGTTCACAGCGCCCAGTTGCGCCACCAGCAAACTGCTGTCGCTGTAAATCTGCAACGCCGTTGCCCCGCGCGACTGTGCGTCGCGCAGCGCCACCATCAGCGCCCTCGCCTCTGCCTCGTTGTTGCAGCCCCGCGCATCCGTCGCCGTCGAAAGCACGTGCCGCGTACCGTCAGGCGCGACCAGCACGGCACCCAGACCCATGCGACCCGGGTTGGGCACCGCGCTGCCGTCGGAGTAAATCGTCCAGGGCGGCGTCACGTGGGTGGTTGCTCGATGGCGGAGCGCTCGAGCACATGGCGCGTCATGGAGTGCGCCAGTTCTTCCTCACCCAGGAATATCTTGCCGGCGTTTTCGCTCTCCAGCAGTCTGGCTTCGGCCTCGTTGTGGGTGCGCACCACAATTTCGATCGCCGGGTTGAGCGTGCGGGCGGTGTTGATCATCTGCCGCACGTTCAGGGTGTCGGGCGTGGCGATCACCAGCATGCGGGCATTGGCGATATGGGCCTGCACCAGCACCACGGGTTCCGCCGCGTCGCCCGACACCGCCATCAGCCCTTGTGACCGCAGTCTTTCGACGACTTCGCGGTTCTGTTCAACCACCACAAAGGGAAGCTGGTTCGCCATCAGCGCCTGCGCAATACGCTGCCCCACCCTGCCGTAGCCAACCAGCACCACCTGGCGCGACAGGTATTTTTCTTCGGTACTGGCGGGCAGTTCGGCCGTGGGATCATCACGTGCCTCGAGTTTGCGGGCCAGCGCTGATCGGGCCAGTATCCAGCGCTGCAGCGGCTCGACCGACTTGAACACCAGCTGGTTCAGCGCAATCGAGATCAGGGCGCCGGCCAGCACCAGGCTCTGGCCTTCGGGCGGCAGCAGGCCCAGCGAGGCGCCCATGGCCACCAGGATGAAGGAAAACTCGCCGATCTGCGCCAGGCTGGCCGATACCATGAGTGCCGTGTTCAATGGGTAGCGAAAGGCCATCACCAGCGCAGCAGCAGCCAGCGACTTGCCGATCACGATGATGGCGACGACCGCCAGCACCTGCAGCGGCCGCTCGACGATGACCCAGGGGTCGAACAACATGCCGACCGAGACAAAAAACAGCACGGCAAACGCGTCGCGCAGCGGCAGGGATTCTTCCGCGGCACGGTGGCTGAACTCCGACTCGCGCATGACCATGCCGGCAAAAAATGCACCGAGTGCAAACGACACACCAAACAGTGCCGTCGCGCCAAAGGCAATGCCGACAGCCGCAGACACCACACACAGGGTGAACAGCTCGCGCGAACCGGTGCGCTGCACCTGCCAGAGCACCCAGGGGAAAAAGCGCCGGCCCACCACCAGCATCAGCGCAACAAAGCCGCCGACCTGCAGCAGGGTGATGCCCAGCGTTTTCCACAAGGCGTTGGCATCTGCCTCACCCTGGCCGGACAGCCAGCCGCCCAGCGGCGGCAACAACACCAGCACCAACACCATGGCCAGGTCTTCCACCACCAGCCAGCCGACGGCGATGCGGCCGTTGGCCGAGTCCAGAATGCCACGGCTTTCCAGCGCACGCAGCAGCACCACCGTGCTGGCCACCGACAGCGACAGTCCGAACACCAGCGCCCCGCCCAGGTTCCAGCCCCACCAGTGCGCCAGGCCCATGCCCAGCGCGGTGGCGACCGTCATCTGCACCACGGCACCGGGCACGGCAATCTTGCGCACGGCCAGCAGGTCGTCGAGTGAAAAATGCAGACCCACACCAAACATCAGCAGCATCACGCCGATCTCGGCCAGCTGGCTGGCGATCGCGGCGTCCGCCACAAAGCCGGGTGTGAAGGGACCGATCAGCACACCCGCAAACAGATACCCCACCAGCGAGGGGAGCTTCATGCGCGCGGCGATAAAACCGAAGATCAGGGCCAGGCCCAGACCGGCGGCAATGGTGCTGATGAGAGAGACGCTGTGCGGCATGCGGGAGGGGTTCCTTCAGGAAGACGGTGGAGGGAACCTGCGTGAGCACTTGCCAAAACAGGCGCCTGCCGCAGAACGAATGAAGATTGAAGGCTTTCCAGCCCGGTTTCATTATAAAAACAGAAAGCAAAAAACCCGCCGAAGCGGGTTTTCCTTTGGAGGGGTACAGGCCGCGAGCCTCAACCCATGTGCAAACCACCATTGAGCGAGAAGTCCGCGCCGGTGGCGTAGCCCCCTTCGTCGGAGGCGATCCACGAAATGATGGAGGCGATTTCTTCCGGGGTGCCCAGGCGTTTGGCGGGCACGCCGGAGACGATTTTCTCGAGCACGTCGGGGCGGATAGCCTTGACCATGTCGGTGCCGATGTAGCCGGGGCTCACGGTGTTGACCGTTACACCCTTGCTGGCCACCTCTTGCGCCAGCGCCATGGTGAAGCCGTGCAGGCCGGCCTTGGCGGTGGAGTAGTTGACCTGGCCAAACTGGCCCTTCTGGCCGTTGACCGACGAGATGTTGATGATGCGCCCGTAGCCGCCTTCGATCATGCCTTCGATCACCTGCTTGGTGACGTTGAACATGCTGTCGAGGTTGGTGGAAATCACCGCGTCCCAGTCGGCCTTGCTCATCTTGCGGAATTGGCCGTCACGCGTGATGCCGGCGTTGTTGACCAGCACGCTGACCGGGCCGTGGTCGGCTTTGACCTTGTCGAAAGCCGCCACAGTGGAGTCCCAGTCGCCGACGTTGCCGACCGATGTGTAGAAGGTGTAGCCCAGCGCTTTCTGCTCGTCAATCCATTTGGTGAAGTCACGCGTCGGGCCACAACCGGCCACCACGGTGAAGCCGTCCTTGTGCAGGCGCTGGCAGATGGCGGTTCCGATGCCACCCATGCCACCTGTCACGTACGCAATTCGTTTTGCCATGTCTTGCTCCTTGATTTATTGGTTCTGAAAGCCGTTGAAAAGAAACCTTGATGACCTTGCGGCGGCAGCAACTTGCTATCAAATAAATAGCTGGTTGCGCTCACCCTGCAAGGGCTACAGGTTCTTTTACCTCATATTTACCGTTCCAGTGTGAGGGCAACCCCCATACCGCCGCCGATACACAGGCTGGCAATGCCTTTTTTGGCGTCACGGCGCACCATTTCGTGGATCAGCGTGACAAGGATGCGGCAACCGGATGCACCAATCGGGTGACCGATGGCAATCGCTCCGCCGTTGACATTGACCTTGCTGGTGTCCCAGCCCATCTCCTTGTTGACGGCGCAGGCCTGAGCGGCGAAGGCTTCGTTGATCTCCAGCAGGTCCAGGTCCTGCGCCTTCCAGCCGGCGCGCTGCAAGGCCTTGGTCGAGGCCGGCACCGGGCCCATGCCCATGAAAGCCGGATCGAGCCCGCTGGTGGCGTAGCTGGCGATGCGGGCCAGGGGCTTGAGGCCCAGCGCCGCGGCCTTTTTGGCCGTCATCACCATGACAGCGGCCGCGCCGTCGTTGATGCCCGAGGCATTGCCGGCCGTCACGCCGCCGGCCTTGTCGAAGGCGGGGCGCAAGCCGGCCAGGCCTTCGGCGCTGCTTTTGCGGTTGATGAACTCATCGGCCGCAAACACAAGGGCGTCGCCTTTTTTCTGCGGGATGGAAAACGGCACGATCTCGTCCTTGAACTTGCCGGCGTCCTGCGCGGCCATGGCCTTGGTCTGGCTGGCCAGGGCGAGTTCGTCCTGCATCTCGCGGCTGATGCTGTATTTCTTGGCGACGTTCTCGGCGGTGATGCCCATGTGGTACTGGTTGTAGACGTCCCACAGGCCATCGACGATCATGGAGTCGATCATTTTCCAGTCGCCCATGCGCTGGCCTTCGCGCGAGCCGTTGAGCACGTGCGGCGCGGCGCTCATGTTCTCCTGGCCGCCGGCAATCACGATCTCGCTGTCGCCCGTGGCGACGGACTGCGCCGCCAGCATGACAGCCTTCAGGCCGGAACCACAGACGGCGTTGATGGTCAGGCCGGGGATGGCATGCGGAAAACCCGCTTTCACCACACTTTGGCGCGCCGGGTTCTGGCCCACGCCGGCCGCCAGCACCTGGCCCATGATGACTTCACCGATGAGATCTGCCGACAGGCCGGCGCGCTCGGCCACCGCCTTGATGACGGCCGCGCCCATCTCGGTCGCGGGTATTTTGGCGAGGCTGCCGCCGAACTTGCCGACGGCGGTGCGGGCTGCTGAAACGATGACGATGTCTTCCATGATGTGTCTTTCCAATTGATCCCAGCGATCCATCATTGCGGGCTTGACCCGCAATCCATGCCGGTGTGCTGTTTCATCCGGTGCATGGATCCCGGGTCAAGCCCGGGATGACAAGGTTTCCATTCAGGCTTTCACTTTGACGTAACGGCCTGGCGCCGGCTCGATGGCCTTGTAGGTGCGGCTGCCATAAGTTTTGGGCGCGGCGATCTGCTTGCCGGCTTGGCCCTTGAGCCAGTCCGACCAGTCGGTCCACCAGCTGCCGGGGTGTTCCGTCGCGCCTTTGAGCCACTCGGCCTGCGTCGCCGGGAACTTGCCCTGGGGCAGTTTGTCATTCGTCCAATAGCTGCGTTTCTTCTTGGCGGGCGGGTTGATCACGCCAGCGATGTGGCCCGAGGCGCCCATCACAAACCGCTTCTTGCCGGGCAATACCTGGGTCGAGGCATAAGCGCCGCCTACCGGCACGATGTGGTCTTCACGCGAGCCGTAGATATAGGTCGGCATGTCGAGCGTGCCGAGGTTGACCTTCTGGCCGCACACCGTGAGCTTGCCGGGTTTGGTGAGGTTGTTCTCGAAGTAGGTGTTGCGCAGATACCAGGCGTAAAACGGGCCGGGCAGATTGGTCGAGTCGCTGTTCCAGTAGAGCAGGTCAAACGGCGGCGGGGTTTCCCCCTTGAGGTAGTTGCCCACCACGTAGTTCCACACCAGGTCGTTGGGCCGCAAAAAGCTGAAGGTCGAGGCCAGGTCCTGGCCCTTGAGCAGGCCACCCTGGCCCATCTGCATTTCGCGGTACTTGACGGACTGCTCGTCAATGAAGATGTCGAGGATGCCGGTGTCGCCGAAATCGAGCAGCGAGGTCAGAAAGGTGGCGCTGGCCACCGGCTTGTGGCCACGCGCGGCCAGCACGGCCAATGCGGTGCCGAGGATGGTGCCGCCCACACAGAAACCCAGGGCGTTGATGGTTTTGGCCCCGGTAATGTCCTGCACCACATCAATCGCCTTGATGGCGGCATTTTCGATGTAATCGTCCCAGGTCTTGTCGGCCATGGACTCGTCGGGATTGCGCCAGCTGACGACAAAGGTGCGGTGGCCTTGCGCCACGGCATAACGGATCAGGGAGTTCTCGGGCTGCAGGTCGAGGATGTAGAACTTGTTGATGCAGGGCGGCACCAGCAGGAAAGGCCGCTCGTAGACCTTCGCGGTCAGCGGCTTGTACTCGAGCAGCTGGAAAAATTCGTTTTCGAACACCACCGCCCCCTCGGTGGTGGCGACGTTTTTGCCGACTTCAAACACACTTTCGTCGGTCATGGACACATGCCCCTGCTGCATGTCATTCAACAGGTTCTGCAGCCCCTGGGCGATGCTGGCACCCTGCGTGTCGATGGCCTTCTTCTGCGCATCGGCATTGAGTGCCAGAAAGTTGCTGGGGGCCGATGCCGCCATCGCCTGCTCAACCGCAAAACGCACTCGGGCCCGGGTTTTTTCGTCGCCCTGCACCGCATCGGCCAGCCCCATCAGGGTACGGGCGTTGAGCAGGTAAGCGGACGCGGCAAACTGGGAGACGGGGTTCTGGTGCCAGGCCTCGGCCGCAAAACGCCGGTCTGTGCTTTCCGGCGTGCCGGCTTGCAGGCCGCTGTTCCAGAGCTTGCTGATGTCCTCGATGTAGGTCTTCTGGATCTCCAGCAGCTTGATCGGGTCGATCTGCAGCGGGGGCAGCGAAGCCTGCGGAGCAGCCATGCCGAGTTGCGAAAAACCGGGCGCCGTGCCCAGACCGGCGCCGGCCATGGCGCCCATGACCTGCTGCAGTCCCTGGGCAAAGGTCTCTTGCATCTGCTGGGCCGCTTGAGCGAGGTTTGCGTCAGAATTCATGCTTGTCTCACCGATCTGCCGACCGGTTCTTGTTATGCGCTCTTTACCGAGCTGTTGGGCCCACGGCGGGTCGTCTCTAGTATCGTGGAAAACCTTTCCCTGCTCATGACGCACCACAAAGTTTTATGTATTTAATCGTCATCGCCTGGATGTATGTGGTGCTCATGATGAGCGTCGCCGAAGCCACCCACTCCACCGGCACACTGCTGGGCGCCCTCGTCACCTTTGTACTCTACGGCCTGGGGCCGGTGGCATTGGTGGTTTACCTGATGCGCGCGCCGGCCAGGCGCAAGGCCATCAAGGCACGCGAAGCGGCTGAAGCCGTTGCGGTGGCGCCCGATTCGTGCGCGACGGACTCAGTCACGCCAGATGCAGGCAGCCATGCGGCCGGTGGTGCCGAAGCCGTTGCCGTGGACGCCGGCGTCGCGCCGATGCGAAAAGAACCTTGAGGCATTACCCACCGTGCACCACGGTGGTGTGCCGTCATTGCCGTAAACCTGCGTGACGCCCAGGGCCCGCAGGCGCAGGCGGGCCAGACCGGCGAGGTCGGCAAGGTATTTGCCCGATGACAAAGACGTGAAACAAGCGGCGGCCTGCGGATCACCTTCGACAAACGTCGCCCTCACCTCCGCCCCCACCTCGAACGCTGTCGGGCCAATGCAGGGGCCCAGCCACGCTATCGTATTTGTAGCTGCTTGCGCCCGTCCCATAAGGGCTGGAGCCCTAAAAGACTCAAAAGCTTGTTCAAGAATACCCCTTCCCTGCTGACCGGCCAGTCCGCGCCAGCCGGCATGCGCAGCCGCAACAACAGCGCCATCCGTGGTGCTGAGCAGCACCGGCAGGCAGTCAGCCACCATGATGGTGCATGCAAGCCCAGGCTGCGCGGTGACGGCGGCATCGGCCGGCTGGCCCTGCGGTGTTTCACCGTCCAGCAGAAGCACCGCTGTGCCATGCACCTGCTGCAGGAACACCGGCCTGGCCGCCATGGCCTGCGCCAGCCGCGCCCGGTTGGCGGCCACTTGCGCAGGGGCGTCGCCAACGTGGTCACCGAGGTTCATGCTGTCCCACGGCGCGACGGACACACCTCCTTGCCGGGTGGTAAAAACCGCGCGCACGCCGGACGGGGCGGGCCAGTCGGGAATCAGCCAGGCAGGGTTCACGACCGCACCGCAGGATGGTCAATTTTCCGACGGGCCGCCCCCAGGAAAATTAGCCCCCTCGGGGGGCAGCGAAACACACGAAGTGGTGAGCGCGGGGGCCGCATGCTTCAGGGCTCGTTGTCCGGACAGGCCGAAGGCTGCGCCTTCTGGAAGGCCGGCAGCGCCATGCAGGCGTCAAACGCCGCCATGGTGCGGCCCAGGCCTTCCAGGTTCACATTGAACCGTTTCGCGTTGAAGATCTGTGGCACCAGGCAGCAGTCGGCCAGGGTGGGCGTTTCGCCATAACAATAGGTCGAAGCCGGCAACTGGGCCAACTGGCGCTCGAAGGCTTCCAGCCCTTCGCGGCACCAGTGGCGGTACCAGGCGTTTTTGGCCTCTTCATCGACCTTGAGTTCACGCGTCAGGTACTTGAGCACACGCAGGTTGTTGATCGGGTGGATCTCGCAGGCAATCGACTGCGCCAGCGCACGCACCCTGGCGCGGCCCAGCGCATCGGCGGGCAGCAACGCAGGGGCCGGGTGCTTTTCGTCGAGGTATTCGATGATGGCCATGGACTGCGAGAGTTTTTCGCCATCCACTTCCAGCAGCGGCACCAGGGTGTCGGCCGACAGCGCGGCGTAAGCCTCTTTTTTGTGGTCGCCCCGGGCAATGTGGACGGGAATGTACTCGTAGCGCAAACCCTTGAGTTCAAGCGCAATACGCACGCGAAAGGACGCGGAAGAGCGGAAGTAGTTGTGAAGTTTCATGGCTGAAAGCATATCGGAAACGCCGAACAAGTCCCCTGCGGCGCGCGATCAGCAGGACTCGGGCGACCTGCTGCGTTGAATTTCTTGCCAATAGGCAGCTATTGACTGCGAAATCCGCCCTGCATCCCATCCCGACCCGGCCGCCGCGCATCCGCAAAGACCTGTTCAGCGTTTCCCGCCCCCACGGCGCGAATCGCCTGCGCGACTGACGCGCGGGCAGGCCGCTACTACCATTACCTTCTGCCTGCCCGCCACTTCCCCGGAGACATCTCATGAGCACCATCACCGCCCTGACCAACCACCAGGTCCGCCTGGCCAGCCGCCCCGTCGGCCTGCCCACCCGCGACAACTGGAGCTTCACCACCGAGCCGGTGGCCGAACCCGGCCCTGGCGGTGTACTGGTCAAGACCCTGTGCCTGTCGCTGGACCCCGCCATGCGTGGCTGGATGAACGGGGGCAAGAGCTACATCCCGCCGGTGGAAATCGGAGCGGTCATGCGCGCCGGCGGCGTCGGCCAGGTGATCGCCTCGAACAACCCGGCCTTTGCGGTTGGGGACTATGTCAATGCCGGGCTGGACGTGCAGGCGTATTGCCTGATTCCCGAGGACCAGATCAAGCGCAGCGGCATGTTCAAGATCGACCCCCGCATGGGCCTGACCTCTTGGCTCAATGTGCTGGGCATGCCCGGCATGACCGGCTACTTCGGCCTGATGGATGTGGGCCAGCCCAAGGCCGGCGACACCGTGGTGGTGTCCGGCGCGGCCGGTGCCGTCGGCCAGACCGTGGGCCAGATCGCCAAACTCAAGGGCTGCCGCGTGGTTGGCATTGCGGGCGGCAAGGCCAAGTGCGACTGGGTGGTCAAGGAGCTGGGGTTCGACGCCTGCATCGACTACAAGGCCGGCGACGTCAAGGCCGGGCTGAAGGAACATTGCCCGAAAGGCGTGGACATCTACTTCGACAATGTCGGCGGCGACATCCTGGACGCGGTGCTGACACGCATCACGCGCGGCGCCCGCATCATCATCTGCGGCGCGATCAGCCAGTACAACAACACCACACCCGTCAAAGGGCCGGCCAATTACCTGTCGCTGCTGGTCAACCGCGCGCGCATGGAAGGCATCGTGGTGTTCGACTACGCCGATCGTTACCCACTGGCGATTGCCGAAATGGCAGGCTACCTGAAAGACGGAAAAATGAAGAGCAAGGAAGACGTGGTGGACGGGCTGGAGAATTTCCCCGAAACCCTGCTCAAGCTGTTCAATGGTGAAAACTTCGGCAAGCTGGTGCTGCGGGTGGCGAAAGAGTAAGCGCGATCAGCCCACGGCCCAGCGCAGGGCAGCCACCGTTGCCGCGCCGGCCACGGCGGCCGCCAGGTCGTTGCGCACCAGTTTCATCACCAGCCCCACCGCCAGCAAAGCCAGCAGTTCCGGCAGCTTGCCCGAGGTGGCGGCCGGCGTCACGATGCCGACCATCACCGACAGCGGAATCGCCTTGAGTGCAGCTTCGACGCGCGGCGTGATGCGCACATAACCCATCAGCAGGAAGCCGCTGATGCGGCAGGCGAAGGATGCGAGCGCCATGCCCACCAGCGCCAGCAGAAAGGTCGACTCAACGGCCATGACGCCATGCTCCCATCAGGCCACCCGCGACACCTGCACCGACGATGTACCAGGCGCCCGGCAGCAGCCGGTGTAGCACCAGCGCCACCAGCCCGGCCGCGGCCACCATCCACAGGTCGGACTTGCCGCGCCAGAGCACCATGCCAATCGCTGCGGCAAAAGCCACAAGCATGAAGTCCAGCCCGAAGGCCGCCGGATTCGGCACATTGCCGGCCAGCAGATGGCCCACCAGCGTGCCGCCCAGCCAAGGCACAAACATCGCCACGCCGGAGCCAAACACATACCCCGCGTCGCGGTAGCCGGTTTCGTACTCGCGCATGGCCATGGCCCAGCTGCCGTCGCCGAGGAAGAACAGCGAGCCCCAGCTCTGGTGGCGCGGCAGGCCGGCCAGCCAGGGCTGGATGGCCGCACCGTAGAGCACATACCGCGCATTCATGACGAGGATGGTGACGATGACCGGCGTGACTGCCGCCGTCGCCGTCCAGCCTTGCAGCGCGGCCAGCTGCGCGCTGCCCGAATAGACGGCGGCGCTCATCAGCATGGCCTGCAGCCAGGACATGCCGCGCTCGCTGGCCAGCACGCCGAAGACCATGGCATACAGCGTCACGCCGGGCGCCAGCACCTGGGCGGCAAAGAAACCGCGGCGCACGCCGGCGGCCGTGAAGCTGACAGTTCCCCGGTTCAACGCCCCACCACCAGGCGCATGGCCGGCAGCACCTGCTCGGTCTCGGCCCGGCGCTCCAGCGCCATGCGCATGTTCATCTGCGCGACTTCGGTGTGTTCAATCGCCAGCGCCTGCGCGCGTGCGCCCTCGCCGGCCTTGAGCGCAGCGAACAGCATGTGGTGCTGGCGATGCGCGTAGAGCATCCAGTCGCGGTCCAGCGTGACCGTGCCCTGCATGGGCAGCATCGCCGAGGCCGGCGCAAACGGCAACTTGTCGTTGAGTGCCACCGCGCGCTGCAGCGCCCGGTTGCCGCTGGCCTCCAGAATCAGCGCGTGGAAGCGGTCGTTCATGGCTGCGTAATCGGCATAACTCTCGTAGGTCAAGGGATTGGCCGCCAGCGCCCGGTCCCCGTCGTCCAGGCAGGCCTGCAGGTCGAGCTGAAGCTGGCGCGAGACCCCGTGTTCGGCGACCAGGCGCGCCGCCATGCCCTCCAGATGCCCGCGCACGGCAATCGCGTCGGCCACCTCGCGCGGCGTGAACTGGCGCACCAGGAACTTGCCGGTCTCATTGGCCTCGACCAGGCCCTCCTGCTCCAGCGTCACCAGCGCGGCGCGCACGGGCGTACGCGAAGCGCCCAGGCGTTCGGCCAGCTGCTGCTCGGCCAGACGCTGGCCGGGTTCGAATTCGCCGCGCAGGATCAGGTCACGCAGCTGGATCAACACCGTCTCTTGCAAGTTCATGAACTGGAATGTACACTGAAATCAAATTTCGGTATACCGTTTCAGGCAAAGGCTAACCATGAACGCAGAACAGAACGATTTGATCACCCGTGTCGGCCCCGGCACGCCTTGCGGCGCCCTGTTGCGCAGTTACTGGCAGCCGGCGGCGCTGGTCGATGAATTCAACCCTGCGCTGGACCCGCGCATGGACAAACGCCCGGTCAAGGCGGTGCGCCTGATGGGCCAGGACCTGGTGCTGTTCCGGGACGACCAGGGCAACTACGGCCTGCTGGACCGGGACTGCCCGCATCGCGGCGCCGACCTGTCGTTTGGCCGGGCCGAGGGCGATGGCCTGCGTTGCCCCTTCCACGGCTGGAAGTTCAACGTGACGGGGCAGTGCCTGGACACCCCGGCTGAACCCGCCGGCAGCAAGCTGTGCGACCGCGTGAAACAGCGCAGCTACCCGGTGCGCGAACAAAGCGGTGTGCTGTTTGCCTGGATGGGACCGGAAGGCTCGACCCCGCCACCGCTTCCTGCCTTCGACTGTTTCACCGCGCCCGCCACCCACAGCTTTGCCTTCAAGGGCCTGTGGAATGCCAACTGGCTGCAGGCTTTTGAAGTCGGCATCGACCCCGCCCACCCGTCCTTTCTGCACCGCTTCCTGCAGGACGAGGCGCTGGAGGACATCGGCCAGAATGCGGCGGGCAAACAGTTTCGCAGCGCCAGTGCCGGCGCCATCGACGGCGAACAATGGCCGATGACACGCATCATGCGCGAGTTTGCGCAGCCCGAGATCAGCGTGGAGAACAAGCCCTGGGGCATGCAACTGACGGCCTTGCGGCCCATGAACGACAAGCTCACCCATGTGCGCGTGACCAATGCGGTTTTCCCGGCCACCTTCGTGATTCCGCTGTCGGAAACCATGACCATCACGCAGATGCATGTGCCGGTGGACGACACCCACACCTACTGGTACTCCTTCTTCACCAGCTTCGCGGGCCCGCTCGACAAGGAGAGCATGCGCGCCCAGCGCCAGCAGTTCATCGCGCTGCCTGACTACATCCCGAACGCCGGGCGCCACAACAACTGGGGCTTCAATGCCGAAGAACAACGCACCCAGACCTACCTGGGCATGGGCGAGGAAGACATCAATGTGCACGACCAGTGGGCTGTCGAAAGCATGGGCCCCATCCAGGACCGCACCCGCGAGCACCTGGGCACCTCCGACAAGGTCATCATGGCCAACCGCCGCGTGTTGATCAAGGCGATTGCGACCGTGCAGGAAGGCGGCGTCGCGCCAGGCATCGCCGATGCCAGCCAGGCCGAACTGATGCGCGGGCCGGACACGGTGGACGGCATTGCACCGGCCGGCGCCTGGCCGACCTGGTGGCAGGAACAGGCCCGGGCCAAGCAGGCCAACGCGCCCTGGAAAGAAAAAGACACCCGACAGGCTGTCAACGCATGAACAGCTTCGCCGAACACTGCGGCATCCACGATGTCGCGCGGCAAAGCGCGCTGGCGCACACCGCGCAGCTGATTGACGCCAGCGGTATCGAACTCGTACGTTTTGCCTGGTGCGACCTGCACGGCATGCTGCGTGGCAAGACCCTGGTGGCCCGCGCCGCCGCCGCGGCCATGCACGATGGCGTGGGCATGGTCAGCACCCTGCTGCTCAAGGACAGCTCGGACCGCACCGCCTTCAAGGTCTTCGAGGCCGACGGCACGGCCGGGCTGCCGGGCTTCGAGTTCGCCAGCAATCTGCTGCTGCTGGCCGACCCGGCCAGCTTCAGACAACTGCCGTGGGCAACTGCCACCGGCTGGGTCCAGGCTCAGCCCTGGATGCAGGACGGCACGGCCGTCGAGCTGGACACGCGGCGCATTTTGCAGTGCGCGCTGGCGCAGCTGGCCGAAGCCGGTTACGGCATGAAATGCGGGCTGGAAATCGAGTTTCACATCTACCGCATCACCGAGGACGGGGCCAGCGACCAACTGGACCCCGAACAGGCGGCCTGGCCCGGCCTGCCGCCCCGGGTGGCGATGATCCACCCCGGCTACAACCTGCTGGCCGAGAACTGCGTGGACATGGCGGACGAGCCGCTGCGTATCGTGCAGCACACGGCGCAGGCGCTGGGCCTGCCCCTGCAGTCGCTGGAAATCGAGCTGGGCCCCAGCCAGGTCGAAGCGGTGTTCGAGGCTACTGATGCCTTGACCGCCGCGGACAACATGGTGCTGTTTCGCAGCGCGGTCAAGCAGGCGCTGCGCCGCGCCGGTTACCACGCCACCTTCATGTGCCGCCCGCCGTTTCCGAACATCATGTCCAGCGGCTGGCATTTGCACCAGTCGCTGGTGGACCTGCAGACCAGTGCCAACCTGTTCCAGCGCGAGACACCCGCCGAGGGCACGCAACCGACCGACGCGCAGTACACGCTTTCAAAGCTTGGGGAGCACTACCTGGCCGGCCTGCTGGAGCATGCACGCGGCATGACGGTGTTCTGCACGCCGACCATCAACGGTTTTGGCCGCTTCAGGCCGAATGCGCTGGCGCCGCAGTCGGTGCTGTGGGGCCGCGACAACCGCGGCGCCATGCTGCGCGTGGTGGGCCAGTGCCAGGACAAGGCCACACGCATCGAAAACCGCATCGGCGAGCCGGCCGCCAACCCCTATCTCTATTTGGCGTCGCAGATTCACGCCGGGCTGGACGGTATCCGGCGCGAACTCAGGGCGCCGGTGGCCACCAATGCGCCGTATGGCGACGCCGGCACCCGCATCCCGACCAGCCTGGGCGAGGCCCTGGACGCCCTGCAGGCCGATCCGCTGCTGGTGCAGGCCTTTGGCGAGAGCTTCATCCACTATTTCACACGCATCAAGCGGTCGGAAATCGCGCGCCATGAACAGGCCCAGGACAAAGACGACTGGCAGCGGCGCGAATATTTCAGCCGCATCTGATGTTTGGAAACACCCATGATTACTATTAATTTCATAGCTGCCGGCGCAAACCCCATAAGGGCTGAAGGCAAGATTGGCCAAAGCCTGATGGAGGCGGCGGTGGCCGCAGGCGTAAGCGGCATCGCGGCCGATTGCGGCGGCCTGCTGACCTGCGCCACCTGCCACGTGATGGTGACCGAGCCGTTTGCGGCACGCCTGCCGGCCGCCGGCGGCGAGGAGCGCGCCATGCTGGCCTTCACCGCCACACCCGCCACGCCCGCCAGCCGGCTGAGCTGCCAGATCATCCTGAACGCAGACCTTGACGGTTTGACGGTAGAGTTGCCTGCCAGCCAGTACTGATCCACACACAGCTCTACACAGGACCCGCCATGATTCTCGAACTCGCCGACATCCGCATCCAGCCCGGCCAGCAGGCCGCTTTTGACGAAGCCATCCAGCGCGGTCTGAGCACCGTGATTGCTGGCGCCAGAGGTTTTCAGGGTTTCAAGGTCAACAAGGGGATTGAAAGTCCGGAGCGTTACGTGCTGCAGATTTTCTGGGACACGCTGGAAGACCACACCATCGGTTTTCGGGAATCCCCGGCTTTCGCGGAGTGGCGCGCCATCGTCGGGCCGTTTTTTGCCGGCCCGCCAGTGGTCGAACACTTCACGCTGCTGGCCAAATCAGGGGACTGAAGGCGCCGGGTCAGGTTCAGGCCATGTCCTCGTGGCCAGCGATCAGCTTGCCAAGCAGCGCGCCGAACTGCTTGCGCTCGGCTGCACTCAGGGGCCCCAGCAGGCGCGACTGAACCCGGCTGACGGCCCGCTTCATCTGCAGCGCGACTTTTTCCCCTTCCGGCGTGACCCAGAGCAGCTTGCGCCGCCTGTCGGCCGGATCGGCCTCGCGCCGCACCCAGCCCTTGGCCTCAAGCCGGCCTATCACTGAGCCGGAGGTGGCGGCATCAAAAGCCACCCGCCCCGCCAGCGTGACCTGGTCTTCGCCGGGGTCGTCCATCAGGGCATTGAGAATCGCGAACTGCACCGGCGTCACGTCAAAACCGGCTGTTTCGTCCATGAAAAGGGCGATCGACAGCTGGTGGGCGCGTCGGATCTGGTGCCCCGGGGCTTCGCCGAAGTTAAAGCTTTTTGACATGACGCGAGTTTAAGGGAGTGATCAGGGTAATCACCGTACAGATTGATAGTAAGTATACTTATCATCTACTCACCCCCTCGATTCACCCCTTTGCGACAGCCTCCCCTCAAGACACTGGACTGCCCGTGACATCTCCCCACCCCATCCTCATCGCCGGCGGCGGCATAGGCGGCCTGGCGACAGCCCTGGTCCTGGCGCGCGACGGCCACGCCGTGACGGTTCTGGAACAGGCCTCCAGCTTCGGCGAAATCGGGGCCGGCATCCAGCTCGGTCCGAATATTTTCAAGATGTTTGCCTGGCTTGGCCTGACCGATGTGGTCAGCAAGGTGTCGTTTTTTCCGCCCGGCCTGGGCATGAACGACGTACGCACCGGGGAGAAAGTGGTGCGTGTGCCTCTGGGGGACGTATCCCGCGCCACCTACGGTTTTCCCTATGGTGTGATTTACCGCGCCGACCTGCACCAGGTGTTTCTCGACGCCTGCCGGGAGCTGCCCAACATCACGCTGCGCACCGACGCCAGGCTCGAGTCCTTTGAGCAGACCGCGGACAGCGTGCGCGTGCGCCTCGCCAACGGCGAAACCCTGCCGGGCGTGGCGCTGATCGGGGCTGACGGCCTGTGGAGCAAGGTGCGGGAGGCGGTGGTCGGCGACGGCAAGCCCCGGGTGTCCGGACACATCGCCTACCGTGCGGTGCTCAAGCGCGAGGACGTCCCCACCCATCTGTGGAGCGACGACGTGTTGCTCTGGGGCGGGGAGAAAACCCATCTGGTGCACTACCCGCTGCGCCGCGGCGAACTGTTCAACCTGGTCGCGGTGTTCCACAGCAGCAAGTACGACGAAGGCTGGAACACCTTCGGCGACACGGCGGAGCTGACGGAGCGTTTCCGCGACGCCTGTCCGCAGGTCCGGGAGCTGCTCGGCAAGATCGACACCTGGAAAATGTGGGTGCTGTGCGACCGGGAGCCGGTGAAGAACTGGACCGACCGGCGGGTGACGCTGCTGGGCGATGCGGCCCACCCGATGCTGCAGTACCTGGCCCAGGGCGCTGGGCAGGCGATTGAGGACGCGGTGGTGCTGCGCGAAGCCCTGCGCGTGGCGCGTGGCGACGTACCGCTGGCCTTCCAGAAATACCAGCAGGCCCGTTACCTGCGTACTGGAAGGGTGCAGTTGACCGCGCGTTTTTACGGCGATATTTACCATGCTGCCGGCGTGCAACGCGAGCTGCGCAACCAGCTGTTCCAGAGCGGCCAGGAAAGCGCGGGATTTGCTGGACTGAAATGGATGTATGACGGCATCGAGCCATCAAAACTGTTCCAATAGAACGTGCCAGAACCTGTCAGAGCCTGTCAGAACCTGCGCGACACTGTGCAAACCCCCTCCAATTGCTCTCTTTTTGATAGCTGACGCCGCACTGTCCATGCCGACCATCGCCTCAAAACACCTTCATTCCTGCAACCGAGTCGGCGGTACGGCCGGCGTCGGCGCGGGATAAGGTGGCCATGCCCACCACCTCCTTTGTGACCGAACCGGCCCGCACCCTGCCGGTGTATGGCGAGTTCGATGTGGTCGTCGTCGGCGGCGGGCCGGCCGGCCTGGCGGCCAGCGTCAGTGCCGCCAGACATGGCGCGCGCACCCTGCTGGTCGAGCGTTATGGCTTTCTGGGCGGCATGGGCACGGCCGGCGGTGTCACCAATTTTGCGGGGCTCTATGGCCGCAAGAACGGCGAGATGCAGCAACTCGTGCATGGCGTGGTGGACGATCTGCTGGCACGCATGGATGCGCTGGGCGGCCTGAACCAGCCGCAGGACGGCATGGCCGGCCGAATTCGCGTGCGCTCCTACGATGTGTCGGCCTACAAGTGCGCGGCTGACCAGATGCTGGTGGCCAGCGGCGTACATCTCCTGTTTCATGCATGGGCGGCTGCGGTCCTGATGGACGGCAAGGCCATCACGGCCCTGGTGGTCGAAACCAAATCCGGACGCCAGGCGATCCGGGCGCGCCGCTTCATCGACTGCTCCGGCGACGCCGACGTGGCGCATTTTGCCGGCGTGCCTTTCGAGCTCGGCGACGGTCACGGCAGCGCCCTGTTTCCCTCCACCATGTTTCGTGTCGGGCATGTGGATGCCGGGCCGGCGCTGGCGGCCGTGGGTGAGTTCAAGGCCATCAACGAGCTGATGGAGGAAAGCGAAACCCGCCAGCCGGGGCGCTACCGGTTCCCGCGCAAGGGCGCCATCCTGCGTCCGCAGAAAAACCCCGCCGAGTGGCGCGCCAATGTCACGCAGATCCGCAACGCGGCCGGCAACGCGATGGATGCCACCGACGCACGCCAGCTCAGCGAGGGTGAACTCGAAGGGCGACGCCAGATCACAGAATATTTCCGTTTTCTCAGGAACGAGGTGCCCGGGTTTGCGGACTCGGCCATCATCGACATCGCGCCCCAGGTCGGCATCCGCGAGTCGCGCCGCATCTGCGGGGCTTACATGCTCACCGGCGAGGACATCCTGTCCTCGGCCCGTTTTGCCGACGTGATCGGCATCAACGCCTGGCCCATGGAAATGCATGTGGACGGCGCCATCAGCTGGCGCTTTCCGCGCGATGAAAACCGGGCCTACAACGACCTGCCCTGGCGCATGCTGGTCACGCACGAGGTGGACAACCTGCTGGTCGCCGGCCGCTGCGCCTCCATGGCCCACGAAGGCCAGTCGGCCGCGCGCGCCAGCGGCGGCTGCTTTGTAATGGGCCAGGCTGCCGGCACCGCCGCCGCACGGCTGGACGATGGCATGGCCTTTGCCGCCACCGATGTCGCCCGCCTGCAGCAGGTGCTGCGGGACGACGGCGTCTATTTCGACCTCTGAAAATGCAGAAACTGCGAAACGGGAACAGACCATGGACATGACGCCCCCGGCCGGCACTACACGCCAGGCCTTTTATGAAGCGATCCGCGCGCAGCAGATGACGCCCTTGTGGGAGGTACTGCATGCGCTGGTGCCCCAGCAGCCGGCCACCCCCTGCGTGCCGGCCTTCTGGGCCTGGAACAAGGTCCGTCCTTACCTGATGCAGTCCGGCGAACTGATCACTGCCGAAGAAGCCGTGCGCCGCGTGCTGATCCTGGAAAACCCCGCGCTGCCGGGGCAGTCATGCATCACGCAGTCGCTGTATGCCGGCCTGCAGCTGATACTGCCCGGCGAAATCGCGCCCAGCCACCGCCACACCCAGAGCGCGTTGCGTTTTGTCGTCGAAGGCAGCGGCGCCTACACCGCGGTTGACGGCGAACGCACCACCATGGCACCCGGTGACTTCATCATCACGCCCAGCTGGACCTGGCATGACCACGGCAACCAGACTGCGCTGGAAGGCGGCGAGCCGGTGGTCTGGCTCGACGGCCTGGACATCCCCATGCTGCGTTTTTTCGACGCCGGTTTTGCCGAGAACCACACCGAGCGCGCGCAGGCCGTGACCCGGGCTGAAGGCACCAGCTATCAGCGTTACGGCGCCAACATGCTGCCGGTGCACTACGACGCCCCGTTCGGCCAGACCTCGCCGATCTTCAGCTATCCTTATGAACGTACGCGTGAGGCCCTGCACACCCTGGAACAACAGGCACCGGTCGACGCCTGGGACGGGGTGAAGCTGCGTTACGTGAATCCGGCGACCGGCGGCTCGCCGATGCCGACCATGGGCACCTTCATGCAGCGCCTGCCCGCCGGTTTTTCCGGCCTGCCCTGGCGGCAAACCGACGGCGCGGTGTTCAGCGTCGTCGAAGGCCACGGCTCGGTCCTGATCGGCCCGGCCGGCCAGGAACAGGCCTTCGAGTTCGGTCCGCGCGACCATTTTGTGATCCCGTCGTGGCACACCGCCCGGCTGCGCTCGGCGCAGGGCTGTGTGTTGTTCAGTTTTTCAGACCGTCCGGTGCATCAGGCACTGGGCATACACAGAGAAGAGAGGTTGTCATGAGCTTTGTTTTTACCCCGCCACCCGTCGTATCTGTCCCCGTCGTCGGCACCACCGAGCGTTTTCCTGTACACCGCATCTATTGCGTCGGCCGCAACTACGAAGAGCACGCCAAGGAGATGGGTTTTACGGGCCGCGAGCCGCCGTTTTTCTTCATGAAGCCTGCCGACGCGGTGGTGGTGGTGGAAGCCGGCCAGACCGGCACCATCCCCTACCCCAGCCTCACCAACAACCTGCACCATGAAATCGAACTCGTGGTGGCCATTGGCACAGGCGGCAAGAACATCAAGGCGGCCGATGCGCACAAACACATCTTCGGCTATGCCGTGGGTCTGGACATGACACGCCGCGATCTGCAGGGCGAAATGAAGAAACAGGGGCGCCCCTGGTGTATCGGCAAGGCCTATGACCATTCCGCACCGATCGGCCCGATCACGCCGGCCGCCAAGGCTGGCGACGTCGCCAATGCCGAGCTGTACGTGCAGGTGGGCGGCAAGGACCGCCAGCGCAGCAATGTGTCCAAGCTCATCTGGAACGTTGCCGAAACCATTGAACACCTGTCCGCGGCCTGGGAGCTTCAACCCGGTGACCTCATCTACACGGGAACCCCCGAGGGTGTGGCGGCCGTGGTGTCGGGCGACACCATGGTCGGCGAAGTCAGGGGACTGGGCACATTGACCGTCAAGGTGGCCTGACGCCCTTCCGGGCGCTTGCGCGCCTTTCGCGCAAGCGCTCCGATGATCGCGCAAATACCCGGCGCCTTGCGGGTATCCCGCCTGACCCGTCCGACCGCGGCCCCGGATAATCCTCACCATTGAGGAGCCGGGCCTTCCGCGCGCCCTCCGTCCCCCTGCCCCATCCCTGGAGACCTCGTTGAAAATCCTGCAGAACCTAGCAAAGCTTTGCGCCATCCTGGCGGGCCTGCTGCTGACCGGCATCACCCTGATGACCTGCATCAGCCTGATAGGCCGCAACACCACCGGCGCAACCCTGGTCGGCGATTTTGAACTCACCGGTATTGCCACCGGTGCGGCGATCGCGCTGTTCATGCCCTACTGCCAGATCCAGCGTGGCAACATCATTGTGGATTTCTTCTCCTCAAGGTTCAGCCCCCAGGTCAATAACGGCCTGGACCGCCTGGGCGCCCTGTTGCTGGCGGTTCTCTTTGCGATCCTTGCCTGGCGCACGTCGCTGGGAGGACTCAATTCCTGGTCTACCCATTCCGAAACGCAAATCCTCGGCTTTCCCGAGTGGACGACCTACGCGGCCATGGTGCCACCCTTTGTGCTGACAGCGATGATCGGCATCTACCAGAGCCTGTTCGGCTTTCGCGAAGACACAGAGGCGCACGCATGAGCTCCATCACCGAAACCCTGCTGATCTTCGGCATCATGCTTGGCCTGATGGCCGTCCGTGTGCCCATCGCGGTGGCCATGTTTACTGCCGGCGCAATCGGCTACGTGTTCCAGACGGGCTGGTCTCCTTTTTCCAGCTTCCTCAATACCCAGGCCTTCGCCCGCTTTGCCAGCTATGACCTGTCCGTGATTCCGCTGTTCATCCTGATGGGCCATTTCGCGACCCAGGGGGGGATCAGCAAGGCGCTCTTCCAGTTTGCCGCCAGCATCATGCGTCACTTCAGGGGGGGTCTGGCGATGGCATCCGTGCTGGCCAGCGCGGCCTTTGGCGCCATATGCGGATCATCGGTCGCGACCGCGGCCACGATCACCAGCGTGGCATTGCCTGAAATGAAACGTCACGGGTATTCGGGACGACTGTCCACGGCGACACTGGCTGCCGGTGGGACACTGGGCATCCTCATTCCTCCGTCGGTCCCGCTGGTGATCTACGCCATTCTGACGGAGCAGAATATTGCCAAGCTGTTTGCAGCGGCCATGGTCCCCGGCCTGATTGCGATGCTGGGCTACATGGTGGCGATCGCCATCTATGTGCGCCTCGTCCCGGGCCACGCACCCGAGGTGGATACCGACAGCGAGGGCGTCACCCTGCGCTCGGTGTTCGCTGTCATGCCCATCGTGCTCATCTTCCTGCTGGTCTTCGGCGGCATTTATGGCGGCTACTTCACGCCGACAGAAGGAGCGGCTGTCGGAGCTGCGGCGACCTTTGTCGCCGCATTGTTCAAACGGGAACTGACCTGGGCGAAATTCATCCGCTGTTTTTATGCAACGGCGGAAAGTTCGGCCATGATCTTCCTGATTTTTATTGGCGCCGACCTGATGAACTCGGCGCTGGCTCTCACACAGGTGCCCAACCAGCTCGCTGCAGTCGTTGGCGGATGGGGGCTGTCTCCGCTGATGGTGGTGACGGCCATCCTGCTGTTTTATGTGATGCTCGGTGCGGTCATGGACGAGCTGTCCATGCTGCTGCTGACCATCCCCATCTTTTTTCCCATGGTCATGGCGCTCGATTTCGGCATGCCCCGCGAGTCTGTGGCCATCTGGTTTGGCATCATGGTGCTGATGACCGTTGGTTTTGGCCTGCTGGCCCCCCCGGTGGGCCTGAACGTGTACATCGTCAACAGTATGGCCAAGGATGTGCCCATCAGCGAGAGCTATCGCGGCGTGCTGCCCTTCCTGATCAGCGACACCCTGCGTACCACACTGCTGCTGTTCTTCCCCGGCATCTCGCTGTGGCTTGTAAAGTTCATCAACTAGCGGCCCCATCAGGGCAATCACGGGTTCACAAACTGTTTTTCCTGCATTAATTTACAACCACCCTTACCGGAGACAACACATGATTCAGCGACGTACTCTTCTCAAAACCGGCGCAGCGGCTGCGCTGGGAGCGCCCGCCCTGTCGGGCCTGGCCCAGCAGGCGGTCACCCTGAAATTTCACACCTTCATGTCGCCAGCGTCCAACGTCTGGCTGGGCATGCACAAGCCCTGGATGGAGAAAGTCGAGAAGGAGTCCGGCGGCCGCATCAAGTTCGAGGCCTACCCTGCCATGCAGCTGGGCGGTACGCCCGTGCAGCTGTATGACCAGGCCAAGGATGGTGTCGTGGATGTGGTCTGGACCTTGCCTGGAAATACGGCTGGGCGCTTCCCGCGCGTCGAGGTGTTTGAGCTGCCCTTCATGATGTCCAACGCTGAAGCAACTTCCAAGGCCTACTGGGAATACGTGCAGACCATGGCACCGGACGAGTTCAAGGACACGCAGGTCATCGCGCTTCAGGTGCATGGTCCCGGCGTGATCCATACCGTCGACAAACCCGTCCGGTCCATCGCCGACATGCGTGGACTCAAAATGCGCGCACCCACCCGCCAGGTCACCAAGCTGATGGGCATTCTGGGCGCCATTCCGGTCGGCATGCCGCTGCCGGCCATCACCGATGCGCTGAGCAAGGGCACCATCAATGGCTGCGTGATTCCCTGGGAAGTGGTGCCATCGGTCAAGGTCAACGAGCTCACCAAGTTCCATGCCGAGTTCGATCCGGCCGGCGGCAGCCTGTACACCACCACCTTCGTGATGGCCATGAACAAGGCCAAGTACAACTCGCTGGCCCCTGACCTGAAAAAGGTCATCGACAACAACTCCGGCATGGCCACCTCGGCCTGGCTGGGCAAGGTGCAGCAGGGCAACGACGTTCCGGGCCGCAAGACCGCCAGCGACCGCGGCAACACGATCTACACCGTCAGCCCGGCAGAAGCCCAGGAGTTCCGCCGCAAGTCACGCACGGTGGAGGTCGAGTGGGTCGAGGACATGAACAAGCGCGGGTTCGACGGCAAGAAATTGCTGGACACGGCCCGCAGCCTGATCGAGAAGCACACCAAAACCACCAAAGCCTGAGCGCAGACGCCTGGCAAAAAGGGCTCCCTCGGGAGCCCTTTTTGGTTTCAAACTAAACTGGCTTCCATGTACCGTAGTCCCATCAAACATTGCAGAAACTGCGGCGCCGCGGTGACTTACCGCGTACCGGATGACGGAGACACCCGGGAGCGGGCTGTCTGCCCGGCCTGCGGCACCATCCATTACGAAAACCCGCTCAATGTTGTCGGCACTGTGCCGCATTGGGGCGACAAGGTGCTGCTTTGCAAACGCAACATCGAACCGCGCTGGGGCAAATGGACCCTGCCTGCGGGCTTCATGGAACTCAACGAAACCACGGCGCAGGGCGCTGCACGCGAAACCGACGAGGAAGCCGGCGCGCAGTTTGAAATGGAAGACCTGTTCAGTGTGATGAATGTGGAGCGTGTTGGCCAGGTCCATCTCTACTACCGTGCACGACTGCTCAGTGAGCAGTTCCATCCCGGCCACGAGACGATTGAAGCGCGGCTGTTCACCGAAGCCGAAATCCCCTGGGACGACCTGGCTTTCAGGACCGTGAAAGAAACACTGGCCTGCTATTTTTCAGACCGGCGCCAGGGCGCGTACGGCATCCATGTGATCGATATCGCATGAGTTTGCGTTCGCGATGCGGCGGTTCACGCCTTCAAGGTAAGCAAGTGCCTCATTCGTCCTGAGTGTCACTTAGAATTTCGACAGCCTCGCGCACTCCGCCGCACTTTCCGACCGGCCTGCTGGCCGCTCCCCCTGACACCCCACACCGGAATTTCATGTTCAAAGCCGCTTCCTTTTTCCGCATTGCCGACGACTTCACCCTGCCGCCCCTTGAAGCCCTGGAAGAAGTGCTTCAGGCGACCCGATTCATACCCTGCGGCGCGACGCAGGCGGAGTCCAGCGGCTGGGTTCCCCCGCGCGGCAACAAGAGCACGGTGCTGGCTGAAAGTGTCGGTCCGCAGCTCATCCTGCGCCTGTGCACCGAACGCCGGCCTGTGCCCGCCTCTGCCATCAAGGACGCTGTCGATCAACGGATTGAAAAATACAAACAGGAAACCGGCCATGAGCGCGTGGGCGCCAGGATCAAGAAGGAGTTCAAGGAAGAAGTCATTCTCGACCTGCTGCCGCGCGCCTTCACCAAACGCTCTACCACCACCTTGTGGGTGGATCCGGTCCACAAGTTGCTGGTCGTGGACTCGGGCAGCCTCACCGGTGCTGACAAGGTGGTGAGCCAGTTGCTGGAAGCGCTCAGCGGGGTACCGGGATCGGGCGCAGGCCTCATGGCACGACCTGTGCAGACCACCATGTCGGCCGCGATCGCCATGGCGCACTGGCTTGCCAGCCGGGAGGCTCCCGTCGGCTTCACCGTAGACCGGGACTGCGAACTCAAGATGCCCGACGACCAGAAATCAACGGTCCGTTATTCGCGCCACACGCTGGAGATCGACGAGGTTGCAGAACACATCGCCGCGGGCAAGGTGCCGACACAGCTGGCCATGACCTGGAACGACCGCGTGTCCTTCGTGCTGACAGACTTGGCCCAGATCAGAAAACTCAAGCTGCTTGACGTGGTGCTGGACGGAGTCCAGGACAAGGGCAAAGACGATGACGGCTTCGATGCCGATGCAGCCATCGTGACGGGTGAGCTGTCAGCCCTGATTCCGGACCTGCTGGAAGCACTGGGCGGCGAGCTGGCGCACGATGCTGCCGCCACGCCCCCGGGCGCTGCGCAGGCGCCGCAGATGGTACCCGATCCCGCCATCGCCTGAAGGAAAACCGCCAACCGGACAGGTGCCACCAAACCAGGCCGTCCTGCAGGCGGGAGAAGATCAGTTCGTCAGTTCGTCAGTTCGAACGCCCCAGCGTGAAAAAGAAGGTGGCGCCGCCATTCGGTTTGCCTTCTGCCCATACGCGGCCACCGTGACGCTCAATGACCCGCTTCACCGTGGCCAGTCCGATGCCGGTGCCGGGAAAGTCCCCGGGCGAATGAAGGCGTTCGAAGGTGCCGAACAGCTTGTGGGTGAAAGCCATGTCAAACCCCGCACCGTTGTCCTTCACAAAAAAGACGGTACCGCCTTCGGCTCCCCGCTCGCTGCCAACTTCAATGCACGCCAGCGGCTCCTTGGCGCTGAATTTCCAGGCATTGGCCAGCAGATTCTGCAGCACGGATGACAGCAACCGGGGGTCGCCATGCGCGATCAGTCCATCGTGGATGTTCACCTGAACCTGGCGCTCGGGCTCCCTCTCCCGGCAGTCGTTTTCGATCCGCCGCGCCAGGGCCGACAGGTCGACACGTTCCGACTTCAGCTGCTCGCGGGACAGATGGGCAAGGGTCAGCAGGCCCTCGATCAACTCGCCCATCTGCATGACACCGACGCCTATCCGGTTCAGGTAGTGTTTGCCTTTTTCGCTGATGTGTTCCGCGTCTATTTTTGCCAGCAACTGGCTGAACCCGTGGATGGTATTGAGTGGTGAGCGCAGGTCATGGGACACAGAATAGGCAAAGGACTCCAGCTCCTTGTTCGCCGTTGCCAGCTGGGCCGTGCGCAGCAGGACGCGGTCCTCCAGGTCGATGTTGAGACTGAGAATTTCCTGCTGCTGCCGCCTGCGCTCGGAGACGTCGCGCTCCACGGCCACCCAATGGGTGTGCTTGCCGGCCTCGTCGGTGATGGGCGTGATATCGATTTCCAGCCAGAGCTCCCTGCCTGCCTTGGTGTAGACGACGATCTCCGAACGCACGCGCTCCCACTTTTGCATGGCGGTGCGAATACGGTCAAGCTCGGCATGCTGGGTCTTGGGTCCCCACAGGAGCCTGGAGGTATTTCCGATCACTTCGTGGCGGCTGTAGCCGGTGTGGCGCTCAAAGGCGTCGTTGACAAAAACAATACGCGGCCCCGCATCGTCGAAAGCCTCTGCCTCCGTGATGACCACCATGTCGTTCAGGCGGGACACCGCCGTTTCAAGCAACCGCAATTGCGCATGTTCCCGGCGTCTCTGCGTGATGTCCTGAAAGTAGACAGCGATGCCCGTTTCCGTGGGATAGACGTGGATATCGAACCAGGCTTCAAGCGGTTCGTAAAAAGTTTCAAAGCGGGTCGTGCGCCGGTGTTCAACGGCCTGTCGGGCTTCACGCTCTATCGTCCCGCCCATGGCCTTGGGGAACTCCTCCCAGAGGAGTTTGCCCAACAAATCGCCCGGGCCGCGCTGAAGCATTCGCTCGGCCGGACCATTGAGAAAGGTGAACTTCCAGTCCTTGTTGATCAGGCAAAAACCGTCCGTGATGCTTTCGAGTGTGGTGGCAAGCTGTGTTTCCAGCTCGCGTGTATGGGCCTGTGCAGCCATCTGCTCCGAGATGTCCTGGAACGCCCCTTGAATGCGGACAATTTTTCCGGAAGCATCCCTCACCGCCTCGCCAAGTGAGCGCACCCAGATGCGCCTGCCCTTGGCGGTCATCTTGGGAAGTACAAATTCATAGGGCGTGCCGTGCTGCGCGCAAGCCTCCACATGCTGGATGACGATGTGCCGGTGCTCTGGAAGAAAGTAGCCAATCCCCTCTTCCAGTGTCGGCGTGTAACCCGGTGGTACGTCGTGGATCAGGCAGTTTTCGACCGACCAGGTCAACACGCGCTCCGGCAGGTCGATCGTCCATCCGCCCAGGCGCGCGACCCGACCGGCGATACGGGTCATGAAGATATCCTTCTCCAGGAGTTCCGCTGCCTGTTTCAGCGTATCGATGTCAGTCAGGGTGCCGAGCCATTGAGTCGTCTGCCCCGCGGCGTCGCTCTGCGGGAGTGCGCGGCACAACATCCAGCGGTAAACACCGTCTGCGCGGCGCAGCCGGTATTCGATCTCACAGGGGGCGCCGCTCGCGAGCGCCTGCTCCAGAAGCCGGGAGGCACGCAGGTCGTCATCGGGATGAATCAGGCCGGTCAAGCCGCGATCAAGGCTCTCTTCCAGGGACAAACCGGAGTAGTCCAGCCAGCGTTGATTGAACCAGGTGTAAGCGCCATCGGCCCGCATCACCCAGACAATCTGGGACATCGCGTCAGTCAACAGGCGAAATTGTGTTTCGCTCACGAGCTGAAACTCATCCGGACACTTGCCCGGCGATGTCCCACGGCAAGCGGCCTGCCTCGGCCGTCATCCATGGTGGCCCCGGATTGCGCACGGGAAATATTCTGATCGACCACCGTCATATGTCAGCTCTTTCATGGGTCGCCTTCTGAATTGCGGAGAGCACCTTCATGCACGCCGGACACTGCGCCAACAAGGTCGGGCACCCGGGTATCGCGCAGTGCTTTCAGTCAGTTTAGCGCGTGACGCACCAATGCCCCACGTTTTAGGGAGCCTTGTCCCGATTTTTGTGCCCGGGCCTGATTGCCGCTTCCAGACTGGGTGCTCCTGTCCAGCGCAAGCGATGGATTCGCCCATGAAAAAAGCCTCCTAACATCACTGTTAGGAGGCTTTTGACATTACTTATGGTCGGTGTGAAAGGATTCGAACCTTCGACCCCTTGCACCCCATGCAAGTGCGCTACCAGGCTGCGCCACACACCGTCAAGCTTCAAATTATAGCGTGCTTGTTCGGGCTGTTTCAGTAAGTGGCACTGAGCAGATCGCGAATTTCGAACAATTCCCGGCGTAGCAGTTGCAGCCTTTGCTGGGCCGCACTGCCATCAGGCAAGGGCGCCATATCGGACGCACTGTCCTCAAAATCCACCGAGTCGCCAAAGTCATCAAGAATCGAGTCGCCCGCTTCAACGACATCCACGCCTTCGAGCATGACTTCACCGTTGCGGCGTTTGTCACGTTCGGTCTGCACGATCTCCTGCAGTTTGTTGCGCGCACCGCTGATGGTGAACCCCTGGTCGTAGAGCAGGTCGCGAATGCGCCGGATCATCAGCACCTCGTGGTGCTGGTAGTAGCGGCGGTTGCCTCGCCTTTTCATCGGGCGCAACTGCGTGAACTCTTGCTCCCAATAACGGAGCACATGAGGTTTGACACCGCATAGATCGCTGACTTCACCGATCGTGAAGTAACGTTTGGCGGGAATGGGGGGGAGAGCTTTCTCCAATTAAATCAATACGCTATGAGATGAAGCTACAAATTTACTCTAACAAGAACCTTAGTGCAAATAGTTACAAACAACAAAATTCGATGTGTTGTTTAAGCCACAAGCGGTACGGCACTTGCTCCAGCCAAAAAGTGATGTTTCCACACACAAAAGCTTTCTGAAAGGGCGGTTGCGTGGGCCTGACAGGGGCAGGACTGACCTTGGCTGGCGGGCGGGTGCCTTTCAACCGGGTCCAGTCTGGCTCTGGATCTGCTCTTTGAGTTTGTGACTGGCGTGAAAAGTCACCACCCGACGCGCCTGAATGGGAATGGATTCGCCGGTACGCGGGTTGCGCCCCGGGCGTGGCGCCTTGGTGCGGATCTGGAAATTGCCGAAGCCGGAAATCTTCACATCGTTGCCGTCGACCAGGCTGTCGGAGATCAGGTCGAAAAACGCGTCGATCATATCCTTGGATTCGCGCTTGTTCAGGCCGATTTGTTCAAACAGCAACTCTGCGAGATGAGCTTTGGTCAGCGCCGGGCTCTCAAGACTTTCAACGGAAAATTCCACGACGCGCTCCTCGCTGTTCACTGTTCTTGTGTTCCCTGGCCTATGCACGCAAACGTGCCTGCAGGCTGCTGCCGAGATTGTCGAGCACGGCCTTGATCGCCGCGTCAATCTGCTCGTCGGTCAGTGTAGCGTCGTCGCTGCCAAGCACCAAGCGCACCGCCAGGCTTTTTTCGCCGAGTTGCAGCGCAGCATTGGCCTGTTGCGGCCGGTAGATGTCAAACAGCGTCGCCGACTTGAGCAGACCTCGCGTGTCTGCACCGTGGATGGCCGCCAGCAGCGCCGAATGGGTCACTGCTTCGGCAACAATCACCGCAATGTCCCGCTCGACCGGCTGGAGCTTGCTCACCGGCTGGAAGGCGGGCACGGGACGCTGCAGCACGGCATCGAGCGCCAGTTCAAAAACAATCGGCGCCTGGGCCAGCTCGTAGCCCTGGCGCCACTGCGGATGCAACTCGCCGACAAAACCCGCCGCCACGCCGTCGATGACAACGCTGGCGCAGCGGCCCGGATGCATCGCGGGGTGGGCCGCTGGGGCAAACACCGCCTGCAACGGCGCCAGCAGGGCCTGCACGTCGCCCTTGACGTCGAAGAAATCCACGCCCTTGTCGGACCGGCCCCATTGGAGGGTGTCGCGCGGCCCGTAGGCCAAACCGGCGACCCGCATCGGCTGGTCAAAACCGGCAACGGTGGTGTCTGTGTTCTGGCTGCGCGGGTCGCGCAGAAAGACTCGCCCCAGCTCAAACACGTTGACGCGACTGGCTTTACGGTCGAGATTGAACTTGAGTACCTGCAACAGGGAGCCGATCAGCGACGACCGCATCACGCTCATCTGGCTGGCAATCGGGTTGAGCAGCTTGATGGGATGGGGGTTGCCGGCAAGCTCATGCTCCCAGCGTTCTTCGACAAAACTGAAGTTGATGGTTTCCTGGTAGCCCAGGGCCGCCAGCGCGCGGCGCACGGCAAAGGCACTGCGCCGTGCCTCTGGACGGATACGTGCGGTAATGGGCGCCAGCGGAGGCGTGGCTGGCAGTTGCTGGTAACCCACCATGCGCACCACTTCCTCGATCAGGTCTTCCTCGATCTGCAGGTCGAAGCGGTAGCTGGGCGGCGTGACAGTCAGCGTGCCCTCCCCTTCAGCCACAGGCAGCCCCAGGCGTCGCAGCGCGTCAGCGCACTGAGTCTGCGTGAGGGGCATGCCGATGACCTTGATGGCCCGAGCGACC
Source organism: Polaromonas sp. (assembly GCF_029945895.1). GTDB lineage: Bacteria > Pseudomonadota > Gammaproteobacteria > Burkholderiales > Burkholderiaceae_C > Polaromonas. The sequence continues at coordinate 59,212 of NZ_JAQSDL010000090.1, read as the reverse complement.
CGCAAGGTGACGGGAGCCGCCTCCGGCATATTGACCCGGGCATCGTCGATCGGGCCGCACACGGTGTCCGGCGTGCCGCAAATATCAAGGATCAGTTGAGTGATACGTTCAATATGCTCGACCGTCTGGCCGGGATCGACACCACGCTCGAAACGGTGGCCCGCATCGGTGGAGAAGTTGTAGCGGCGCGACCGCCCGGCAATCGCCTTGGGCCACCAGAAGGCAGCCTCGACGTATATGTTTTCTGTCTCGTCGGACACCGCAGTGGCATCGCCGCCCATGATGCCGGCCAGCGACTCGACCTGGCTGTCGTCGGCAATCACGCCGACTTTGTCGTCCACCGTCACGGTGCTGCCGTTGAGCAGCTTGAGCGTCTCGCCGGCCTGGCCCCAACGCACGTCGAGTCCGCCATGGATCTTGTCGAGGTCGAAAATATGCGAAGGCCGTCCCAGCTCGAACATCACATAGTTCGAAATGTCCACCAGCGCGGTGACGCTTCGCTGGCCGCAGCGCGCGAGCCGGTCCACCATCCACGGTGGGGTGATCGCTTTTGTATTGACCTTGCGCACGATGCGACCGGAAAAACGGCCGCACAGATCGGGGGCACTGATCCGGACCGGCAGCTTGTCCACGCCGGCCACCGCGACCGTCGGAAAGGTCGGGCTCACCAACGGCGCGCCGGTCAGCGCAGCCACTTCACGGGCAATCCCATAGACGCTCAGGCAATGCGCCAGATTGGGCGTGAGCTTGAGGGTGAACAGCGTGTCATCGAGTTTGAGGTGCTCGCGAATGTCCTGACCCGCGGCCGCGTCCGGCGCCAGCTCAAGCAGTCCGCCATGGTCGTCGGACAGCTTGAGTTCCCGGGCCGAGCAAAGCATGCCCTGGCTTTCCACGCCGCGCAGCTTGCCGACCTTGATCAGGAAAGGTTTGCCATCGTCGCCGGGCGGCAGTTCGGCACCGACCAGCGCGCAGGGCACCTTGATGCCGACACGGGCATTGGGAGCGCCGCAGACGATGTTGAGCAGGGAGCCCTGACCCACATCGACCTGGCAGACACGCAGGCGGTCGGCATCAGGATGCTGCACCGCTTCCCTGATTTCGCCTACGACGATCTTGCTGAAAGGAGGTGCGACCGGCTTGAGGTCTTCCACTTCCAGACCAGCCATGGTCAGGGTCTCGGCCAGTTGCTCGGTACTCAGGGGCGGATTGCAGAACTCGCGCAACCAGGATTCGGGGAATTGCATTTTTATAAAGCCTGATGGGTTACTGGAATTGCGACAGGAAACGCAGGTCACCGTCGAAGAACAGCCGCAAGTCATTGACGCCGTAACGCAGCATGGTCAGCCGGTCTGGCCCCATGCCGAAGGCAAAACCGATGTAATGTTCGGGGTCCAGCCCCATGTTGCGCACCACCGTTGGGTGCACCTGGCCGGAGCCGGCCACTTCCAGCCAGCGGCCCGCCAGCGGACCGGTCTGGAACTGGATGTCGATCTCGGCGCTGGGCTCGGTGAAGGGGAAAAAGCTCGGGCGAAAGCGCAACACCAGATCGTTGGACTCAAAGTAGGTGCGACAGAAGTCAGTGAAAACCACTTTCAGGTCCTTGAAGCTGACGTTCTGGCCTATCCAAAGGCCCTCACACTGGTGAAACATCGGTGAGTGCGTGGCGTCGCTGTCCACCCGGTAAGTGCGGCCCGGCGCAATCACGCGGATCTCGGGCATCACGCCGCCGGCGTCAATCAGCGCGCGGTGTTTCTTGACATGCTGCACCGCATAGCGGATCTGCATCGGACTGGTGTGTGTGCGCAGCAGGTTGGGCGCGGCTTCGGTGCCGCCTTCCACATAAAACGTGTCGTGCATGGAGCGAGCCGGATGGTCTTCGGGCGTGTTCAACGCCGTGAAGTTGAACCAGTCGGTCTCGATCTCCGGGCCCTCGGCCACATCGAAACCCATGGAGCCGAAAATCGCCTCGATCCGCTCGAGCGTGAGTGACACCGGATGCAGGCCGCCGCCTGGCCGCTGGCGGCCCGGCAACGAGACGTCCAGCGCCTCGGCCTTGAGCTGCACCTGCAGTTCAGCGTCTGCCAGTGCCTGCCTGCGCGCGGTCAGCCCGGCTTCGATGGCCTGCTTGGCCAGATTGATGGCGGCGCCGCGTGATTTTTTCTCTTCCACGGGCAGCGCGGCCAGGCCCTTCATCAGCTCTGTGATGCGGCCGGATTTGCCGAGGAACTGCGCCTTGGCATTTTCCAGGTCAGCGGGCGTGACGGCCTGCGCAAAGCTGGTTTTGGCCGAATCCACCAGGACATCGAGTTCGTTCATATATTTCTTGTGATTGACAAACCAGTCCGGACGCCGCCTTCGCCTGCCGCCCGGACAAAGAAAAAGGGCCAGAGCCTTTTCAAGCTCTGGCCCCCGTCTTTTGTGCGCAACCAGCTATCAATTCAATAGCTGATTGCCCCTCAAAAATCAAGCAGCAAGCTTGGCCTTGACCTGCTCCACGATGGCACCAAAGGCAGCGCTGTCGTGAATCGCCATGTCGGAAAGGACCTTGCGGTCGATCTCGATACCGGCTTTTTTCAGACCGTTGGCGAACTGGCTGTAGGTCATGCCGAATGAGCGGCTGGCAGCGTTGATACGCGCAATCCACAACTGGCGGAACACACGCTTTTTGTTACGGCGGTCACGGTAGGCATATTGCCCGGCCTTCATCACCGCTTCTTTGGCGATGCGATAGACATTGCCGCGGCGGCCGCGGAAACCTTTTGCAAGGGCTAAAACTTTTTTGTGGCGGGCGCGAGCCGTTACACCACGTTTGACGCGAGGCATGTGAGTACTCCTTGTTCGTCGTTAATTAAATGCCCATGCCGGGCAGCATCTGTGCCATGTGACCCATATTGGTCTCATGGACAGCAACTGCACCACGCAGGTGGCGTTTGTTCTTGGTGGTCTTCTTGGTCAGGATGTGACGTTTGAAGGCTTGGCCGCGCTTGACGGTACCACCTGGACGAACGCGAAAACGTTTCTTCGCGCTGCTCTTGGTCTTCATTTTGGGCATGTAAATGCTCCTTTTCATTTGTGCTCGTGAGGCGCTGCGAACCTTCCGCAGACTTGATGGCCCCGAGCCACTTGTAGTGGCGAGTGTTTAATTCACCACTTGTCAGTGGCGAGTTTCAGGCTCACCACTGGCTGGTGGCGGGCTTTGACACCTGCCACCTTTGCAAAGGCCGGATTTCCCTGCCTTCACCGGAGACGCTTTCGCATCCCCGAAAAACCTGCCGGTGAAAACACCCGCAGGTTGAAATCCTTCCCGGCGACAGCCGCCCTCAGGCGCCTGTCGGTGCAGCCGGTGCCGTTTCCGCGGGCGCCGCTAGGGGCTTGGCAGCCACCTTCTTCTTGCCCGGCGCGATCATCATGACCATCTGCCGGCCTTCGAGCTTGGGAAACTGCTCCACCAGAATCAAATCCGCCAACTCGTCACGGATACGCGCCAGCAAGGCCAGGCCCAGTTCCTGGTGCGTGATTTCGCGACCGCGAAAGCGCAAGGTGATCTTGCACTTGTCGCCCTCTTCCAAAAAGCGCTTGATGTTGCGCAGTTTGATGTTGTAGTCACCATCATCGGTGCCGGGCCGGAACTTGATTTCCTTGACCTCGATGACCTTCTGCTTGGATTTCGCGTCCGCGGCCTTTTTCTGCTCGGCGTACTTGAATTTGCCGTAGTCCATCAATCTGCACACCGGCGGTACCGCCGTGGGCGAGATCTCAACCAGATCCACATCATATTCACCGGCAAGGCGCAAGGCTTCCATGATGCTGACAACACCCAGAGGTTCGTTGTCTGGCCCGGTCAGACGTACTTCAGGGGCCATGATTTCACGGTTCAAGCGATGCTTGCGTTCTTCGCGGTGGCGGCGGTCACGAAATTCAGTAGCGATGGTTCAAATCCTTTAACGTTTGCTATAAAAGCTATAGCAGCTTGCGCCCACCCAGCAAGGGCGACAGGCCAAAATCATCAACAAATGTGTCAGAAATCAGGCTTTTTGGGTAATGTCAGAAGCAATTGTCTGGACAAAGGCTTCGAGTGACATGACGCCAAGGTCTTTGTTACCCCGGGCGCGCACGGCAACTGCGCCAGCTTCCTTCTCCTTGTCGCCTACGACCAGGATGTAAGGCAGCTTTTGCATCGAGTGCTCGCGTATTTTATACGTAATTTTCTCGTTGCGCAGGTCAAGATTGACCCTAAGCCCTTGATTTTGAAGCCTTTTAGCTATTTCACGACAGTAATCGGCCTGGGCATCGGTGATATTGAGCACCGAAACCTGCACTGGCGCCAGCCAGGTAGGCAGCGCGCCGGCGTGCTCCTCGATCAGGATCCCGATGAATCGCTCCAGGCTGCCGACGATGGCCCGGTGCAACATCACCGGGCGATGGCGGGCACCGTCCTCGCCCACGTATTCGGCATCGAGCCGCTCCGGCATCGAGAAATCAACCTGCATGGTGCCGCACTGCCATTGCCGGCCAATCGCGTCTTTCAGCGTGTATTCGATCTTGGGGCCGTAAAACGCGCCGTCGCCGGGCGCGATTTCGAACTCGCAGCCGGAGGCCCGCAGACTTTCCATCAGCGCCTGTTCGGCCTTGTCCCAGCTTTCGTCGGAGCCAATACGCGCTTCGGGCCGCGTGGCCACCTTGTAGATGATGTTCTTGAAACCGAAGTCGGTATAGACCTTCTGCAGCAGGGTCGTGTAGTCGACACACTCCTTGAGTATCTGCTCTTCGGTACAGAAGATGTGGCCGTCGTCCTGCGTGAAGCCGCGCACACGCATGATGCCGTGCAGGCCGCCCGAGGGCTCGTTGCGGTGGCACTGGCCGAACTCGCCGTAACGCAGCGGCAGGTCGCGGTAGCTCTTGATGCCCTGCTTGAAGATCAGGATGTGGCCCGGGCAGTTCATCGGCTTGAGCGCGTACTCGCGCTTTTCGCTCTCGGTGGTGAACATGTTGTCGCGGTACTTGTCCCAGTGGCCGGTTTTTTCCCACAACGTCTTGTCGATGACCTGCGGACCCTTGACCTCCTGATAGCCGTTGTCCTGGTAGACCTTGCGCATGTACTGCTCGACACCCTGCCACACCGTCCAGCCCTTGGGATGCCAGAACACCAGGCCTGGCGCATGGTCGTCGATGTGGAACAGGTCGAGCTCACGGCCCAGCTTGCGGTGGTCGCGTTTTTCCGCTTCCTCGAGCATCAGCAGGTACTGCTGCAACTCGTCCTTGGTCGCCCAGGCCGTGCCGTAGATGCGCTGCAGCATCTCGTTGTGGTGGTCGCCGCGCCAGTAGGCGCCGGCCAGCTTCATGAGCTTGAAGAACCTGAGCTTGCCGGTGCTCGGCACGTGCGGGCCGCGGCACAGGTCTTCGAACTTGCCTTCGCGGTAGAGCGACACGTCTTCGTTGGCCGGAATGCTCGCGATGATCTCCGCCTTGTAGTGCTCGCCCTGCTCCTTGAAATAAGCCACAGCCTCGTCGCGCGGCAGCACGCGGCGTGTCACCGGCTCGTCTTTGGCCGCCAGCTCAGTCATCTTCTTTTCGATGGCTGTCAGGTCTTCAGGGGTGAAGGGGCGCTTGTAGGAAAAATCGTAGAAAAAGCCGTTCTCGATCACCGGGCCGATGGTGACCTGGGCATCCGGAAACAGCTCCTTGACCGCATAGGCCAGCAGGTGGGCGGTGGAGTGGCGAATCACCTCCAGTCCTTCCGGGTCCTTGGCGGTGATGATGGACAGCGGGCTGTCTGCAGAAATCAGGTAGCTGGTGTCCACCAGCTTGCCGTTGACCTTGCCGCCCAGGGCGGCCTTGGCCAGGCCGGCGCCGATGGAGGCGGCGACCTCGGCCACGGTCACGGGCTGGGGAAATTCGCGGATCGAAGCGTCTGGCAGCGTAATTTTGATCATGGTGGGCAAGCTCTGAAAAACAAAAAAGCGCGGAAACTGCCGCGCTTGGTAAAGGATGGGGATGGAGGGTTGCTATCTATTGAGTAGCTATAAATCACCAGGGGATGCGGCTAGCGCCCGGGTTGACTCCAAACTGGAGGCGTGATCGTAGTTCGCGGTGTCATAACCCGGACTATCCTTCCTGTTTCCAGTTTGATTGATTGCATGGTGTTATTTTACGGCAGCTTCAGCCCGCAGGACAGGGACAGGCCGCGCCAGGCCCAGCCCCATAAAAAAACCCGGCTGGCGCACAGGGCGCCGGCCGGGCCGCAGCCGCCTGGAAGCGGCGGCGTTCAGGGATGGTCAGTTCAGTGGAACTGCTCTTCTTCGGTGGAGCCGGTCAGCGCGGTCACGCTGGACTTGCCGCCCTGGATCACCGTGGTCACTTCGTCGAAGTAGCCGGTGCCCACTTCCTGCTGGTGCGACACAAAGGTGTAGCCACGCTCGCGTGCTGCGAACTCGGGCTCCTGCACCTTCTCGACATAGGCCGACATGCCGCGCTTGACGTAGTCCTGGGCCAAGTCAAACATGTTGTACCACATCGAGTGGATGCCGGCGAGCGTGATGAACTGGTACTTGTACCCCATGGCGCCCAGTTCTTTCTGGAACTTGGCGATGGTTGCATCGTCAAGGTTTTTCTTCCAGTTGAACGAGGGCGAGCAGTTGTAGGCCAGCATCTTGCCGGGGTGCACCTTGTGCACGGCGTCGGCAAACTTCTTGGCAAACGCCAGATCCGGCGTGCCGGTTTCGCACCACACCAGGTCGGCGTAATGGGCGTAGGCAATCGCGCGGCTGATCGCCTGGTCAATGCCCTTTTTGGTCTTGTAGAACCCTTCGGAGGTGCGCTCGCCGGTCAGGAAAGGCTTGTCGTTCTCGTCGTAGTCGCTGGTCAGCAGGTCGGCGGCTTCCGCATCGGTGCGGGCAATCACCAGGGTGGGCACGCCACAGACGTCAGCGGCCATGCGCGCAGCGATCAGCTTCTGGTTGGCTTCCACCGTCGGCACCAGCACCTTGCCGCCCATGTGGCCGCATTTCTTGACCGACGCCAGCTGGTCTTCCCAGTGCACGCCGGCCGCGCCGGACTTGATCATGGCCTTCATCAGCTCGAAGGCGTTGAGCACGCCGCCGAAACCGGCCTCCGCATCGGCCACGATGGGCGCAAAGTTGTCGATGTAGCCCTTGTCGCCGGCATCAATGCCCTTGGAATGCTGGATTTCGTCTGCACGGCGGAAAGTGTTGTTGATGCGCTCTACCACCTGCGGCACGGAGTCGACCGGGTACAGCGACTGGTCGGGGTACATGGACGAGTAGCTGTTGTTGTCGGCAGCGACTTGCCAGCCCGACAGGTAAATCGCTTTCACGCCGGCTTTCACCTGCTGCATGGCCTGACCGCCGGTCAGTGCGCCCAAGCAGTTGACGTAGGGCTCGGTGTTGACCAGGTCCCAGAGCTTTTCGGCACCGCGGCGGGCCAGCGTGTATTCGATCGGGAAGGAGCCGCGCAGGCGGATCACGTCGGCCGCGCTGTAACCGCGCTTGATGCCCTTCCAGCGGGGGTTGGTCGCCCAGTCTTTTTCGAGGGCGGCGATTTGCTGTTCGCGGCTCAGTTGTTCGGTGAGGGTCTGTGGCATGAGGTCACTCCGGAAGTTGAAAAAAATGGCGGGACAAACAGCCTTGCACTATCCATGCCCCTGCCGTTTGCTCTGGGATCAACTTTAAGTCTTCTACAAGACTTTGTGAAGCTCTTATGTCTTATATAAGATAAAATTTATTCTTAACAAAATCATAGATCTTTTCACAATATTTCAATATGTGAAAAGTATTTTCTTGTATTGAGAAATATTACTGCGCTGCAGCATTTCCAGATTTCGCAATACGGAAAGCTTTTACCGGATCATGAAATCAAGGGCTGGGCGTTCGTCCCGTCCATCCCGTTCATCGCTGTGGCCAAAGTGCGGCCAGGCAGCGGAAAACGGGCCCGGTCCGGGTTCATCCCCCCTCCTCTCCCGCCATCGACTGGTTCAGGAACGCTGCCCAAGGTGTTCGAGCCAGTCGCCGCCCATGATGAGCGGCTTGCCGGCCGTGCAGGCCGGGTTGATTTCATAAACCAGACAGTCCAGCGCCATCGCCCCGGGCGAGACCAGCGGCCGGTCCAGCTGCACCCTCACCGTCTGCTTGCGGTACTCGCCGGTCTGCTGCGGCCAGACTTCCTCGATGACATCGAGCTGGCGCTCGAGGTCGGCGCTGATGGCGTAAACCTCGCCGGTCACGCGGGCCGCGCCGCCCAGCACCACGCCGGGGTAAGGCCCCAGGTCGTAAAGGACGCCGGCCACACTGGCCAGGCCGACAAACTGCGGCGCCGGACGCAGCCGCGTGATGTCACGCACATCGCCGCGGCGCAGCGTACCGTAGACAAAAACATGGCGGCTGGCGGGAGGCGGCGTCGGTTCAGGCATGAAAGTAAGGCATGATTTCGGGCAAGAAGAATAAGCAAGCTGGAAGAACAAGCATCCTGGACTCTGCGCCGCCCCGGCAGCCGACGCGCTGACGGCAGCCGCAGCGGCCGCTCACCCTTTACGGAAACCCGGTGGAATGAACCGCATTGTGGCCTACGCCTGCCTGGCGCTCAGCATGTCCCTGGTCGGCAGTTATGTCGCGCTGTCCAAACCGCTGGTCGCGGTTTTCCCGGTCTTTCTTCTGGCCTGGCTGCGTTTCGGCATCGGCGGGGCGGCCATGCTGCACTGGCTCAAAAAACCGGCCGGAGAAGCCCCGATGACGCGGCAGACCCGGCAGCTGGTGTTCCTTGAATCCTTTCTCGGCAACTTTCTGTTCTCGATCTGCATGCTGTTCGGCGTGAGCCTGAGCAGCGCGGTGGCCGCCGGCGTCATCATGGCCGCCATCCCGGCCGCGGTGGCGGTGCTGAGCCGGCTCTTTCTTGGCGAGCGCATTCGCCCGCGGGTGGCGCTAGCCATTGCCTGCGCGGTCTTCGGCATCATGCTGGTTTCGCTATCAAAAACAGAGCTGTCTGCGCAGGCACCGAAAGGGCTGGAGGCCGATTTGGCATCCAGCCAGGCGTGGCTGGGCCATCTGCTGCTGGTCGGCGCCGTGCTCTGCGAAGCCGCTTATGCGGTGATCGGCAAAAAACTCACCGGCGCGCTCGGCCCCAAACGCATCACCGCACTGATCAACCTCTGGGGCTTTGCACTGGTGACACCACTCGGTCTGTGGATGGCCTGGGGTTTTGACTTTGCCGCTGTGGCACCCGGCAGCTGGCTGCTGCTGCTGTTTTACGCGCTGGCCGCCAGCGTCTGGACCGTGTGGCTGTGGATGACGGGCCTGAAAGGCGTGCCCGCCAGCCAGGCCGGGGTGTTCACCGTGATGCTGCCGATCAGCGCGGCGCTGGTCGGCGTGGGTGTGCTCGGGGAATCCGTAGGTGCGGCGCAACTGGCCGCTTTTGCCCTGGCGCTGGCGGGTGTGGCGCTGGCCACGCTGCCGGAAAAAACACGCGCCTGAAAGCAGGCCGGCAAATCGCCGGGCTGTCAGGCTTCAGGCAAACAGGGCCTTGTGCTGCTCGCGCAGAACGTTTTTCTGGACCTTGCCCATGGTGTTGCGCGGCAACTCGCCGACGATGAAGCAGCGTTTGGGAATCTTGAAGTTGGCAAGCTGCGCCTTGAGCCGCGCGATGATCTGCTCGGCATCCAGCTTTGCGCCAGGCTTGGCGATCACGATGGCGACGCCAACTTCACCGAAGTCCGGGTGCGGCACACCGATCACCGCGCTTTCGGCCACGCCCGACATATCGTTGATGTAACCCTCGATCTCGGCCGGGTAGACGTTGTAGCCGCCGCTGATGATCAGGTCCTTGCTGCGCCCGACAATGGTGATGTAGCCGCGCTCGTCGATCTTGCCGACATCGCCGGTCTTGAAATAACCATCGGCGGTGAACTCTTCTTTCGTCTTTTCAGGCATGCGCCAGTAACCCTTGAAGACGTTCGGCCCCTTGACCTGGATGCCGCCGATCTCGCCCGTGGGCAGGGGCTGGCCGGCATCGTCCTGCACCCGCAGGCTGACGCCGGGCAAGGCAAACCCGACGGTGCCGCCGCGTCGCTCGCCCTTGTAGGGGTTGGAGGTCAGCATGGCGGTCTCGCTCATGCCGTAACGCTCGAGAATGGTGTGGCCGGTGCGCTCCTGCCATTCGGTGAAAGTTTCAATCAGCAGCGGCGCCGAGCCTGCGATGAACAGGCGCATGTGGCGGCAGGCTTCGCGCGTCAGTCCGGGCTCGGCCAGCAGGCGCACATACAGCGTGGGCACGCCCATGAAGACCGTGGCCTCGGGCAGTTTCTGCACCACCAGCCTGGGGTCGAACTTCGCCAGCCAGATCATCTTGCTGCCGTTGATCAGCGCCCCGTGGATCGCCACGAACAGGCCGTGCACGTGGAAGATGGGCAGCGCATGGATCAGCACGTCGCCGGGTTCCCAGGCCCAGTAGTCCTTGAGCACCAGTGCATTGCTCAACATGTTGCCGTGCGAGAGCATGGCGCCCTTGCTGCGGCCGGTGGTACCGCTGGTGTAGAGAATGGCCGCCAGGTCGTCCGCGCCGCGCTGCACCACCTCGTGTCGGTCGCTGCCCTCGGGTAGTGCTGCGGCCCGCTCCAGCAGCGAGCCGGTGCGGTCGTCGTCGAGCGTAAAGACGTTCTGCGTGCCCGCCTTGAAGGCGATCTTGCTGACCCAGCCGAAGTTCTTTTTGCTGCACACCACCACCGAGGGTTCGGCGTTGGCGATGAAATATTCGATCTCGGCGCTCTGGTAGGCGGTGTTGAGCGGCAAAAACACATAACCAGCCCGCAGCGTGGCCAGGTAAAGCATCATGGCCTCGACCGATTTTTCAACCTGCACGGCGATGCGCGCGCCTGGCGGCAGGTCCAGCGACTGCAGCAGGTTGGCCAGCATGGCAGTGGAGCGTTCGAGGTCGCGCCAGGAGTAGTTCAGGCCGGTGTCGGTTTCCACCGCCACCGCATCGAGGTCTTTGGGAAAGGCTGCGCGCAGGGCGGCAAACAGGTTGTTGTTTTTCATCGCGTGGTTACCTGGAAATCGAAAAAAATCAAAGCTCGCTGCCCGCCCGGAAATGCGGGGGACGCTTTTCAATAAAAGCCGACACACCTTCGCGGTGTTCGGCGGAGTTGGCGTAGGCATACGCCGTTGCTATCAGATCAGTAGCAGCTTGCGCCCGCCCTTCCCGGGCCAGAGCCCGAAAAGTCTGCTTGTTCAGGCGTGCAGCCGCGGGCGCCAGCCTGGCCACACGGCCGGCCGTCGCCAGGCCCTGCGCGCCGACCTCGCCGTCCGGCAGCACGTGGTTCAGAAAGCCGCGCTGCAGCATGGCAGCCGCATCAAGCACCGCTGCTGCCAGCAGCATCTCGCGCGCCGTCAGCGCGCCCGCGGCGCGCATCACCAGCGCGGCCTCTCGCGGCGCCATCGGAAAACCGAGCTTGCCTATCGGCGCGCCAAAGGTCGCCGACACGCTGGACAGCCGGATGTCGCAGCAGCTCGCGATCTCCATGCCCGCGCCCATGCAGGCTCCCTCGATCTGCGCGACGATGGGAACGTCGCAATCGAGCATGGCCTGCAGGCCGCCCCAAACCTCGTTTTCATGGAAGCCGCGCAGGGCGGCCTCGTCAAAACGGAAGTCCGGGTACTCGGCGATGTCGCCGCCCGCGCAGAAACTGGCGCCCTCCCCGCGCAGCAGCACGCAGCGCACATCGCCGCGCTGTTGCAGGCCGGTGAACACCTCGCGCAGCTGCTGCCACATGGCACGCGACATGGCGTTGAGCTTGCCCGGGTGGGACAGGGTGACCATGGCGATGGGGCCGTCCGTGGCCAGCAGAACCTGTCCTGTCATGCAAGTCCTGAGCTCAGTCCAGCTTCGCGCCGGACGCCTTCACCACCTGCGTCCACTTCTTGACTTCGGCGCTGACGAAGCTGCCGAACTGCGGGCCGCTCAGGCCGGCAAACTCCGCTCCCTGGCGTGCCCAGACGGCCTTGGCTTCGTCGGTGGTGCAGGCCTTGCGGATTTCCTCGATCGCGCGGGCCTGCGCATCGGCCGGCATGCCCTTGGGGCCCCAGACGCCGTACCAGGTCGTCACGTTGTAGTCGGGCAGGCCCACTTCGGCGGCGCTCGGCACGTCCGGAATGGCGGGATTGCGTTTGTTGCCCGCCACCATCAGGGCCTTGATGCGACCGCCGGCAATATGGCTGGCCGATGAGCCCAGGCCGTCGAACATCATCTCGACATCGCCGGCAATCAGGCCCTGCAAGGCCGGGCCGGCACCGCGGTAGGGAATGTGGGTGATAAAGGTCCTGGTCTGCTGCTTGAACAGTTCGCCGGCCAGATGGTGGGAGGTGCCGGCGCCGGCCGAGCCGTAGTTGAGCTTGGCCGGATTTTTGCGGGTGTACTCGAGGAATTCCTTGAAATTGGCCACTGGAAGTTTCTGCGGGTTGACAACAATGACCTGCGGCACGCTGGCCACCAGGATCAAAGGCACCAGGTCTTTCTCGATGTCGTAGTCGAGCTTGGGGTACATGCTGGGCGCAATGGTGTGGTGCACCGCGCCCATGAACAGGGTGTAGCCATCCGGCGCGGCCTTGGCGGCGATGCTGGCGCCCAGCGTACCGCCGGCGCCACCGCGGTTGTCGATGATCAGTTGCTTGCCGGTCAGGCGCGCAAACTGCGCCGACATGGGACGCGCAAATGCGTCCGTGCCACCGCCCGCAGGAAAGGGAACAATCATGGTCACCGGCTTGGCGGGCCAGCCCGATTGCGCATGGCTGCCCAGTGAAAACGCGGCAACGCCGGCGGCCGCCGCACGCAGCACATTGCGTCGGGACGCGTTGATGTCAAAGTTCGATGTCATGTCTGTCTCCTGTCGTTGTTGAAATACGGCTTGGTTAGTGCGCTTACGAAATATACAAATCTTCGATGTCACCCGATACGGGGATTTTCCCCTGTGAAAGCAGCGCCCTGTGCTTGTCCAGGCGTTTGAGGTCGTAGAGATAGTTGACCATCAGGCCGCAGGACTGCCTGAGCCCCTTGGCTGACGGATCGCCCATCCAGTTGAGCCGCTCGATGCGTGCACCGTTGCCGAGGTGGAAACGCGCCACGGCGTCCAGTGGTTTGCCATCGTCGAGTTCGCGCCCCAGGTAATGCGCCGCGCAGCGCAGCAACATGCGGCGCACCGGCGACTTCTCGTCCAGCTGGGGCGCATGGTCGGTGGCGCTGAGGAAATGCTGCGCGGTGGGGGGTTCAAACCCGATCGCCCTGCCCAGCGCGGCGCGCTCCTTGTCGTCGATCTGCGTCAGCATCGCAGCAGCGTGTTTCCCCAGCCAGTGACGGAATCCGGGAATCGGCGAGAGGGTCGCAAAGTGTTTGAGCCGCGGAAATTCGGCACGCAGCGTTTCCACCACCCGCTTGATCAGCGAGTCGCCGAAACTCACGCCGCGCAGGCCCGCCTGCGTGTTGCTGATGGAGTAAAAAATTGCCGTGGTCGCCTTGGCCAGATCTGCCGGCGCGGCCGACTCGTCGAGCAGCGGTGTGATGCCGGCAGCCATCTCGTCCATCAGCGCCACCTCGACAAAAATCAGCGGCTCATCGGGCATGCGCGGATGAAAAAAACCGTAACAGCGCCGGTCGCTGTCGAGCCGGTTTTTCACATCGGCCCAGCTTTTGATGTCATGCACCGCCTCGTACTTGATCAGCTTTTCAATCAGCGATGCCGGAGAGTCCCAGCTGATGCGGCGCAGGTCCAGAAAACCCACGTCAAACCAGGTCGAGAACATGTACTCCATCTCGACATCGAGCGCCTGCAGCCGCCTGTCTGCCTTGAGATAAGGCAGCATGTCTGCGCGCATGTCGACCAGAAAGCGTATGCCTTCCGGAAATGCGCTGAAGCGCTGCAGCAAACGCCTGCGCGGGGACACGGTGGCGCGGCGGTAACGCACCTCGGCAACAGCCTCGTCGGGTGTCCCCACGGCGGCGGCAAACTGGGCCTGCGCGAGCTTGACCTTCTGTGCATCGGCGACAAACTGCTCGCTCATCAGCAGCCACATGTCGCGCCGCTCGTTCAATGCGGCGCCGGCATACCAGCCGGCCACACCCTTGGCGCGGCGACCGCCCTCAACCTCGCTGACCTGCGGGTCCACGATGGCCCTGAGTTCCTCCAGCGTGCGGCGCAACACACGCGGCGACAGCGCCTCTTCTTTTTGCCGCAAGGTAGCCTTCAGGCGTTCGCGGGTGGAACGGGCCGGCGACGGTGTCTCCGCTGGAGCCCCGGGCGCTACTTTTTTGGGCGCCTCATGCGCAGGCCCCATGGCGGCTTCGGCCGGTTTCGATGCCGTCTTTTTGTCGCCTGAAAAACGCGACACGCTACGGTTGATCCAGTCGGCAGCGGTCATGAGGCCACCCGCGTGCGCTGATGGCGGGCCAGTTCGCGCAAGGCTTCGCGCTGGCGCGTCAGGTGGGTGCGCATGGCGGCGTCGGCGCCTTCGCTGTCACGGGCCTTGAGCGCGGCAAACACCGCCATGTGCTCCGACAGGCTTTGCGCCAGACGCCCAGGCGCATGCAGCTGCTGCGCACGCGCCAGCTTGAGGATCTTGCGCAGATCGGCAATCGCCGTGGCCAGCCAGCGGTTGTCGGCCAGCGTGATGATGGCTTCGTGGATCGCGAAATTGGTGTCGTAGTACTCGTTGATGCGGCCGGCCCCGGCGTGCCCGGCCAGCCGCTCGTGCAGCGTGGTCAGCGCCGCCAGGTCGGCGTCGCTCGCATTGCGTGCAGCCTCGTAGGCGCAGCGCCCTTCCAGCAGGGCAATCACCGGAAAGATGTCGTCCAGGTCCTTCTCGGTGACCTCGCTGATGAAGCAGCCGCGCCGCGGCTCGTGGCGGAGCAACCCCTCCGCCGTCAGCACCTTCAGCGCCTCGCGCAGCGGCGTGCGGGAAATCTGCAGCCGCTCGCACAGGACCAGCTCGTCCAGAAAGCTGCCGGGCGCATAGGTGCCGGCAAAAATCTGCTCACGCAGGGTGGCAGCCACTTCCTGGTGCAATGAATTCTGGACGAGTCGCATGGTGGATATCCGTTGGTCGTCGTGTGCGGCACAGTGCCTGGGCGGTTGCGGTTGCGGGCGCCTCGCTTCTGCGAGCACCCGTCCCACCTTTTTTGGGCATCTGATTCGTAATTTTATGTAATTACACATAATTATGATGAACGACTCTGTCGGGCGCAAGCGGCTTCCGCGACAAACCAACAGGTAAAAACCCGCAGTCTCCGGAGCTTAAAAAAATGGCGGGTGAGCGCTGTTGCAGGTGGGGCGGGCCTGAAGTCAGCTACCAAAAAGATAGCTGTATGCGCCCGATCAGCAAGGGCTGAAGCCGTTTTTAGTTTCTTTTTTCAGCCCACAGCCAGAGCCAGACCCCGGCGGCGATCATCGGCAGGCACAGCCACTGGCCCATGCTCATGCCGAGTGCCAGCACGCCGAGGAAGTCATCCGGCTCGCGGAAAAATTCGGCGATGAAACGGAACACGCCGTAACCGACGAGGAACGCCGCCGACACCTGCCCGGTCTTGCGCGGCTTGCGTGCGTACAGCCACAGCAGCACGAAAAGCAGCAGCCCCTCCATCAGGAACTGGTAGACCTGCGAGGGATGACGCGGCAGCATGGAGCCGCTGTGTTTGAACACCATGCCCCAGGGCAGATCGGGACTGCTGAAGCGACCCCACAACTCGCCGTTGATGAAGTTGCCGACTCGCCCCGCCGCCAGCCCGGTGGGCACGCAGGGCGCGACCAGGTCCATCACCTGCAACCAGGGCTTTTTCCGCGTGCGCGCGAACCACACCTGCGAAAGCAACACGCCGATCAGGCCGCCGTGAAAACTCATGCCGCCTTGCCAGACGTAGAAAATTTCCAGCGGATGCGCCAGGTAATAACCGGGCTTGTAGAACAGGCAGTAGCCGATGCGCCCACCCACCACCACCCCCATCACCCCCAGAAACAGGATGTCCTCGATGTCCTTGCGGCCCCAGGCGGCCGCGCCCGTCATCGACGCATAGGGCTCATGCCGCAGGCGGCGCAAGCCGAGAAACAGGAACAGGCCGAAAGCAGCCAGGTAGGTCAGGCCATACCAGTGGATGGCCAGCGGCCCCAGTTGCAGGGCGACGGGATCGATGGTGGGGTGAATCAGCATGCGGCTTATTGTGCCAGCGTGCAACGGCGCCAGGCGACGTGCGGGGCCGTCAGACCGGCAGCGCCGGAGCTCTCGGTGCAAACGCCACCAGTCGCTCAAGACAGGGATTGACAGCCTCCACAGGCCAGAACAGGCTGGTCTCGCAAACCGGCACAGGCCGCCCCTTTCTGCCCGCCACGGTGCGATACACCACGCCGGGCCGCTGGAACTGCCGCACGCTGTCAGGCACCCAGGCGACGCCCAGGCCGGCCGATACGAGGTTCACGATGGTCTGCATCTGGATGGCCTCCTGCGCCACCTGCGGTGACTGTGCGGCGGCATGGTACATGCCGAAGATCGCGTCGTGCAGCGAGGGCAGGATGCGCCGCGGAAAAATCACCAGCGGCTGCGTCAGCACCTCGTCAAGCCCCAGGGTCGCCTTCGCAGCCAGCGGATGCTGCTCGGCCAGCGCCAGCACCAGCGCTTCCCGGGCGATCAGCCGGCGCGTCAGACCGGCTGGCGCAAAACCCGGGGAATGCAGCATGATCCCCGCGTCAATGTCATGGCGTTCAAAAGCCTGCAACTGCATGTCGCCGGTGGCCTCAAGCAGTTCCAGCTGCACCTGCGGCTCCTGTTCACGAAACGCCCGAACCCAGGCAGGCAGCAGTGAAAAGCCGGCGGTCGATATGAACGCCAGGCGCAGGCGACCGATTTCACCCGCCGCTGCGGCCCTGGCCTGCCCCGGCAGCGCCTGCGCCCGCGCCAGCAGGTCGAGCACCTGCGGCAGCAGCGCCACGCCCGCTGCGGTCATGTGCACGCTGCGTGTGGTGCGCTCGAACAGCTGCACCGCCAGCAGCTTTTCCAGATGGGCAATCGCCTGGGTCAGCGGCGGCTGCGTCATGTGCAGGCGTACCGCGGCGCGCCCGAAATGCAGCTCTTCGGCCACGGCCACAAACTGGCGCCAGAGCCGGAGTTCTATGGTCGGAGTAGTCATATCCCATACATATTAATGCACCATTAAAAATATATTGGAGCCGCTTGATGGCGCGGCGCATACTCTGGCTTTTGCCTCATCTTTCCCATCTTTCCCATCTTCCCCACCCCCGAGACATTCCATGACACAACAGGACAAAGACAGCATCGGCGACGCCATCAACCGCCGCAGCAGAAACATCACCGAAGGCACCTCGCGCGCACCGAACCGTTCGATGTACTACGCCATGGGTTACGAAGCCGGGGACTTCAAGAAGCCCATGGTCGGCGTGGCCAACGGGCACAGCACCATCACGCCCTGCAACAGCGGCTTGCAAAAGCTCGCCGATGCGGCGATTGCCGGCATCGAGGAAGCCGGCGGCAATGCGCAGGTCTTTGGCACACCGACCATTTCCGACGGCATGGCCATGGGCACCGAGGGCATGAAGTATTCGCTGGTCAGCCGCGAGGTGATCTCCGACTGCATCGAGACCTGCGTGCAGGGCCAGTGGATGGACGGCGTGCTGGTGGTCGGCGGCTGCGACAAGAACATGCCGGGCGGCCTGATGGGCATGCTGCGCGCCAACGTACCCTCCATTTACGTCTACGGCGGCACCATTCTTCCGGGCCACTACAAGGGCAAGGATCTGAACATCGTGAGCGTCTTCGAGGCCGTCGGTGAACACGCCGCCGGTCGCATGAGCGACGAAGACCTGCTGCAGATCGAGCGCCGCGCGATTCCCGGCACCGGCAGCTGCGGCGGCATGTACACCGCCAACACCATGTCGTCCGCCTTCGAGGCGCTGGGCATCTCCCTGCCCTACTCGTCGACCATGGCGAACCCGCACGACGAAAAAGCCAACTCGGCCAAGGAGTCCGCCAAGGTGCTGGTCGAAGCGATACGCAAGAACATCAAGCCGCGCGACATCGTGACCCGCAAATCCATCGAAAACGCCGTCGCCGTGATCATGGCGACCGGCGGCTCGACCAACGCCGTGCTGCATTTCCTGGCCATCGCCCATGCCGCCGACGTGGACTGGACCATCGACGACTTCGAACGCGTGCGCCAGAAAACCCCGGTGCTCTGCGACCTCAAGCCCAGCGGCCAGTACCTCGCGGTGGATTTGCACCAGGCCGGCGGCATTCCGCAGGTCATGAAGATGCTGCTCAAGGCCGGTCTGCTGCACGGCGACTGCCTGACCATTGAAGGCAAGACGATTGCCGAGGTGCTGAAAGACGTGCCCGACGCCCCGCGCGCCGACCAGAAGGTGATTCGCCCCATCGACAAGCCGATGTATGCCCAGGGTCACCTGGCCATCCTCAAGGGCAACCTCTCGCCCGAAGGCTGCGTCGCCAAGATCACGGGCCTGAAAAACCCGGTGATGACCGGCCCGGCCCGTGTTTTCAACGATGAGCAGTCCGCGCTCGAAGCCATTCTGGCCGGCAAGATCGTCGCAGGCGACGTGATGGTGCTGCGTTACCTCGGCCCCAAAGGCGGCCCGGGCATGCCGGAAATGCTGGCACCGACCGGCGCGCTCATAGGAGCGGGCCTCGGTGAAAGCGTCGGCCTGATCACCGACGGCCGCTTTTCGGGCGGCACCTGGGGCATGGTGGTGGGTCACGTCGCGCCGGAAGCGGCGGCCGGCGGCAACATTGCCTTTATCAACGAAGGCGACTCGATCACCATCGACGCCAAACAACTGTTGCTCCAGCTCAATATCAGCGATGCCGACCTGGCCAAACGCAAAGAGGGCTGGAAAGCGCCCCTGCCGCGTTATATCCGCGGCGTGCAGGCCAAGTTCGCCTTCAACGCCTCCAGCGCCAGCAAGGGCGCGGTGCTCGACGACTATTGAATCGCAGCAGCGCCCTCACCAACAAAAAAGCCCCGGCAAAATTGCAGGGGCTTTTTTGTTTGCGCTGGAGCGCAGCGAGCGGCTCTTATTCAAGCAGGGGCCGCGGATCTGGCTCCGCCAGTCCGCAGGCGCAGCGGCCCCCTCGGGGGCAGCGCAGTACACGAAGTGACAAGCGTGGGGGCTCTACTTCCTTTTTTTGAGCATGCCCATGGCATCGCGTTGCCGGTCAATCCGCTCTTTCTTGCGTTTTTCCATTTTCTCCATGGCATTTTTCTCGGTGAGTCCGGACTTGTCGGCCCACCACCACCAGATCACCGCCAGGCCGAACGGCGCCAGCACCACCCACCAGGGCCAGCCGGCCACCGGCGCAACCTCGAGATACTTCAAGGCAATGCCGACGATGCCCAAAAACAAAAATAACATGGAAGACTCCTGAAAAACCGGGGGTAACCCTTTGAAAGCAAGGTCAACCCGGCCTACTACAATGACGTTGAATGACTGTAACCGAATCCGAATCCATAACTCCCCCACGAGGTCAACGATGAAACGTCTCTGCTTAGTGATTGCTTCCCTGGCCGCCGGTTTTGCCGTGTCCACCCCCGCCCTGGCGGACCTGCAACTGGCTACCGCCAAAAATTGCATGGCCTGCCATGCCGTGGCGACCAAGCTGGTCGGCCCGTCCTACAAGGACGTGGCGGCCAAATACGCGGGTCAGAAGGACGCCGTTGACAAGCTCGCTGCAAAAATCGTCAAGGGCGGTTCGGGGGTGTGGGGCCCTGTGCCCATGCCGGCCAATGCCCAGGTCAATGCCGATGAAGCCAAAAAACTGGCAGCCTGGGTACTGACGCAAAAATAAACCGGTCCTCCGGTATAAAAAAGCCCGCTGGTTCAGCGGGCTTTTTTCATGGGCGCGGCGCTACTGGCGCCGCCCTCGATCACAAGTTTTCCGAAATCTGATCGAGGATCGCCGGGTTTTGTGGCCACCTCACATCGCTTCGCGATATGAGTGTCCCCCGCACCCGGCCACAGCTTCGCTGGCGCGGCCTTTCGGCCGCCCTTGATCAAAGATTCTCGGAGAGTTGATCAAGGATGGCCGGGTTTTCCAGGGTCGAGGTGTCCTGGGTGATGGCTTCGCCCTTGGCGATGCCGCGCAGCAGGCGGCGCATGATTTTTCCGCTGCGGGTCTTGGGCAGGTTGTCGCCGAAACGGATGTCCTTGGGCTTGGCAATGGGCCCGATCTCCTTGCCGACCCAATCGCGCAGCTCTTTCGCAATCGCCTTGGCTTCTTCGCCGGTGGGCCGCGAGCGCTTGAGCACCACGAAGGCCACAATCGCCTCGCCGGTCAGGTCGTCGGGCCGGCCCACCACGGCCGCCTCGGCCACCAGTGCCGAATGCGAGACCAGCGCCGACTCGATTTCCATCGTGCCCATGCGGTGACCGGAGACATTGAGCACGTCGTCAATGCGGCCGGTGATGCGGAAGTAGCCGCGGTCGGTACTGCGCACTGCGCCGTCGCCCGCCAGGTAGATCGTGCCGCCCATCTCCTCGGGGAAATAACTCTTTTTGAAACGCTCGGGATCGTTCCAGATGGTGCGGATCATCGACGGCCACGGGCGTTTGACCACCAGCATGCCGCCGGAGCCATTGGGCACGTCCTTGCCGAGTTCATCCACGATGGCCGCCATGATGCCGGGCAGCGGCAAGGTGCAGCTGCCGGGGACCAGGGGCGTTGCGCCCGGCAGAGGCGTGATCATGTGCCCGCCGGTCTCGGTTTGCCAGAAGGTGTCGACCACCGGGCAGCGCTCACCACCGACGTTTTTGTAGTACCACATCCAGGCCTCGGGGTTGATCGGTTCACCCACCGTTCCGAGAATGCGCAGGCTGCTCAAATCAGAACGTGCCGGATGGATTTTTTCGTCGGCTTCGGCCGCCTTGATCAGCGAGCGGATCGCGGTCGGTGCGGTGTAGAAAATCGTGACCTTGTGTTTTTCGATCATCTGCCAGAAACGGCCGGCATTCGGGAAGGTGGGAATGCCTTCAAAAATCACCTGCGTTGCGCCAGCGGCCAGCGGGCCATAGGCGACATAGGTGTGGCCGGTGATCCAGCCGATGTCGGCCGTACACCAAAACACGTCGGACGGCTGGATGTCGAAGGTCCAGTCCATGGTCAGCTTGGCCCACAGCAGGTAGCCGCCGGTGCTGTGCTGCACACCCTTGGGCTTGCCGGTCGAGCCGGAGGTATAAAGGATGAACAGCGGGTGTTCTGCGCCGACGAATTCGGGCTCGCAGGTCGCCGGCTGTTTCGCCGTGATCTCGTGCATCAGGCTGTCGCGCCCGGCGACCATGTTGCAGGCGGTGGCCGTACGCTGGTAGACGATCACGTTCTTGATCGACTCGCAGCCGCCCATGGCGATGCCCTCGTCGACAATCGCCTTGAGCGGCAACTCCTTGCCGCCGCGCAGCTGGTAGTTGGCGGTGATGACGGCGACCGCGCCGGCGTCCTGGATACGCTCCTGCAGGCTCTTGGCGGAAAAGCCGCCGAACACCACCGAGTGGGTCGCGCCTATGCGCGCACAGGCCTGCATGGCGACCACGCCTTCGACCGTCATCGGCATGTAGATGACGACGCGGTCGCCCTTTTTGATGCCCATGGCCTTGAGCGCATTGGCAAACTGGCAGACCTTGCCGTGCAGTTCCTTGTAGGTGACGTTGGTGACCTTGCCGTCGTCGCTCTCGAAGATGATGGCCTTCTTGTTCTCGGTGGCGGTGCCGAGGTGCCTGTCCAGGCAGTTGAAGGAGGCGTTGAGTTCGCCGTCGGCAAACCATTGGTAGAAAGGCGCGTTCGACTCGTCCAGCGTTTGCGTGAAGGGTTTCTTCCAGCTCAGGTTCTCGCGCGCCAGCCGGGCCCAGAATCCCTCGAAGTCTTTCTCGGCTTCCGCGCACAACGCCTGATAGGCCTCCATGCCGGGGATGCGGGCCGACTTGGCCAGTTCGGGGTTGGGGAAAAAGACCCGGTTTTCAACCAGTGTGGACTCGATGGCAGAGGATGAAGGCGCGCTCATGGTGATGGTCTCCTGGGTTTTAGGCGAATGCGTGCAAATGTCACATTCGGCACTTACAGTCCACTGACTGGCATTGAGCTTGCCAATTTAACCCGAATCCGGGCCCATGGGGTAGCGCGCCTACAATCCGGCCATTCCGTACAAACCCTCACTCCCCCCATGTCAGAACCCAAGAACACCCCGGCCAAAGTTTCGCCGCTGCGCCCGATTCCCAATTTCATTTTCGCCAGCCGCTGGCTGCAGTTGCCGCTGTATGTCGGCCTGATCGCTGCGCAGGGCGTCTATGTCTTTCATTTTCTGGTCGAGCTGCTGCATCTGATCGAGGCGGCCTTCGGCAGCCAGACCGCCTTGCAGGCGCTGATCACGAGCATAGGCTACAAGACCTCGGCACCCATCGTGACGCTCAACGAAACGGTCATCATGCTGGTGGTGCTGGCGCTGATTGACGTGGTCATGATCTCGAATCTGCTGATCATGGTGATTGTCGGCGGCTACGAAACCTTCGTCAGCCGAATGAACCTTGAAGGCCACCGCGACCAGCCCGAGTGGCTGAGCCACGTCAACGCGTCAGTGCTCAAGGTCAAGCTCGCCACCGCCATCATCGGCATCAGTTCGATCCACCTGCTCAAGACTTTCATCAACGCCGACAACTACACCGACCGGGTGTTGATTGCGCAAACCGCCATCCACATCACCTTCCTGCTGTCGGCCCTGGCGATTGCCTACACCGACAAACTGATGTCGGGCTCCGGCTCGCAGAAACACTGACCACGTCCGCGGGACCTTCCACCCCCCGAACCCGCTCCACGAAAGCCATAAATGACCATACTGCTGTTCATAGGCGGCCTGATTGGCCTGGTGGCTGGCGCCGAGTTGCTGGTACGAGGTGCATCGAAACTGGCGCTGTCCTTTGGCATTTCACCGTTGGTCGTGGGACTGACCATCGTGGCTTTCGGAACCAGCGCACCGGAGATGGCGGTTTCCGCGGGCGCGGTCCTCAACGGCCAGACCAATCTGGCCCTGGGCAACGTGGTGGGCAGCAACATCTTCAACGTGCTGTTCATTCTGGGACTGTCGGCGCTGGTCATTCCCCTGGTGGTCAACATCCAGCTGATTCGCCAGGAGGTGCCCATCATGATAGGCGCCAGTCTGCTCTTGCTGGTCTTTGCCCAGGACAACAGGCTGGGCTTCATGGATGGCGTCATCCTGTTCGCGCTGTTGATCGCCTACACCGTCTTCCTGGTCATCCAGTCGCGCAAGGAGACACGGGCTGCGCAGGACGAATACGCCGCCGAGCTGCCGCCCGCCCGGCCCGGCGGCTGGGATGCCAGCCTTCCCGTCCAGCTTCTTCTGATCGTCGTCGGGCTGGGGTTGCTGGTGCTGGGGTCTGAATGGCTGGTGAATGCCTCGGTGATTTTTGCCAAGGCCCTGGGCATCAGTGATCTGGTCATCGGCCTGACCATCGTCGCGGCGGGCACGTCCATGCCCGAGGTGGCAACGTCGCTGATGGCCGCGCTCAAGGGAGAGCGCGACATCGCCGTTGGCAACGTGGTGGGCAGCTGCACCTTCAACATTCTGGGCTGTCTCGGTCTGGCCGCCATGCTCTCGGGCGACCTGGGGCTGGCCGTTCCCACCGCCCTGCTCAACTTTGACCTCTGGGTCATGATGGCCGTCGCCCTGGCCTGTCTGCCCGTGTTTCTGACTGGCCGCGAAATTGCGCGCTGGGAAGGTGGTGTATTCGTCCTGTACTACGTGGCCTATGTCGTTTATCTGGTGCTGGCCAGCCAGCAGCACGCCGCGCTGGGCCTGTACTCGATGGCCCTCATGGGTTTTGTGATTCCCATCACCGTGATCACGCTGATCGTGGTGCTGATCCGGCGTGTACCGCCGGCACAAAACCCGCCCTGAGGCTTCCAGGAGCCCCGACTTCTGAAGGGCGCGCGCGGCACGATGCAGCAGGCGCGCTCATCAGCCCTGGAACCATCGGGAAACGTTTCTGCGGCCGTCCTGCCGGGACATTCACACTACCCTGAGGGTCGGCGCGAAGGCAGCCCCTAGAATGGAATGAACACCCGGGACTTCCAGACCTTGCTGCTACTGATCATTTTTCTTCCGCTGATTGCTGGCACTGTGCTCACCGCCTGGTCCGGCTCAGCCGCACGCCCGTCTTCCGGCCAGCGCAGCCGCACCGCCTGGCTGGCCGCCGCGGTCACTGCCGCCAGCTTCACCCTGCTGCTGATGCAGGCGCCCGCGATCATGGGCGGGCAGGCGCAAACCAGCTTCACCGCCTGGGTGCCCGAGATCGGCCTGAATCTCGGCCTGCGGCTGGACGGCCTGTCCCTGATGTTTGCGCTGCTGATCACCGGCATCGGCCTGCTGATCATCCTGTACGCGCATTTCTACCTGGGCAAGGCCGATCCGGTCGGAAAGTTTTTCAGCACCCTGATGCTGTTCATGGCGGCCATGCTGGGCATTGCGCTGTCGGACAACCTGCTGCTGCTGATCGTGTTCTGGGAACTGACCAGCATTTCTTCTTTCCTGCTGATCGGTTACTGGAACCACCGCGCCGAATCCCGCGAAGGTGCGCGCATGGCGCTGGCGCTTACCGGCGGAGGCGGTCTGGCCATGCTGGGTGGCTTTGTGCTGCTGGGCCAGATTGCCGGCACCTACGAGCTCAGCCTGATGCTGGACCAGGGCGCACGTATTCAGGCCGACAGCCGTTATCCCGCAGCGCTGCTCCTGATTCTGCTGGGCTGCTTCACCAAAAGCGCGCAGTTCCCTTTCCATTTCTGGCTGCCGCAAGCCATGGCCGCCCCCACCCCGGTGTCGGCCTACCTGCACTCGGCCACCATGGTCAAGGCCGGGATCTTCCTGATGGCGCGACTGACCCCCGTCATAGGCGGCACCGACCTTTTCTTCGGCATTGTCTCCACCACCGGACTGGTGACCATGGCCTTTGCGGCCTTCGTCGCCATTTTCAAACACGATCTCAAGGCCTTGCTGGCGTACTCCACCATCAGCCATCTGGGGCTGATCACCTTCCTGATCGGGCTGGGCTCGCCGCTGGCCGCCGTGGCCGCGATGTTTCACATCCTCAACCATGCCAGCTTCAAGGCGGCACTGTTCATGATTGCCGGCATCGTGGACCATGAAACCGGGACGCGAGACATGCGACTGCTCGGCGGCCTGCGCCACCTCATGCCCTGGACCGCGACGCTCGCCATGGTGGCCGCCGCCGCCATGGCGGGGGTGCCGCTTTTCAACGGTTTTCTGTCCAAGGAAATGTTCCTGACCGAGGCCGTGACTTTTGCGCAGGCCGGCGGCTGGCGCTGGGCGGTGCCCGCGGCCGCCACGCTGGCCGCGCTGCTGAGCGTGGCCTACTCGGTGCGCCTGGTGCACGATGTCTTTTTCAACGGACCCGCGGGCGATTTGCCCCATCCGCATCCGCACGAGCCCCCCCTGGGCATGAAAGCCCCGGTGATCCTGCTGGCCGGTGTCTGCGTGGCAGTCGGTATCCTGCCGTCGCTGCTCCTCGGGCCCATGGTGCTGGTCGCCGCCACCGCCATGCTGGGTACCGCCCCGCCTGACTACCAGCTGGCAATCTGGCACGGCCTGAACCTGCCGCTGTTGCTGAGCGTGCTGGCGCTGGCCGGTGGCGTCGGCCTGTACTTCCTGCTGGCGCGCGGCCGCCGCCTGCATCGCCTGAATTCCGAGAACTGGTTCGGCCTGCTGACCGGCCTGAACCTCTTTACCCGCGGCTCGGACCGGCTCTTCAACCTGGCCGGTCGCCTCACCGGCAGTCTGGAAACGGCCTCGCTGCAGCGCTACATCGCATGGATGCTGATCGCCACCGTGACAGTGGCGGCTGCGGCGCTGCTTTCAGGAGAGGCACCCGGCACCGGCTCTCGCGTTTTATTGCCTGCGTCGCCTGCGGCTCTGGTGGTCTGGGGCCTGCTGCTGCTGGCCTGCACCTCGTTGGTCCTGCACCACCACCAGCGTTTCCAGTCGGTCGTGGTGGTCGGCGTGGTGGGCCTGGTGACCGCGCTGGCCTTCGTCAGTTTCTCGGCGCCCGACCTGGCGCTCACGCAACTGACCGTGGAAGTGGTTTCCACCGTGCTGCTGCTCATGGGGCTGGCGCTGCTGCCGCGGCACTCTCCGCACGAGTCTTCGAACGGGCGCCGCACGCGCGACGCCGCGCTCGCGCTGTGCGGCGGCGCGGGCATCGCCTGGCTGGCCTGGGTCATGCTGACGCGCGATCATGATTCGATTGCGTGGTACTTCCTGAACCAGTCGGCGATTGCCGGCGGCGGCACCAACGTCGTCAATGTGATTCTTGTGGACTTCCGCGGTTACGACACCTTCGGCGAGATTACCGTGCTCGGGATCGCGGCCATCGGTGTGCTGGCGCTGATGGACGGAATGCGGACCCGCCGCCCGGCCACCGATGAGCAGGGCCTGACCTGGACATTTGCCGCCCAGCCCTTGATGCTGCGCGTGGCCGCGCGTGTGGTGCTCCCGCTGGCGCTGGTGGTCACCCTCTATATCTTCATGCGCGGCCACAACCAGCCTGGCGGAGGATTCATTGCCGGGCTCATCACCGCCGTGGCGCTGGTGCTGCAATACATGGCCATGGGCCAGTCGCGCGCAGAGGCTTTGCTGCGGGCTGATGGCGGAAGCCGTTTTGTGCGCTGGATTGGCCTGGGTCTGGGCATCGCCGGGCTCACGGGGGTGGGTGCTTTTGTCCTTGGCCAGCCTTTCCTGACCAGCGCGCACGGTCATCCCCATGTGCCGCTGCTGGGCGACCTGCCGCTGGCCACCGCCGCGCTGTTTGACCTGGGCGTGTACATCACTGTGGTGGGTTCCACGCTGCTGTCACTTTCCACACTGGGATCGGTGAGCCGCGAATCGGGCACAGCCCGGGCCCCCAGCTCGCGCCAGGGAGTGCAACCATGAGTCTTGAGTTTCTGGTGGCCAGCGGCATCGGCATGGTCACGGCCACGGGTATTTACCTGATCCTGCGCGGACGCACCTGGCCGGTGGTGCTGGGCCTGAGCCTGCTGGGTTACGCCGTCAACCTGTTCATTTTCGCCATGGGTCGCCTCTGGCAGGATGCCGCGCCCATTCTTTCTGCTTCTGGCCGTGTTGCCGACCCGCTGCCGCAAGCGCTGGTGCTGACAGCCATCGTGATCGGCTTTGCCACGACGGGTTTTGTGATTGAACTGGCACTGCGCAGCCGCCACGAGTCCGGCAGCGACCATGTGGACGGGCATGAGCCCGGCCATGGTCCCGGCAAAGCCCGGGACGAGGCGCCATGAGCGACTTGCTGCACGCCGTTTTTTCTGCTCACCTGCCGGTGCTGCCGGTGCTGTTGCCCTTGTTCACGGCCGTGGCACTGCTGCTCATGGGCGACCATGGCGGCGAAGCCAGCCACGGCGGGCCGCTGCTGCAGCGCAGACGCCTGATCAGCATGGTCTCGGTCGTGTTGGGTGCCATCCTGTCCTGGCGCCTCATGACGGAAGCGGCCACAGGCGCCCTCACCGTGTACCCGCTGGGCGGCTGGCCTGCGCCTTTCGGCATCGTGCTGGTCATCGACCGCCTGAGTGCCATGATGCTGGCCCTGACCTGGACCATCGCGGTGCCGGTTCTCTGGTATGCCGCAGGCGGCTGGGACACCCATGGGCGCCACTTTCACACCATGACCCACTTCCTGCTCATGGGGGTGTCGGGCGCCTTCGTGACGGGCGACCTGTTCAACCTGTTCGTCTTTTTTGAAGTCCTGCTGATCGCCTCCTATGTGCTGCTGGTGCATGGCCAGGGGCGTGAGCGGTTCAGGGCGGGCGTGCACTACGTTGTGCTGAACCTGGTGGCCTCCGCGCTGTTTCTGGTGGGCCTGGCCATCGTTTACGGCGTGACCGGCACCCTCAACATGGCCGACGTGGCGCTGCGTGTGGCGCAACTCGGTCCCCAGGAAGCCACCCTGTTCAAGGCCGGCGCCATGGTGTTGCTGGTCGTGTTCGGCCTCAAGGCGGCGATTGTGCCGCTCTACCTGTGGCTGCCCGGCACCTATGCGGCAGCCAGCGCCCCCGTTGCCGCGATGTTTGCCATCATGACCAAGGTCGGCGTCTACGGCATCATCCGCGTTCATGCGGTGATTCTTGGCGAAGGGGCGGGGCACGCCGCGCTGGCTGCCGAGCCCTGGCTGCTGCCGGTCGCGTTGATCACCATGGCACTCGGCGTGCTGGGCGCGCTGGCGGCGCACAGCCTGACGCGGCTGGTGTCCTACCTCACCGTGGCGTCTGTCGGCACCATCCTGGCCGGTATTGGCCTTTTCACCCCGCAGGCCATGTCGGCCGCGCTTTATTACATGGTGCACAGCACACTGGTGATCGCTGCGCTTTTCCTGTTGGTCGAACTCGTGGCCACCCAGCGCGGCGAAGCCGGTGACCGGCTGCGGCCCGCCACCCCCGTGGAACAACCCGTGCTGCTGGGCCTGATGACGCTGCTGGGTGCGGCCTCGGTCGCCGGCCTGCCACCGCTGCCCGGTTTTCTGGGCAAGCTGATGATTCTGGAAAGTTCGGCGACCGGGCCGGCCCATGTGTGGGTCTGGACGGTGGTGCTGGTGGTCAGCTTCCTGACGCTGATCGGGCTGGCACGCGCCGGCTCCATCCTGTTCTGGAGCGTGTTGCCGGCGGATCACCTGTCGGCCCGACCGGGCAGCAGCTCGCGCCTCACGCTGGCGACGCTGAGCCTGCTGGCCCTGAGCCTGCTGCTGGCGGTGGCAGCGTCCCCGCTCAAGCGCTACACCGATGCAGCGGCCTTGCAACTGGCCGACCATGCCGCTTACGCCAGGGCCGTGCTGGGCCCGGTCGGCGGCACAGAGGCCACGACCACGCGCCCCTATCGCGGCGGCGAAGGCGAAGTGCGGCTGCCTGCCGCGAAAGGCCAGTGATGGAAAGACCGCGCTGGTTCCCCCACCCCTGGCTGTCGGTGCTGCTGGCCGCCAGCTGGCTGCTGCTGCAACACACACTGGCACCGTTTCACCTGATCTCTGCCGTGCTGATCGGCCTGCTGGTCCCGCGCCTGCTGCACAACTTCCTGCCTGCCACAAAATCCATGCGTCTGGCCCCGGCACTGCGTCTGGTGCTGGTCGTGCTGTGGGACATCGTGGTGTCCAACATCACGGTGGCGCGGCTGGTGCTGGGACCCATGTCGCGCCCCCAGCCCGCCTGGGTGACGGTGCCACTGGCGCTCAGCCACCCGACGGCCATTGCCCTGCTGGCCAGCATCATCACAACCACGCCGGGCACAGTCTCCTGCCTCATCGACGAGGAACGCAAACACATCCTGGTTCACGCACTCGATTGCAGCGACCCGACGCAGATGGCGGCCGACATCAAGACACGTTACGAAAACCTGCTGCTGGCCATTTTTGAACCCCAGCCCGATGCCCCTGGAGCTAGCTCATGAATATCCTGATCCTGGCGCTCAACATCGCCGTCGGTGCCATCGCCCTGTCCATGGCGCTGTGCGCGTGGCGTCTGATGCGCGGGCCTCATATCACCGACCGCGTGCTGGCCATCGACACGCTCTACCTCAATGCGGTGGCGCTGGTGGTCCTGCTGGGCATCCGCCTGCAGACGCCCGTGCTGTTTGAAGCAGCCCTGGTCATGGCGATGCTCGGTTTTGTCTCCACCGTGGCGCTGGCTCGTTACCTGACGCGCGGCGACGTGATCGAATGAAACGGAGGGCATGACCATGGGACTTCATCCTGTTGCTGAATGGCTGGCCTCCGCCTTTTTGCTGATGGCGGCCTTTTTTTCGCTGGTCGGCGCCATCGGCCTGGTGCGCCTGCCTGACTTTTTCATGCGCCTGCATGCGCCGACCAAAGCATCTACGCTGGGTGTGGGTGGCGTACTGCTGGCCAGCATGATCCTGGCGGCGGCGCAGGGCCGGGCCGGTTTCGCAGAGCTGCTGATCACGCTGTTTGTCTTTGTCACTGCACCGGTCTCGGCCAACCTGATGGCGCAGGCCGCCTTGCACCTGCGCCTGCCCGGCAAGGCCGCGCCGCCCGATGATGCAGTGCCTGAGCGCCGCCCGTCCTGACACTTCGCGGCCGGGGTGCCGCGCCAGGGGAAAGGGCCGATCAGCACTCTTTTTATGTACAAAAAAGGCTTCCAGCCCTTTCCCTATCTGCGCAGACAGCTATCAATAGGATAGCAACAAAAAACTCAGAGGCCGGTCATGTCGCCCGGCACCACCCACTGGTCAAACTGCGCCGCCGTCACATGGCCGGACGCGATGGCCGCGTCACGCAGGCTGCTGCCCTCCTTGTGGGCCTTCTTGGCGATGAAGGCCGCCTTGTCGTAACCGATGTGCGGGTTGAGCGCCGTCACCAGCATCAGGGAGCTGCCTACCAGCTCGGCGATGCGCTCGCGGTTGGGTGTGATGCCAACGGCGCAGTGGTCGTTGAAGCTGCGCATGCCGTCGGCCAGCAGGCGAACGCTCTGCAGGAAGTTGTGCGCGATCATGGGCCGGAACACATTGAGCTCGAAATTTCCCGAGGCACCCCCCAGGTTGATGGCCACGTCGTTGCCAAACACCTGGCAGCACAACATCGTCACGGCTTCGCTCTGCGTCGGGTTGACCTTGCCCGGCATGATGGACGAGCCGGGTTCGTTCTCGGGAATCGACAACTCGCCAATGCCGCTGCGTGGCCCGCTGGCCAGCCAGCGCACATCGTTGGCGATTTTCATCATGCTGGCGGCCAGCGTCTTGAGCGCGCCATGCGCATGGACCAGGGCGTCGCAGGAGGCCAGAGCCTCGAACTTGTTGGGCGCCGTCACGAAAGGCAGGCCGGTCAGGCGCGCCAGCTCGGCGGCCGCCTGCTCCGCATACCCTTTGGGCGCATTCAGGCCGGTGCCGACGGCCGTGCCGCCCAGCGCAAGTTCGCACAGGTGCGGCAAGGCGGCACGCACATGTTTTTCACCGTGCGCGAGCTGGGCCACGTAGCCCGAAAATTCCTGGCCCAGTGTCAAGGGCGTGGCATCCTGCAGATGGGTGCGGCCAATCTTGACGATGTCGTCGAAATCGCGCGCCTTCTGTGCCAGTGTGACGCGCAGCCTGTCGATGGCCGGTAGCAGCCGGTGCGTGATGGCATACACCGCGGCCACATGCATGGCCGTGGGAAACACGTCGTTGGACGACTGGCTGCGGTTGACCTCGTCGTTCGGGTGCACGAGACGGTTTTCGCCGCGCTCGCCGCCCAGCAGCACGCTGGCGCGGTTGGCCAGCACCTCGTTCACATTCATGTTGCTCTGCGTGCCCGAGCCGGTTTGCCAGACCACCAGCGGAAACTCGCCGGCGTGCTGTCCGGCAATCACCTCGTCGGCCGCCGCCATGATGGCCAGTGCCTTTTTGCCATCCAGCAGGCCCAGGGCCAGGTTGACGCTGGCCGAAGCCCGCTTGACCTGCGCCAGCGCCCGGATGATCTCGCGCGGCTGCAACTCACCGGAGATGTCGAAGTTCTGCAGCGAGCGTTGCGTCTGCGCGCCCCAGAGCCGCTCGGCCGGTACGCCAATCGGGCCAAAGGTGTCTTTTTCAGTGCGGGTTGTCATGCTTTTTCCTTGATGTGAAAAGGTGGCTTTTCGCACCCTGTCAAAATAGGGGGTTGCGCTTACCGTATCACACGGGCGGCCACGTGAAAAGCCATCCTCCCACGAACACCCTGACCATGACCACCATCATCCAGCAAGCCGACCTGATCGAATCCGTTGCCGCCGCCCTGCAGTACATCAGCTACTACCACCCGGCTGACTACATCGCCCACCTGGCGCGCGCCTATGAGCGCGAGCAGAGCCCGGCAGCCAAGGACGCGATCGCGCAGATCCTGACCAACAGCAAGATGAGTGCGACCGGCCACCGCCCGATCTGCCAGGACACCGGCATCGTCAACGTCTTCCTCAAGGTCGGCATGGACGTGCGCTGGGGCGGCTTCACCGGCAGTCTCGACGACGCCATCAACGAAGGTGTGCGGCGCGGCTACAACCACCCCGACAACACCCTGCGCGCCTCGGTCGTGGCCGACCCGCAGTTCGACCGCAAGAACACCAAAGACAACACGCCCGCGGTGATCTTCACCGAGATCGTTCCCGGCAACACACTGGAAGTCACCGTGGCGGCCAAGGGCGGCGGCAGCGAGAACAAAAGCAAGCTGGCCATGCTCAACCCCGGCGACTCCATCGTCGACTGGGTGCTCAAGACGGTGCCGACCATGGGCGCCGGCTGGTGCCCGCCCGGCATGCTGGGCATAGGCATAGGCGGCACCGCCGAAAAAGCCGTGCTGATGGCCAAGGAAAGCCTGATGGACGATCTGGACATGTACGAGCTGCAGGCCAAGGCGGCTTCCGGCGCGGCGCTGACCAAGGTCGAGGCGCTGCGGCTGGAGCTGTTCGAAAAAGTCAATGCACTGGGCATCGGTGCGCAGGGTCTGGGCGGCCTGACCACGGTGCTGGATGTGAAGATCCAGATGTACCCGACCCATGCGGCCAGCAAGCCGGTGGCCATGATTCCCAACTGCGCCGCCACGCGCCATGCGCACTTCGTGATGGATGGCAGCGGCCCGGTGTATCTGGACCCGCCGAGTCTGGACCTGTGGCCCAACGTCAACTGGACGCCCGACTATGTGAAGAGCCAGAAGGTCAACCTCGACACGCTGACCCCGGCCGAGGTGGCCAGCTGGAAACCCGGCCAGACCCTGCTGCTGTCCGGCAAGATGCTGACGGGCCGGGACGCCGCACACAAACGCATTGCCGACATGCTGGCCAGGGGCGAAAAGCTGCCGGTGGACTTCACCAACCGCGTCATTTATTACGTGGGCCCGGTGGACCCGGTCGCCGGCGAGGCGGTCGGCCCCGCCGGCCCGACGACCTCCACGCGCATGGACGGTTTCACCGAAATGATGCTGGCGCAGACCGGCCTGATCTCCATGATCGGCAAGGCCGAGCGGGGCCCGGTGGCGATCGAGGCCATCAAGAAACACAAAAGCGCCTACCTGATGGCCGTCGGCGGCGCCGCCTACCTCGTCAGCAAGGCCATCAAGAGCGCCACCGTTGTCGGTTTTGCCGACCTCGGCATGGAAGCGATTTACGAGTTCGACGTGGTCGACATGCCAGTGACCGTGGCGGTGGATTCCGGCGGCACCAGCGCCCACATCACCGGCCCGGCCGAGTGGCAAAAGAAGATCGCCACGGGCGAGTTCAAGGGCATCGCCGTTGCGGCAGCCTGAACAAGGCAACAGCCAGCATGGTTCCCCGTCTTCTCAAGCAGGGGCCGCGGGTCCGGCTCAGCCGGCCCGCAGGCGCAGCGCCCTCCTGCTCCGTGCCAGGGGCAGCGCACCGCCGAAGGTACGCGAAGCGACAAGCGTGGGGGTAGGCGTCTTCGACAGCGGCGTCGGTGGCCTGAGCGTGCTGCAGGCGCTGCGCGCCGAACTGCCGCACGGCAACTTCATCTACATCGCCGACAGCGGCCACGCACCCTATGGCGAGCGGGACCAGGCCCATGTGGTCGCCCGCTCGCGCGCCCTCACCGCCCATTTGCTGGACCAGGGCGTGCAGGCGCTGGTGATCGCCTGCAACACGGCCACGGCCGCAGCCATCGACCTGCTGCGCGCCGAGCATCCCCAATTGCCCATCATCGGGGTGGAGCCGGCCCTCAAGCCTGCGGCCGCGCTCAGCAAGACCGGACGCGTTGGCGTCATGGCGACACGCAGCACGCTGGGCAGCAGCCGCTTCCGGGCTTTGCTGGACAGCCTGGGGATGCAGGCCGAGTTTGTGCTGCAGCCCTGCGACGGCCTGGCCGAGGCGATCGAACGCGACGCACACAACCTGGCCAGCCCTCAAACTGCTACGGAAATAATAGCTGCTTGCGCCCGTCACACAAGGGCCATGGGCCGATTTGGCTTGAAAGACGGGGAGATCGACACACTGGTGCTGGGCTGCACGCATTACCCGTTTGCCGCTGCCGTGCTGCGTGATCTGATCGGGCCCGATGTGCAGCTGGTGGACACCGGCGAGGCGGTGGCCCGACAGACCCGCCTGCGGCTGGCTGGCGCCGTTCCACCACCCCTTGCAGACAGCGCGCCGGGCCGGATCAGCCTGTTCAGTACTGGCCCGGCAGCCCGCCTGCAAGCCGCTGCGCGGCGCTGGCTGGAGTTTGACGGCCCCGTCAAAACGCTACACTTTTAAGAGCATCCAGCGCAGGTGCAACAAGGGCTGGAGCCCTGAAACACTCTAAATCCGAGATTCGCCCAGCGCCGCCACAGTGGCCGCACGGCAAACACCGGTCAGTGCCGGTCAGGGCGTGGTGGTGCCAGGCACCGCTGCAGCCGCCACCGGCTCCTTCCAGCCGCCACCGAGCGTTTTGTACAGCGTGACCTGGTTCTGCAACTGCAGCAGCCGCGTCTGCACCACGGCCTGCCTGGCGGCAAACAGGGAGCGCTGGGCATCCAGCAGGTCGAGCTGGCTGGCAATGCCGTTCTGGTACCGCAGGTCTGACAGTTTGAAACGGGTGGCTTCGGCGCTGGCCTGGGCCTGCTGCGCACGCAGTTGCTCGCCCAGCGTGGCGCGGCCGGCCAGCGCGTCGGCCACCTCGCGGAACGCGGTCTGAATCGCCTTCTCATACTGCGCCACGGCAATGTCGCGATTCACCTTGGCGGAGTCCAGCCCGGCGCGGTTGCGGCCGGCGTCGAACAGCGGCAGAAACAGCTGCGGCGCCAGCGTCCAGCCGTAGGTGCCGCTTTCGAACAGCCCCGACAGGTGGTTGCTGACACTGCCGGCCGAAGCCGTCAGCGAGATGCGCGGGAAAAACGCGGCACGCGCCGCGCCGATATTGGCGTTCGCCGCCAGCAGTTGCTGCTCGGCCTGACGGATGTCGGGGCGTTTGGTCAGCAGGTCCGAAGGCAGGCCCGCGGGCACGTCCACCATCAGCGGCGCATCGGCCAGCGCCTGGCCGGCCGGCAGCGCGGCCGCCAGTTCGCCAGTCAGCGGCTGACCCAGCAGCAGCGTCAGCAGGTTTTCATCGAGCGCGCGCTGGCGTTGCAGCTGCGCCAGGCTGATGCGCGCAGCCTCGGTCAGCGACTCGGCCTGGCGCAGATCCAGCTCGGAGGTGGCCCCGTTGTCAAAACGCAGCTGGCTGAGCTTGAAGGATTCCTCGCGCGTGGCCAGTGTCTGCTGCGTGATCGCCAGCAGTTCCTCGTCGGCCAGCAGGCTCAGCCAGGTGTTGGCCAGCGTCGCGATCAGGCTGATCTGGGTGGTCTTGCGGCCCTCCTCGGTCGCCAGGTACTGCGCCAGCGCGGCGTCCTTGAGGCTGGCGACCCGGCCGAAGAAATCAATCTCGTACGAGGTCATGGCCAGGCCGGCGGTATAGACGCTGGAAATATTTCCTCCGGCTGCGGGCTGGCGTGTGCCGGTCGCCGCTGCCCCCACGGTCGGGAACTGGTCGGCGCGCCGGATCTGGAACTGCGCCCGCGCCTGCTCGATGTTGAGCACAGCGATGCGCAGGTCGCGGTTGTTGCGCAACGCCGCCTCGATCAGCAGCCGCAACTTGGGGTCGCTGAAAAAACTCTGCCACTCGATGTCGGCTGCCGCGATGGTTTGAACGGCCGTCGATGCCCCGGTCGGGGCGACGGCCAGTGAACGTGCCAGACGCAGCCCCGGCCAGTCGGTCGCCACCGGCGCCTCGGGGCGTTCATATTTGGGCGCCATCGAGCAGCCCGCCGCCAGCGCGACGGCGCTCAACACCAGCGCCTGCGCCAGCCGGGTCTTAGTCATGGGCTTTGCCTTCATTTCCATCTCCGTCAAAACCAGCCGCCTTGGCGTGGTCAGAATACATTTTTCTCTGCCGCTCGCTGCTCTTGAACAGGCTGCGCACAACAACAAAAAAGATCGGTACAAAAAACACGGCCAGCGCGGTCCCGGTGATCATGCCGCCGATCACGCCGGTGCCGATGGCGCGCTGGCTGGCCGAGCCGGCGCCGGTGGCCAGCGCCAGCGGCAACACCCCCATCATGAAGGCCAGCGAAGTCATCACGATGGGACGGAACCGCAAATGGGCGGCGGCCAGCGCCGATTCGATCGCGCTTTTTCCCTGCGCCTCCAGGTCCTTTGCAAACTCGATGATCAGGATCGCGTTTTTCGCCGACAGGCCGATGATGGTGATCAGGCCGACCTGGAAATACACGTCATTGGAGTAGGCGCGCAGCAATGTAGCCAGCAACACGCCGAGCACCCCCAGCGGCACCACCATGATCACCGCCAGCGGAATGGTCCAGCTCTCGTACAGTGCGGCCAGGCACAGGAACACCGCGAGGATGGCAAAACCGTAAAGAATCAGCGCCTGCGAGCCGGCGAGTTTTTCCTCGCGCGACTGACCGGTCCACTCGAAACCAAAACCGGCGGGCAGCTGGCCCGCCAGCTTTTCCATCTCGGCCATGGCCGCGCCCGAGCTGTAGCCCGGCGCCGCAGAACCCGAAATCCGCATCGCCGGATAACCGTTGTAGCGAATCGTCTGCTGCGCACCGGTCACCCAACGCGTGCTCGCAAAGGCCGACAGCGGCACCGGCCGGCCCTGGCTGTTGCTCGCATTGATGCGCAGCAGGTCGTCCGGCTGCATGCGTGCCGGTGCATCGGCCTGCACCACCACGCGCTGCAGGCGGCCCTGGTTGGGAAAGTCATTCACATAACTGGAGCCCAGCGCGGTGGACAGCGTGGTGTTGATGGAATCAAAGGAAACCCCCAGCGCATTGGCCTTGTCGCGGTCAATGTCGATCTGCAATTGCGGACCGTCTTCCAGGCCGTCCGGGCGCACCTGCGCCAGCACCGGGCTCTTGCCGGCCATGCCCAGCATCTGGTTGCGGGCGTTGACCAGCGCCTCATGCCCGGCGCCGGCCCGGTCCTGAAGGCGGAAGGTGAAGCCGCTGGCCGTTCCCAGCTCGGGAATGGGCGGCGGGCTCAGCGGAAAGATGAACGCGTCGCGGATGCCGGACAAGGCGCCGAAGGCCCGGCCCGCCAGCGCCTCGGCCGACTGGCCGGGACCTTCGCGCTCGGACCAGTCCTTGAGCGTGACAAACGCCAGCGCCGCATTCTGGCCCTGACCGGAGAAGCTGAAGCCCAGCACACCGACCATGCCCTGCACTTCGGGCTGTTTGAGGATGTAGGCCTCCACCTGCTGCATGACAGCCAGCGTCCGGTCCTGGGTCGCTCCGGGCGGCAACTGCACATTGACCAGCATGGTGCCCTGGTCCTCGCCCGGCAGAAAGGAGGTGGGCAACCGGGTGTAGACCACCGCCACCGCCGCGATGATGGCGACGTAGATGACCAGGTAACGCGCGGCCCGCTTGAGCACACGGGCGACGATGCCTTCATACCCCTTGGCGGTGCGTGAAAAGCTGCGGTTGAACCAGCCGAAAAAGCCACGCTTTTCGTGGTGGTGGCCCGCTTCCACCGGCTTGAGCAAGGTCGCGCACAGGGCCGGGGTGAGCGACAGCGCCATGAAGGCGGAAAAGCCGATCGACGCCACCATCACCGCCGAGAACTGGCGGTAGATGTTGCCGGTCGAACCGGCAAAAAAAGCGAGGGGCACAAACACCGAGATCAGCACCACGGTCACGCCGATGATGGCGCCCGAGATCTGCCGCATCGCCTTGCGCGTGGCTTCCAGCGGAGACAGCCCCTCCTCGCTCATGATGCGCTCGACGTTCTCGACCACCACGATCGCATCATCGACCACGATGCCGATCACCAGCACCATGCCGAACATGGTCAGCACGTTGATCGAAAAGCCCAGGGCCAGCAAGGTCCCGAAGGTCCCCAGCAACGCAATCGGCACGACGATGGTTGGAATCACGGTGTAGCGCCAGTTCTGCAGGAACAGGAACATCACGAGAAACACCAGTGCCACGGCTTCGAGCAGGGTCACGGCGACCTGGGAGATCGAGATCTGCACAAAACGCGAGCTGTCGTAAGGAATGGTCCAACTCACGCCCTGCGGAAAATACCGTTCCAGGTCGGCCATCTTCTCGCGCACGGCCTTGGCCGACGCCAGCGCATTGCCGCTGGGCGACAGCTGCAGGCCGATACCGACCGCTGGCTTGCCATTGAGCCGCGCGGAGGTCGCATAGGCCTGGCCACCGAGCTCGATGCGCGCCACATCCTTGAGCCGCACGGCCGAACCGTCGGTGTTGGCGCGCAGGATGATGTTGCCGAACTGCCCGACATCGGACAGCTGGCCGTTGACCACCACGGTGGCGGCGATGCCCTGGCCCGCGACATTGGGCAGGTCACCAATGGTGCCTGAAGACACTTGCGCGTTCTGCGCGCGGATGGCGGCGGTGACCTCGGCGGACGACAGGTTGAAGCCAGACAGCTTGACAGGATCGATCCAGATGCGCATGGCGCGTTCGGAACCGAACAGCTGGGCCTGGCCGATGCCGGGAAGGCGCTGCAGCTCCGGCACCACGTTGCGTGAGGCATAGTCGCCCAGCGCGATCGGATCGAAGGCCGGGTTGGTGGACGACAGCATGGTGAACATCAGGAAGTTCGAGCGCGACTTGTCGACACGCACGCCCTGCTGCGTCACGGCCTGCGGCAGGCGCGGCGATGCGCGCGACAGGCGGTTCTGCACGTCCACCTGGGCCAGGTCGGCATTGGTGCCGGGCTGGAAGCTGATGGTGATGCTGCCGGTGCCGTTGGCCTGGGCCACCGACTCCATGTAGATCAGGCCGGGGGATCCGTTCATCTCGCGCTCGATCACCGACAGCACGCTGTCCTCCAGCGTCTGCGCCGAGGCGCCGGGGTAGGAGGCATTGATGACGATGGACGGCGGCGCGACCGGCGGGTACTGGGAGATCGGCAACTGCGTGATGGCCACGCCGCCCATCACGATGATGAACAGCGCGATCACCCAGGCAAAGATAGGCCGATCAATAAAAAACTTGGCCATGCAGAGCGCTCCTTATTTGGCGGCTGCGGAGGCAGCAGAGGCAGCAGGTGCGGCAGCTGGTGCAGCTGGTGCAGACGGTGCAGAGGCTGGCGCTGAAGCCGCCCCGGCCGGCGCTGCACCTGCGGGCTGCCAGGGCACGGGTTTGACGCTGGCGCCCGGCCGCAGTTTCTGGAAACCGTCGACCATGACCTGCTCGCCGGTTTTTAGCCCCTCAAGAATCACCCACTGGTTGCCTTTGGCCGAACCGATTTTCACCGGCCGCGTCGAGACCTTGCCTTCGGCATCGACCACCATGACCGTGTCGCCCTGTCCAGAACGCGTGACGGCCTGCTGCGGCAGGGTCAGGGCATTGGTGGCCTGCGCCTGCTCGAGGCGCACCCGCACAAACAGACCGGGCAGCAACTGGCCGTTCGGGTTGGGCACCTCGGCGCGCAGGGTGATCTGGCCCGTGGTGGCGTCGACCGTCAGGTCCGAAAACAGCAAACGGCCGGGGCGTGCGTACTCCGTGCCGTCTTCAAGCAGGATGCGCACGCTGGCCGCATCGCCGCCGCTGGCACGTTTGAACTGGCCGCTGTCCATGGCAGCGCGCAGCTTCATCACATCCGAAGCCGATTGGGTGAAGTTGACGTACATCGGGTTGATCTGCTGGATCACCGCGAGCTGGGTCGCGTCACCTTGTCCGACCAGCGCACCTTCGGTCACCAGGGCGCGTCCGATGCGGCCCGAGATCGGGGCGGTCACCGAGGCATAACCGAGGTTGATGCTGGCGGTCTGCACATTGGCCTTGCCCACGGCCACATCGGCCTCGGCCTGCTTCTGCGCCGCTACGGCGTTTGCGTACTCCTGCTTGCTGATGGCATTGGCCTCCACCAGTGGTTTGTAGCGCTGCGCCAGTGCCGTGGCCTGGGCCAGATTGGCTTCGGCACGAGCCTGGCCGGCTTTGGCGCTGGCCGCCGCAGCGGCATACGGCGCGGCATCAATGCTGAACAGCGGCTGCCCGGCTTTCACGTCGCTGCCCTCACGGAACAGCCGCTTCTGCAAAATGCCGGCGGCGCGCGCCCTCACCTGCGCCACGCGGGAGGCCTCCAGCCGCCCAGGCAGTTCGGTCACCAGACCCACGTCGCCCTGGGTCACTGTCACCACCCCCACCTGCGCAGGCGGAGGGGCGGCTGGCGCCTGGCTGGCGCCCTTGCCGCAGCCCGCGAGAAACAGCGACAAGATCGCAACGAACAGCAGCCGCTGCTGGTTGCCGGCGGGGAATGCCTCGAAGGGCTGATGATTGGCGCGAGACATGGGCATGCTGATCCTCGAATTTTCTGGAGTGAAGCGCAAAAGGTGGTCCTGGATGGCAAGCCTGACGGCACTCGGCACGCGGCCCCCATCGGACGAAAGGCGAAAGGCGAAAGGCGAAAGGCGAAAGAATAAGGGTTTTTGCGAGTGGTATAGTTTACATACATTTATGAATGTATAAACACCGCCCTCTTAAAACACTGTTTTCAGGAGAAGCATGGTCCGACGAACCAAAGAAGAAGCCCTGGCCACCCGCCACAAGCTGCTGGATGCAGCCGAGCACCTGTTCCAGGCGCAGGGCGTCTCGCGCACCAGCCTGCAGGACATCGCCCGGCGGGCCGGGGCGACCCGCGGCGCGGTCTACTGGCACTTCAAGGACAAGGCCGATCTCTTCAACGCCATGATGGAACGGGTCACCCTGCCGCTGGAGCAGTCCTTCCAGGGCCAACTCGGGCAAGAGGGTCGGGAGGGTCAGGAGGGGCACACCGACCCGCTGGCACGCATCCGCAGCGGCGTGGGAGAAGCGCTGCTGCGCATTGCCAGCGACCCGCAGACGCGCCGTGTCTTTGAAGTTGCCACCCACAAGGTGGAGTACGTCGGCGAGCTGCAGGCGGTGCGGCTGCGTCACCTCAAGAGCCGAAGTGACTTTCTGGGACGTGTTGAGCGTGGTTTCCAGGCCGCAGCCCGGCAACATGCGATGGAACTGCCGGTGCCCGCCGCTGCGGCGGCACAAGGCCTGCACGCGATCATCGATGGCCTGATCCAGAACTGGTTGCTGGAAAGCGCGGATTTCGATCTGGTGTCCCTGGGACGGGACGTGGTGGAGGTCTACATGCGCGGGCTGGGATTTCCCGGCGCTGACAAGGACGGAGCGACCCCGTCCTAGAACTGCTTAATGCAGATG
The DNA here is from genome assembly GCF_029945895.1 of Polaromonas sp. GTDB lineage: Bacteria > Pseudomonadota > Gammaproteobacteria > Burkholderiales > Burkholderiaceae_C > Polaromonas. The sequence goes on along the minus strand of NZ_JAQSDL010000090.1, from coordinate 17,961 downwards.
CCGCGGCTTTCGTCCGCCGCCGCCATGGCCGGAGCCCCCCTGGGGCCCCCCCATTCCGCGCGGAGGCCTGCCCAGCTGCATGGAGCTGACCAGCGCATCAAAACGCTGCTCGAACAACTTGTCGACAGCCGACACCACCTCGCCGAGTTCGGAGGCATCAAAATGACGCTCCATCAGGCCGATCATGTCCTGCACCAGCAGATCGCGCTGGACTTGCATGATCGCCGCCGGCGTGGGGCCGACAAAATACATGGCGAAGTCGTCCCTGGCCTCTTCGCCATCGGGCTCCTCATCCTCGTCGAAATCAGCATCGTAGAAAGTGACCTCGATGGGGGCACCACTGGCGGCCAGCTCGTTCAGGGCCATGCAGACCTCGTCGAGCACCTGACGGAAATCCTCGTCGCCGGGAACCGTCCAGCACAGTTGCAGCAGGTGCTGGTGGACATCGAAGCGTATGCCGGGCTCTTCCTCGTAGGTGCTGGCGGCACCGTCTGCCAGCGACTTGGCGCCCGCGTATTTCCAGAGCGGCTTCAGGGCTTCCTGCAACTGCTCAAAGCCGACATCCTCACGCAACGGCACTTCGCCGTGGACGTGTATTTCAAAAGGAGGGGTGGTGTAGCGGGCCATGGAATCTATCTTAACCAGTTGCGGTCTGAAATGGGCATCGGCAACACGCCGGCAAGACCGGAAAGGCGTTGTTTCCGGTGGCTGGTGCCTGAGACCGGAATCGAACCGGTACGCCCGTTTTCACGAAGCGGCGGATTTTAAGTCCGCTGTGTCTACCTATTTCACCACTCAGGCCGGGGACATGCTGACGAACAAAAAAGCCCCTGGCAAGGGGCTGCAAAAAACATGGATGGAGGCGCGGGCCGGAGTCGAACCGACCTACTCGGATTTGCAATCCGGTACATAACCGCTTTGTTACCGCGCCGTAATCTGTCTGCTTCCAGCAGAACCAACAGGATGATTCTACTGAATAGCTTGTGAACTATCACCAATGAAAAAGGACAGCATTTTTAAGTGCTGCCCTTTTCGAATTGGAGCGGGAGAAGAGTCTCGAACTCTCGACCTCAACCTTGGCAAGGTTGCGCTCTACCAACTGAGCTACTCCCGCGTTATCAGCCTCGAATTATAGCGTGATTTTTTGCGCTTTGCGAAGAAACCTGAAAAATTTGCAAAGACTCAATGCTTGATGCTTCCCGCGACTTCAACCACCGGCGCGGCAGGCGCTGCCGCCACAGCGGGCTCGTCGTCCGGCAGGGGAACCGGCTGGCGCACCAGTGCGATCTGCAACACCTGGTCAATCCATTTGACGGGCACGATCTCCAGGCCGTTCTTCACGTTCTCAGGAATCTCCTGCAGGTCCTTTGCGTTCTCTTCGGGGATGATGACGGTCTTGATGCCGCCGCGCAAAGCCGCGAGCAGTTTTTCCTTCAGGCCGCCAATGGCCGTCACTTCGCCGCGCAGCGTGATCTCGCCGGTCATCGCGACATCGCCGCGCACCGGAATGCCGGTGATGGCCGATACGAAGGCAGTGGTCATCGCCGCACCGGCGCTGGGACCATCCTTGGGCGTAGCGCCATCGGGAACGTGGATGTGGATGTCACGCTTCTCGAACATTTCGTCCTTGATGCCCAACACCCGCGCCCGGCTACGCACCACCGTGCGCGCGGCTTCCACGGATTCCTTCATCACGTCGCCGAGCGACCCCGTGCGCGTGATCACGCCCTTGCCGGGCATCATGGCCGCCTCGATCGTCAACAGGTCACCGCCGACTTCCGTCCAGGCCAGCCCGACCACCTGACCGACCTGGTTGAGCTCCCCGGCACGGCCGTAGTCGAACTTGCGCACACCCAGGAAATCATTGAGGTTGTCGGCGGTCACCACCACCTTGGGCTCCATCTTCCTGAGCTGGATGCCCTTGACCACCTTGCGGCAAATTTTGGACAGTTCACGCTCAAGTGAACGCACACCGGCCTCACGTGTGTAATAACGCACGATGTCGCGAACCGCCTGTTCCTTGATCTCCAGCTCGTCTTCCTTGACGCCATTGTTCTTGAGCTGCTTGGGCAGCAGGTAACGCATGGCAATGCTGGTTTTTTCGTCTTCGGTGTAGCCCGACAGCCGAATCACTTCCATGCGGTCCAGCAGGGCCGGCGGGATATTCATCGAGTTCGAGGTGGCCACGAACATCACGTCGCTGAGGTCGAAGTCGACCTCGACATAATGGTCGCCGAAAGTGTGATTCTGTTCGGGGTCCAGCACCTCCAGCAGTGCGCTGGAAGGGTCGCCGCGGAAATCGGTGCCGAGCTTGTCGATCTCGTCGAGCAGGAACAGCGGGTTGCGCGTGCCGGCCTTGGTCAGGCTTTGCAGCACCTTGCCCGGCAACGCGCCGATGTAGGTGCGGCGGTGCCCGCGGATCTCCGCCTCGTCACGCATGCCGCCCAGCGCCATGCGCACGTACTTGCGCCCCGTGGCCTTGGCAATCGACTGGCCCAGCGAGGTCTTGCCAACGCCAGGAGGGCCGACCAGACAGAGGATCGGCGCCTTGAGTTTGTCAACGCGCTGCTGCACCGCGAGGTATTCAACAATGCGGTCCTTGACCTTCTCCAGGCCGTAGTGGTCTTCGTCCAGCACGGCCTCGGCGTTGGCCAGGTCGTGCTTGATCTTGGTCTTCTTGCTCCAGGGCAGAGCAGTCAGCACATCGATGTAGGAGCGCACCACGGTCGCCTCGGCCGACATCGGCGACATCAGCTTGAGTTTTTTCAGCTCGCTCTCCGCCTTCTTGCGCGCTTCCTGCGGCATCTTGGCCATCTTGATCTTTTTCTCGATCTCTTCGATGTCCGCGCCCTCTTCTCCCTCACCAAGCTCCTTCTGGATCGCCTTGACCTGCTCGTTCAGGTAGAAGTCGCGCTGGTTTTTCTCCATCTGGCGCTTGACCCGGCCGCGGATTTTTTTGTCCACATTGAGGATATCGACTTCGCGTTCGAGCTGCTCGTAGAGGTTTTCGAGACGGGCCTTGACGTTGTCCAGGTCGAGGATGACCTGCTTGGCGTCCAGCTTGAGCGGCAGGTGCGCGGCAATGGTGTCAGCCAGGCGACCGGCGTCATCAATGCTGGAAATCGAGGTGAGAATTTCCGGCGGAATTTTCTTGTTCAGCTTGACGTAGTGGTCGAACTGCTGCATCACGGCGCGGCGCAGCGCTTCGGTCTCGCTGGTCTTGTCGCCGGGCGTGAGCACGGCCGCCTCCACCGGCGTCACGTTGGCACTGAAGTGGGCCTCACCCTCTTCGATCTTGTTGACGACAGCGCGCTGCTGGCCTTCAACCAGCACCTTGACGGTGCCGTCCGGCAGCTTGAGCATCTGCAAGATCGTGGCCACACAACCGACTCCGAACATGTCCTCGACAGAGGGCTCGTCCTTGGCGGCGGCTTTCTGGGCCACGAGCATGATGCGGCGCTCGGCCTCCATGGCCGACTCCAGGGCCTTGATGCTCTTGGGACGGCCCACGAACAACGGGATCACCATGTGGGGGAACACCACCACGTCACGCAGCGGCAGCAGCGGCAGGTCGATGGGGCTGGAAGGCAATGTGGTTTGTGCGGACATATCAACCCTTGAAGGTAGGCCTTTAACGAAAACCGTGGCGCCAGGGCGTCCGGGGATTTTCAGTATCGGTGAAAACAGTTATCTCGAAAGTGGGGAACAGCGGCCACATTTCAAGCCTGCGGCCCATTTATGCCGCTTCAGGCACACGCGGGGCCTTCCCTGCCGATGTGCGGTCTCAGGCCTGTTTGGCGGCTTCGCGGTACACCAGCAGCGGCGGCTTGTTTTCCTCAATCGTCGACTCGTCAACCACCACTTTTTCAACATTGCTCGTATTGGGGAGGTCAAACATGGTGTCAATCAGGGACTGCTCAAGGATCGAGCGCAGGCCGCGCGCGCCGGTCTTGCGGGCCAGCGCCTTGCGGGCAATCGCCTTGAGCGCCGAGGGGCGAATCTCCAGATCCACCCCTTCCATGGACAGCAACTTGCTGAATTGCTTGACGACGGCGTTTTTCGGCTCCGTCAGGATCTGCACCAGCGCGTCCTCGGTCAGTTCGGCCAGGGTCGCAACCACCGGCATGCGGCCCACCAGTTCGGGGATCAGGCCGAACTTGATCAGGTCTTCAGGCTCCACATCCTTGAAGGCCTCGGTCAGGCTCCGGGCCTTCTTGCTCTTGACCGAAGCGCCGAACCCGATGCCGGACGACTCGGTGCGGTTTTCAATGACTTTTTCCAGCCCCGAGAAGGCCCCGCCACAGATGAACAGGATGTTGGTGGTATCGACCTGCAGGAAGTCCTGGTTCGGGTGCTTGCGGCCGCCCTGCGGCGGCACCGAGGCCATGGTGCCCTCGATCAGCTTGAGCAGCGCCTGCTGCACGCCCTCGCCAGAGACGTCGCGCGTGATCGAGGGGTTGTCGGACTTGCGCGATATCTTGTCGATCTCGTCGATGTAGACAATGCCCTGCTGCGCGCGCTCGACTTCATAGTTGCAGCTCTGCAGCAGTTTCTGGATGATGTTTTCGACGTCTTCACCGACGTAACCGGCTTCGGTCAGCGTCGTGGCGTCGGCCATCACGAAAGGAACATTGAGGGTGCGCGCCAGGGTCTGGGCCAGCAGGGTCTTGCCGGAACCGGTGGGGCCGATCAGCAGGATGTTGCTTTTCGTCAGCTCCACATCGTCTTTTTTGGCCTTTTCCTTGTGGCGCAGGCGTTTGTAGTGGTTGTACACGGCGACCGCCAGCGTGCGTTTGGCCGGTTCCTGGCCGATGACGTAACCGTCCAGCGTGGCCTTGATTTCCAGCGGCGTCGGCAGGTCGCCACGCGTTTCGCGCACGTCATCCCCGGCGGGCAACTCATCGCGGATGATTTCATTGCACAGGTCGATGCATTCATCACAGATGAAAACCGATGGCCCTGCAATCAACTTCTTGACTTCGTGCTGGCTTTTGCCGCAGAAGGAGCAGTACAGGGTTTTTTCGCTGGAAGAGCCTTTTTTATCGGCCATGTATGTAATGCCTTTGGGTGCCCGTGGGACGTGTTAGCTAATGATAACCAAATAAACCTGGCCCTACGCACGGTAAAACAGGCCTCAGCCAGCTCTCGGGGAGCGGCCAGTAAAAACGGCGTTCCCTGTTACAGAAACGCCGTTGCTATGTTGCAACCAGGGGATGCGAACGCTGCTTCAGGGGCGTTTGGCAATGACCTGATCCACCACGCCATAAGTCTTGGCTTCCTCGGCAAACATGAAGTAGTCGCGCTCGGTGTCACGCTCGATTTTCTCGACGGTCTGCCCGGTGTTGGCGGCCAGGATGCGGTTGAGCTGCTCACGTGTCTTGAGGATGTCGCGGGCGTGGATCTCGATGTCGGTGGCCTGGCCCTGCGCACCGCCCGAGGGCTGGTGAATCATCACGCGCGAGTTGGGCAGCGAGAAGCGCTTGCCTTTGGCACCAGCCGCCAGCAAAAAGGCGCCCATGCTGGCTGCCATGCCCACACACAGGGTGGAAACGTCTGCCTTGATGAACTGCATGGTGTCGTAGATCGCCATGCCGGCGGTCACAGAGCCGCCTGGGGAATTGATGTAGAACGAGATGTCCTTGTCCGGGTTCTCGCTCTCGAGGAACAGCAACTGCGCCACCACCAGGTTGGCCGTCTGGTCGTTGACCGGGCCCACCAGGAAAATGACGCGCTCCTTCAGCAGTCGCGAATAGATGTCATAGGACCGCTCGCCGCGGCCGGACTGTTCAATCACCATCGGCACCATGCCGAGGCCCTGGATGTCCTGTGCACTGCTGTAAATGTTCATGCTTTCTCCAAATGTTGGGACTACTTTACCCAAAATAAATGGGGCTTGAAGCCTTGGCCGCAAGCCCCCGCACCAGAAATCAGCTTTGCGCCGGGCCGATGGCCCGCCACCGGCTTCAGTTCTGCGCCATCAATTCATCAAAAGGCACTGATTTCTCGACGATTTTGGCCTTGCCCAGCACAAAATTCGTGACATTGTTTTCAATCACCACAGACTCGACCTCGGCCATGCGTTTTTCGTCGCTGAAGTACCAGCGCACCACGTCTTCCGGTTTTTCGTAGCTGGAAGCCAGTTCTTCGACGTGGGCCTTGACTTGTTCGGTCTTAGGGAACAGGTCGTTGCTACGGGTCAGTTCGGCCACCACCAGGCCCAGACGCACGCGCTTTTCGGCTTGCGGACGGAAAATGTCGTCGGGAATCGGCGCTTTGTCGGCGTCCTTGATGCCGCGCTGCTTGAGGTCGGCGCGGGCGCCTTCCACCATGCGATCCAGCTCGGCCTGGACAATCGACTGGGGCACGTCGAGTTCGGCGTGGGCCAGCAACGCGTCCATGACGGCGTTTTTGTTGCGGGCCAGCAGGCGGAACTTGACTTCACGCTCGAGGTTTTTGCGGATGTCGGCGCGCAGGCCTTCGACGGTGGCGTCGGCGATGCCCAGGGATTTGGCCAGGGCTTCGTTGACTTCAGGCAGGTGGGCGGCTTCGATCTTCTTGACCGTGACCATGAAGTCCGCCTGTTTGCCGGCGACATCCTTGCCGTGGTAATCGGCCGGAAAATTGAGCGGGAAGGTCTTGCTCTCGCCGCTTTTCATGCCGCGCACCGCGTCTTCGAACTCCTTGAGCATCTGGCCTTCGCCGACCAGGAACTGGAAGGCTTCCGCCTTGCCGCCAGCGAAGGTCTCGCCATCGATCTTGCCTTCGAAGTCGATGGTGACGCGGTCGCCGTCCTGCGCAGGCGCGTCGACGGCGCGCTGGGCAAAGGTACGGCGCTGCTTGCGCAGGATGTCCACCGTCTTGTCGATGGCTTCGTCGGTCACTTCCGCAGTGATTTTCTCCACTTCGGCGCTGGAAAGGTCGCCGATCTTGACTTCAGGATAAACCTCGAAAATCGCGTCAAACGCCAGCTCGCCCTCGGGCGCGCCTTCCTTTTCGCTGATGCGCGGCTGGCCGGCCACGCGCAGCTTGGCTTCATTGGCGGCAACGGAGAAAGCCTCGCCGACCTTGTCGTTCATGACTTCGTAATGCACCGAGTAGCCATAACGCTGGGCGACCACGTTCATGGGCACCTTGCCGGGACGGAAACCGTCCATCTTGACCGTGCGGGCCAGGCGTTTCAGGCGCGAGTCCACTTCGGACTGGATGGTGCCTACGGGCAGCGTCAAAGTGATCTTGCGCTCCAGCTTTTCAAGGGTTTCAACAGTCACGGCCATGATCTACTCCTAAATATCCGAAAAATGTGTAAAAGACGGATGGGCACCGGTCAGCCGGTACGGCCATCGTCCTGAAAGTCTCAATCGTGGTGCGCGGGGCGGGACTCGAACCCGCACATCCTTGCGGACGTCAGGACCTAAACCTGGTGCGTCTACCAATTTCGCCACCCGCGCGCCTGAAATAAAAACGGGAATCCTCAGCTTTTCGGCTTCCGGACCCCCGCCTGAAATCGGTCAACTTTCTATTTTAGCCTGTATCGGCTGCCGCTTCAGCGCCCAACCACCCCGCAGACGGGGTCAGGCCGGAACCGGTGACGCCCGTTTCACCCGGAACCACGCGGGTCTGGCGCTGCGCGCCGGCCCGCCGGGCGAATTATTGAAACGCCGGTGTTTCACGTTTCACGCGAAACCATGCGGCGTACATCGCCGGCAAGGCCAGAAGGGTCAGCACCGTGGCCACGATCAGGCCGCCCATGATGGCGACCGCCATTGGCCCCCAGAACACGCTGCGCGACAGCGGGATCATGGCCAGCACGGCAGCGGCAGCCGTCAGCACGATGGGACGCAAACGCCGAACCGCCGACTCCACGATCGCGTCCCAGGCGGGAACGCCAGCCGCGCGGTCCTGCTCGATCTGGTCGATCAGGATCACCGAGTTGCGCTGGATCATGCCCATCAGCGCGATCACGCCCAGCAAGGCCACGAAGCCGAAAGGCCGGCCCAGCAGCAGCAGGGCCCCGGCCACGCCGGCAATGCCCAGTGGTCCGGTCAGGAAGACCAGCATCGCGCGGCTGAAGCTGTGCAGCTGCAGCATCAGCAAGGTGAAGGTCAGAAAGAGCATGACGGGAATGCCGGCTGCAATCGAGCTGGAGCCCTTGCTGCTCTCCTCGACAGCGCCCGCCACCTCGATGCGGTAGGCGCCCATGCCCGTTTGCCGCCACTTCGACTCCAGCGCCTTCAGCCCCGGCAGGAGCTGGTTGGTCACCGTGGCCCCCTGCAGGCCTTCGACGATGTCGCTTTGCACCGTGATCGCATAGTCGCGGTTCTCGCGCCACATCACGCCGGGCTCCCAGGTGAACACCGGTTTGGCGATCTGCGTGAGCGGAATCGACTTGCCCGACGCGGTCGGCAGGTAGGCATTGGCGATGTCGGTGATGGCATTGCGTTCGTCCGGCGGCTGGCGAAGCACGATGTCAATCAGCTTGTCGCCCTCACGGAACTGGCCCACGGTGCTGCCTGCCAGGATGGTCTTGGACGCCTGGGCGATCGACTGGCTGGTCACACCCAGGGCGCGCGCCTTGGATTGGTCCACCTCCAGGCGCAGGACCTTGACCGACTCGTTCCAGTTGTCGTTGGTGCCGCGCGTATTGGGACTCTCGCGCAGCACCGCCTTGACCTCGTCGGCACGTTCGCGCAACACCAGCGGATCCGCGCCCACCACGCGGAACTGCACCGGATAGGGGACGGGCGGGCCATTGGGCAGCAGCTTGATGCGGCCGCGCACCTCGGGAAATTCCTGGGCCAACAAGGCCGGCAGCTTGATACGCAGGGACTCGCGCACCTTCAGATCCTGTGGCAGCACGATGAATTGCGACACATTGGTCTGCGGAAAAACCTGGTCCAGCGGCAGGTAAAAACGCGGTACGCCCGAGCCGATCCAGGTACTGACCGAGCGCACGCCGGCTTCCTGGAGCAGGCGCGTCTCGACGCGTTTGGCGGTCAGTTCATTGGCGGCGAACGAGGTGCCCTCGGGAAACCAGATATCCACCATGATCTCGGGACGGCTCGAATCCGGGAAGAACTGCTGCTGCACCTTGCCCATGCCGACAATGCCCAACGCGAAAAACAGCACCGTCGCGCCAATCGTGATCCAGCGGTACTCGACACACCAGTTCACGGCCCGCCGGAAGCCGCGGTAAAACGCTGTGTCGAAGTGCTCCTGGTGCCCTGCTTCGGCGCCGGCCGGCACAGGCTTGGCCTTGAGCAGCAAGGTTCCCAGATAAGGCACGAAATACACCGACACGATCCAGCTCAGCACCAGCGCGATCACCGTGACCGCAAAAATCGCATAGGTGTATTCGCCCACGGTGGATTTCGCCATGCCGATCGGCAAAAAGCCTACCGCCGTGATCAGCGTTCCGGTCAGCATGGGCATGGCGGTGATTTCATAGGCAAAGGTCGCGGCGCGCACCTTGTCGTAGCCCTCTTCCATCTTGCGCACCATCATCTCGACCGCGATGATCGCGTCGTCCACCAGCAGGCCCAGCGCAATGATCAGCGAACCGAGCGAGATCTTGTGCAGCCCGATGCCGAAGTAGTTCATGGCCAGAAAGGTCACGGCCAGCACCAGCGGAATCGTGATGCCCACCACCAGGCCGGGCCGCATGTCGATGTAATACCGCTTCCACAGCGGGTGCTGCCCGGGCCGGCGGTGAAAACCCAGCGCGATGAAACTCACCGCCAGCACAATCACCACCGCCTCGATCAACACCTTCACGAACTCATTGACCGAGGTCGCCACCGCGGTCGGCTGGTCCTGGATCTGCACCAGCTCGATGCCGGCGGGCAGGCCGGTGGCCAGGCCGGCGGTGGTCGCTTTCAGCGCCTTGCCCAGCGCAATGATGTCGCCACCCTTGGCCATGGAGACACCCAGCGCGATGACTTCCCTGCCCTGGTGGCGCACCTTGACGGCCGGCGGATCGACGTAGCCGCGCTTGACCTCGGCAATGTCGCCCAGCCGCAGCTGGCTGCCCGAGGCGCCGCGTATCGGCATGGCGCGCAGCTGCTCAATGGCTTCAAACTGACCGGCCACCCGCACCTGCACCACGTCCAGCGGTGTCTGCACCGCGCCGGCCGATTCCACCGCGTTTTGCTGGCCCAGCTGGCTCAGCACCTGGTTGAAGTCCAGCCCGAGCTGGGCCAGGCGCTTTTGCGAGATCTCGATGTAGAGCTTTTCGTCCTGCACGCCGAACTGCTCGACCTTGGCCACATCGGGCACACGCAGCAGTTTCTGGCGCACCTCGTCGGCAAAGGTCTTGAGCTCGGCATAACTGAAGCCGTCGGCCTGCAGCGCATAGATCACGCCATACACATCGCCGAAGTCGTCATTGAAAAACGGCCCCTGCACGCCGCCGGGCAGGGTGTAACGCATGTCACCGATCTTCTTGCGCACCGCGTACCAGACGCCGGCCACATCGGCGGCTTTCGACGAATCCTTGATCTGGAAAATGATCTGCGACTCGCCAGGCTTGGAGTAGCTGCGGATCTTGTCGGCAAACGGCACTTCCTGCAGCGTGCGCTCGATCTTGTCCGTCACTTGCTCGGCCACCTGCTGCGCGGTGGCGCCCGGCCAGTAGGTCCGTACCACCATGGCCCGGAAGGTGAACGGCGGGTCTTCGTCCTGGCCGAGCTGGAAGTAGGCGGCAAAGCCGAGCAGCATCAGCACCACCATGAGGTAACGCGTCAGCGCCGGATGGTCCAGCGCCCATTTGGACAGGTTGAAACTGTCTTTTGGTTGTTCCTGGTTCATGCCGGCCTCACTTCGCGGGCGCTGCGGCGGGCGTGGCAGCAGCAGCAGATGCTACCGGATTGATAGCTGTCTGCGCAGGCGGGGCAAGGGCTGCAGCCACTTTTGGCTGATAAATCGTGACCTTCTGCCCGGGCGAAAGCACATGCACACCGGCGCTGACCACCAGCATGCCAGGCTGCAGGCCCGACGCCACCACCGCTTCGTTGCCGTCGGCCGTCGCGATCTGGATGGTCTGCGACTTCACTGTCATGCTGGCCTGGTCCAGCACCCAGACCGCCGTTGCCCGGCCTTCCTGGCGCAGGGCCGTGGTCGGCAGCTTGATCACCTGCACGCCCGCGGCACCCAGGCCCTGCGGCTGCACGTAAACCGTGGCGCCCAGCACCGGTGGATCCTGGGTGGCCAGCACCACCTTCACCGGATAGGTTCGTGTGAGCGGATCGGCGCTGGCGCCCACTTCACGCACCTTGCCGTCCAGCCCGGCGTTCTGCGCCCAGACTCGCACCTTGACCGGCATGCCGACCTTGATGGCCGCCACCTTGTCTTCGGGCACGGAAAACACCACGTCGCGCGGGCCGTCGGCAGCAATGCGCAGGACCGGGGTGCCGGCAGAAACTACCTGCCCGACCTCGGCTTCCACGGCGGTGACCACCCCCGACACGTCGGCCACCAGCACGGCGTAACCGGCCTGGTTGCCCTGCACAGCCAGTTGCGACTGCGCCTGCTCGAGCTGTGCCTGCGCCGACTTGAGCGTGGTCTCGCGGCGCTCGAGTTCGGCGCCGCTGATGAAGTTCTGGTCCCGCAGTTCCTTGTAGCGCTTGTAGTCGGCCGAAGCCAGGTCGCGCTGCGTGGCCGCCGCCGCGACCTGCGCGCGCGCCGCATCGGCTGCCAGCTTGTAGTCCTGCGGGTCCAGCTGGGCCAGCACCTGGCCGGCCTTCACACGCTGCCCGAGTTCGGCCTGCCGCCGGATGATTTTTCCGCCGACCCGAAAGCCCAGCCGCGACTCGGTCTGGGCCTTCACCTCCCCGGCAAACTCGTAAGAGCTGGCGAAAGAATCTGTCCCCACGGTCATGACCTTGACGGCACGCACCGGCTCCTCGGGCGGGGCTGGCTTGGAACAGGCAGCCAGCAACAAGGCGCTGCTGAGGACGGCAAAAGCGGTTTTATTCATGATGACATTGAGGAAAAACGGTGGCAAAAAGGCCAGAGAGCAGGAAACAGGCAAGCCCGACAAGCTGGTTAATGACTGACCGGTTAGTAATCTAGGGTAATTCCTAAGGCTTGTCAAGCGACAATCCAGCCCATGACTTCCGGCCCCCATCCCGACCTTGCGCAGCCGCTGCAGCCTCCTTCCAGCCACTACGAAAACTTCCCCGTGGCCTCGCTGCTGTGCCCGCCGCGCCTGCGCCCGGCGGTGGCGGCGATCTACTGGTTCGCCCGTACGGCGGACGACATCGCCGACGAGGGCGACGCCCTGCCCGCCCAGAGGCTGGCCGACCTGGCGGCCTGCCGCGCCGACCTGTTTGCCACGGCGCAGGGCCAGCCGGTCTCGGCGCGTTGGCCGGCCGTCTTTGGCGCGCTGGCGCCGGTGATCCGTCAGTTCCAGCTGCCAGTGCCGCTGCTGGACGACCTGCTCAGCGCATTTGAACAGGACGTCGTCAAACAGCGTTACGCCAGCGAGGCCGAGCTGCTGGACTACTGCCGCCGCTCGGCCAACCCGGTCGGCCGCCTGCTGCTGCATCTCTATGGCGTCAACGATGCGGCGTCCCTGGTGCAGAGCGACGACATCTGCACGGCGCTGCAGCTGATCAACTTCTGGCAGGACCTCAGCGTGGACATTCCGCGCGGGCGCATCTACCTGCCGCAGGAGCTGTGGACCGCGCACGGCGTGGATGAAGCCCGGCTGCTGGCCCTGGACGTGAACCCGGCCACTACAAAATTGATAGCTGCCTGCGTCCATTCGGCAAGGGCGCGCATGCTGAAAGGCTTGCCTCTGGTGAAGAAGGTGCCGGGGCGCGCGGGTTGGGAGTTGCGCCTGGTCGTGCAAGGCGGCCTGCGCATCCTCGACAGGATCGAAGCGATCGACTTTGCCACGCTGCGCCAGCGCCCCAAACTCACGCCCTGGGATGTGGCGCTGATGCTGTGGCGCGCGATCCGGATGTGATCCCGACAGCAGCCGGCTTGCCACCGCGCCAAGCCTGCGACAATCCCGCCCATGAACCCCGAGGAATACGTCCAGCAGAAAGCCGCCGCGTCGGGCAGCAGTTTTTATTACGCCTTCCTGTTTTTGCCCCGGGAGAGGCGCGCGGCCATCACGGCCTTTTATGCCTTCTGCCGCGAGATCGACGACGTGGTCGATGAAGTGACCGACCCCGGCGTGGCGCACACCAAGCTCGCCTGGTGGCAGACCGAGGTGCTCAAGTCCTATGCCGGCACGCCCAGCCATCCGGTGATGAAGGCGCTGATGCCGCTGGCACCGACCTACCAGATCGAAGCGCGGCACCTGCAGGCGGTGATCGAAGGCTGCCAGATGGACCTGACGCAAAACCGCTTTCTTGATTTTCCGGGCCTGAAGACCTATTGCCACCTGGTCGCCGGCATCGTCGGCGAGGTGGCCGCGCGGATTTTCGGACAGACGCAGCCGCAGACGACCGCGTACGCGCACAAGCTCGGACTGGCCTTCCAGATGACCAACATCATCCGCGACGTCGGTGAAGATGCCTTGCGCGGCCGCATTTACCTGCCGGTCAACGAGCTGCAGCAATTCGACGTGAAAGCGCACGAAATCCTCAAGCGCCAGTACTCGGACCGCTTCACCGCGCTGATGCAGTTCCAGACGCAGCGTGCGCTTGGCCTGTACGACGAGGCGCTGGCGCTGCTGCCCGAGGCCGACCGCCGCGCGCAAAAGCCAGGCCTGATGATGGCCAGCATCTACCGCACCTTGCTGCGCGAGATCGAGGCCGACGGCTACCAGGTGCTGCACCAGCGGGTCAGCCTGACGCCGCTGCGCAAGTTCTGGCTGGCATGGAAAACACAGGCCTTCGGCAAGGTTCAATGAGCCCCCACGTTCCCCCACTTCGTGTGGGTCACTGCCCCCCGAGGGGGCTGGCCTTGCTCGGGGCGGCCCTTCGCTACGGCCCTCGCCCCCACGCTTGTCGCTGCGCGCACTGCGCTGCCCCCCGAGGGGGCCGCTGCGCCTGCGGGCCGGCAAAGCCGGACCCGCGGCCCCTGCTTGCAAAAGCGCGCTTCGGCCAAGGCCTGATGAGGACGGGCTTGCTGGCTCCGTGGATTGCGGCGTGAGAGTTGCCGTCATCGGTGCCGGCTGGGCCGGCTGCGCGGCGGCGGTCGAAGCCACGCGGCTCGGCCAGCAGGTCACCGTCTTTGAAGCGGCCCGTATTCCCGGTGGGCGCGCGCGACGCGTCGACGGCCAGTGGCCCGACGGCTCGGCGCTGGCGCTGGACAACGGCCAGCACATCCTGATCGGCGCCTACAGCGAAACGCTGCGCCTGATGGCCAACGTCGGTGTGCCTGCCGACACGGCCCTGCTGCGCCTGCCGCTGACCCTGCAGTTCCCCGACGGCACGGGTCTGGCCTTTCCACGGCTGCCCGCTCCGCTCGATGCACTGGCCGGCATTTTGCGTGCGCGCGGCTGGAGCTGGCGCGACAAACTCTCGCTGCTGCGCGCCGCCGTCGGCTGGCAGCTCTCGGGATTCAGCTGCGCGCCCGGGCTGTCTGTTGCGCAGCTGTGCCGCCAGCTGAGCCCGGCGGTGATGGCCACCCTGATCGAGCCGCTGTGTGTGTCGGCGCTGAACACGCCGGCCGACCGCGCCAGCGCCCAGGTGTATTTGCGTGTGCTGCGCGATGCGTTATTCGCCGAATCGGGCGGTTCCAACCTGTTGCTGCCGCGTGTGGACCTCAGTGCGCTGCTGCCCGACGCGGCACTGGCCTGGGTCGCGCAGCATGGCGGGGAGGTCGGCCTCGGTCGCCGCGTGCAGGGGCTGACGCGCCTGTCCGGAAGCTGGCAGGTCGATGCCGCGCTCTTTGACCGGGTGGTGCTCGCCTGCCCGCCAGCGGAAGCTGCGCGGCTGGTTGAAACAGCGGGCCTGCCCTGCCCGGGATGGCTGGCACAGACCCGCGCATTGCAGTTTGAAGCGATCACCACGGTGTATGCGTTTTCACCCGGCGCAGGCCTGGCGCAGCCCATGCTCACGCTGCGCGCCGGCGCCCCCGACGGCGAGGCGCCGGCGCAGTTTGTGTTTGACCGCGGCCAGCTCGGCGGGCCCGCCGGGCTGCTGGCTTTTGTGGTCAGCGCCAGCAGCGCCGACAAGGACGGACTGACCCGGCGTGTGCTGGCCCAGGGCGAGCGGCAACTCGGACTTCCGGCCCTGCGGGCCGTGCAGACGATTGTGGAAAAGCGCGCGACCTTCGCCTGCCTGCCGGGCCTGCAGCGCCCCGCCGCGCAGGTGCTGCCGGGCTTGTTCGCCTGCGGCGACTACCTCGACGGTCCCTATCCGGCCACGCTGGAAGGTGCTGTGCGCTCGGGTTTGCAGGCCGCAAGAATTGCTATCAGATAAATAGCTGCTGCCGCAATCACAGAAAGGGCTGCGACCTGATTTGGCTATAAATTCCGGCCGCTGTCGCGCCGCGCCAGTGCGCGCACCTCTTGCTGCGCGGGCCGGTCCAGGCAACGCGCCAGCCAGGCGCTGAGCGGCGGACATTGCGCGTTCAGTTCACCCGAACGCTGCACCCAGGCGAGCACCGAAGCCACGCAGATGTCGGCCACGGTGAAACGCGCACCGGCCAGGAACGGACGGGTTTGCAGGTGCTGATCGAGTACGCGCAGCGCTGGCAGCAGGCGCCGCTCGGCTTCCTGCGCCAGCTGCGGCTTGCGCCGCTCCTCGGGCATGGCGACGGTGTGCATCAAAAACGTCAGTGCGTCCTTTTCGCATTCGGTCACGGCCCAGAAGCTCCAGCGCAGGATCTCGGCCTGTTCGGCGTGGTTCACTGCAGCAAGCGATGGGGCGCCGTCACCCTGGAAACGCCCCGCCAGGTAAAGCGCGCAGGCCATGGACTCCCAGACCAGTACGCCCTCATCCTCGATCACCGGGATATGCCCGTTGGGATTGAGTGCCAGAAACGCCGGCGTGCGCGTTGCGCCGCCCTGGTAAGGCTGGGCAATGTGTTCGTAGCTCAGGCCCAGTTCCTGCGCCACCCACAGCGGCCGCGATGCGCGCGAAGCCGCGATGCCGTAGATCTTCAGGGTCATGGCTGCGGGTCAGCAACGCGAAACAGGTCACACAGCTCTGTCAGGCTGGTCACGGTTTCGTGCGGCACGGCCTCGTGCGTCCACAGGTGATCAGCGCGATTCACCCAGGCGGTCTGCATGCCCGCGTTCAGCGCGCCCAGCACATCCAGCGCTGCATCGTCACCCACATGCAGCACGTTGTGCGGCTGCACATCCACGGCGCCTGCTGCAGCATGGAAAATTCGCGGGTCCGGCTTGCCCACACCGAACGCCTGTGCACTGATCGCGGCGCGAAAGTACGGCGAGAGCCCGATGCGCGCAATATCGGCATTGCCGTTGGACAGCGCAACCACCGGGTACCGCGCCGAAAGAAACTCCAGCGCCAGCATCGCGTCGTCGAACAGCGTCACGTCATGGCGCGCGGCAAAAAAAACTTCAAAAGCCTCTTCCGCCAGCAGGGGATTCTCCCGGGAGCGGTACAGGGCCAGGCGGATGGCCTCGCGCCGGATGCCACTGAGGTTGTGCCTGAGCTCGGGGCGCGTCCTGACGATCTGCTCGCGGATATCGTGGCGCGCCGTGGGGTTGGCAAACAGGGCCGCCGTCATCGGTGCATGGCGCCCCAGCCATTCCTCAAGTGCGGCTTCGGCTTTTTCTATGACCGGCCAGACCGGCCAGAGGGTGTCGTCAAGGTCAAGGGTTATGGCTTTAATAATTGTCAGGTCAAGCATAGGTAAGGGAGAATAACCCATGTCTTTTTCTCCCGAACCCACCTTTGAGCACGGCCAGCCTCCCAGCGCGCCCAGCGGCACCGCCGTGTTGTACTGCAACCTCGGAACCCCCGACGCGCCCACCGCCGCAGCGCTGCGTCCCTACCTTGCGCAGTTCCTCAGCGATCACCGCGTGATCGAGATTCCGAAGGCCTTGTGGTGGTTCATCCTGCACGGCATCATCCTGCGCGTGCGGCCGAAAAAGTCGGCAGCCAAATACGCCAGCATCTGGACCGCGGAAGGCTCCCCGCTGAAGGTCTGGACGGCCAAACAGGCGACGCTGCTGCGCGGCTACCTGGGCGAGCGCGGACACCATGTGGAGGTGCGTTACGCCATGCGTTACGGCCAGCCCTCCGTGGCCGCACAACTGAACTCGCTCAAGGCCGAAGGCGTCACCCGCATCCTGGTGTTGCCCGCCTACCCGCAATACAGCGGCACCAGCACCGCCAGCGTGTTCGACGCGGTCTACAGCTGGGCCGCCAAAACCCGCCGCATTCCCGAACTGCGGTTTGTCAACCACTACCACGACCACCCGGGCTACATCGCGGCGCTGGCAGCGCGCGTGCGCGCGCACTGGGCAACCCAAGGCCGCGCCGACAAGCTGGTCATGAGTTTTCACGGCGTGCCCGAGCGCACACTGCATCTGGGCGACCCCTACCACTGCGAGTGCCACAAAACCGCCCGCCTGCTGGCCGAAGAACTGGGTCTCGCCAAAGAGCACTACCGCGTCACCTTCCAGTCACGCTTCGGCAAGGCCAAGTGGCTGGAGCCCTACACCGAGCCCACGCTGGTGGCGCTGGCCAAGGCCGGCGTCAAAAGCGTCGATGTGATGTGCCCGGGCTTCACCGGCGACTGCCTGGAGACCCTCGAAGAAATTGCGCAGGAGGCCAAGGAAGCTTTTGTGCATGCAGGCGGCAAGACCTTCAACTACATCGCCTGCCTCAACGACAGCCCGGAATGGCTGGCCGCCCTGCGCGACATTGCCCTCCAGCATCTGTCGGGCTGGCCAACCCAGAGCTCACCCGATGTGCAGGCGCTGGCCGCGTCAAGGGCGGCAGCGCTTGCCCGGGGCGCCCGGCAGTAAGCCCTTATTGCAGGCGCAGCTTCAACGCCGCCTGCACCTGCTCCAGCACACCGGCCCAGTCCCCC
>NZ_JAQSDL010000089.1 GCF_029945895.1 Polaromonas sp. | reverse complement strand
CTCGCCCATCAGCGTCGGGTAGCGGGCCAGCAGCGCCTCCACCCGCGCCACGGGGGCGCCGCTGATGCCGGTGTGCGCCCAGATCAGTCGGGCGTTGGGGGCATGGGCCATGAGCAGGTCTATCGCCACATCGTCCACATGCGAAAGCACGGCGAGTCTGTTTTTCTCGGCGAACTGCATCAGCTTTTTCGCGACCGGTCCGTTGGCATTGGCGCTGTCGTACAGATGGAATTCGCCGATACCCTTGTACGGGCCGGCCTGGGCGCCGCTGACGCCGCGCGCAAACTCGGCCTGCACCATCTCGTAAATGGTTTCGTCGCGAAACCAGTTGTCGTAGTCGGCGCGGTTGCGGTACAGGCGGATGAAGGGCACCACGGTCACACCGGCGCGCGCCGTCTGCTCCGAAGCCGCCAGCGCCTTGGTGCCGTCGTTGGGCCGCGAGTTGGCGACGATGGCCTTGACGCCGCTCCGCTGCATGCGCGCCAGCACATCGGCGGGACCATGGGGACCGACGCTGCCGTTCCAGGCCTCCTCGTTGTAATGCAGGTGCGCATCGAACAGCGGGCCGCTGTAGTCGGCGGCCTGGGCCAGCGCCGAAAACGCTACCAAAACAATAGCTGCCTGCGCCCGCCACACAAGGGCTGAAAGCCAAAAACGCTTGAAGTTTCGGGCGCAGGCCATGGTCAGGCCAGGTGTTGCGCCAAAAAGGCCAGCGTGCGCTCTTTGGCAAGTTTGGCCGCCGCTTCGTTGTACGAGCCGCGCTGGTCGCAGTTGAAGCCATGGTTGGCGTCGTAGACATGGACTTCGACGCCGGGCTGGGCTTTTTTGAAGGCTTCCACCGTGTCCAGCGGAATCCAGTGGTCCTGGTTGCCGAAGTGCGCCAGCACCGGGCAGGCCGGCTTGCGCGCGGGTTCGTCACCGGCCGTCATGCCGCCGCCGTAATAAGGCACCGCCGCCGACAGGCCGGACAGCGTGCAGGCCGCGCGCCAGGTCAGCAGGCCGCCCCAGCAGTACCCGACGATGCCGACCTTGCCGCCCGTGCTTTTTGCGGCGTGGTGGATGGCCGCCTGCACATCCGGCAAGACGCCGGGCGCCGGCAGGGCTTCCACTGCCGCCTTGAGTTCCATGCCGGTTTTCATGTCGGCGTCGGTGTAGCCGATGTCCACGCCCGGCCGGACGCGGTGGAAGGTGGCTGGCGCGACCGCCAGGTAACCGGCCGCCGCGTAACCGTCAGCCACGGAACGGATGTGCGAGTTGACGCCGAAAATTTCCTGCAGCACCACCACGGCGGCTTTCGGCGTGCCGGCCGGCTCGGCCACGTAGGCCGGAAAAACAAAACCGTCGGCGGAAGTGAGGTCGATGAATTTGCCCATGGCGAAAGTCTCCTGTTCAGTTGCTGATCAAGGTCTAGAAATTTATTTCGCGGCGAGTTTTTTCTCAAGCAGATCGAGCCGGTCCTGGCCCCAGAAAATCTCGCCGCCAACCACGTAGCTGGGCGCGCCAAACACCCCAGCGTCGATGGCCTGTTGGGTGCGGGTTTCATACAGCTGCTGGATGGCCGGGCTGTGCGACTGGGCCAGACGCCCGGCGTCCAGTCCACACTCGTGCAGGATCTCTGCCAGCACCGCGTCGTCGGCGATGTTGCGCTCTTGCACCCAGACCGCCGCGAAAATCGCGCCGGCCAGGGTCATGGCCGCGGCGCTGCCATCGGCCTGGTCCACCGCGGTGATCAGCCGCGCGGCGGGGTCGCCCCCCACGGGGAAAAATTTGGGCTGGCGGTTGATGGGCAACTGCAGATGCTCGCCAAAACGCTGCAGTTCCACCAGCCGGTAGGCCTGGCGCTGGGGCGCGCGCTGGCCCAGTGGCAGGCCGCCGGAGACCGGGAAAACCTTGCCGAAGTCCACCGGCAGCACCCGCACCGCCGCGCCGGCCGCGCTGGCAATCTGCACAAACCGCTGGTGGCCCAGGTAGGTCCACGGGCTTTGTGGCGTGAAGTAGTAGTCGATGGTGGTGCTCAAGGGTGTCTCCAGTGGGGGCGCTGTTTTTGCGGCGCCGGCAGCCGTTGCGGCCGATTGATGTAGATTCAGGTCAACCCGGTTTGTAACCGGGATTGCTTTTTTTTGCTGGAGAACGGCTTTGTCCAACATTGTTCTGATCACCGGGGGTTCGCGCGGCATTGGCGCGGCCACCGCCCTGCTTGCAGCCCGCGCCGGTTACGCCGTGGCGGTCAACTACAGCGCCAACTCACTCGCCGCCGACGAGGTGGTGCGGCAGATCCGTCAGGGCGGCGGCACGGCCATCACGGTGCAGGCCGACGTGGCCGAGGAGAGCCAGGTGCTGGCGATGTTTGAGAAAGTCGACGCCAAGCTTGGCCGGCTCACCGCCCTGGTCAACAACGCCGGCGTGGTGGACCGCACCGAACGTGTGGACGGCATGAGCGTGGCGCGCCTCAAACGCATGTTCGACATCAACGTGATTGGCACCATGGTCTGCGCACGCGAAGCGGTCAAACGCATGAGCACGCGTTATGGCGGTGCGGGCGGCGCCATTGTCAACGTCTCCAGCGCCGCAGCCCGGCTGGGCGCGCCCGGCCAGTATGTGGACTACGCGGCCTCCAAGGGCGCCGTAGATACCTTCACCATCGGCCTGGCCAAGGAAGTCGCCACCGAGGGCATACGCGTCAACGCGGTGCGGCCCGGCATCATCGAAACAGAGATTCACGCCTCAGGCGGCCTGCCCAACCGAGCACGCGACCTGGCGCCCCAGGTGCCCATGCAGCGCGCCGGCACCGCCGACGAAGTGGCCAAGGCCATTGTGTGGCTGATGTCTGAAGAGTCCAGCTACACCACGGGGGCTTTACTGGATGTGGCGGGTGGCAGGTAGGGAAGCGTTTAGGGTAGACCGCGACAGTTATCGTCGTATGGCGTTACTGAGCTACGCGAATTTTCGAGAACATCACCTTTTGCAGGTTCGAGCCCTGGCTGGCTCCCCGCCTAAGGCTCGAACCTGGGGCCAGAACCAGCCTTTGTCGCTGATGACAATCTTGCGTTGATACTGGTGAAGCCCTCTTTACACTCGACTCGGCTTTGCGCCAGGTTCAACCGGCCTGCTACTTCGACGCCCTCCCTACAGCGCAGGAAACGGGCAAGTCAGACACGTGTATAACCACACCGGTCACCCCCGCCATTTGACGAACGAACCGCGAAAGAACGTTCATGGATTTCAAACCGCTTGTCGCCTTGCTGGCCATCGTCAATCCGCTGGCCATTGTTCCGTTTTTCATTCACTACACGCAGGGCTTTTCGCGTGCGCAGCGGCGGCGCACCATTATCACGGCGTCGTTCAGCGCGTTTCTGGTGATTGCCACCAGCGCGCTGCTGGGGCTGCAGATTCTGGACTTCTTCAGCATCTCGCTGGCCAGCTTCCAGGTCGGGGGCGGCATGCTGCTGCTGATCAGCTCGATGAACATGCTCAACGCCCAGCCGGCCGAGGCCAAGGCGCAGACCAATGAATACGAAGATGGTGCAGAGAAGGCGGCCATGGGCGCCAGCATTGCCGTGGTGCCGCTGACGATTCCCCTGCTGACCGGCCCGGCCACCATGTCGACCGTGGTGATTTACGCGGAGAAGGCGCAGAACTTCCTGCAGCTGAGCATGCTGGTGGGTTACGGCGTGGTGATCGGGCTGGCCACGGCCGTCTGTTTTGCGCTGGCCAACCCGATTGCGCGGGTGCTGGGCAAAACCGGCATCAACGTGATGACCCGACTCATGGGCCTGATCCTGGCGGCGCTGGCGATCGAGGTGATGGCTGGCGGGCTGCACAAGCTGTTTCCGGTGTTGAGCCGGTCGTTGTAAGAAAAATCAGCCCTGCGCCCTTGCGGAATGGGCGCAAGCAGCTATTGTTTTTGTAGCACCCCTCTGACCAGCCCTTGCCGGGGTGGCACCCGCCGCGTCAAGGCTGGCGAACGGTCCTTCTGTGGGCCCATCTGCTGGCCCATCTGCTGGTCCAGCTTCCGGCCCCTCATTCAGTGGTGATGCAGGTGATGCGCGTCCGGCACATGCGGGTGCGCGTGCTGCAGCGGCTCGTGCTGGTGCGGGTGGCTGTGCGTACCCTGCGGCATGGGCTCGTGGCGGTGGGTGTGGTGGCCATCGGCGTGGTCATGCGCATGTTCATGGTCCATGGCCGTGTGCGCGTGTGCGTGGCCGTGTGACTCCATCAGGTGCAGCAACACACCGCCCAGCATCAGCAGCCCGCCGGCGCCCATCCATGCGCTGACCGAGCGGTCGCCGAGCGCCAGCGCGAGCACCGCGCCTATGAAGGGTGCGAAGGCAAAAACAGAGCCGGTGCGGGCCGCCCCGAAAGCCCGCTGCGCCAGCAGGTAAAAGCGCAGGCTCAGGCCGTAGCCGGTGGCCCCGACCGCCAGCAGACCGGCCGCAGCGGCCAGCGTGGGCGCCGCTTCGGCGAAAGCCAGCGCAAGCACGGCCGTCACGGTGGCGCCCAGCGCGGCCTTGACCAGCACCACCTGCCCCGGGTCGCGCTCGGCAAGCGCGCGTGACAAGGTGTTGTCCATGCCCCAGGCGGCCGTGGCCACCAGCACGGCCAGCAGGCCGGCCAACTGGGCGCCGCCCAGGCGGGCCTGGTCCAGAATCAGCACTGCCCCGCCGGCCAGCAACAGTGCCATGGCCACCCAGACGCGGGGGCCCAGGGTTTCACGGTACAGCCGCCAGGCGAGGACAGCGGTGAACAGGGCCTCCAGGGTCAGCATCAGTGAGGCACTGGCACCGCTGGTGCGCTGCAGGCCCCAGGCCAGCGCCACCGGGCCGATCACGGCGCCAAAGGCGACCACAGCCAGCAGGCGCGGCAGATCGCTGCGGCGCAGCGCGGCCTCGCGCGTGGCGCCGCGCCGCAGCAGCGCACCGGCCACCGCAGCGCCCGCATAGAGCAGGGCTGCGGTGCTCAGCGCGCCCAGCCCCTTGCCGAAGTACTGAACCAGCGGGGTGCTGACGCCAAACAGCGCTGCCGCGAACAAGGCCAGCAGGCCTCCGCGCAGGGCGGGTGCGTTCATGTCCATTGCCTCATGATATTCATCAAATCAGCCTCCAGCCCCATGCCGACGGGCGCAAACAGCTATTGTTTTTGTAGCAAACGCACCAGCCGGTTGCTGGTGTTGCGCAGGCGCTGGGCCAGCAGCTGGGTGATCTTGACCATCAGCTTGGCGCCGACGCCGGGGTGCTGGCGGATCAGCTGGCCGATGGCGGCGCGGCTCAGCACCGCGGCCTCCACCGCGTCGATGGCGGTGC
Source organism: Polaromonas sp. (assembly GCF_029945895.1). GTDB lineage: Bacteria > Pseudomonadota > Gammaproteobacteria > Burkholderiales > Burkholderiaceae_C > Polaromonas. The sequence goes on along the minus strand of NZ_JAQSDL010000089.1, from coordinate 7,210 downwards.
AGGTGGCGTAACGCACATCGCGGTCGAACATGGACATCTCGCCCAGAACCGCGCCCTCGGTGGTCACGCCGAGGCGGGACTTGTTGTCTCCGGCATCCGGGTCGTCGTCGCCCGCCGGCGTGGTTTTGGTCACATCGACCGTGCCACTGAGCAGCAGCAGCATCCAGTCGCCGGCGTCCCCTTCAGCGATCAGCACCTGCCCGGGCTGCGCGCGGATCAGCAGCATGGCGTCACCCAAGGTGTCGAGCTCCTTCATCGTGAAGTCTTCCAGCAGGGCCGAATGCTGCAGCAGCTCCGGGCCGCGGCCGGACATTTTCTGGCAGCTGCCCAGCACTTCGAGTCCGGCTTGCTGCAATTGTTCTTCCAGGGAAGGGAGCGCCGGCGGCTTGGCGCTGCCCGTTTCCCGCGGCAGAGGGGTGTTCCCGCCTTCGGGCGGCGCGGCGGTTTTCAGGGGATTTGCTGCAGCCATTGCGAGATCTCCTCAATCGCGGCGTCGGTCGCCGCAGTCAACGCGCGCACGCCGCCGGCTGCGTCGGCGCTGGTGGCCGGGCGCTGGACCGTGAAGTAACGCTGGGCAAGCAGTTTCTCACCACTTGGTGTGTTCTCCACGAAGGTGGCGTGCAGCCGGACCAGCCCGGTGCTGCTGGTGGGCGACTGGAACAGGTGGCTGAACTCCTCAAGTTGCAGCTGCAGCGTGCGCGGCGGCGGCCCCAGGGCGGCGCTGCGGTTCAGGGCCGGGCCCTCCCCCGCGTTGAAAACGGCCCGGTCGCGGCCCAGCGTTTCGCGCAGGCGCTGGCGCACCAGCTGCGCGGGCGGCATGCTCCAGCGCGCCTGCGAGTAGGGCCGCAATTGCTGCGCATCGGCGTAGGCCAGCCGGTACAGCACGGCCTGGTTGTCGAGGGCGCCGCCGGGCGTCGAGATGTCGGCCAGCGCCAGCGGCGGCAGCGGCGCCTGCCGCGTCGCGGGCGGCGTGTTCAGCAGGCCGGGGCCGAAGTCGTAGAGTGCGGCGCGCAGCGGCTTGTCGGGCAGGGCCGAGCAGGCGGTGAGCGCCAGCACCACCAGAAACATCATGCCAAATCGGCCTGCAGCCCTTGCCTGGCGTGCGCGAGCAGCTACGGTATCAATAGCATTGACGGGATTCAGGGGGTTCATGGTTTTCCTCCGGGAGCGGTAAAGCCTGTCTCACCCGGACCGGGTGTGGGCGGGCCATTGCCGAAAATCAGCGATTGCGGGTTGTCGTCCACCGCGTTGACGGTGCGCCGCAGCTGGCGCATGGCGCGGGCGGTTTCCTCGGCCACTTCACCCAGCCTTGGCAGGGTGGCCGCGCTGAAAGTCTCCACCGTAGCGGTCAGGGCGGCACCGCCCGCAGCCAGCTTGTCGATGGGGCCGTCCTTGGCGTTCAGGCGCTCGGCGGTGGTGCCCACTTCGGTGGCGGTTTTGGAGACATCGTCGGCCGCGGTTTTCAGCGACTTCATGGTGACGCTCGCCTCCTGGCTCAGCTTGGGCAGCGAAGCAACCACCGGGTCCAGCTTCAGGACCACCTTGTTGATGCTGTCAGCCGCCTGGCCGAACTGCTGGACGGCGCTCATCAGCGCCTGCTGGTTGCCATCGCCGAGCAGCGTGTTGAGTTTGATGCTGGCCGCCTCGACCTGGTCCATGATCACCTCGCTTTTATCCAGCAGCTTGTCGAGCAGGCCGGGCTTGAGCGGGATGCGGGGCGGGTCGTCGTCGTTGGGCACCAGCAGCACCGTGGACGGGCCGTCGTCTTCGAGCTGGATGAAACCCAGGCCGGTGACCCCCTGCGAGCTGACGGTGGCAAAGGTGGACTGGGTCAGGGGCGTGCCGACATCGACCGAAATGCGCACCAGCACATTGCCCTTGATCTTGTGGTCAAAGCCGATGAACTCGACCTTGCCGACCGGCACGCCGCGAAAACGCACCTGCGCCTGCGGCTGCAGGCCCGAGAGCGTCTGGCGCGTGGACAGCTCGTAGAGGTGCCGCTCGCCGCTGTCGCGCGTCAGCCAGACGGCCAGCAGCGCCAGCAGGGCGGCCACCACCAGCACAAACGCGCCGGCGGCCATGGCATGGGCTTTGTTTTCCATAGTTAAAGTCCTTCATCCCTCTTCGAGGTGGCTCATACAGTAAACGGATACTCGCGCAACAGCTCCATCGCGCGCTGGCCCCGCTCGCCAAGAAAAAAGTTGCGGATAAACGGGTGCGGAAAGGCAATCACGTCGCGGGGCGGGCCGCTGACAATGACCTGCTTGTCGGCCAGCACGGAAATGCGCGTGCTGAGCTCAAACAGTGTGTCCAGGTCGTGCGTGACCATCACCACGGTGAGTTCCATGTCGCGGTGCAGCGAGCGCAGCAGCGCGCAGAAGCTGTCGGAGCTTTCCGGGTCCAGGCCCGCGGTCGGTTCGTCGAGCAGCAGTAGCGGCGGGTCCATGATCAGGGCACGCGCCAGCGACACGCGTTTGACCATGCCGCCGGACAGGTCGGCGGGCATCTTGTCGGCATGTTCGGGCGCCAGGCCGACCATCTGCAGCTTGACCATGGCCGCCTCCCGGATCAGCGCGTCCGGCAGGGTCTTGAGCTCGCGCAGCGGAAAGGCAATGTTTTCCAGCACGGTGAAGGCCGAAAACAGCGCGCCTTGCTGAAACAGCATGCCCACGCGGCGCGCCGCACCGCGCTTGCCCAGCTCGGCCGCCGGCTTGCCCAGCACGGTGATCTCGCCGCGGGTCGGCGCTTCCAGCCCCAGCATCTCGCGCAGCAGCACGGTTTTGCCGGAGCCCGAGCCGCCGACCAGCGACATGAACTCGCCGCGCTCTATGCGCAGGTTCAGGTCCTGGTGAATGACGGCCTCTTTCTTGCCGTTTTTGAACACCGTCCACAGATCGTGAATGTCAACAATGGCATCACTCATCACGCAGACCCCGAAGTAATGGTTCTTCAAGCAAGCCGGGGCCGCGGAACCGGCTTAGCCGGGCCGCAGGCGCAGCGGCCCCCGAGGGGCTGGAGCCTGCGGCTCCAAAGCTGCCTGCGCAGCTTTGGACAGGCGAAAGAGGCGAAGCGTCCTGCGAGCCGCGGCCTGCAAGGCCTCGAGAGCTACACGTAGTGACGGGCGTGGGGGTCAACGTACGCAGCGAAGGGCCGCCCCGAGCAAGCACAGCCCCCTCGGGGGGCAGCGTAGTACGCGCAGCGACAAGCGTGGGGGCCCTATTCATACGCCGATACTCTTGAACAGCACTGCAAAAAGTGCATCGACCAGGATGACCACCGTGATCGAGGTGACCACGGAGGCTGTGGTGCCCTGGCCCAGGCTTTCGGTGTTGGGTTTGACACGCAGGCCGAAATGGCAGCCGATCAACGCAATCAGCACACCGAACACCACCGACTTGGCGGTGGCCAGCGTCAGGTTGGCGGCCTCCACCGCATCGGGCAGGGCATTGATGAAAAAAGACGGCGTCACACCCATGACAAGGTCGGCAGCGAGCATGCCGCCGAGCAGGGCTGCAATCGTGGTCCAGACGCTGATCAGCGGCATCACGATGGCCAGCGCCATGGCGCGCGGCATGACCAGCCGGTAACTGTGGGCAATGCCCATCACGCGCATGGCATCGAGCTCTTCGGTCACACGCATCACCCCGATCTGCGCCGTGATCGCCGAACCGGAACGCCCGGCAATCAGGATGGCGGCGAGCACCGGCCCGAGCTCGCGGATCAGCGAGATGCCCAGAATGTTGACGATGAACGCATCGGCGCCAAACTGACGCAACTGCTGCGAGATCAGGTAGGCAAGGACCACACCGATCAGGAAGCCGACCAGGGCGGTGATGGGCAGCGCCGTCGCGCCGATGTGGTACAGGTGGCCGGAGAGGTCTCGCCAGGGTCCTTCACGCGGGTTTTTGACAAGCTTGATCAGGTTCAGCAGCAGCCGGCCCACCAGGGCGAGCAGGTCCGTGCCGTGGTCCACCACCTTCAGAATGCCCTCGCCCAGCGACAGAAAGGATTCCCGCAAACTGGTAACCGGCGGCTCGGGCCGGTCAACACTGAACTGGGCCACACGGTCCAGCACCGCGCGTTGCGCAGGCAGCACTTCCAGCTTGTCGGGCCATTGCCGGCCCCAGTGGTCCCACAGCACCTGGGCGCCCAGATGGTCGAGTTGCCCGATCTGGCGCAAGTCCCACAGGGCGGTGCTGGCCGACGCAGCAGCCAGCGCTTTGAGCTGGAGCGTCAGATCCTGCCACGCCGGCTGGGCCGTGAGTTCGGCGGCCGTCCACGGACCCAGCACCAGATAACACGCACCGTCGGGCGAGTCCTGCGCGTCAATGTGCGGAGCAGATTCGCTCGCGGCAGCGTCCTCCGGAGATGGCATGGTGTCGATAGGTGCAAACAGCTTGGGATCAATGGGCGGAACGGGGCGGCGTCGTGTCCACTTGCACGACTGGCCGCCCACCCAGTGCATATTAATCCAGCGACAGGGGCGAGCACCACGGCATTTGTCTCCAATCCACCGCCCGCCCTGTCCTACAGTGGCAATGAACTGACCGTAGTGAGCGAGCGTGGGGCGCTCTTGTCTTTATCAGCAGGGGCCGCGGGTCCGGCTTTGCCGGCCCGCAGGCGCAGCGGCCCCCTCGGGGGACAGGAAGCGACACGCAGTGCGCGACCGTGGGGGCCACCTACCCTCCCCAGACCGCCTCAATCGCCTGCCAGGCGCTGGCCACCACCGGCGCCTGGCGCTGCGCGTTCAGGCTGACAAAACTCAGCACGCTTTGCAGGCTGACCTGGTCGGCAATCACCAGGCCGGCGGCATGGGACTCGCGGATCGCGATCGAGTCGCGCACCAGGCTCAGGCCCACACCGGACTTGACCAGGTCCAGCATGGACGCCTCCTGGTCCACCAGCGCCACCCGGTGCGGCTCGACGCCCAGCGGACCGAACACACTGGCCAGCAGCCGGTGGTGGGCCGAGGCGGGCGGCGTGGCAATCCAGGGCAGGGCCGCCAGCGCCTTCCAGTCCTTGCCACGTACCTGCGGCCCCCAGCCAGCCGGCGCCAGCACCCGGTAGGTGAAGTGGGTGAGCTGCCGCATGGCAAAACGCGCCGCCCGGTCGGGCACCTGATTTGCTCCTGAATGTATAGCTGCCTGCGCTTGTGTGGCAAGGGCGGAGGCCCGATTTTCCATAAAATCACTTGCTTCCCCCAGCGGCTGGGCCGGTGTGCCGAGGTAAAAGCCCACATCAAGCTCGCCCCGGTCGATCTGCGCCAGCACCTCGCCGCTCATGGCCTGGCGCAGTTCGGTCTCCACCTGGGGCGCGGTTTCCACCAGCACCTTCAGAAAAGCCCCGAGCCGGGTGAACTCGGGGTCCAGGATGGTGCCTATGCGCAGCCGGCCACGCACCTGGCTGTGCAGGCGGGCCGCGGCGTTTTTGAAGTCGCCCTGCGCGGCCAGCACTTTTTCGGCCTGCGGCAACAGGGCCGCGCCGTCGCGCGTCAGGTTCATGCCCTGCGCGCTGCGCTTGAACAGTGTCAGCCCCGTGGCAGCTTGCAGGCCTTTAATCTGCAGGCTGACGGCCGGCTGGGTCAGGGCCAGCTTGTCGGCAGCGCGCGACAGGCTGCCCTCGCGGGCCACCGCCACAAAAATCCGGAGTGTCTGGATGTCCATTATTAGAAATATTTATAACACTTCTGAGAAATTCAAAGTAGCAAAAGCTTGCCCAGTCCGCTAATCTGATGGGTTAGTCACAAGTTAATTGCAGGAGACAGACCCATGAATGATATGAGCCGCCCAAATATGAACAGCAGCGCCCAGGCCATAGGCCACGCCATCAACGGACGCCCCGTGCCCGGCAACTCCGGCCGTGCGCAGGACGTCTTCAACCCCGCCACCGGCGCCGTGACCGGCCGCGTGGCACTGGCGAATGCCACCGAGGTGGACGCCGCCGTCAGCGCGGCCCAGGCCGCCTTCCCGGCCTGGGCCGACACGCCGCCGATACGCCGGGCCCGCGTGATGTTCAAGTTCCTTGAACTGCTGAACCAGAACAAGGACAAGCTCGCCCACATGATCACGGCCGAACACGGCAAGGTGTTTACCGATGCCCAGGGCGAGGTCTCGCGCGGCATCGACATCGTCGAGTTCGCCTGTGGCATTCCGCAGCTGCTCAAGGGCGACTTCACCGACCAGGTGAGCACCGGCATCGACAACTGGACCCTGCGCCAGCCGCTCGGCGTGGTGGCCGGCATCACCCCCTTCAACTTTCCGGTGATGGTGCCGATGTGGATGTTCCCGGTGGCCATTGCCGCCGGCAACTGCTTCGTCCTCAAGCCCAGCCCGATCGACCCGAGCGCCAGTCTGTACATGGCCGAACTGCTCAAGCAGGCCGGCCTGCCCGACGGCGTGTTCAACGTCGTGCAGGGCGACAAGGAAGCGGTCGATGCGCTGCTGGTGCACCCCGACGTGAAGGCCGTGTCGTTTGTCGGCTCCACACCGATTGCCAATTACATCTATGAAACCGGCGCACACCACGGCAAACGCGTGCAGGCGCTGGGCGGCGCGAAGAACCACATGGTGGTGATGCCCGACGCCGACCTGGAGCAGGCGGTAGATGCACTGATTGGCGCCGGTTACGGCTCGGCCGGCGAGCGCTGCATGGCGATTTCGGTCGCGGTGCTGGTCGGCAATGTCGCTGACAAGCTCGTTCCCATGCTGGCCGAGCGCGCGAAAGCCCTGGTCGTCAAGAACGGGGTCGAGCTTGATGCCGAGATGGGCCCCATCGTCACAGGTGCGGCGCACAGTCGCATCACGGGTTACATCGACCAGGGCGTCAAGGAAGGCGCCAAGCTGCTGGTCGATGGCCGCGGCTTCACCGGCAAACATGCCGGCCCCGGCTGCGACCAGGGCTTCTGGATGGGCGGCACGCTGTTCGACCACGTGACGCCTGAGATGAAGATCTACAAAGAGGAAATTTTCGGCCCGGTGCTCGGTTGCGTGCGGGTCAAGGACTTGGCCGAAGCGGTGAACCTGATCAACGCCCACGAATTCGGCAACGGCGTGAGCTGCTTCACCCGCGACGGCAACGTGGCCCGCGAGTTTTCGCGCCGCATCCAGGTCGGCATGGTCGGCATCAATGTGCCAATCCCGGTGCCCATGGCCTGGCACGGCTTTGGCGGCTGGAAGAAAAGCCTGTTTGGCGACATGCATGCCTACGGCGA
>NZ_JAQSDL010000088.1 GCF_029945895.1 Polaromonas sp. | reverse complement strand
TGGCCAGCGGCAAAAGCATGGCAATGAGGGCGCCGCCCTTTCCTGCAAAAGGAGAGCCCCCGCCGGCAGGCCCGCCCTGAGCGCCAGCACCGCCCCCCAACAGGTCGCCAAATACATCCGCCAGGCCTCCGGACGGCCTGCCCTGCGGGCCAGCCCGACTTGCGCCGACATTTCCCAAAACACTGCCCAAGATCTGTCCCAGGATATCGCTCGCCATTGAATGCTCCGTAGTGGTCAATCGTCCAATCTAAGCGCAGCGCTGCGACCCGACCGTAGGCCGGAACCGACAGGCGGGGTCGAATTACTTCAGCAGTCGGGGCTGGGCGCAGCGCGGCCCGGCCGAAGCCGCGCCATGACGCATCCTTTTGCATAAAATCGGCTCCCAGCCCAATGGCAGCAAGCGCGACAAGCTACTCTTTTCATAGCAAGCAGCGCGCGCCGACAGCATGCCAGTCGCCACACCCGCGCCTGTGATCATGCAGGGTGAACCCCGGGTCGACGCGGGAAGACACACCGGCGCCCGGGATGCCAAACCTACGGTTGCACCACCGAATGCCACCAGATCCGGAAGTCACGGCACAGGCCGCCGGCTTCAAATTCGGCGACCGCCACGCCGTCGAGCGCCAGGCGCGGCAAGGGGTCGCCCGGCTGGCGTGCCAGCTGGCTGGTGCCTGTGGAAGCGGCCCACATCGCAAACATTTCTTCCGAGGTGACCTGGTACGTGGTGTGCCAATGGGCCATGCCGCCCAGCGCCTGGGCATGCAGGATGTCGAAGGTGAGCACAATGTCGGTCTGCAGCTTGACGCGCTGCCAGTACTGCCGGATCTGCGCGTGCCCGGTCTGCACCGCAAACGGCGTGTTGTGGTACTGGCCGTCTTCGGTGAACAGCGAAGCCAGCAGAAATTCGTCGCGGGTCTCCCACGCTTTTTTGTAACTCTCCATGAAGCGCTGCATCAACATTCCGAAGGCCCTCCGTATTTTTAAAAAAGCTGTGTGCCGCCGGGGGGGGGCCGGTATGCCCCCCCGCCGCAGCGTGCTTGCCCTGTTGGCGCTACCTGCCCTGCTGGCGCGCCACATACCAGCGCGCCACGCGCTCCACCAGCGCGTCCACCCTGCCCCTGAACCCGGGCGCCACCGGCGGCGGCGCATGCAGGTCGATCTGCTGGCCGCCCGCCTTGTACATCTGCACAAACAGGTCGAGCACCTTCTGGCGCACCATGCCGCGCAGGGGAATGTGGCTCATCATGCCGTAGGTGGCGGCACTGCCTTCCTGCGCCAGCGCAGGGTTGGCCTTGACGGTGGCTACCGCGTCCTTCAGGTCGCGCAGGTAAGCGTCCACCACGGCCAGATGGCCAGCGGTGATCATGGCGTGCAGGCCGTCGGGCTTTTGCAGGCGGTTCACCGTCCAGCCCTTCGCATCCATCTGGTCGCCCACCGCAAAAATATTGACCGCCGCATCGCGCGAGCCATAGGCCAGCAGCGGGCCGCTGGGTTCGCCCATCACATACAGCTCGGGCATGGCGGCAATGCCCTCACGCATGGTGTCAAAAGCCTGCAGGGTCTGCGCGGCCAGCGCACGGTAACCCGACTGGCCGAAGTGCTGCATGGCCGCCCACGCCGCTGCATAGGCGCCGCCCGGGCGTGTGCCCAGCAGCGCCGGCGAGGCAAACACGCCGCCCGGCCAGTCTTCATACACAAACATCTGGTGGCGTAAATAGTCCAGGTTGCGGTAGGTGATGGTGGAGGCGCCCTTGGCCGCAAAGCCGTATTTGTGGATGTCGGCCGAGATCGACGTGACGCCGGGCACCCGGTAGTCCCACAGCGGCAACGTGCGCCCGTTCATGGCCATGAAAGGCAGAATGAAGCCGCCCACGCAGGCGTCCACATGCAGGGGAATGCCGCGCTCTTGCGCCATGGCGCCCATGGCCGCTATCGGGTCAATGCTGCCGTGCGGGTACTCGGGCGCGGAGCCGAGAACCATCACCGTGCGGCGGTTCAGCAGGCGCGGCAGCTTGCGCACGTCGGCGCGCAGCTTGTCGTCCAGCGGCAGCAGGCGCACCTTGACGTTGAAGTACTCCGCCGCCTTGAACCAGGCCACGTGCGCGGTGACAGGCAGCACCATCTCGGGCCGCTTCACACCGCGCTGGCTGCGCGCCATGTCGCGGTAGGTCTTGACGGCCAGCAGGCAGCTTTCGGTGCCGCCGGAAGTGACCACGCCGCAGACCTCTGGCGTGCCGTGGAACATCTCGGCCACCGCCGCAATGATTTCCGTCTCGAAACGCTTGAGGCTTTTGAAAGCCGTCGGGTTGAGCCCGTTGGCCGACGAGAAAGCCTGGTACGCCTGGCCCATGAAGGCGTCGTGTTCTTCACCCAGGTAATACACCAGGCTCCACAGCCGGTTGGCCTTGTAGTCGGGGTCGTGCGCGCCGTAGCCCTTCAGCTCGGCCAGCACCTCGGCCTGGGGGCGGCCCTGCTCGGGCAGCTTGCCGCCGCTCATGACTGACCCGCCTCTTTGACTGCACTCTTGTCTTTGGCGCGACGGCGCGCCAGCAGCCAGACGCCGATCACCAGCAGCACGACGCCAATGACCAGCACACCCTGGAAGCGGCTGACCAGCGCCAGAATCTCCTGCCAGCGCCCACCCACATAACGCACGCCGTAGACCAGCAGGGGCAGTTCCACCAGCGCGGCGGCGCCGTCGTAGATGAACAGGTGACGGTAAGGCATCTTGAGCGAGCCCGCCGCAAAAAACAGCGGCGTGCGCACGCCCGGCATGAAACGCACCACAAAGATGTAGGCCGGCCCGTAGCGGCGCATGGTGTCCTGCATGGCAGCCAGCCGCGCCTCGGGCACCACGCGCGCAAAGTAGCGGTGGCGCAGCAGCCGCGCCCCGAAGCGGTGGCCCCAGTGAAACACCAGCGCGTCGCCCGCCAACAGCCCGAACCACGCCACCACCATCAGCGGCACCGGCGCCATCACTCCCTTGAGCGTGAGCGCCGCCGCAGCCAGCAGCAGGATGTCTTCATTGATGGGCGCCCCTATGCCGCAGCTGAACAGCAGTGCAAACAGCAGCGCGTAAGCGGGAAAGCCCTGCAGCGACTGCAGAAAAGCCATGGCGGAATCGAACATGGCGCCATTTTGCCCGCTGTGCCCCACCCGGTTCGGCCAGAGCCTGTCAAGGGGCCCTGGCCCGCTGCTCCTTCAACAAGCTCAGGGCGCACCGTGGCAAGGATCCCCGAAGAGTAAAAGTTTGCAGCAGAATGTGCCATCAGCCCTTGCTGTACAAGCGCAGGTAGCTACATTATTCATAGCATTGAAGCAACCCGCGCTGGCCGCCTCTGCCCCGTGGCACAGCGCTGCAGTTGCTTGACACACCTCAAACGCTTCGACCCACAGCGCGCGCAGCATATCCACCTCCACTGAAGGATTCCGCCATGACAGACACCGCCCTCGTCACCCTGCCACCGCCACGCAAACTCTGGGTGCGCGCCCTGCTCATGCTGCTGATGGGCGCGGCCTTCCAGCTGGCCGCCTGGGTGCTGTTGGCCCTTGCACTGCTGCAACTCGGCTTTGCCCTCTTCACCGACCAGCCCAACCCGCGCCTGCAGGGTTTTGGCCGCAGCATGGGCCGCTACCTGGCACAGATTGCGGGCTTTGTCTCCTTCGCCACCGAAACCCTGCCCTTTCCCTTCAGCGACTTGCCGGACGACGCCGCTTAATCGCCGCCCCGGTGATCCAGGTGGCTCTGCCGCCGTTCGTCCGTCGAATCATCACGGTGCAAAGCAAAATCGGCCTCCAGCCCTTACAGGACGTGCGCAAGCAGCTATTCATTTGATAGCACCAGACGGCCGGTGACCGTGCTGGGCGCGTGCCACCATCCGGGCAATCGACGTCTGCCTCAGCATGCGCGTTGGCGACGTCAAGCCCACCGACGCAGAGACTGCTGACAAGGACGAGCAGCCAGCGGGCTGATCACTGGCTCGGATAGCACCCGACGAAAAAAGCCTGCTGCGCCTTTGCAGCAGGCTTTTTTATTGTCTCCCGGGACGGCTAATCCTGAAGAACGAAGCGGATCGGGACGATGATCAGGCTGTCCACCGGCTGGCCGCTGCGATCTTGCGCCGGAACAAACCTGGCGCCGTGCAGGTAACGAAGCGCCGCTTCGTCGAGCAAGGCATGCCCGGAGCTGGAGCGCACCTGGACATCGGCCGCGGCGCCGCTGGCCAGCACCCGCAGTTTCACCATCACCTCGCCCTGCTGCTCCAGCCGCAATGCCGCAGGGGGATAGTCAGGTCTCAAAGGCGCTTCCGGCCGGGCGTAAACAGCCAGAACAGGCGCCGCACCAGGTGTGTCGCGCTCTACAACGGTGGGCTGGGTCTGCGCCAGTGCCGCTGCGCCGATCAAGGCTGCGGCGAACGCCAGCCGTTTCTTCATCCCTGGATCGCCTTGCCGAGTCGCGCCATGCCTTCCTCAATCTTCCCCACATCGGCGGTGGCAAAGCTGAGCCGGAAGGTGCTCACATCCGGCGCGTTCGCGTAAAACGGCGCACCGGGCACAAACGCCACGCCCTGCTCGATCGCCCGCTTGGCGAATTCGCCCGCGTCTTGGGTCTTGCCGCCCGCCCCCGTGAGCCGGGCCCAGAAGAACAGGCCGCCCTGCGGTTGCGTGAACTCGACCGCATCACCCAGCTCGCGCTTCAGCGCGGCGCCCATGGCCACAGCGCGTTCGCCGTACACCTTGCGCACGCGTGCCAGCGTAGCGGGCATGCGGCCGGCTTTCAGGTATTGCGCGGCCGTCGCCTGGGCAAAGGTGCTGGTGTGGGCGTCGCTGAACTGTTTGCACATGGTGGCCTTGGCCAGCAGCTCGGCGGGGCCGATCATCCAGCCGACACGCAGGCCGGGGCTGAGCACCTTGCTCATGCTGCCGCAATGGGCGATCAGCTCGCTGCTGCCGGGTACGTCTTTTGACAAGCTCAGAATGCTGGGCGGCGGTGCTTCGTTGAAGTAAAGGTCGCCATACGGGTCGTCCTCGACGATCAGGGTGTTGTACTTGACGGCCAGGGCCAGCACTTTCTTGCGGCGCTCCAGACTCAGCATGGCGCCGCTGGGGTTGCCAAAGGTGGGAATCAGGTAGACGAACTTGGGCTTGTGCTCGGCCATGAGTTTTTCCAGTGCGTCGGTGTCCACGCCGTTGGCGTCCACCGGGGCGCTGACCAGGTCGGCGCCGTAAAGGCGAAAACACTGGATGGTGGCCAGAAAGGTCGGGCCTTCGACGATCACCTTGTCGCCGGGGTCGATCATGGTTTTGCCCAGCAGGTCCAGCGCCTGCTGGCTGCCGGTGGTGACGATCAGCCCGTCGGGCGCGACGCTCACGCCCTTGGTGGCCATGAAGGCGGCAAGCTGTTCGCGCAGCGGGTTGTAGCCTTCGGTGGCGCCGTATTGCAGCGCGGCGCCGGGTTCTTCCGTCAGGGCCTTGTTGGCCGCTTCCTGGATGCCGGCCACGTCGAACATGGCGCTGTCGGGAAAGCCGCCGGCAAAGCTGATGATGCCGGGCTTGCCGAGCAGCTTGAACAGTTCGCGGATGGCGGAGGTTTCAACGTTGTTGAGGCGGTCAGCAAATGGCAGGGACATGGGTTTCTCGCTTTCTGATTTGTATTGTCGCCAATTTGCGCACGGCTTTGCTGCCGGGCGGCCGGTGGCGGCAGAATACCGGCAGGACCCACCCGCCACCGCCGTGCCGGCGGTCTTGTCATCCACCGTATCTGAGGCCACCCATGATCGAGCAGCACATAGACATCTCCGGCGCCGACGGCGCCATGAACAGCTTTGTGGTTTGCCCCGAAGAAGGCGGGCCGCACCCGGTGGTGCTGTTTTACATGGACGCACCGGGCAAGCGCGAAGAGTTGCACGACATGGCACGGCGCATTGCGGCGGTGGGTTATTACGTGGTGCTGCCCAACCTGTACTACCGGCGCTCGCGCGACTTCTGGCTGACCGAGCGCACCGAGCCGCTGATGGCCGTGATGTTTGAACACATGAACTCGCTCAACAACGCCATGGTGGTGCGCGACACCGAAGCCATGCTGCGCTTTGTAGATGCGCAGCCGCAGGCCGACGCCGGCCGCGTGGGCGCGGTGGGCTACTGCATGAGCGGCCCGTTTGTCATGGCCGCGGCCGCTGCCCTGCCCGACCGCATCAGCAGCATTGCCAGCATTCACGGCGCCAACCTGGTGACCGATCGTGACGACTCCCCGCACCGGATGGCGCCGCTGATCCGCTGCGAAAGCTACTTTGCCTGCGCCGAAACCGACCGCTGGGCGCCACCGGCGCTTGTGCAAACGCTGCAGGATGCGCTGGTGGCGGGCAAAACCCCGCACCGCATCGAGTGGTACCCAGGCACCGAGCACGGCTTTGTTTTTCCCAAACGCGCCGGCATTTACCACCAGGCCGCGGCCGAGCGGCATTGGGAGCGGCTGTTCGACCTGTTCAGGCGCACGCTGCAGGGCTGACGGCCGCCCTTCGCCCCTTCACCGGCCCCCACCAGCCGGGTTGTCAAACAGGGCTTGACTAGAGTGTTACTCTGGAGTGATACTCCAGTCATGGAACCAACTTCCACCCGATCACGCCTGCTGGACGCCGCTGCCACCGTGTTTCTGGCGCACGGCTTCACTGCCGCGTCCATGGACATGGTGCGCCAGGAGGCGGGCGTCAGCAATGGCAGCCTGTATCACCACTTTCCCACCAAGGCGCAATTGGCCGACGCGCTGTATGCCCACATCCTGCGCGACTTCCACGCAACCCTGCTGCCGCCCATCGCGGGCCGGGCCACGGCCCAGTCGGCAGAAAAAGGCGTGAAGGGACTGATTCGCACTTACATCCAGTGGGTGCTGCAACATCCACAGAGCGCCCGCCTGCTGCATGAATTGCGGCGCAGCGGCGATATCTCCAGCGGAGCCGGCGAGGCCGAAGCCGCCGTCAAGGCAGAAACAGACGCCACCAACGCCAGCGCGTTTGCCGCACTGACGGCGTGGATCGCGCAGCGCGTGGAGGCCGGCGACATGCGGGCCATGCCTTTTCACGTCTGGATGGCGCTGGTTTTTTCGCCGGCGATGTCGCTCACGCAGCGATGGATCAGCCAACCCCAGCCCACGGTGGCGCCCAAGGTGCGGGCCGCGCTGGAACATGCCGCCTGGATGGCCGTAGCCGCCTGAACGCATATACGCAAGGAGAGCTCTTTCCATGAAAGTCGTGAACGTTCATCAACGCCTGTTGCATGCCAGCCCCGAGCGGGTGGGCGCGCTGATCGACACGCTGGCCTCACCCGCCGAGGCGCTGTGGCCGGGGCGGGCCTGGCCGCGCATGAAGTTCGACCGGCCGCTGGGCGTGGGCGCCGTGGGCGGCCATGGGCCTGTCCGCTACTTGGTGGAGGCTTACCTGCCCGGCCAGTCGATTCGCTTCAGGTTCACCGCGCCCACCGGTTTTGACGGCTGGCATGGGTTTGAGGTGCTGGACGCCACGCCCGTGTTTTGCGTGCTGGAGCACCGCATTGAAATGAACACGCGCGGCCCGGCCCTGCTGACCTGGCCACTGGCGGTGCGGCACCTGCATGACGCCTGTGTGGAAGACGCGCTGTCACAGGCGCAGGCATCGCTGGGCAATGAGCCCAAGCCGGTGCCCTGGCCCGCGCGGGTGCGCCTGCTGCACTGGCTGGCCGCTGGCGGCCGGCGCCTGACCCCACCTGTGCCAAGGAGGCAACATGCCCGCTGATCTGAATATTTCCCCCGACCTGATCGCCTTTGGCCGCGACGCCTTGCGCCGCCAACCCTTCAGCGCCATGCTCGGCGCACGGCTGGATGCTTTCGAGCCCGGCAAGGCCGAACTGTCGGTGCCGGTCGTTCCGGGCCTGCTGCAGCAGCACGGTTTTGTGCACGGCGGCGTGTTGTCTTACCTGGCCGACAACGCACTGACGTTTGCGGGTGGCTCGGTGCTGGGCGATTCGGTGACGTCCGAGTTCAAGATCAACTACCTGCGCCCGGCCAAAGACGCCGAGCGCCTGCTGGCCGTGGCCACGGTGGTGGGCAGCGGCAAGACGCAAGCGGTGTGCCGCTGCGACATTTTTGTGCTGCGCGGCACCGAGCGCACGCTGTGCGCCGCCGCGCAGGGCACGATCCGCAAGGCGGGTTAAGCCATGGCCATGTCGCTTACCCTGCCGTCTTTGCTCATTTCGCTCAGCGCGGCCATCTTGCTGCTGCTGGGGTCGGCGCATTTGTTCTTTACCTTCCACGGCAACAAGTTCGACCCGCGGGACGCGTCGCTCAAGGCCCGGCTGATGGAGGTGTCGCCCGTGATCAGCCGCCAGACGACGCTGTGGCGCGCCGGCATCGGCTTTCACGCCAGCCATTCGTTTGGTGCCATGTTGTTTGGCCTGGTCTATGGTTATCTGGCGCTGATCCACAGCGCCTTTTTGTTCGAGTCGTGGTTTCTGCTCGGGCTGGGCTTGCTGACGCTGGCGGGCTACACCGTGCTGGCCCGCCGCTACTGGTTCAGCGTGCCACTGCGCGGTGTGTCGGTGGCGACCGTTCTGTATGGCCTGGGCCTGGTGACGCAGTTCGCATGATGTGAGAGTCGTGGACGCCGCATACACTGGCAGCCCATGAAGACCGCCGACATCGCGCCCTTCTTCGAGATCCTGAAAGCGCTGCCGTGACGCCGCCCGACCACCGGCGCGCCTACATGGCCCGCATCAACCGCGTGATCGACCACATCAGCACGCATCTGGCCGACACGCTGGACCTGCACACTCTGGCCGCCGTGGCCCATTTTTCGCCCTGGCATTTTCACCGCCTGTTTCAGGCGACGACGGGCGAAACGCTGGCCGATTGCGTGCGCCGCCTGCGGCTGGAGGCGGCGGCGCAGCGCCTGCTGGGGACACCGCCGCCCACCGCGCTGGCGGTGGCGCTGGAGGTCGGTTTTGTCTCGGCCGAGGTGTTCACGCGAGCGTTTCGCGCGCACTTCGGCATGACCCCCACCGCCTGGCGGCGCGGCGGCTCGCACGACTGGTCGGCCAGCCGCCGCGCGCAACTGAGCAAGATTCATCAAGAAGTGCGCAAGAACCATCAAGCCGCGCGACCGGATGTTCAGCACGATGGTGACAGTTGGCCACCGAGCCAGCCCACCATTGACAAAGGAACATCCATGGAAGTCGAAGTGAAGACCCTGCCGGCCCTGCGCCTGGCCTATCTTCGTCACACCGGCCCCTACGGCCACCCCGACATCGGCGCCACCTGGCAACGCCTGTGGCGCTGGCTCGGCCAACACGGGCTGAACCCGGAGCGGATCTACGGCATCGTCCAGGATGACCCCGATCTCACCCCGGCCGACAAATGCCGCTATGACTGCTGCTTCGAGGTTGACGCTGCATTCCAGCCGCAGGGAGACATCGGCGTGCAGACTTTTGCCGGCGGACGTTATGCCTGCGCCGCCTTCACCGGCACCGGGGCCACCATTCACGCGGCCTGGATGCGCCTGTTTGGCGAATGGCTGCCACAAAGCGGCTACCAGGCCGACGACAAACCCTCACTGGAACTGCATGAGGGTGATTTTGTGGTCGACAAAAAAACCGGCGCCTTCCGCTGCCTGCTGTGTGTGCCGGTGCGGCCTTTGTAGGCCACCGCGGGTCGGCCTGGGCCGCTCTGGGTCTGGCTACGGGTGGCTCTGGGTACCGCCACCCGCCGCAACCACACCGCCTGGCAGGGTGAAGAAAAAGCTGGCCCCGCGCCCGGGCGTTGCCTCGGCCCAGAGCCTGCCGCCGTGCCGGGCAATCACGCGGCTGACGGTCGCCAGGCCAATGCCCATGCCGGCAAATTCCGTGACGCCGTGCAAACGCTGGAACGGGATGAACAGCTTGTTGACATGAGCCATGTCGAAGCCGGCGCCGTTGTCGCTGACAAAAAACACCGGCAAGCCGTCCGCGCCGGCCTGGTGGCCGACGGTGATCTCGGCCAAGGCCTTTTTCGAGGTGAATTTCCAGGCATTTTCCAGCAGGTTTTCCATCGCCATCCGTATCAGCCGGGCGTCGCCATGGCTCTGCAGACCCTTTTCAACCTGCACCACCACATGACGCCCAGGCTCGCGTACCTGCCAATCGTCCAGAATGGCGCGGGCCATGACGGACAGGTCCACCGGCGCGTTGCCCAACAAGGTGCGTGAGACCTCGGCGAGCGAAAGCAGACCTTCGATCAGTTGCCCCATTTGCTGGGTACCGGCCTGGATGCGCGCCAGGTAATGTTCCCCTTGCGCGTCCAGGGTACCGGCAACTTTTCTGGCCAGCAAATGGCTGAAACCGTTGATGGAATTGAGCGGGGAGCGCAGGTCATGGGAAACCGAATACGAAAAGGCTTCGAGGTCGTGGTTCGAAACGCGCAGGGCGGCTTCGGCGGCCTTGATTGCAGTGATGTCCTGCAACACGCCAAAAAGACGCACCAGCTTGCCGTCCTGCAGGATGGCCTGCCCCTGCGTCCGAACCCAGATGCGCCTGCCTTTGGCCGTGAGAAGCGGGAGATCCAGGTCCCATGAGGCGCCGTGCTGCAGGGCAGCGTCTACCGCGGCACGGATCGCGGGCTGCGCCTCAGGGGCGTAAAAACCGAGAAGGCCCTCCAGGGTGATGGCCGCCGAGGGGTCGACCTCATGGATGCGGTAAATCTCGTCGGAGCAATAGGTTGCCGTGGACGCCATCACCACCTCCCAGCCGCCCACCTTGGCCAACGCTCCGGTGCGGTTGAGCAGTTCAAGGCTGCGGGCAATCAGTCCTTCAGAACGCTTGCGGTTGGAGATCTCCCTGATCAAACCGGTACGCCGGCGAGCCGGCGAGCCCTCGCCCTGGCCATCATCTTCGATCCAGCCGAGCAGATGGATCCAGCGTTCTTCCCCCGAACCCGTGATCACCCGGAACTCGGCATCAAGCGGCAATGCGGCCTGGACGGCTGCGTCACGCGCGGCAGCGAAAGCCTGGCGGTCATCGGGATGGATCAGCCGGAGCAGCCCGTCATAGGAGCCGTCCAGCAGCGAACACTCCACACCGAGCACTTCACAGGCCTGATCGCACCACCACATCAGGTTGGTGTCGAGATCAATCTGCCAGTAGCCAATGCGTGCAAGCCGCTGCGCCGCCTGCAGGCGGCGCTGGCTTTCGCGCAGGCGGGCGTCATTGTCGGCCTGCTCCCGCTGAAGACGGTCGAGCTCCGTGATGTCGCGAACAATGGTCGTGTACAGCTTGCCTTCGGCGGTCTGGAGCACGGAAATCGAGGCTTCCAGGGGAAACTCCTCGCCATTGCGACGCAGGCCGTGGATGACCCGGCGCTCGCCCATGCGCCGGGAAGTCACACCGGTGTTGCCGTAACGCTCGACGCTCTGGGCGTGACCCGCACGAAAACGCTCGGGCATCAGCTTTTCAAGAGGCTGCAGCAACACCTCTTGCCGCGACCAGCCGAAGACCTGTTCCGCCGCGTGGTTGTACATGACGATCCGCTGGCGCTCATCCACGGTGATGATGGCGTCCATGGCGGACTCCAGCACGCCCGCCAGAAGGGCCGCTGCCCCGCCAAGTGTGCTGCCGCCAGGATCCAGGGGGTCGCTCGAAGAGGAAGGCATGGTTCTTTCTGGAGGCCGGCCAGGCGCGCTCGACACCCCGGACCATGCCACCGGAAGGTCTGCGGCTCGCCAACCGGCTGATCAATATGCATACTTAGTGTCGGATCGGTACCCCGACCGGGACTTGATCGGCGTCAATATTCCGTCAATCCCAGGTCTCCGCGCAGGCAGAAGTCCGCCTTGCGCCGGAGAACCCTGCGCCGATGGCTTAAAAGGTTTCCCAGCTGCCTCCGGCCGCAGCCATCTGGCCTGCCGGCCCGGCAATGGCCGGCTTGGCCTTGGGCGGCTGTTGGGGCGACGCTTTCCGGCTGGAAGGTTTTGCAGCGGCGGCGCGCTGCGGTGGCGCCACCTGGTTCAGCTGCTCCTGATCCAGCCTGAACACACTGACCACCTGGCTGAGCCCGCTGGCCTGCTCCTGCAGCGAGGACGCTGCGGCGGCGGCTTCTTCGACCAGCGCAGCGTTTTGCTGCGTCACCTGGTCCATCTGCGTGATCGCCTGGTTGATCTGCTCGATGCCCTGGGTCTGCTCCTGGCTGGCCGCCGTGATCTCGGCCATGATGTCGGTCACGCGTTTGACGCTGTCCACAATCTCGTCCATGGTCTTGCCGGCCTCGGCCACCTGTTTGCTGCCTTCTTCGACTTTGTCGACGGAGTCGCCTATCAGGGTCTTGATCTCTTTGGCCGCTGCGGCACTTCTCTGGGCGAGGTTTCTGACTTCTGCGGCAACCACGGCAAAGCCTCTTCCCTGCTCGCCGGCCCGAGCCGCTTCAACGGCGGCGTTCAGGGCGAGGATGTTGGTCTGGAAGGCGATGCCGTCGATGACGCCGATGATGTCGACGATCTTTCTGGAGGAGGCGTTGATGGCGCCCATGGTGCCGACCACTTCGGCGACCACGCTGCCGCCCTTGACGGCAACGCTGGAGGCGGTGACGGCCAGCTGGTTGGCCTGGCGGGCGTTGTCGGCGTTTTGTTTGACGGTGGACGTCAGCTCTTCCATCGACGCTGCGGTCTCTTCCAGGGAGCTGGCCTGCTCTTCGGT
>NZ_JAQSDL010000087.1 GCF_029945895.1 Polaromonas sp. | reverse complement strand
CGCCGAGCCCGGCGAAATCCTGATTTCCAGCGAGACCCATGCCCTGGTGCAGGGCCAGGTGCAGGCCGACGCGCGGGACGCCATCCTCGCCAAGGGCTTTGCCCAACCCATCCCGGTGTATGTGGTCCGCGGGGAAAACACCGGCATGCCCGGCGATCCCGGGGTCATCCGCTTTGACGGGCCCGGCTTGCGTCTGGAGCTCGATGCGGGGCGTCTGACCACAACGCAAAAGGCCGAGGCCGTGAGCGAGTTGCGCAAGGCGCTGGCACGGCTGGAAACGGCAGTGGCCGGCGACCCGCAGGCCGATGTCTGGCCGACCGCCATCGCCGGGCTGGATCTGGCCCTCGGACTGCGCCGGGCGATGGGCGTGAAAACGCTTTATCTCTCCATGCTGGGGCGTTTTCTGGAAGGGCGCAGAGACACCCCCCGGCGCATCCGGGAGGCGCTGGACGCGGGCGACACCAAAGCAGCGGAACTGCTGGCCCACTCCCTGCGCGGCCTGTCCGGGCAGATCGGCGCCACGCAGGTGCCTGACCATGCGCAGGCGCTGGAGCAGGCCCTGCACGGGGAAGCGCCGCGCGCCGCGCTGGATACCTTGCTGGAACGGCTGGAAGCCTCGCTGGGCGAATTGATGGCGGCGCTCGAGTCCGGCTTGCCCGAGGTTGCCGCGCCATGACCGGCAGGCTGCGTCCGGCCGCAGGCAAGCGTGCAGGGTCCGCTGGTGTATCGTGCGTACAGGCAGTTCGGGAAAAGCCCGCCGGGCACCGATCCCGCACCCAGCCCCCGCACAAGGCCCCGCCATGAAGCTGCCCTTTCGCACCAACATCACCATCGCCCTGGGCTTGGGCCTGCTCCTGATGGCCCTGAGCACAGCCACGTCCTACATCACCATCCATTCGCTGCTTGAGGACGAGAAAGGCGAGGAAAAAATCCAGGTGACGGTGGTCCTGCTGGAGCAGCTGGTGTCGCAGTTCAAGACCACAGAGTCCCTGCAACGGCGCTACCTTCTGACCAACGTCGACCAGGACCTGACGGCCTACCGGAAGGCCAGGGCGGACTTGCAGCAGGCGCTGCTGGGCGTCGGCGGCCTGCCGGTGGCGGACGAGCGCCTGGCGGACCTGCGTACCCTGCAGGGTCTGGTCGCCCGACGACTGGATTTCATGGAAGAGACCGTCAGCACCCGGCAACAGGCGGGGCTGGAGGCTGCAACCGCGCTGGTCGGCAGCGACGGGAACCGCCAGCTTCACAACGACATTGAGGGGCTCGCCGGCCGGCTCAAGAGCACCCAGGCGCAGACTCTGGATCGCTCCGAAAAAAACACCCGACGGACGGCGCAGACGGTCCGCCTGCTGATTCTGTTGAGCGGCCTGCTCACGCTTGGGCTGCTCGGCTGGACCCTTCGGGCCGTGATTCGCGCGCAGGCCAAGAACCGCCGCATCCAGGCCGAGCTTGCCGACAGCGAAGCCATGAGCCGCGCCATCACCGAGAGCATGGCAGAAGGGGTGGTGACCGCCACCGGAGATGGCCTGGTCGTCCACGCCAACAGCGCTGCCCGGCACCTCTTCGGCTACCGACTCGACGAGCTGATGGGGCAACCGGTGGCCAGGCTGCTGCCTGTGCGTTACCAGATGGGCTTCACGGCCTTCTTCGCGTCGCTGGCGGACCGGCCCCGGGGCTTCAGGGAGTCCGACACGCAGGTCGTGGGCCAGCGCCGTGACGGCACCGAGTTTCCGGTCAACGTGTCCTTTGGCGACGTCAACGTCAGCGGGCGGCGCTTGTTCACGGCCATCATTCGTGACGTCACCGAAAGCAAGCGGATTGCCCAGAACTTGCGCGACAGCGAGGAGCAGTTGCGCCAGCTCACCGACAACGTCCCGGCCCTGATGGCCTATGTGGACAGCGACACGCGTTTCCAGTTTCACAACAAGGCCTATGAAGAGGTTTTTGGCCTGCCGCGGGAAAAAATCGACGGCAGAACCCTGCTTGAAATCACCGGCCCCGAGTTTTACAAGCAGATCAGCCGCCATGTGCAGGAGGCGCTGTCCGGCTATGCGGTGCGTTACGAGCGGGAGCAGGTCACGGCCAGCGGCGAGCGGCGCGAATACGTGATGAGTTATTTCCCGCGCTACGGCGAGGGCGACGAGGAGGACAAGGTCATCGGATTTTTCTCGCTGGGTACCGATGTCACCGAGCTCAAGCGCATCGACCGCATGAAAAGCGAGTTTGTCTCCATCGTGAGCCATGAACTGCGCACCCCCCTGACTTCGATACGCGGCTCGCTGGGGCTGGTCTCGGGCGGCGTGGCGGGCGCGCTGCCGGAACGGGCCAAAAGCCTTGTGGAAATCGCCAAAAACAATTGTGAGCGGTTGATCCGCCTGATCAACGACATCCTCGACAGTGAAAAAATCGAGTCCGGCAAGATGCAGTTCGAGCTGCAGCCGCTGGAACTGCTGCCTCTGCTGCAGCGGACGCTGGCGGACAACGAAGGATTTGCCGCGCAGCACCAGGTCAAGCTGGCCCTGCATGCGCCCAGACAGCCCCTGAAGGCCCTGGTAGACAGCGACCGCTTACTCCAGGTGATGACCAACCTGCTGTCCAATGCCATCAAGTTTTCTCCCGCGCAAGGCACCGTGCTGGTGATGCTGGGCCGGCACGCCGGCCGCCTGCGTGTCGAGGTCAGTGACACCGGGCCCGGTATCCCCGAAGAATTCCGCCAGCGCATTTTCCAGAAATTTTCACAAGCCGATTCTTCCGACACACGCCAGAAGGGCGGAACCGGTCTCGGGCTGGCCATTTCAAAAGCGATTGTGGAGCGGATGGAAGGAAGCCTGGGCTTCACCTCCAAGGTCGATGTGGGAACCACCTTCTATTTCGAACTGCCGGAGTGGCGCGAGGCGCCACCGGTGACAGCGCCCATGAGTCTTGACGGCATCAACCGGCCGCGTATCCTGGTGTGTGAAGATGACCCGGATGTCGCCCGGCTGATCGGCATGATGCTGGACAAGGCCGGCTTCGATGCCGACATCGCCCACACGGCGGCGCAGGCGCGTGACTACCTCAAAATGGAGTCCTATGCCGCGATGACCGTGGACGTTCAGCTTCCCTACGAAAACGGGCTGGACCTGATCCGTTCACTGCGCCAGGAAAAACGCACCGCGGACCTGCCGGTTCTGGTTCTGTCCGTGACCGCGGCGGAAGCCCGGCTCCATGCCGGCAACACCCTGGCCGTGTCGGCCTGGCTTGAAAAGCCGATTGACGAGCAACGCCTGCTGGCCAGCTTGCGTCAGGCCATCGACGGCCGGCGGGCGGCCCGTGGCCGGCGCTGAACCGGCACATGATCCCGGTCTGCGCTGCGCTGTCCTTTCCACCCTTCACTCAGGTTCCACCCACCCATGAAATTCTCGCGCCATATTGAACGTCATCGTACCGATCGGATCGGCTGGCTGCGTGCAGCTGTGCTCGGGGCCAACGATGGCATTGTGTCCACCGCCAGCCTGGTGGTCGGCGTCGCCGCCGCGCAGTCAAGCCAGGGCAGCATTCTTGTGGCCGGGGTCGCCGGGCTGGTGGCCGGGGCGATGTCGATGGCCGCAGGGGAGTATGTCTCTGTTCACTCGCAGGCTGACACCGAAAAGGCGGACCTCGAACGTGAACGTGCCGAGCTGGCGCTCGATCCCGCCGCGGAGCAGCGCGAGCTGACGGCCATTTATGTTGCGCGCGGGCTGGCGCCCGGGCTGGCGCAGCAGGTGGCGCTGGCGTTGACCGCGCACGACGCGCTGGCTGCCCATGCCCGGGACGAACTCGGCATTTCAGAGGCGCTCAGTGCGCGGCCGGTGCAGGCCGCGTTGGCCTCGGCGGCAAGTTTTGCGGTTGGCGCGGTGTTGCCGCTGGCCGTGACCGCCCTGGCTCCCGCACAAGGCCTCATCGTCTGGGTTTCCACCAGTTCACTGGTGTTTCTCGCCCTCCTGGGTGTGGTGGCCGCCCGCGTCGGTGGCGCCGGCGTTCTGGCCAGTGCATGGCGCGTCACCTTCTGGGGCGCACTCGCGATGGCGATCACGGCAGGCGTGGGCGCACTGTTCGGCGCGGTGGTTTGATCGGCAGGGAAACGAGCCCGGTGTCCATGAACCACAGCCTGTTTGATGCAGCGATCGTCGATCTGGACGGCACCCTGGTCGATACCCTCGGTGATTTTGTGGTTGCCCTGAACCGGATGCTGGCCGACCTGTCCTTGTCGCCAGTCGACCGATCCGTGGTCGGGGCGCGGGTGGGCAAAGGCTCGGAGCATTTGATTCACTCTGTCCTGGATCATGTGCTGAATAGCCCTGTAGCCCATGATGGACGGGCGCCAACAGCTATCAATAAAGAAGCAGTGGAACGGCTGCTTCCGGTTGCCTGGGCCAGTTACCAGCGCCATTACCTGGCCATCAACGGCCAGCATGCCAGCGTCTACCCGGGCGTGGTCCAGGGGTTGCAACTGCTGCAGCGCCAGGGCCTGAAGCTGGCCTGCCTGACCAACAAGCCGACCGCGTTTGCCCTGCCTCTGCTCAAGGCCAAGGGCCTGGACGGTTTCTTCAGTCGGGTGTTCGGCGGCGATTCTTTCGAGCGGAAAAAACCCGACCCCCTGCCGCTGCGCAAGACCTGCGAGGCGCTGGGAAGCACACCGGCACGGACCGTGATGATTGGGGACTCCAGCAACGATGCCCAGGCGGCGCGGGCGGCGGGTTGCCCGGTGCTGCTGGTGACTTACGGCTACAACCACGGCGAGCCGGTGCGCGGTGTGGACGCCGACGGCTTTGTCGACACCCTGGCGGCGCTGGACCTGGCCGCCCTGCAAACAAAAACGGGGCTTGCGCCCCGTTAAAAATCACGGCCGATACGGCGCTCAGGCGGGTTTGCCCAGCAGGGCGTCCTTGAGTTTCCAGTCGGCGGGCACGGGACCGAGCCAGATACGCATCAAGGCGTTGAAAAATTCCGGTTCCTTGAAGGGCTCGCCTTGCGGCACGCCCTTGACGGTGATCACGGTGCCGGTGCCTGGCACCCAGTCAATCATGAAAACGTCGCCGGCGACCAGTTTTTTCTGGTCCGAGAAAATCTGGGCCATCTTGATCAGGCCGGGGATCAGCTTGGACATTTCGGCCTTGGGCGCGTTGTCCTGCACCCCCCGCGTGAAGAGCTTGCCGAGTTCGTTGGAATCGATCTCGCGCAGCATGGTGATCTGCAGGCGCTTGGCGCCGGGGGCGGCCAGCACCTCTTCCGGGGTAGCGGCTTTTTTGCCGAGGTACAGGCCGGCCGTGTACACCTTGAAGACGGCCTTGTAACGCACGCCTGCGCCGTTGAGCACCAGCTTGCTGCCGCGCATGTCAATCTGCTCGTCCAGCTTGACGCCGCCCACCTCCACGGTGGCTGCCGCTGCGCTGAAGGCCAGCAACAGCGACACGGCGCCCGCCACGCATGGTTTCATCCAGGTCATAAGAGGTCTCCTTAAAAAAAGAACGGTCGTTCGTTAATGAAGTTATTCTGTTCCGGCACCTGGGCACCCGCAAGAGGGTTTGCGAGATGAGTGTTACTACCAGTTACATCTGCCCGAGGCTTTCAAGGCACCTGACTTTTCTGCCGTTCTTTGGGTCGGGCTTTCGGGGGAACTTCGGTTTCCTGCGCTTGCTGGAGGGAAGGCGAGGGCCTCTCTGTCCATCCGGCTTTGCTACACTCGGCCTTCCATGTTCATTCATCGCATCATTCAGACAGGTAGCAGCTACCGGGGAGCCTGGCCCTGGCGGGCCTGACAGCTCTCGCATGCTGAGGCCTCGGCCTCGCAGTCATGCAAGCCTGTTTTGATGCGCTCTTGCCCTCCTGCAACGAGCATCCTTGCCCCGGTTGCCGGGGTGTACTGAATGGAGGTGGCCACGCCCGCGCGCGTGGGCCCACCGGTGAAGGAACTTGCCGTGATCACAGAACTTGAATTCAAAAGCCTTGCGCAGCAGGGCTACAACCGCATTCCGCTGATGGCGGAGGCGTTTGCCGACCTCGAAACCCCGCTCTCCCTGTACCTCAAGCTGGCGCATTCCAGGGACGGCGGCAAATTCAGCTTTCTGCTCGAATCGGTCGTCGGTGGCGAGCGTTTTGGCCGCTACAGCTTCATCGGCCTGCCGGCGCGCACGCTGGTGCGCGCGAGCGGTTTTGGCGCCGACGTGCTGACCGAGGTGGTGCGGGACGGCCAGGTGATCGAAACCTCCAAAGCCAACCCGCTGGATTTCATCAGCGACTACCAGAAGCGTTTCAAGGTCGCGCTGCGGCCGGGCCTGCCGCGGTTTTGCGGTGGGCTGGCCGGTTATTTTGGTTACGACACGGTGCGTTACATCGAGAAGAAGCTCGAGGCTTCCTGCCCGCCCGATACCCTGGGCTGCCCCGACATCCTGCTGCTTCAGTGCGAAGAGCTGGCGGTGATCGACAACCTTTCGGGCAAGCTCTACCTGATCGTTTACGCCGACCCGGCCCTGCCCGAGGCTTACGCCAACGCCAAAAAGCGCGTGCGCGAACTGAAAGAGCAGCTCAAGTATTCCGTCAGCGCGCCGGTGGTCAAGCCCACCCAGGGTTACCCGGCCGAACGCGACTTTGCCAAGGCCGATTACCTGGCCGCCGTTGAGCGTGCCAAGCGGCTGATCGAGGCTGGTGACTTCATGCAGGTGCAGGTGGGCCAGCGCATCAAGAAGCGTTACACCGAGTCGCCCCTGTCGCTGTACCGCGCGCTGCGTTCGCTGAACCCCAGCCCCTACATGTATTACTACAACTTCGGCGACTTCCATGTGGTCGGCGCCTCGCCGGAAATTCTGGTGCGCCAGGAGAAAACGGAAGCAGGCCAAAAGATCACCATCCGGCCGCTGGCCGGCACGCGCCCGCGCGCTGCGTCGCCCGAGGCTGACAAGGCTGTCGAGCAGGAACTGATCAACGACCCGAAAGAGCGTGCCGAACACGTGATGCTGATCGACCTGGCGCGCAACGACATCGGCCGCATCGCCAAAACCGGCACGGTCAAGGTCACCGAGGCGTTTTCGGTGGAGCGCTACAGCCACGTCATGCACATCGTCAGCAATGTCGAGGGCGTGTTGCTCGACGGCATGACCAGCATGGACGTGCTCAAGGCGACTTTTCCGGCCGGCACGCTGACCGGCGCGCCCAAGGTGCATGCGATGGAACTCATCGACCAGCTCGAGCCGACCAAACGCGGCCTGTACGGCGGCGCCTGCGGCTACCTCAGTTATGCCGGCGACATGGATGTGGCGATTGCGATCCGCACCGGCGTCATCAAGGACCAGATGCTCTACGTGCAGGCGGCGGCGGGCGTGGTGGCCGATTCGGTGGCCGAGCTCGAATGGAAAGAGACCGAGGCCAAGGCGCGCGCGCTGCTGCGTGCGTCGGAACTGGTCGAAGAAGGCCTGGAGTAAACCACCATGTTTGTACAAATAGAGATGTTTTGCCGCCGGGCCGCCCCAAGGCAAAATGCGGCCCCCCCGGGGGGCAGCGTATTACACGAAGTGAAAAGCGTGGGGGCCGTATGAAACTCTTGATGATCGACAACTACGACTCCTTCACCTACAACATCGCCCAGTATTTCGGCGAACTCGGCGCCGAGGTCGAGGTCTTCCGCAACGATGAAATCACGCTGGAAGGCATCGCCGAACGTGCGCCGGACCGGCTGGTGATCTCGCCCGGTCCGTGTTCACCGGCGGAAGCCGGCATTTCGGTGGCGGCCATTCAACACTTCGCCGGCAAGCTCCCGATCCTGGGCGTCTGCCTGGGCCACCAGGCGGTGGGCGCGGCCTTTGGCGGCAAGATCGTGCGTGCGCAGCAGCTGATGCACGGCAAGACCAGCGTGATCAGCACCACGCAAGAAGGCGTGTTTGCCGGTTTGCCGGCGCAGTTCACTGTGAACCGCTACCACTCGCTGGCGATCGACAGGGCGACCTGCCCCGAGGTGCTGGCCATCACCGCCTGGACCGATGACGGCGAGATCATGGGCGTGCGCCACAAGGAACTCGCGATCCAGGGCGTGCAGTTCCACCCTGAGTCGATACTGACCGAACACGGCCATGCGATGTTGAAGAACTTCCTTGAGCAGTGCGTTTAGCCGTGGCTCGGTTTGCTATTAAAAGCGTAGCTGCTTGCGCATATTCCATAAGGGCTGAGGGCATAAATGACGAAAAAAGTTGACCTGAGAAGCGACACCGTGACGCAGCCCACCGAAGGCATGCGTGACGAGATGGCGCGCGCGCCGCTGGGGGACGACGTGTTCGGCGACGACCCGAGCGTGAACGCGCTGCAGGACAAGATCGCGGCGATGCTGGGCTTCGAGGCGGCGCTGTTTGTGCCCACCGGCACCCAGAGCAACCTGTGCGCGATTCTGGCCCACTGCCAACGCGGCGACGAATACATCGTCGGCCAGATGCAGCATTGCTACCGCTGGGAAGGCGGCGGCGCGGCGGTGCTGGGCAGTGTGCAGCCGCAGCCGCTGAACCATCAGGCCGACGGCACGCTGGCCCTGGCCGACATCGAAGCGGCGGTCAAGCCGGACGACCCGCATTTCGCGCGCAGCCGCCTGCTGGCGCTGGAAAACACGCTGGGCGGCAAGCTGCTGCCCATGGCTTACATCGAACAGGCGACCGACCTGGCGCGCCGCCAGGGGCTGGCCCGGCACCTGGACGGGGCGCGGCTGTTCAATGCGGCGGTGGCGCAGGCGGCACAGCGCCGCCCCGCCGCCGGGCCGCCCCAAGGCGGGGCAGCCCCCTCGGGGGGCAGCGACCCACACGCAGTGGGGGAGCGTGGGGGCGTCATTCTTGAAGCGCGGCGCATCGCCGGCTGCTTCGATTCGGTGTCCGTTTGTTTCAGCAAGGGCCTGGGCGCGCCGGTGGGCTCGGCGCTGTGCGGTTCGGCCGAATTCATCGCCCGTGCCCGGCGCATTCGCAAGATGGCCGGCGGCGCCATGCGGCAGGCCGGCGGGCTGGCGGCCGCGGCCTCGTATGCGCTGGACCACCACATCACCCGCCTGGCCGACGACCATGCGCTGGCCAAACGGCTGGCCGAGGGCCTGGCTGGCCTGCCTGGCCTGCAGGTTGAGGCGCCGCAGACCAACATCCTGTTTGTGGACCTGGTGGGCAGCGCCCGCGACCAGTCCGAGGCCTTGCTGCGCCACCTTGCGAGTGAAGGCATTCAGGCCACCGGCCTGTACCGCCTGCGTTTTGTCACCCACCTCGACGTGGATGCGGCGGGCGTGGACCGCGCGATCGCGGCGATTTGCGGTTTCTTCAAGGACTAGGGCCCATCCATGGCAACCGGACAATTGCTGCTGTTCATGGCTGCCGGGGTGTTGCTGAACCTGACGCCCGGCCCGGATGTGCTCTACATCGTGACCCATGCCCTGCGCCGCGGCGCGCGCGCCGGCATGGTGGCGGCGCTGGGCATCACCGCCGGCTGTTTTGTGCACATCCTCGCATCGGCACTCGGCCTCAGCGCCTTGCTGGCCGCCTCGGCCACGGCTTTTGCCGTGCTCAAGTGGGCCGGCGCCGCCTACCTGGTGTATGTCGGCTTGCGTCTGCTGACCAGCCGGGGTGCCGAATTTGCTATTAATTCAGAAGCTGCTGACGCCAGGCCGGTAAGGGCTGGAGGCCTGAAAAGCATATTTTTTCAGGGTTTCTGGACGAACGTGCTGAACCCCAAGGTGGCGCTGTTTTTCCTGGCGTTTGTACCGCAGTTCATTGCCCCCGGTGTGGACAACAAGCCCCTGGCGTTTTTGCTGCTGGGCCTGCTGTTCAACTTCAACGGGCTGTGGGTCAACATCGGCTGGGCGCTGGCCGCCAGCTGGCTGGCGCGTCGCGCGGGGGCCTTGCAGCGCGGGCTGCGCTGGTTAGACCGGGTGGCCGGCGCCATGTTCGTTGGATTTGGCATCAAGCTGGCCCTGACCGACAATCCTTCCCACTAACTCCAGAGACAAGACCAGAGCACGACCATGCCCATGAGCAACAAAATCACGCCCCAGGAAGCGCTGCAGCGCACCATCGAACACCGCGAAATTTTCCATGACGAGATGCTGCACGTCATGCGCATGATCATGAG
Organism: Polaromonas sp.; assembly: GCF_029945895.1. Lineage (GTDB taxonomy): Bacteria > Pseudomonadota > Gammaproteobacteria > Burkholderiales > Burkholderiaceae_C > Polaromonas. Next base: position 2,605 of record NZ_JAQSDL010000087.1, on the reverse strand, counting down.
CGGGGAAATGTCCCCGGTCATGATGGCCGCGCTGATCACCGGCCTGCGCGTCAAGAAGGAAACCATCGGCGAGATCACTGCCGCCGCCCAGGTGATGCGCGAGTTTTCCACCAAGGTCCACGTGGCCGACAAGACGCACCTGGTGGACATCGTCGGCACCGGCGGCGACGGCTCGCACACCTTCAACATCTCGACCTGCTCGATGTTTGTCGCGGCGGCCGCTGGCGCCAAGGTCAGCAAACATGGCGGGCGCAGCGTCAGCAGCAAGTCCGGCAGCGCTGACGTGCTCGAAGCCCTGGGCATCAACATCAACCTGAAGCCCGAGGCGATTGCCCAATGCATCGCGCAGGTCGGCGTCGGCTTCATGTTTGCGCCCAACCATCATCCGGCGATGAAAAACGTCGCCCCAGTGCGCAAGGAACTCGGCGTGCGCACCATCTTCAACATCCTCGGACCGCTGACCAACCCGGCCGGTGCGCCCAACATCCTGATGGGTGTGTTTCACCCCGACCTGGTCGGCATCCAGGTGCGCGCGCTGCAGCGCCTGGGCGCGGAACATGCGCTGGTGGTCTACGGCAAGGACGGCATGGACGAGGTGTCACTGGGCGCGGCCACGGTGGTCGGCGAGCTCAAGGGTGGCGAGATCACCGAGTATGAAATCCACCCGGAGGACTTCGGCCTGGCCATGGCCAGCAACCGCACGCTGCGCGTGGACGCACCCGAGCAGTCGATGGCCATGCTCAAGGGCGTGCTCGACGACGAACCCGGCGCGGCGCGCGACATCGTCATCCTCAACGCCGGCGCCGCGCTGTATGCGGCCAATGTGGCCGAGTCCATGGTGGCCGGCATCGCGCTGGCCCGTCAGGCCATCACTTCCGGCGCCGCCAAGGCCAAGCTCGAACAGCTGGTTTCCACCTCCCAAGCCCTGGCGACCTGAACCATGTCCGATATCCTGAACAAGATTGTGGCCGTCAAACGCGAGGAGATTGCCGCGGCGATCAAGCGCAAACCCCTGGCCGCGGTGCGTTTTGACGCCGAGTCGCGCGTGCTGACGCGGGATTTCGTCGGCGCCCTGCGTGCCAAAATCAGCGCCGGCCAGCCCGCGGTGATTGCAGAAATCAAGAAGGCCAGCCCCTCCAAGGGCGTGCTGCGCGCAGACTTCATTCCGGCAGATATTGCTCAAAGTTATGCGGAGCATGGTGCTGCGTGTTTGTCGGTGCTCACTGACAAGGACTTCTTTCAGGGCAGCATCGACTACCTGAAGCAGGCGCGGGCCTCCTGCGACCTGCCGGTGTTGCGCAAGGATTTCATCATCGACCCCTACCAGGTCTACGAGTCGCGCGTGATGGGCGCCGACTGCATCCTGCTGATCGCCGCCTGCCTGGACGACGCGCAGATGAAGGCGCTCGAGGCGCTGGCCCTGTCGCTGGACATGGCGGTGCTGGTGGAGGTGCATGACCGCGCCGAGCTCGACCGCGCCCTCCAGCTCAAGACACCGCTGCTGGGCATCAACAACCGCAACCTGCAGACCTTCGAGGTGTCGCTGGACACCACCTTGGGCCTGGTCAAGGCAGTGCCCGCCGACCGCCTGCTGGTGACGGAGTCCGGCATCACGACAGCGGCCGATGTGGCGCGCCTGCGCGAGGCCAAAGTCAACGCTTTCCTGGTCGGCGAGGCTTTCATGCGCGCCGAAGACCCTGGTCTCGCGCTGGCCGGCCTGTTTCCGGATGCTACTGATTAAATAGCTGGCGACGCCCATGCCACAAGGACTGCAAGCCGATTTGGCCTTTGAAACAGTGCCCAAACCGCTGCCGGAGGGTGCCGGCCATGGCCGGCACCTGACACGCTGGCACCCGGACGACTGGCCGTTGGCGGCCGACTGGGCGCCCGAGGTCGGCCATTTCCTGGCCAGTCGGCCCGGACAGCAACTCGGCGCGTTCATAAAGCAGCGCCTGGCGGCCGGCGCCATCATCTACCCGCCGCAGCCTTTCCGGGCCCTGGCGCTGACGCCGCTGGCCGATGTCCGCGTGGTCATCCTGGGCCAGGACCCCTATCACGGCCCGGGGCAGGCGCAAGGGCTGGCCTTTTCGGTGCCCGACGGCGTGAAACCCCCGCCCAGCTTGCGCAACATGTTCAAGGAACTGGCGCGAGATCCGGCGGTGGCGCCGGAAGCGCACAGCGGCGGCTCGCTGGAACGCTGGGCCAGCCAGGGCGTCTTGCTGCTCAATACCAGCCTGACGGTGGAGGAAGGCCAGGCCGCCAGCCATGCCAGACGGGGCTGGGAAGTGCTGACCGACCAGCTGATTGCCGCAGTGGCGGCCAAACCCGGGCCGGTGGTGTTTTTGCTCTGGGGCGCCCATGCGCAGGCCAAACAGGCGCTGATTCCTCCCCGGCATCTGGTGCTGACGGCCAATCACCCCTCGCCCCTGTCGGCTTTGCGGCCGCCTCAACCCTTCATCGGCTGCGGACATTTCAGTGCCGCCAACGACTTTTTACAAGGCCATGGCCGGCGGCCGGTGGGGTGGTAAGCACTTGTTGTTCGGGATTGCCGGATGTCAAATTTCCATGGCATAATCTGAGGTTCGCCAAAGGAGAGGTGGCCGAG
>NZ_JAQSDL010000086.1 GCF_029945895.1 Polaromonas sp. | reverse complement strand
TGGTCAGCGACACCGGCAAACACGTGGTGATCCGGCCCATGGCCTATGTGCCCGAAAAAGACCTGATCAAGTGGGCCCAGGTGCGCGACTTCCCCATCATTCCGTGCACCTTGTGCGGTAGCCAGCAGAACCTGCAGCGTGTGCAGGTCGGCAACATGCTGCGCGAGTGGGACAAAAAGTTTCCCGGCCGCCTGGAGAACATGTTCACCTCGCTGCAAAACGTGGTGCCTTCGCACCTGATGGACGGCAAGCAGCACGACTTCAAGGGCATACGCAGCACCGGCATGCCGGACCCGGACGGCGACAAGGCCTTTGATGAAGAAGAATTTGTCGAACCGGCGCGGCCCGGACTGGCGGTGGTGTCCCTGAGCTGACCGTGAATACTTTTGTGCATGGAGGCCTTATGAAACGAGCACTGACAGCTATCATTTTTGCAGCAACCCTGGTGGGACTGCTGGGCGGTTGCGCGAGCACCCGCGTGGTCGAGAGCGAGGTCAACAGCTTTGCCCGCTGGGCGCCGGGGCCGCCCGCGCCGGGCAGCAGCTACCGCTTCGAGCGTTTGCTCTCGCAGCAGGTGGACGCCTCCCAGGCCCGGCTCGAAAGCCTGGCCCAGGCCGCGCTGGGCAGGGTGGGCCTGCAGCACAACCCGCCAGCGGCAGTTTTCAGTGTGCAGGTCAGCGCCAGCTCCCAGCCCATGCTGCGTTCGCGCTGGGACGGCGGCTACCCGTATGGCAGTCCGAACATCTTCATCGGCGGCGGTAGCGGCGTGGGTGTCAGCGGCGTGGGTGTGGGTTTCGGTTTCGGTTTTCCGCTGGGCGGCATGGACACGCCGATTTACCGGCGCGAAATCAGCATCGTGATGCGCGAGCTGCGCAGCAACATCGCCGTGTATGAAACGCGTGCGGTCAGCGAGGAACCCTGGCTGGACACCGACCCGGTGCTGTCGGCCATGCTGGACGCCGCGCTGCGCGGCTTTCCGGTGCCACCGGCCGGTCCGCGCCGTGTTAGCGTCGAGATCAAGCCTTGAGCGAATCCGCGCGCGTGCTGGCGATACGCCACGGCGAAACCACCTGGAATGTGGATACGCGCATCCAGGGCCAGCTTGATGTCGGGCTCAACGACACCGGTCGCTGGCAGGCCGAGCGCCTGGCCCGTGCGCTGGCGGAGGAACCCATACACGCGATTTACGCCAGCGACCTCGGGCGCGCCCATGAAACGGCCATGGCGATCAGCCGCGTCACCGGTGTGGCGGTGACCGCCGAACAGGGCCTGCGCGAACGTCATTTCGGCGAGTTTCAGGGCAAGACCTTTGCCGAGATTGAATCCGTCCTGCCCGAGCAGGCCAGACTCTGGCGCACGCGCGACCCGGCCTTTGCCCCGACCGGCGGCGAGTCGCTGCTGCAACTGCGCGAACGGGTGGTCGCCACCGCCGAAAAACTTGCGGCGCGCCATGCCGGTGAACTGATCGTGCTGGTCGGCCACGGCGGCGTGATGGACGTGTTGTACCGGGCCGCAACGCGGCTGGACATCCAGGCGCCACGCACCTGGGCGCTGGGCAATGCGGCCATCAACCGCCTGCTCTGGACGCCGGAGGGTTTCACGCTGGTGGGCTGGGCCGACACCCAGCACCTGGACAACAACAACTCCCTCGATGAAACGACCACCTGATGCACCTGCTGTCTGACATTCTGGGCCGCCCCGCCGCGGCCATCGACACCCCCGCGCTGGTGATTGACCTCGATGCCATGGAGCGCAACCTGGAGCGCATGGCGGCGTTCGCGGCGCAGCACGACGTGATGCTGCGGCCACACGCCAAGATGCACAAAAGTGCCACCCTGGCCAGGCTGCAGATGGCCCGCGGCGCGGTTGGCGTCTGCGTCCAGAAGACCTCGGAAGCCGAGGCGCTGGCGGCGCTTGGCGTGAACAACATCTACATCAGCAACGAGGTGGTCTCGCCCTTCAAGCTGAAGCGCGTGGTGACGGTTGCCAGGGAGCTGCAGGCCCTGGGCGGCCAGCTGGCCATCGCGGTCGACAGCGCCGAAGGCCTGCGCCGGCTGGCCCAGGCCGCGCACGGCCAGCCCGCCGCCCTGCTTCGCGTTTTCATCGAAATCGACGTCGGTCATGGGCGCTGCGGCGTCGCTCCCGGCCCAGCCGCCGTGGCGCTGGCCGATGAGTTGGCCGTGCACCCGGCGCTGCAGTTTGGCGGCCTGCAGGCCTACCATGGCCGCGCCCAGCATCTGCGCACCGTGGCCGAACGGCAGGCGGCGATTGCGCAGGTGATCACCCATGTGCAGACCACCCGCGCAGCGCTGCAGGCGGCCGGCCACGCGGTGCCGCTGGTCACCGGCGCAGGCACCGGAACCTTTGCGCTGGAAACCGCCAGCGGCGTCTATGGCGAGTTGCAGGCAGGCTCCTACCTGTTCATGGACCGCGACTACGCCGACAACGAACGCGATCCGGCGCAGCCGCAGTTTGAACACGCGCTGTTCGTCAAAAGCCAGGTCATGAGTGTCTGCGCCAGCCATGCGGTGGTGGACGCCGGGCACAAAAGCCATGCGATTGATTCCGGCCTGCCCGCAGTGCACGGCCTGGCGCTGGACTACGCCAACGGCGGCGACGAACACGGCATTCTTCGCGGCGCGCAGCTGCCGGCGCTGGGCGACACGGTGTGGCTGATCCCCGGCCACTGCGACCCGACCATCAACCTGCACGAGCACCTGCTGGGCGTGCGCGGCGGCCTGGAACATGGCACGGTCGAGCAGATCATCAGGGTTGATGCCAGAGGCGCTTTGACCTGAGCTGCGCCAAAATGGCAGGATGACCCCCAGCCAGATCATCGTCCTTGCCACCCCCGTTTTCTTTCTGCTGATCGCCATCGAGTTCGCGTGGGGTTACGCCAAGGGCCGCAACACCTACCGCCTGAACGACGCCATCAACAGCATCAGCCTGGGCATGCTGAGCCAGATCAGCGCAGTGTTCACCCGGTTGTTTCGCGTCGGCATTTACACCGCCATTTATTCGTCGGTGGCGCTTTTCCCTGACCAGGCCTTCTGGACCACCTGGTACGGCTGGCTGATCGCCCTGGTGTTTTACGACTTCTGCTACTACTGGCTGCACCGCGCCGGCCATGAAAGCGCGGTCTTCTGGGCAGCGCATGTGGTGCACCACCAGAGCCAGGACTACAACCTGTCCACCGCTCTGCGCCAGACCAGCAGCGGCGCCCTGCTTGGATGGATTTTTTATGTGCCGATGGCGATTGCCGGCGTGCCGCCGCTGGTGTTCGGTGTGGTGGTCCTGATCGACCTGCTCTACCAGTTCTGGGTGCACACCGAACATGTGCCCAGGCTCGGCTGGTTTGACCGCTGGTTCTGCTCGCCGTCCAATCACCGTGTGCACCACGCGGTCAACGACAACTACCTTGACAAAAACTACGGCGGCATCCTGATCGTCTGGGACCGCCTCTTCGGCAGCTTCAAGGAAGAAGACGAGAAATGTGTGTATGGCACCCGCAGCCCGCTCAACAGCTGGGACCCGCTGTGGTCCAACACCGAGGTCTACTGGGCGCTGGCCAAAGACTCCTGGCACGCCAGCAACTGGGGCGACAAGCTGCGCGTCTGGTTCAAGCCGCCCGGCTGGCGCCCGGCAGACGTGGCCGCTCGTTTTCCCAAGCCGCCTTTTGACATCGCGCGGCTGCAGCGTTTCCACCCGCCCATGAGCCGCCCCCTGATGTGGTTTGGCGCCGTGCAGTTTGCCGCGCTGCTGCAGGGCGTCGCCCTGTTTCTCTGGTACGCCGACAGCCTGCCGGCGTCGCAGTCGGCCCTCTGGCTGGCGGTGCTGGCCACCGGGCTCTGGGCAGTGGGCGCCGCGCTGCAAGGGCGCCTGAGCATGACCGAGGTGCTGCTGATCGAAGCCGCCGCGCTGGCAACCGCCACCAGCGCCCTGGGGCTGGGGGAACTGCACCGTGTGTTCAAGCCGCTGGCGCTTTGTTTCGCTCTTGTTTTTGTAGCTGCCCGCGCTTACCCCATAAGGGCTGCAGGTCGATTTGATCTGTATCTTTTGACGGGACTGGCATTTTCACTGGCCGGTGACGTCTTCCTGATGTTTCCCGGCTTTTTCATTCCGGGCCTGCTGTCTTTCCTGGTGGCGCACCTGTTTTACATCGCCCTGTTCAAGCAGACCCAGGCCTGGTTCCCGAGCCGGCGCGCACTGGTGGCCACCTTGGGCATTGGCACGCTGATGTACGCCTTTCTGTTCAACGGGCTCAACCCGGTGCTGCGTTTTGCGGTGGCCGCCTATGTGATCGTGATTGCACTGATGGCCGCGCAGGCCATTGGGCGGGCCACCGTGCTGCGCGACAAGGCTGCACTGGGCATGGCCTTCGGCGCGGGGTTTTTCATGCTCAGTGACGCACTGCTGGCCACCAACAAGTTCGCCCAGCCCCTGCCCCTGGCGCAGCTGTGGGTGCTGAGCACCTACTACATCGCGCAGATTTTGATCGTGCACCACGCGCGGCCTGCCACGTCCGGGCGACGGGATAGCTGAAGTGGCGGCCGCAAGGCGATTCTTGCGACGATATGAGGTGCATCCGTCGGTGCAGGCCTACAGAAGGCGGCCCCGCGGGTTTCTATGCTTTTGCATTTCAACAGGAGTTTTCATGCAAGAGCCATCTACCGACCGCCACCCCATCAGCAACCTTGAATATGACTGGATCACGCTGATCCAGAACAAGGCGCAGGCGCTCATGGCCTACGACCAGTACATCAAGGATGCCGAGCAGGCCGGCTCCGCCGAATGCGCCGCTTTTTTCCGGAAAGTACATGACAGCGACAAGGCCCAGTTGGCCGAGGCCAAGGGCCATCTGGTGGCCGTGCTCCAGGGAAAAATGGGCAAGTAGGCCCCCGACGCGCTCCGGCCGAACGTGCCGGAGCAGTCAGTCTGCCTGACACCACCGGCCAGACGCCGGGCACACACTGGCCGGTGCGCCGTTCAGCCAGACTTGCTCATCGCCCAGCAGCAAGGCGGTCGAAGGGTCGATGTCGAAGCTGATCCCCAACGCACGCCCAAGAGCGGCGTTTTCAATCGGAAGCTCCCAGGTCAGAAACACCAGACTGCACTCCCGCCCCGCTGGAAAATCGCCCGCATCAAAGCCAGCACTGCTGCGCTCGATCACGGCATGCGGCTGACCGGTATCGAAGACCACTACCGTGCCCCGGCGCAAGGCAATGCGGTGACCGCTCGCCGGAAAATGCAGGTCCAGACCCTTGTCTTCGCTCAGGAAGAGATTGCAGAAGGCCGCGCCGCCATACTGCGCGCCGTCATGGTGGTACCTCGCGCCGCGGCAGGCCATCAGGGCAAGGTCGCAAGCTGCAAGCTCCTCGTCCAGGCCCAAGGTGTGCATCCAATCCGACACCGCCTGCACGCAGCGCCGGTAGTCCGGCCAGCGCGCCCGCGCTCGCACCAAAGGCAAGGCCTCGACGTCACCGGGTTCCAGTTCCAGGTGCAACAAGATCTCCCTTTCCCAGTCGGCCACCAGACTGGCAGGCGGCGCCGGCACATCGACCGTGCCCGACAGCACGACATCACTGACGCTGCGGCTGCGCATGACATTGGCACTGCGGAAATAGGAAGCGAGGCCGTCGCGCGCGCGATTGAGTTGAAGGGGAACGCTCATCTGCACCAAGTGTAGTCAGGCGGTATGAGCCCCTTGACGAAGATGCGGTCGCAGAGATGGCCTGAATACGCCAGTTGCCTGAGAATGGCATGCCTTGGACTGAAATCGTAAGGGCGGCTTTGTCAAATGAAACAGGCGTGTATAAACTCGCAGGCAATCAAAGCTAACGCCATGACTACAAACATCTTTCTAGATTTTTCTGCGACATGTGATCTGGCAACGCGCCATGTTATTCCGCACTTTTTCGGGATGTATCCAAATTAGGCCGTGCATGGAAGCAATTCGCTTGCGTGAAGCAGGAAGACGGGACTACCGCGATCCCGTGCCCTTTCTGAGGCGCCTACGCTTCATTGAGCATCGGCTTCTGGTCGAGCCGGTGAACGCTGAGGTGAGGTCTCTGCGGACGAACAGGCTCAAAGAATGGCGGGAGGCTCGGATCGGCGCACTGTTCTGCCATGGAATGAGCGAACGAACAGGCCGGAAGGTTTTCTTATCGAAAGGAGAGTTTGAAGACGCTGATTTCGTTGGTATGTGGTTCGATGGCGATGTTCAGAACTTCGCGCCGGTTCAGATAAAGGAGCTGGTTCCTGAGGAGAGGAATGCCCGGGTTACGCTCGATGCGCTGGTGAAAGGCCTGTCCGTGTACAGCGGTCGCAAGGACCTCACCGTACTAATTCACTTGAACAGACGAATTCATTTCAAGCCCGAGTCCCTGGTGCTCCCACCTCAGCTCCCCATTGCAGCCCTATGGGTTCTCGCCTGCACCGATCCAACTCACTCGGAATGGGCTATTTGGGGGAACTTCCTTGAACAGGTGGAGGGCACGAGGTTCGCGTACCCGACCTGACAGGTCGTATATAGACTTCCTCACGCCAAGAGCTTGATCGATAGTTCGGCTTTGTGGGAAGCGCCTGCAGTCGTATATCCGGCATCTAAAGTGGGCTCTGTGGTGGCCCGTGCTGAATCGGCGTGGGGTGAGCCCGGTTGGCCATGAGGGTCCATCAATCTCGTCGCAACGGGTGATGCGTGTTCAAAGCTTCTTCCTGGTGACGGCGGCTCGGATGTTCAGGCAGTCAACGATGCCTGCGGATCAGCTGGCTGGCGTGTGGGCGACTGCTTCATCCCGCGCAATCCGCCCGTCGATCAGCTCCACCAGCCGGTCGCAGCGGGCGGCCAGGCGCGGGTCGTGGGTGACGACCACAAAGGTGGTGCCGAGTTCGACGTGCATGCGCCGCAGCTGCACAAACACCTCGTCGGACGAGGCGGTGTCAAGGTTGCCGGTGGGTTCGTCGGCCAGCACCAGTGCCGGCTCCATGACCAGCGCCCGGGCAATGGCCACGCGCTGCTGCATGCCGCCCGACAGCTCGCCCGGCCGCTTGTCCATGGCCTTGGCCAAGCCCACCGAGGCCAGCAGCGCGCGGGCATGCTCGCGTTGCCTGGTACTGACGCGGCCCTCCCGCATCAGCGCCGGCAAGGTGACGTTTTCGAGCGCGGTGAAGGCAGGCAGCAGATGATGGAACTGGAACACAAAGCCCAGGGTGCTGCGCCGCAACATCGTCAGGGCGGCATCGTCCAGGCCAAACACCTCTTCGCCCTGCAGCCGGTAGCTGCCGGCCGTCATGCCTTCGAGCAGGCCGACGATGTTGAGCAGCGTGCTTTTGCCCGAGCCCGAGGGGCCGATCAGCGCGATGAATTCGCCGCGCTGCACTTGCAGCGCAACGCCGTGCAGGATCTCGGCCTGGCTGGGCAGGCCGAGGTTGTAACTCTTGCGCACGTCACGCATCTCGATCAGCGCACGGGAGTCGACGGCAGTGCTCATGGGCTCACATCCGGATGGCTTGCGCCGGGTCCAGCGCGGCGGCGCGGCGCGCCGGTGCCACCGCCGCCAGCACGCCGCACACGGTGGCGACCAGCGCCACCTGCAGGGCGGTGGACAGCGGCAGGCCAATCACAAACAGCGGCAACCCGTCGGAGCCGCGCACAAATTTTGTGAAGAGCCAGATCATGGCCACCGCCAGCGCGATGCCAAGCACCGAGCCCAGGGCGCCGACCACCGCGCCCTGCACCAGAAAGAGCCGCAGAATCTGCCCGCGCGTGGCGCCCATGGCGCGCAGGATGCCGATTTCGCGTCGCTTTTGCACGACCGACACGACCAGCACGCTGGCAATGCCCAGCACCACCACCACCAGTACCACCCCGCGTATCAGCGAGGTGCTGACCGACTGGGCGTTGAGGGCCGACACCAGCTGCGCATTGCTCTCCTGCCAGCTTTCAATCTTGTAGGGAAACTGCCGGCGCAGCTCACCGGCCAGGTCCTGGGCCGACCAGACATCCTTCACGGTCAGGTCCAGGCTGGTGGCGCCGCCGGGCAGGCCCAGCAGGTTTTGCGCCGCGCGCAGCGGCACGATGACGGTGCGCCGGTTCAGGTCCTTGATGCCCAGATCCACCAACGCGGTGACACGCACCGAGTCGCTGACCAGGCCGGTCTGCACGGTCAGGCGGTCGCCGGCGCGCACGCCCAGGTCGGCCGCCAGTTCCTTGCCCACGATGGCCTCGCCGGGCGCCAGCCGCGCGGTGCCGCTGATCACCTTGCCGCGCAGGCCGACGACCCGGTCGTAGCGGTCCAGGTCCACACCCATCAGCGCAATCGCCTGGGTGGCTTCGCCGCGCAGGGCCAGGCCGGCGCCCGACACCATGGGGGACACGCCGGCAATGCCGGGCAGGGCCTCAAGCAGCGGCACCAGCGCCTGCCAGTTGGCCACGGAGCGCAGGCGCTGCGCGCGCGGCTGGGTGTCGGTCAGTGCGGTGGTGCCCGGCACGGCCGGCCAGGCGGGCGTGACGATGTCGTCGGGCGCACGCACGCTGATGTGCGCCTGTGCGCCCAGGGTTTTGGTCAGGGTGCTTTGCTGCAGGCCGCTGATCAACGCGGAGATGTAGGCAATGACCGCCACGCCGGCCGCCACGCCAACAATGATGAGCACGGTCTGCATGCGCCCCTCGCGCAGGAAACGCAGCGCCACGCGCCATTCAAAACCGAGCCCGGGGATCATGCGGTGGCAGACGTTTCAGCGCCCCATGGCGTTGGACATGGCCGAGCCCGCTTCGGACGTGGCGGCGGCCCTGGCGACTGGCTGCCCGGGCGTCCAGGCCACGGGGCGTGCGCGAATCCGGGCGCCGGCCGGCACGCTGCCGCCCAGCAGCACGGCGTCACCTTCAGCCAGTCCCTCCAGCACCTCGACCGCGTCCAGCGTGCGCAAGCCCAGGCGCAGCTTGCGCTCTTGGGCGCGCCCCGCGTCGGCGACCAGCACCGTCGCGGTGGTGGCTGAGGGCTGTGTGCGCAGGGCGCTCAACGGCAGCACCAAGGCGCGTTCGCGCCGGCCGGTTTCGACCTCGACCGACAGCGTCATGTCTTCGCGCAAAAAGGCCGGGGCCTGCTGCTCGAGCGCGAACTTGATTTCGATCGCGCCGCGCTGCGCATCCACTGCGGGGGCAATTGACAACACGCGGGCGGCAAAGCGCTGGTCGGCAAAAGCATCGGCCACCACGGCCGCCTTCTGCCCCGGTTGCAACTGGTCAAGAAAACGTTCGTCCACCTGCGCCGTCAGCTGCGTGGGGCCGGCCAGCGCCAGACTCATCAGGGCCTTGCCGGGTTGCACAATCTGCCCTGGCTCGACCGCGCGTGTCAATACCCGCGCATCGGTGGGTGCCAGCACAGCGGTTTGTGTCAGGCGGGCACGGGCCGCTGCAGTCGCCGCCCGCACCGAGCCCTGCTGCGCCAGCGCGACATCAACCGCGCGTTGCGCATCATCAAGTTGCGCCGTACTGTAGAACCCCTGCGCCACCAGTGGCTGCACGCGCCGCAAGGTGGCGCGGGCCGCCTGCAGCGTGGCCTCGGCCTGGCGTTCGGCCGCCACGGCCTGGGCCACGGCGGCGCGCAGTTCATCGGTCTCCAGCTGGACCAGCACATCGCCCGCGCGCACCTGTGCACCTTCGTCTACCGCCACCCGCGCCACGCGCCCGGTCACGGTACTGCCGACGTCCACACGCGACAGGGTCGCCACACGGGCAGAAAACTGCAGGGTCCGCACCAGGGGCGCATATCGCAGCTCCAGCACATCCACCCGAGGGCTTTTCTGGACAAACCAGGCCACGCCGGCTGCCCCCACGACGATGGCTACAACCCCCATCCAGATCCAGCCGCGTTTCAGGGAAAGGGTGTGTGCCAGGTTCATGGGGATCTCAGGTTCCGGGTTCAAACAGGCCGGCGCCAGTGCCGGGCGGTGTTACGCCCAGATGCCGGTAGGCCGCCAGCGTGGCAATGCGGCCACGCGGTGTGCGCTGCAGATAACCCTGCTGGATCAGATAGGGCTCGATCACGTCTTCAATCGTGTCGCGCTCTTCGCCGATGCTGGCCGCGATGTTGTCCAGGCCGACCGGGCCGCCGTCAAAACGGTGGATCACGGCTTCGAGCAGCTTGCGGTCCATCACGTCGAAGCCTTGCGGGTCCACGTCCAGCATGGCCAGCGCCTTGTTGGCGATGTCCAGGGTGATGTGGCCTGCGCCCTTGACCTCGGCATAGTCGCGCACGCGGCGCAGCAGGCGGTTGGCAATACGCGGTGTGCCGCGCGAACGACGTGCAATTTCAAAACCGCCGTCTTCGTCCATCGGCACGTGGAGCAGGCCAGCACTGCGCCGCACGATGCGCGCCAGTTCGTCGGCGCTGTAAAACTCCAGCCGCGCGACGATGCCAAAGCGGTCGCGCAGCGGGTTGGTCAGCATGCCGGCGCGGGTGGTGGCGCCCACCAGCGTGAAGGGCTGCAGGTCAAGCTTGATGGAGCGCGCCGCCGGGCCTTCGCCGATCATGATGTCGATCTGGTAATCCTCCAGCGCGGGGTACAAAATTTCCTCGACGACCGGGCTCAGGCGGTGAATCTCGTCGATGAAAAGCACATCGTTTTTTTCGAGATTCGTCAGCAGCGCCGCCAGGTCTTTTGGTTTTTCCAGCACCGGCCCCGAGGTCTGGCGCAGGTTCACGCCCAGTTCGTGCGCAATGATGTGGCTCAGTGTGGTTTTGCCCAGGCCGGGCGGGCCGAACAGCAGCACGTGGTCCATGGCCTCGCTGCGCTTGCGGGCCGCACCGATGAAAATCTCGAGCTGCTCACGCACCTTGGACTGGCCCACATACTCGTCGAACAATTTCGGCCGCAGCGCGCGCTCGATGGCTTCCTCGTTGGGCGAGGCCGGCGTGGCGGACATGACCCGCTTCACGGGCGGCACGCCGGACATGTCGAAGTCGTCCGTTTGAATAGTCATGCTATTTCGCCAGAGCCTTCAGCGCCAGCTTGATGCCGTCGCTGACCCCAATGTCTTTCGGCAGCGCCTTCAGCGCAAGCGCCGCATCGCGGTCGCTGTAACCCAGCGCCACCAGCGCCTGCAGGATGTCGGACTGCGCGTCGTCGGCCACGCTGACCGTGATCCCCATGTCGGCGCCCAGCTTGCCCTTGAGCTCCAGCAACAGGCGTTCGGCCGTCTTCTTGCCGATGCCGGGCACCTTGATGATGCGGCCGGTTTCCTGCTGGGTCACAGCCTGGGCCAGCTCGTCCACACTCATGCCGCTGAGCACGCTGAGCGCGGTGCGCGGGCCGACGCCGGAAATCTTGATCAACTGGCGGAAGGCGGCACGTTCGCTGGCGCTGCCGAAGCCGTAAAGGATCTGCGCGTCCTCGCGCACCACAAAATGGGTCAGCAGCGAGACTTTTTCGCCCAGACCGGGGAGGTTGTAGAAAGTGCTCATGGGCACCAGCACCTCGTAACCCACGCCGTTGCAGTCCACCAGCAGTTCCGGGGGGTTCTTTTCGGCCAGCAGGCCACTTATTCGTCCGATCATGGGCAAATCTTAGCAGTCGTGCCCGCGCGCCCGCTGACTTGAATATCGGGGGACAATCACCCATCTGCCTGTGTCCCGCCGGTTCTGACCGGTCCAACCGTCCGGAAAGCCTGCATTTGATCCTCCGCCACACTTTCACCCCGCCAAACAACACCCGCATGGGCCACCTCTGCGGCCCGATGGACTCGCACATCCGCACCATCGAGGCGGCACTGCAGGTCACGATTGCGCACCGCTTCGAACAGTTCAAGATCGACGGGCCCAAAGCCAAGGCCCAGCAGGCGCTGGAGGTGTTGCAGGCGCTGTATGAAATGGCGCAGCGGCCGATTCCTGAGGAAACCGTGCAACTCATGCTGGCCGGCGACACCGCGCTGAGCATCGCCCCCGACGGCGCCATGGCGCTGTCCACCCGCCGCGCCGACCTGCGCGCGCGCACTGCCAACCAGGGCGCCTACCTGGAAAACATTGCCACCCACGACATCACCTTCGGCATCGGCCCGGCCGGCACCGGCAAGACCTACCTGGCCGTGGCCTGCGCGGTGGACGCGCTGGAGCGCAGCGCGGTGCAGCGCATCGTGTTGACGCGACCGGCGGTCGAGGCCGGTGAGCGCCTGGGTTTTCTGCCCGGCGACCTGAACCAGAAGGTGGACCCCTACCTGCGCCCGCTCTACGACGCGCTGTATGAGCTGATGGGCTTTGAACGTGTGCAAAAAGCGTTTGAACGCCAGCAGATCGAGATCGCGCCGCTGGCCTTCATGCGCGGGCGTACGCTGAACCATGCCTTTGTGATCCTTGACGAGGCGCAGAACACGACACCCGAGCAGATGAAGATGTTTTTGACACGTATCGGTTTTGGCGCCAAGGCGGTGATCACCGGCGACGTCAGCCAGGTCGATCTGCCGCGCACCCAGCTCAGCGGGCTGATTGATGCCGAACGGGTGCTCAAGCGCGTCAAGGGCATTGCGATTACCCGCCTGACCAGCGCCGACGTGGTGAGGCACCCGCTGGTGGCGCGCATCGTGGACGCCTATGACGGCTACAAGGGAAAAACCCCGGGCATCGACGACGCTATTGATTCGATAGCGCCTGTCGCACGCCCCACAAGGACAAAGAGCCGAAATGGCTCTTGAACAAATGGGGCTCAACCAACTGGGCCTGTCGCTGCAGTTCGGCGACCTCCAGAACGCCCGACGCCACCGCGCCGCCCTGCCGCGCCACAGCGTGGCACGCTGGATACGCCATGCGCTGGTGAACGATGCCGAGATCACGGTGCGCATCGTGGACGCTGAAGAAGGCCAGGCGCTGAACCGCAGTTACCGGCAAAAAGACTACGCCACCAACGTGCTGACCTTCGACTACACACGGGCGCCACTGGTGACGGCCGACCTGGTGCTGTGTGCGCCCGTGGTGGAACGCGAGGCCCGCGAGCAGG
>NZ_JAQSDL010000085.1 GCF_029945895.1 Polaromonas sp. | reverse complement strand
TTGGGTGGTGGGAAGGGGCCGGCGGGACGGACATGCAAGCCCGATAGAATCCAAGTCAAGATTCTAAGGGTTCACCCCTGTCCGCCTGCATGCAATTTACTTCGACCCAAAAACGTACAGCCGCCTGGTGCCTGATCGCTGCCCTGGTGATGCTGGCGTTGTGGCTGCTGGGACCGGTACTGACGCCGTTTGTAGTGGCGTCGGTGCTTGCTTACGTGCTCAATCCGGTGGTCAACCGGCTTGATGCCCTGGGCCGCGGACGGATGCCGCGCGTGCTGGCCGTCCTGATCGTGGAGACCCTGTTCCTGCTGATCCTCCTGTCCATCCTGCTGCTGGTGGTGCCGATTTTTGCCAAGGAACTGCCGCTGCTGCGCGAACAGTTGCCGCTGCTGGCCGATCGCGTCAACACGTCGCTGGGGCCGTGGCTGGCGCAGTTCGGCATCACGGTGTCGCTGGATGTGGGCAGCATCAAGGCCTTTGTCGTCAAGTACCTCAGTGCCAACTTTGAGGACGCCTTTGGCTCGGTCCTGTCCTCGCTCAAGCTCGGGGGCAGCGTGGCGCTGGCCATCGTGGGCAATGCGGTGCTGATTCCGGTGGCCCTGTTCTTTCTGCTCAAGGACTGGGACCGCTTTGTGGCTCTGCTGATGGAACTGGTGCCGCCCAAGCTGCGTGTTTCGTTTGACAGTTTCATGGACGAGGCGGATACGGTGCTGGGCCAGTACCTGCGTGGCCAACTGCTCGTGATGGGGGTGCTGGCGATTTATTTCAGCGTGGCCCTGACGCTGTTCGGGTTCGATCTGGCCGTGCCGGTGGGTGTTTTCACCGGCCTGGCGTTTTTCATCCCTTACCTGGGCTTCGGGCTGGGGCTGGTGCTGGCGCTGCTGGCCGGCGTTCTCCAGTTTGGCGGCCTGTATGGCGTGCTGGTGGTCGCCGGCGTGTACGGTGCGGGGCAACTGGTCGAGAGTTTTTACCTGACCCCGCGGCTGGTCGGTGAGCGTATCGGCCTGCACCCGCTGGCCGTCATTTTTGCCCTGCTGGCTTTCGGGCAGCTGTTCGGCTTTCTCGGCGTGCTGATTGCCCTGCCGGCCAGCGCCGTGCTGTTGGTGGCGATTCGCCGCCTGCGGGCCAGCTACATGCTCAGCAAGCTGTACCAGAATTGATATGGCCCCCACGCTTGTCACTTCGTGTACTGCGCTGCCCCCCGGGGGGGCGCTGCGCCTGCGGCCCGGCAAAGCCGGTTCCGCGGCCCGTGCTGGTGAAGAGGGAATTCCTATGCTCTCTACTGCGTTTCTGCCTCGTGCCATGAACCGCGCCAAAGGGGGTCAAAGATGAAGCAGATTGCCCTGGACATCGGGCTCGCATCGCCGCCGTCGTTCGCCAATTTTTTTGCCGGCCCCAATGAGGCGGCGCTCAGGCATCTTGAACTATGGGCTGGCAACAGCCTGCGCTCCCCGGTGCCGACGTATCTGTGGGGGGAACCCGGCAGCGGCAAGACCCATCTGCTGAAGGCGGTCAGCGAGGCGCTGCGCGAACAGGGTGCGGCGGTGGGCTGGCTGGATGCCTCCATGCTGGAGCCGCCCGAGTTCAATGAAAAATGGGCGGCGGTGATCATGGACGACTGCCACCTGTACACCGCGGTGCAGCAGCAGGCGGCCTTCAACTGGTTCGTCAATGCGCTCAATGCCGCCGACGGTCACCCGCGCTGGGTGCTGGCAGCCGGCAACGCGCCACCGGCCGACCTGGCCCTGCGCGAGGATCTGCGCACGCGTCTGGGCTGGGGCCATGTGTTTGCGTTGCAGGCCCTGACCGAGACCGAGCGCCGTGCGGTGCTGCGCCAGGAGGCCGACGCGCGTGGCGTGTTCCTCAGCGACGAGGCCATGGATTTCATCCTGAGCCGCTTCTCGCGCGACCTCGGCAACCTGATGCAGCTGCTGGACCAGCTTGACGCCTACGCGCTGCAGACCCAGCGCGCGATCACGATTCCGCTGATCAAATCCATGCTGGAGAATTCATGACTTCTGTCCCAGCCGCGGACGAGCGTTTTTCCGCCGGGCCGCCCCAAGGAAAAACAGCCCCCTTGGGGGGCAGCGTATTACACGAAGTGAAAAGCGTGGGGGCACGTCGTATCGCCCTGTTCGACCTCGACCACACCCTGATTCCCATCGATTCCGACTATGAATGGGGCGAGTTCACGATTGCGCTGGGCTGGTGTGATGGCCACGAATTCAAGCGCCGCAACGCCGAGTTTTTTGCCCACTACCAGGCGGGTACGCTCGACATCCATGACTATGTGCGGTTTGCCACGCAGGCCATCCGGGAGCAGGGCGCTACAAAATCAATAGCTGCTCACGCCCGGTTCATGAGCGAAATCGTGCAAAAAGGCATACAAACCGCGGCGCTGGAGCTGGTCCGCAGCCACCAGGCAGCGGGGGACGACACCGTCATCGTCACCGCCACCAATGAATTTGTGACCCGGCCGATCGCCAAGGCCTTCGGGGTGGCCGAGTTGATTGCGGTGGAACTCGATCGTGACGCCGCCGGCCTGCTGACCGGCGAAATCCGTGGCACCCCGTCTTTTCGCGAAGGCAAGGTGGCCCGGGTCGAGCAGTGGCTGGCTGACCGCGGGCTGCACTGGACCGCGGTGGAAAGCACTTTTTACAGCGATTCCATGAACGATCTGCCTTTGCTGGAAAAAGTCACCCACCCTGTCGCCACCAACCCCGACGAGCGCCTGCGCGCGCTCGCCACCGAGCGCGGATGGCGCATACTTGAGCTGTTCTAACTGCCGGAGACCGTGCCCCTTGCCCTGCAAGCGCGGCCAGCCCGGCAAAATCTCCTGATTCCATGATCAAAAAATTTATCGACAAGCTGTTTGGCAAGTCTGCCAGTCCCGCCAGCGGTGCCACCCGGTCCAAAAAATCAGTTTTCGGGGAGCGCCGCGAAGTCGGCCCGCAGGACCATGCGATCAACCCCAAACTGGTCGATGAACGCGCGATGGACGTGGTGCACACCCTCAAGCGGGCCGGCTACGAGGCCTTCATCGTGGGCGGTGCGGTGCGCGACCTGCTGGTCGGCCTGCGCCCCAAGGACTTCGATGTGGCCACCGACGCCACGCCCGAGCAGGTCAAATCGCTGTTCCGCCGCGCCTTCATCATCGGCCGGCGCTTTCGCATCGTGCACGTGATCTACGGCCGCGGCCGCGAGCACGAGGTGATCGAGGTCTCGACCTTCCGCGCCCATCTGGACAGCAGCCTGGCCGAGCAGGTCGGCGGCAACGAGCGCACCAGCAAAAGCGAACTCGCCGGCATGAAACACGCGGTGGACGCCTCCGGCCGCGTGCTGCGCGACAACGTCTGGGGCCCGATGGAGGAAGATGCCGCGCGGCGCGACTTCACCATCAACGCCATGTATTACGACCCGGAGACGCAGATCGTGGTTGACTACCACCACGGCATTCGGGACGCGAAGAAAAAAATCATCCGCATGATCGGCGATCCGGCCACGCGTTACCGCGAAGACCCCGTGCGCATCATCCGCGCCGTGCGTTTTGCCGCCAAGCTCAGCGACCTGGGCTTCAAGTTTGAAGACAAGACCGTGGCACCGCTCAAGACCATGAAAGGCCTGCTGGCCGATGTGCCGCAGTCGCGCCTGTTTGACGAAATGCTCAAGCTGCTGCAAACCGGCCACTCGCTGGCCAGCATCGAGCAACTCAAGTTCCTGGGCCTGAACACCGGCATCTACCCCCTGCTGGATGTGGTGGTGGATACGTCGGAAGAGCCCTTCCTGCAGCTGGCCCTGCTCGACACCGACCGCCGTGTCGGTGAAGGCAAGCCGGTCGCGCCCAGCTTTCTGCTGTCCTGCGTGCTCTGGGCCGATGTGCGCGAAGGCTGGGCCCGGCGCCTCAAACGCGGCGAGCACACCATGCCCGCGCTGCAGGACGCGATCGACGATGCCTTCAACGCCAAGATCGGCGACGTCTCGGGCCGAGGCAAGCTGGGCACCGACATGCGCGAGATCTGGACCATGCAGCCACGTTTTGAAAAACGCACCGGCAGCTCGCCTTATTCGTTGCTGGAGCAGCCGCGTTTTCGGGCGGGCTTTGACTTCCTGCGCCTGCGCGCGCAGACCGGCGAAATTGATCTGGAGCTGTCCGAGTGGTGGGAAAAATTCAGCACCGCTTACGACGACGAGCGTCATGAAATGATCGAGCAGATGCGGCTGGCGCAATCACAAAAGCCGCAGCAGTCACGCAGCCGCGTCAAGCGGGCAGAGCCGGACGATCCGCGCAACCTGGAAGCGGCAGAGGCAACGGCGCCGTCCCACCCATCCACGGAGTCTGGTGAAGCAGCGCCCGCCAAAAAACGCAGGCGCCGCCGCAAGCCGGCCAACCGCGAAGGCGGAGCGGTGGCCGGCCCGCCCTCCGACGCCCCGACCGACTATTGAGCGAGGCGGCCATGGCGACGGCCCTGCACGCTGATTCGCCCCGTCCTGTCACGGCTTACGTGGCGCTGGGGGCCAACCTCGGTGATGCCGGCGCGGCAGTGCGGACGGCCATGGAGGCCCTGGCACACCTGCCGCTGACCGAGGTCACCGGCCGCTCCAGCCTGTACCGGACCGCGCCGCTGGCCGACGCGGGCGACCCGCCCGGCCCGGCTGCGGGCGGTGACTACATCAATGCGGTGGCGGAAGTACAGACGGCCCTGAGTGCACCCGAACTGCTGGCGCAGTTGCAGGCCCTGGAGCAGGCCGCCGGCCGCGAGCGGCCCTACCGCAACGCGCCGCGCACGCTGGACCTTGATCTTCTTTTGTATGGCAGCGGGCGCATCGACTCGGCGCAGCTGGTGCTGCCGCATCCGCGCATGAATCAGCGCGCTTTTGTGCTGGTGCCGCTGGCGCAACTCGCGCCGGCGCTGGTGCCGCAGGCGTTGCTTGATGCGGTGGCGAATCAGTCAATCCAGCGTCTGGATCCCTGACGGTCGCCGGATTCAGGGCGCCAGGCGCTCGCGCAGCCAGCCCGCCCCGTCCTGGGTGTAGCGCAGGCGGTCATGCAGCCGGCTCTTGCGGCCTTGCCAGAACTGCCAGTTGTCGGGTTTGAGCCGGTAGCCGCCCCAGTGCGGCGGACGCGGCGGCTGCAGCAAAAATTTGGCGCCATATTTGGCCGCATTGGCCACCAGCACGCTGCGGCCAGAAATCACTTCGCTCTGCGGGCTGGCCCAGGCGCCAATGCGCGAATCCAGCGGCCGGCTGTGGAAATACTCGTCGCTTTCCTCGGCAGACACTTTTTCGACCTGACCTTCAATGCGCACCACACGCTCGAGCTCGACCCAGTGAAACTGCAGCGCGGCGAAGGGGTTGGTGGCCAGTTCCTGGCCCTTGCGGCTGTCGTAATTGGTGTACCAGACCATGCCGCGCTCGTCATAGCCTTTGATCAGCACCACCCGGGTGGAGGGGCGTCCATTGCCGGCCACCGTGGCCAGGGTCATCGCATTCGGCTCAGGCACCTTGGCAGCGATGGCTTCCTTGAGCCACTGGTCAAATTGCTGCATCGGATCGGCATGTGAGGCGTCTTCGTTGAGTTCGGCGCGTTCGTAGCTTTTGCGCAGGTCGGCGATGTTTTGGTTGGGCTCTGACATACTGGAAGTATAGGTAGTCCCCCATGCCCCTGTTTCCATCGCCCGTATCCCCCCCGCCCTCTGCACTGCCCACTGTCCTCGTGCTGGCAGCCGGTCGCGGTGAACGTTTTATCGCCAGTGGAGGCCGCACGCACAAGCTGGCAGCACTGCTGGCGGGCAAGCCGGTGCTGCAGCATGTGCTTGACGCAGTTCACGCCAGTGGCTTGCCACACCATGTGGTGCAGGCCGATGTTTCGCGTCCCGGCATGGGTGACTCCATTGCCGAGGGGGTGCGTTCCACGCCCGATGCGGCCGGCTGGTTGATCCTGCCGGCCGATCTGCCCTTGGTGCGGGGTGATTCACTGCTGGCGGTGGCCGAGGCCCTGAAGCGGCACGCGGTGGTGATGGCCTCGTACCAGGGCATTCGCGGTCACCCGGTCGGGTTTTCGCCGGTGTGCCGCGACCAGCTGCTGGCTTTGAAGGGAAATCAGGGTGCAGCCCCCGTCGTTCGTGCGCAAGCAGCTATGAATTCAGTAGCGGTTCTTGAGCTGGACGATGTGGGTGTGGTGACCGATATCGACACGCTGGACGATCTGGCACGCGCCGAAAAGTTACTGGCGGCGCGCTGACTGGTTCCACTCAAGCCGGGGCCGCGGAACCGGCTTTGCAGGGCCGCATGCGCAGCGGCCCCCTGGGTAGGGCAGGGCGCGACACGAAGTGCGCCACCGTGGGGGTGCTAGCTGATCACCGCACAGGCGAGTCGCGGTCCGGCGTTGCCGGTCGGCTGGGTTTTGTAGTCATCGGGGTCACGGTGAACAATCAGGCCGCGGCCGACGATGTTGGTCACGCCGCTGCCGACAGCCAGGGAGCCTGATTCGAAGTTGAAGCGCGCGACGCCGCCGGCATCGGCTTTCAGGCTGGGCAGGTCGCCGGTGTGGTGCATGCCCATGCCGTGGCTGCCGTGCGGCGCGCCGGTGGGGTTGAAATGCCCGCCCGCACTCATGCCGTCGCCGCTGGAGCAGTCGCCTTTTTCATGCACATGAAAGCCGTGTTCGGCATTCGGCTTGAGGCCGCGGATTTCGCCGCTGACCAGGACTTTGTTGCCCGACTGGACAAAACTGACGCTGCCGCTGGCGGTATTGCCGATGGTGGGCTGCAGCTGCGCGGTGGCGCGCGGGCCGCTGGGGGTACTGGCGCAGGCGACCAGCAGGGCGGCGGTCGCCACGAGAAGAAGGGCTGTTTTCATGAGGTCTCCAGAGTGGGGCGTTGCGGAAGAAATGGTTTGACTTTAGGCCTGCGGCCCGTCGCTGGCAATCCCTGCCTGCGAGAGTTTGAGCAGGCGCGCCAGCCGGGCATCTGAAATGCCGTGGTTGTGCAGGCTTTCGAGCGTCTGGCGTGCATAGTCGTGCGTGGTGCCGTAGCGGCCGCAGGCGTTCGAGAAAATCTGCCGGTAGTGCGTTTCGCTGAGTTCGCCGGTGAAACTGGGGCTGCCCCGTGACAGGGTGAAGGCCAGCGCCTGGACCGATCCTTTGTCGGTGTTGCAACGCAGCAGGCGCGGGTCATACACCGCAGTGACCATTTCGCGCAGCCAGAGCCTGGCGACCACCTCCGGGACTTCGTGCTTCGGTACGCGGTACACCACACCGTGGCAGCTGCCGCCCGAGAGCAGGGCAAACACCAGCCCCGGACACTCGGGCGTGCCGCGGTTGATGCGGCTCCACATCTTCAGTGCCCTGTGCCAGCCGTGCACCCGCGCGCGCCGCAGTTCGGCAAAGTCGAAATCGGGACGCCAGATCAGCGAGGCGTAGCCGAATATCCAGAGGTCCTCGCGGCCGCCCCACTGGTGCAGAAAACGATCAAGCATGGGCGCCGGATCACGCATGTGGCGCAGGGCAGGAGGCGGGGGAGTATCCACAGCCAGACTTTACAATGAGCGGCTCTCACCGGCGACACTGCCGGTTATTTTTTGCAGCCGGCACAGGCGGCTTCGCCAGTGCCGTTTCACGGAGTTTTACCCATGCCTTCCTCGTCGGATGATGAACAGCTGGGCCTGGTGCTGGGCCTTGTTTTTGCCATCGTTGCCCTGGTGATCGCGCTCGTGATGAGCCTCGCGCTGCAGCGCCGGGGCACACCGCCCTTGCCCGCCCCGGCAGGGGCTGCCGGGCTGCCGGTGTTGGCCGCGCCGGTGGCCCCTGCGGCAGCGCCCCTGGCGCCGGCGGCACCCGCGCTGTCGGCTCGGGATGTATCGGATGCCGCGAGCATCACGGTGGAATACGGTGTGGTGAAGTTCTATTTTGCGTCCGGCAAGGCCGACCTGGCGCCTGGCGCCGGTGCGGCCCTGGTCGATGTGGTCCGGGCTGCCAAAACCGGCAAGAAGGTGGTCATTGCCGGTTTTCACGATCCGAAGGGCAATGCCGCAGCCAATGCAGAACTGGCCCGCCAGCGCGCACTGGCGGTCCGTGATTCGCTGAGGGCCGCAGGTGTGGCAGACAGCCAGATCACGCTGCAAAAACCCGAGCAGGTGCCTGGCACCGGGAGCGACGCAGAGGCGCGCCGGGTCGAGATCACCCTGCAATAGGGATCAGCGTGGAGCACTGGGGTGCGCATTGGGGCCGCGGTAGCCGCGCTTTTTGTCCCTGCTTGGTACCCGGTCTGTAATCCGCGTCTTTCCAAAAGAGGGGTAAACAAGTACGATGAACGTCGTAATAAAGTTACCGACTCATCTTCAGCCACCTGTTTGGCCCACATCCCCCATGACCCTTCATTCCACCGTCGCGGACGTCACCGCGCGTATCCGCGAGCGCAGCCTTGCGACGCGCAGCGCCTACCTTCAGCGTCTGGACGGCGCGGCCACGCGGGCCATCAGCGTGGACCGCATGGGCTGCGGCAACATCGCCCATGCGGTGGCCGGCATGCCGCTGGACGACCGTTTCAAAGTGGTCACCGAACGCGCCCCCAACATCGGCATCGTCACCGCTTACAACGACATGTTGTCGGCGCACACGCCGCTGCAGCCGTATCCGGACCTGATCAAGCGGGAAGCGCGCCTGTACGGCGCCACGGCGCAGGTGGCCGGCGGCGTGCCCGCCATGTGTGACGGCGTCACGCAGGGGACGCCGGGCATGGAGCTCAGCCTGTTCAGCCGCGACGTGATTGCCATGGCGACGGCCGTATCGCTAAGCCATGACATGTTTGACGCCGCGCTGATGCTGGGCGTGTGCGACAAGATCGTGCCGGGCCTGCTGATAGGCGCGCTGCATTTCGGCCACCTGCCCATGGTGTTTGTGCCGGCCGGCCCCATGACCTCGGGCCTGCCGAACAAGGAGAAAGCCCGTGTGCGCGAGCAGGCCGCGCAGGGCCTGGTCGGGCGCGCGGAGCTGCTCGAGGCTGAACTCAAGTCCTACCACAGCCCCGGCACCTGCACCTTTTATGGCACGGCCAACAGCAACCAGATGTTGCTCGAAGCCATGGGCCTGCATGTGCCCGGCACTGCTTTTGTGAACCCCGGCGGCGACCTGCGCGACGAACTCACGCGCGAGGCGGCGCGTACGGTGCTGGGCATCGTGAAGTCGTCGAAACGTTTTTCGCCGATAGGACGCATCGTGGATGAAAAGGCCATCGTCAATGCCATGGTCGCACTGCTGGCCACCGGCGGCTCTACCAACCACCTGATCCACTGGGTGGCGGTCGCGCATTCGGCCGGCATCGTGATCGACTGGGATGATTTTTCCGCCTTGTCTGCGGTGGTGCCCCTGCTGACCCATGTCTATCCCAACGGCAGCGCCGACGTGAACCAGTTCCAGGCGGCCGGCGGCACGGGTTTTGTGATCCGCGAGCTGCTCGACGCCGGCTTCATGCATGAGGATGTGCTGACGGTGCGCGCGGGCGGCCTGCGGGAGTACACGCGCGAGCCGGCCATGGTGGACGGCAAGCTGGCGTGGCACGAGATGGGTGCGAGCAAGGACGAAGCCATCGTGCGTCCGGCCGCTGCACCCTTCAGTGCCAGCGGCGGCCTCAAGCTGCTGCAGGGCAACCTGGGGCGCAGCGTGATCAAGGTCTCTGCCGTGCCCGATGATCGCCATGTCATCGAGGCGCCTGCACGTGTCTTTGATTCGCAGGAAGACCTGCATATGGCTTTCCGTGCCGGTGAGCTGGATCGCGATGTGGTCTGTGTGGTGCGCTGGCAGGGACCACAGGCCAACGGCATGCCCGAACTGCACAAACTTACGCCACCACTGGCGGTGTTGCAGGGCAAAGGCTTCAGGGTGGCGCTGGTGACCGACGGGCGCATGAGCGGCGCCTCGGGCAGGGTGCCGGCGGCCATCCATGTGTCACCGGAGGCGGCGGCCGGCGGGCCGCTGGCAAAGGTGCGCGACGGTGACATCGTGCGGGTCGATGCACTCGGCGGCACGCTGGAGGTCATTGTTGCGGCCGATGAGTGGGCGGCGCGGCCGATTGCGGTGATGCCGCAGGCGCTGCGGGATGCCAACGGTCAGGGGCTGGGGCGCGAACTGTTTGCCGGCATGCGCCGGCACGCGCTGACCGCCGAAGAAGGAGCCTTATCGTGGATGTGAGTATCGATACCCAGGGCCCGCTAACGGCCCGGCAGGTGATGCAGGATGCGGCGGTTATTCCGGTGATTGTGCTGACCGACGTCGCGCACGCTGTCCCGCTGGCGCGTGCGCTGGTGCTAGGGGGAATCCGCATGCTGGAAGTCACCCTGCGCACGCCGCAGGCGCTGGCCTGCATTGAAGCCATTGCGCGTGATGTGCCCGAAGCCGTGGTCGGCGCTGGCACCGCGCGCAGTGCGGCCGATGTGCAGGCCTGCGCCATGGCCGGCGCGTGTTTCATCGTGAGTCCGGGCTACACGCATGCGGTGGGTGCGGCCTGCCGCGATGCACACCTGCCGCTGTTGCCCGGTGTGGCCACGGCCAGTGAAATCATGGCGGCGCAGGAGGACGGCTTCACCGAACTCAAGTTTTTCCCGGCCCTCCAAGCCGGCGGCCTGGCCATGCTCAAAGCCTGGAGCGGCCCCTTCGGCGACGTGACCTTCTGCCCCACGGGCGGGATCTCCGTCGCCAATGCCGCAGAGTTTCTGTCGCTGCCCAACGTCGCCTGTGTCGGCGGTTCGTGGCTGGTGCCGGCCGAGGCGCTGGCGCGCGGTGACTGGAGCCGCGTCACGGAGCTGGCGCGGCAGGCGGCCAGCTTGCCGAGATAGCTGTCTTTGTACGTCGAATTGACCTCTGGCCCTTTCCTGGCGAGCGTCGAGCGCTATTGAATTTATAGCGACAACCGCATGGCGTGTCATCCCGGACTTGATCCGGGATCCATGTTGGGTGATTTGTGCTGCGGGAATCCCACGAGCCGGCCATGTCTGCACGCGAACGTAGCGGACCGGCCAGATGAAGTCCCCTCTCCCGCCCAGCGGGGCGAGGGGTCAGGGTCGGGAGTGGGGAGTTGAGAGCGGGTGTCCAGCGCGGGCCGACGCCTCAGCGGAATTCAGAAGGCTTCGATCCACTAGCGCAGGCCAGAGCCACCCACATCGCCTTTGCGCTCAATCAGCTCGATCTTGTAGCCATCCGGATCAGTCACAAAAGCAATCACCGTGGTGCCGCCCTTGACCGGTCCGGCTTCGCGCGTGACATTGCCGCCGGCGGCCTTGATTTTTTCGCAGGCCGCGTAGGCATCGGGCACACCCAGCGCGATATGGCCATAGGCCGTGCCCATCTCGTAGCTGTCGGTATCCCAGTTCCAGGTCAGCTCGATTTCGGCCTGGCCCGGGTTGCCGCCTTCGTAGCCGACAAAGGCCAGGCTGTATTTGTACTCGGGGTTCTCGGACGTGCGCAGCAGCGTCATGCCCAGCACCTGGGTGTAGAAATTGATCGAGCGTTGCAGGTTGCTAACGCGCAGCATGGTATGCAGGAGTCTCATCGTGTCTCGCTTCCTTGTGAACAGATGCTGGCATTGTCCGGCAATCCAGAACACCCGCAGCCGCAGGGGAAATTCAACAACAGCGGGGCGGCATAATGGCCGGCAATTCACATCAGCCCGACCCCTCCCTGCATGCCCCTGTCTTCCCTGACCGACCAGCCCCACGACTGGCTGTGCTCCACCCGCCTGCTCGATCTTGATGATCCCAAACTCCGTATCCAGGCCATGCGCATCACGCAGCTGGCGACCACGCCGACCCGGAAAGCCGTGGCGCTTCATGACTTCGTCAAGTCGCTGCCTTTTGGCTGCGTGGCCGGTTTTGACCATATACCGGCGGCGGCCGTGCTTAAGGCCGCGCGCGGCGACTGCCACACCAAGGGCACGCTATTTGTGGCCATGCTGCGCTCGGTCGGTGTGCCCGCCCGGCTGCGTTTCGTGACCCTGTCCAGTGCTTTCCTCAAGGGCATTATCGATGTGCCCCAGAGCACCATCACCCATGCCGTGGCGGAGGTTTACCTCGATGGCCGCTGGATACAGACCGACACCTATGTGACGGATTCCCTGCTGGAGGCGCGGGCCGCGGAGTTGCTGAGCCAGACGGGTTGCCAGGTGGGCTACGGCATCCACCTCAGGGGCCTGCATTTCTGGGATGGCCGGCATGCTGCGCACGCACAGTACAACGTCTCCGACCCGGCCAGCCTGCCGCTGCATGACTGGGGCGTGGCCCACGACCCCGAGCACTTCTACAGCAGCAAGGAACATGCGGATCTGGCACTCGGCTGGCTGACGCGCGCCAAATGGATGCTCGCCGCTGCGCTGGTGAACCGGCGTGTGGAACAGGTCCGCGCCCAGCCGAAGCCGTCGGGGCAGTCCGCATAACATCCATAGCCCCCGGGAACACTATTCCGGCTGGAATTCAGGCTGCTTGGGTGGCGCCCCCTCAAACACCAGGCAGGTGGTGGTGGCGTGGGCATACAGCTTGCCGTCCGGCCCGACGATGCGGGCCTCGGCGGTGGCCAGCTGCCGGCCGCAGTGGATGACGGTGCCGATGGCCCGCAGCGGCCCGGTTTGATGCGACGCTGCCCGCACGATGTTCACGCCGAGTTCCGCCGTTGTGTAGGCGCGTCCGGCCGGCATCATGGTGTGTACGGCGCAGCCCAGCGCGGAGTCCAGCAGCGTGGCATACCAGCCACCGTGCACCGTGCCCAGCGGGTTGTAATGCTTGAGCTGCGGCGTGCCCTGGAACACGGCTTTGCCGGGGCCGACCTCCACCAGCGAAAAGTCAAGCGTGTCGGCAATGTGCGGAAAGGGCAGCTCGCCGGCCAGCATGGCCTGCATGATCTCCAGCCCGGTCTTGCCGGCCACCATGGACGGGTGGGCCAGACCCGGTTTTCCGCCGCCGGCCAGCATGCGTTCGACGACAGCGCGACGTTCTTCGTTCCATAAAGCCAATGTTTCTTCCGGGGTCATTGTTTCTCCTGTTAATTGCATCTACAACAATTGCATCTACAATTATCGCATGCCCAAAAAATCCGCTGCCTCCACCCTGGTCGAACTCAAGGCCCTGGGCTGCACCAACCTGAAGTTGCGTCAGCTGATGCGGCGGGTCGCGTCTTACTACGACCTCGAGATGGCAAAAGCGGGACTCAAAACCACCCAGTATTCGCTGTTGTCCCATGTCGTCAAACTCGGCCCCCTGCGCCCCGGCGAGCTTGCCCACAGCATGAAGGTCAGCGCCTCCACCCTGACGCGCAATCTCAAACCCCTGATTGATGCCGGCTGGATCGAACTGGCCGCCGGCACCGATGCGCGCAGCCGCAGTGTGGCCATCACCGAGGCGGGCCGTGCCAAACGCGAGGAGGCCCGCCATCGCTGGAAAGTGGCCCAGGAAGGCCTGAACCACCTGCTGGGTGGCGAGCGCGTGCTGGCGCTGCATGCCCTGATCAATGAGTCGATGGAATTGCTGTCCCCTGTTGAAACCGGATCCGGAGCCGATGATGAGTAAACCTTCCCATTCTTTCCCTTCAGCCAGGCGGCACACCGCGCTGTGGCTGGTGCTGCTGGCCGCGGCCGGCACCTTTGCATTGACGATGGGTGTGCGCCAGACCATGGGCCTGTTCCTGTCGGCGCTCAATACTTCGACCGCGCTGGGCATAGGCAGCATCAGCCTGGCCTTCGCTTTCGGCCAGTTGTGGTGGGGTTTGACCCAGCCGTTTGCCGGCGCCGTGGCCGACCGCATCGGCACCGGTCGGGTGATCTTCCTGGGTGTGGTGCTGGTGGCCACGGGCACCATCCTCACGCCGCTGATGACCAGCACGGCGGGGCTGATTTTTGCCATTGGCGTGCTCGCCGCTGGCGGCGCCGGCATGGCCGGCCCGTCGGTGCTGATGGCCGCCACCGCGCGCCTGGTGCCGCTGGAAAAACGCGGTTTTGCCAGTGGCATCGTCAATGCAGGCGGCTCATTCGGCCAGTTTGCGATGGCGCCGCTGGCGATTGGCCTGACGGCGGCGGTCGGCTGGGCCAACGCGATGCAGTGGCTGGGTGTGCTGATCTTGCTGGCGCTGCCGGCGGTGTGGGTGCTCAAGGGAAACTCGAACGCCCTCGCCGCGCAGGCGGCGGCAGCTTCCGGCAAGAAGGCACTGAGCGCCCGCCAGGCGATCGGGCAGGCGTTGGCCACGCCCAGTTACCGTTACCTGAGCCTGGGTTTTCTCGTGTGCGGATTCCACGTCGCCTTTCTGGCCACACATCTGCCGGGTGTGATCGCCGCCTGCGGCCTGCCGCCTGAAATCGGCGGCTGGTCGCTGGCCATGATCGGCCTGTTCAACATTGTCGGCAGCCTGGCCATGGGCTGGGCGGTGGGCCGCTGGCGCATGAAGTCGCTGCTGGCGCTGCTGTACGCGACGCGTGGCATCGCAGTGCTGGTGTTCCTGCTGGCGCCGAAAACACCGGCCGTGATGCTGATTTTTGCCGCTGTCATGGGCGTGACTTTTCTCTCGACGGTGCCGCCAACCGTGGGCCTGGTGGCCAAGATGTTCGGCACGGCCAACATGGCCATGCTGTTCGGCATTGTGATGCTGGCGCACCAGATCGGCGGCTTCTTCGGCGCCTTTCTCGGCGGTTATGTGTTCCAGGCGACTGGCAGCTACGACTGGGTCTGGTACATCGACATCGTGCTGGCCGCGGGCGCCGCGCTGGTGAACCTGCCGATCCGCGAGTCCCTGGTGCCGCGTCAAACGAAAGCGACAACATGATTTGGCTCAACGCGAAGGCCGCTGACTCTTCACCCAAGCAGGGGCCGTGGATCTGGCTCTGCCAGTCCGCAGGCGCAGCGGCCCCCCCGGGGGGCAGAGAGTTACAAGGAGTGAACGAACGTGGGGGCTGATCTGGACGCGCGCACGCGGCTGCTGCTGGAGGCACCAATTGCGCCTACCCTGCTGCGCCTGGCCGCACCCAATGTGCTGGTCATGCTGGCGCAGGCCGGCGTCGGCCTGATTGAAACCTGGTTTGTCGGCAAACTCGGCACCGACGCGCTGGCCGGCATGGCCCTGGTGTTTCCGGTGGTGATGCTGATGCAGATGACCTCGGCCGGTGCCATGGGCGGCGGCATTGCTTCGGCGATTGCCCGTGCCCTCGGCGCGCGGCGCAAGGGCGATGCCGACGCGCTGGTGTTGCACGCCATCGTGATTGCCGCGGTGTTCGCGCTGCTGTTCACGGTGGCGGTGCTCAGCGGCGGGCGCTGGCTGTACGCCCGCATGGGCGGCACCGGTGGCGCGCTCGAGGCGGCCATGGTGTATTCCAATTGGGTGTTTGCCGGCGCGGTGCTGGTCTGGCTGTTCAACACGCTGTCGGCGGTGATTCGCGGGACCGGCAACATGGCGGTCCCGGCCAATGTGACGGTGCTGGGCGCGCTGGTGCTGCTGCCGCTGTCGCCGCTGCTGATTTTCGGCTGGGGGCCGATGCCGGGCCTGGGTATTGCCGGCGGGGCTATCGCGCTGCTGGCCTACTACCTGGTCGGCAGCGTGGTGCTGGCCATCTACCTGTGGTCACCGAAAAGCCTGTTGAGACCCTCGTTTGCGCACGTGCGTTTTCGCTGGGCGCTGTTCAAGGACATCCTGCGTGTCGGCCTGGTCGGTACGGTGTCCACCGTGGCTACCAACCTGGCCATCGGCATCACCACCGCGCTGGTGGGCGGCTTTGGCACCGCGGCGATAGCCGGTTACGGCACGGCGTCCCGACTGGAATACCTGCTGGTGCCGCTGGTGTTCGGTCTTGGTGCCCCGCTGGTCGCCATGGTCGGCACCTGCATGGGTGCCGGCCAGCGCGAGCGCGCGCTGCAAGCCACCTGGATAGGCGCGGGCATGGCCTTCGTGATGACCGAAGTCATCGGCCTGTGGGCCGCTGCATTTCCGAAGGCCTGGCTGTCGCTGTTCAACAACGACCCGGCGATGATCGAAGCCGGCAGCGCCTACCTGCGGGTGGTGGGGCCGGTGTATGGTTTTTTTGGACTCGGCCTGGCGCTTTACTTTGCATCGCAGGGGGCCGGGCGGCTGCTCTGGCCGGTGCTCGGCAACCTGGCGCGTCTGGCGGTAGCCATCACGGGTGGCTGGCTGGCCTTGCGCTGGGGCGGCGGCCTGTCGGGTGTTTTTCTGGCGCAGGCCGTGGCGCTGGTGATTTACGGCGTGCTCAATGCCTGGGCAGTGGCCGGTGGCGCCTGGTTTGGCCGCATCGGCTGGCCGCGCAGCACGGCGGGCTTGTTGAAAAGAAGGTCGATCGTCCGAGTTTGAAGCGAAAAAGGCCCACAGCCCTTTAGCCACGGGCGCAAACAGCTATGTATTCAGTAGCACTCGACCGCCGGCTTCAAACCGGTGGCGTGAAGGCCTCTCGGGCCGCCATCGCCTTCGCACGGCTGGTACAACCCTCCAGGTGATCATTCACCAGACCCATGGCCTGCATGAAGGCGTACATCGTGGTCGGTCCGACAAAGGTCCAGCCCCGCTTCTTCAGGTCCTGGGACAGCGCTGCCGAGGCGGGCGAGTGGGGCAGAGCGCGTAAGGCGTCCAGGGTGATGGATGCAGGCCGGTTCGCGGCGCCCGGCTCCAGCCGCCAGACATAGGTGGCCAGCGAACCATACTCGCGGCGCAGCTCCAGCACGCGGCGGGCGTTGTTGATGGCCGAGGCGATCTTGCCTGCGTGTCGCACGATGCCTGCATCGCTGAGCAGGCGCTGGATGTCAGCGGCGTCAAAGTGCGTCATCTGCTCCGCATCGAAGTTGGCGAACGCGCTGCGAAAGGCTTCGCGCTTGTTCAGGATGGTCAGCCAGCTCAGGCCGGCCTGAAAACCTTCGAGGCAGATCTTTTCAAACAACCTGCGTTCATCGGCCACCGGAAAACCCCATTCGGTGTCGTGGTAGTGGCGGTACAGCGGCGTGGCCTGGCACCAGGCGCAGCGTGTGGGGCCGGCCGCCTCGGAGAACAGGCCCGGCGCGTCGGCGGGCAGGGCAGTGGGCATGGCAGGCATGTCCTGGCGGCCCACTCAGGGCGTTGGGGTGCGCAGCAGTTCCTGGCGAAAGGCCGCCAGTTTGGCCTTGAGCCGGCGTTCATGGGCCGGACCGACACGCAGCATGATTTTCTGTCCTGACGACAGCGACTCAAGCGCCGGATCAGCGAACTCGTAACGCACCCACGGCCGCACCGGGGCGATCGGTCCCTTGACCTCTGTCAGCCGCACCGGCACCGGGCCGGCCGGCTCCGGCGTGGCGAGCAACAGGTCGATCACCGCGATCAGCCTGTCGTTGAAATAGCGCTTGGGGTAACCCAGTTCTTCATAGGCCTGTTGCAGCAAAGGGTACATCTGGATGTACAGCCCCACCGCCCGCGCAGGCGAGACGCTGTCGGCCAGGGCCACGAGCGGCGCATAACGCAGGCTGTTGTTCGCGGCGATGAAGCTACCGCCACCGGCGGGCTCCTCGACCGTGAAGCGGCCTGCTGTCGGCTGAACCGGCCAGAGCAGCGGCGGCGCGTGGGCACGGCCCAGGTTGTCCACGGTGGCCACAAAGCGGCGCGGGAAGTCCTCGACCTGGAAAAAGGTGGCCATGGCCGGCTGGCCCAGCAAGGCGGTCAGCGCCGCGCCTATACCCGAGGCCGCCAGGGGCGGCTCTGCGGCAGATGGCGTGACCGGGTGCAGGATGGGCGGCGCCGGCTCGTCCGGCGGGGGCTGGGCCGGCGCAGGCAGGGCAGGCGCTGCGGCCACTGGTACCGCGGTCGGCTTGGGCGCCGGGGTACGCGAGCTCCACCACAGGGCAGCGGTGGCCAGCGTGGCCACAAGGACGGCAGCGAACAAGAGGCGTGAGCGCGTGCTCATCGCGGACCGGGGGTGTACGCAACACGCAGGTGCCGCGGCTGAGGTTGAAGCGCCGGCATGTCTGGGCGCGGTGTGGATTGCTTGACCATGTTTTTACCTTAACACGCGTACAAGGCATGGTGCGTGTCAGGGTTTTCGGGATGCGGCCTTAAGACAGCCAGACACCGAGCCAGACCGCCGCGATGACCAGCACCAGCCCCGGCACGATACGCACCGCATAGGCGGCGCCCCCGGCGTGGAAGGCCACAACGGCCTTCATCAGGGAATTGGTGCTCAGGCCGGCCAGGATGGGCCACAGTGCGGCTTCCGGCGGCAGCTTGCCGGCTGCCACCAGCGAGGCGACCGAGGCAGCGGTGGCGTGGGCATCCACCAACCCCGTGGCTGCGGCCGCCAGAAGGGTACCGCGTTCACCCAGCCAGGCGCTGAGCCCCGCCGACACCACCAGCACCACACCGACGATGGCGGCAAACGCCAGCGCGGTCTTGAGGTCGAAGGCCCGGCCCAGGTCCTGTTGTCCCGGATGGTTGGCCACCGCCTGGGCCACTGGTGCGCCGCGCGGAAAGAACAGCAGGCTGTAGGCGCATGCCGCGCCACCGCCCAGAACCAGCGGCCACATCAGCGCGTCGAGCAGCGCCGGTTGCACCGCGGCCACGACGACGGCCAACTGCACCATGGTCGCCAGGCTGGAGAGCACCGCACCGGCGACGGCGCCGTCCGCTTGCGCGCGCGATCCGGCCGCGCGCGTGCCCATGGCATGAATGGTGGCGGTGCTCGAAATGAAACCCGCCGCAAACCCGGCCAGCGGCAGGCCGTAACGCGGGCCCAGCGCGCGCGTGGCCACGTAGCCGAGCGCGCTGACAGCCATCACCAGCACAACCAGCTGGGTGATGGCATGGGGGTTGACCGCGCCGAAGGGGCCCAGGAAGCGGTCCGGGGCGAGCGGCAGGGCAATCAGGGCCGCTGCCGAAAACAGCAGGGCATCGTGCAGCTCGCGCTCGGTCAGCACGCTGCGCACGAAATGGTGCAGGCGGTTGCGTGCCGCCAGCAGCGCTGCCAGTGCCGCACCCACGCCGGCGGCCAGGGCCGCGTTGCGCATGGACAGCCCGCCGAGCAGGCAGGTCAGCAGCAGGGCGATTTCGGTGGTCATGCCCGGGTCCTGCTCCCGCGTGCGCTGGTAGGACACAACCGCCAGTGCGCCTATGAACAGGGCTATCGCCGCCAGCAACAGGCCGCCGCCCAGCAACACCCCGACAGCGCCCAGCACCGAGGCCACCGCAAACGTGCGAATGCCAGCGGCGCCACGCGTCGGCCCGCTGCCTTTGCGGCGCTCACGTTCAGCGCCGACCAGCAGGCCGATGCCCAGCGCCACGCTCAGGCCCAGCAGGGTGGAGAAGTCAGGCAGGGAAGGCATGGCGGCAGTGTAAAGGCGCGGCCATGCCCCACAGGCTGGGGTGTCGCGTGCAGACCCATCACGCAGAGGCGGGCAGACGTGCCTTGCGCAGCCTCAGCGCGTTGCTGATCACGGACACCGAGCTCAGGCTCATCGCCAGGGCCGCAATCATTGGCGATAGCAGCCAGCCGGTGAAGGGGAAGAGCAGGCCCGCGGCCAGCGGCACGCCCAGGGCGTTGTACACAAAGGCAAAGCCGAGGTTCTGCTTCATGTTGGCGATGGTGGCCTCCGAGATCGCCCGGGCCTGAGCGATGCCGCGCAGGTCGCCCTTGACCAGCGTCACCTGGGCGCTGTTCATGGCCACGTCGGTCCCCGTGCCCATCGCGATGCCTACATTGGCCTGGGCCAGGGCCGGCGCGTCATTGATGCCATCGCCTGCCATGGCCACGATGTGGCCTTCCTCCTGCAGGCGCTTGACCAGCACCAGCTTGTCGGCGGGCTGCACCCCGCCGTGGAACTCGTCAATGCCCAGGCGACCAGCCACTGCGCGCGCGGTGGTCAGGCCGTCGCCGGTGGCCATGATCACGCGCAGGCCTGCGGCCTTCAGCGTCGCCAGCGCCTCGGGCGTGCTGGCCTTGACCGGGTCGGCCACGGCCAGCAGGCCGGCGAGCTGGCCGTCCACGGCGAGGTACATCACGCTGGCGCCCTCGGCACGCAACGCTTCGGCCTGGTCCAGCAAGTCGCCTACAGTCACACCGGCCTGCTCCATCAGCGCCGTGTTGCCGAGAGCGAGTGCCCGGCCGGCGACACGCCCGCTGACACCGATGCCGCTGGCCGACTCGAAACCCTCTGCTTTGTCCAGCGCCAGCCCGCGCTCGCGTGCCGCATTCACGATGGCGTCTGCCAGCGGGTGTTCGCTGCCCTGGTCCAGACTGGCGGCCAGGCGCAACACCTCGTCGGCGCTGAAACCGGCAGCCGGCACCGCGCGGTCGAAGGCCGGCTTGCCGGCCGTCAGCGTGCCGGTCTTGTCGACGATCAGCACATCGACGGTGCGCAGGTGTTCAATTGCTGCCGCATCGCGAAAAAGAATGCCCTGGCCGGCCGCCTTGCCGGTGGCCACCATGATGGACATCGGCGTGGCCAGCCCCAGCGCGCAGGGGCAGGCGATGATCAGTACCGCCACCGCGTTGATCAGGCCATAAACCCAGCTCGGCTGCGGTCCGAAAAACCCCCAACCGAAGAATGTCAACACGGCCATCGTCACCACAGCCATGACGAACCAGCCCGCCACCTGGTCGGCCATGCGCTGCATGGGCGCCTTCGAACGCTGGGCCTGCGCCACCATCTGGACGATTTGCGACAGCATGGTCTGTGCGCCCACACGTTCAGAGCGCATCACCAGTGCCCCGCTGGTATTGAGCGTCGCGCCAATGAGTTTGTCGCCCGACCGTTTGCTCACAGGCAGGGGTTCGCCGGTCAGCATCGATTCATCGACCGCGCTGCTGCCTTCGGTGACAACACCATCGACCGGCACCTTCTCGCCGGGGCGCACGCGCAGGCTGTCGCCCACATGCACATGGGTCAGCGGCACGTCTTCTTCCGTGCCGTCGGCCCGGATGCGCCGCGCGGTCCTGGGCGCCAGCCCCAGCAGGGACTTGATCGCGGCCGAGGTCTGCGAACGTGCTTTCAACTCCAGCATCTGGCCGAGCAGCGTCAGCGAAATGATGACGGCGGCCGCCTCAAAATAGACGGCCACACGTCCCATGGAAATGAACGAGTCGGGGAACACGCCGGGCGCCACCGTGGCCACCACGCTGTAAACAAATGCGGCGCCCGTCCCCAGGCCGATCAGGGTCCACATGTTGGGACTGCGGTGGACGACCGACTGCGCACCCCGCACGAAAAACGGCCAGCCCGCCCACAGCACCACGGGCAGGGTCAGCACCAGCTCGATCCAGCTCTGGGTGGCCATGTCGAACCACCCCAACTGGTGGCCGAACATCGCCAGCACGGTAACCACCACCGTCAGCGGCAGCGTCCACCAGAAACGGCGGGTGAAGGATTGGAGCTCCGGGTTCTCGTCCTCGTCGAGACTGGGCATGACCGGCTCCAGCGTCATGCCGCAGATCGGACAGTTGCCGGGATGGTCCTGCCGGATCTCCGGGTGCATGGGACAGGTGTAGACGGTGGCCCCGGCCTGGTCATCGGCGGCTGCGTCTTTGGCTGCTGGCAGGGGTGCGGCTGTCGGCCCGTCGATATAGGCCGACGGATGGGCGGCGAATTTCCCGCGGCAACCGGCGCTGCAGAAATACCAGGACCTGCCTTCATGCTCAAGTTGATGCCCTGACGAGGTGGTGACAGTCATGCCGCAGACAGGGTCCTTGAGACCGGTCGGGTCGTCAGTGTGGGTATGACCGTGGTCATGTCCGGCGCCATGCGCTGAGTCCGCGGCTACGTCATCCGGGTGCGGGTGGGGGTGAGGTGTGTGGTTCATGGAAAACATCCTTTTATCGAAGGCCTGAACAGCTTCCTGAAAAGGATAAACCTTCCCATGATGGAAAGGTCAAGCCGCCGGCAGCCTTAACCCTGCCCGCAGGAGGGGTAGCGACGCGGATCGTGCCTCAGGTCGACCGGCCGCCGTCGCGATCGAGAACGGCCTTGCGCTCTTCGTATGCCGCCACGGTGATGTCGCCACTGGCCAGCCGCCTGCGCAACATCTCGTGTGGCGTTTCGCGCCGGTCATCTTCGCGGTCCGCGTAGCGGCCCCGGCCGAAAAGAAAAACCCCCGCGAGAATCACCAGCAGTACCAGCAGAACCAGCCACCCCAGCCCGTGCATGCCCATCATGTAGCCACCGTCATGAAACAGGCCGGGCATATGCTGACCTGCTCAGGTTTTCGCGGCGGCGCCGGTCGCCACCGTCAGCGCCGAGCGAACCCGCTCGAGGCGGCTACGCACCTCGTCGGCCACCCGGGCCACCTCGGGGTCGTCGGTCATCTGCATCACCGCCACCGGGTCCATGAAACCCACGGTGAAGCTGCCGTCGTCGTCTTCACGGACGATGACGTTGCAGGGCAGCAGCAACCCGATATCGGGCTGTGCGGTCAGGGCGCGATGCGCCAGCGGCGGATTGCAGGCGCCCAGGATGCGGTAGGGCCGCACATCGACCCCCAGCTTGGTTTTCATGGTCGCCTGCACGTCGATGTCGGTCAGCACGCCGAAACCTTCGGCTTTGAGGGCATCGGTGACACGGCTCACCACGTGGGCAAAACTGTTGTCGTCCGGCTTGCAGTAAAAGCCGTAAGCTGCGCCGGC
This sequence comes from Polaromonas sp., assembly GCF_029945895.1. Lineage (GTDB taxonomy): Bacteria > Pseudomonadota > Gammaproteobacteria > Burkholderiales > Burkholderiaceae_C > Polaromonas. The sequence continues at coordinate 139,152 of NZ_JAQSDL010000085.1, read as the reverse complement.
GGAGGACGTGGTGCTGGAGCTCATGGTGTCTTTCAGGGTTTGGCCGGTGTCGGGGGCAGGCGGTCCATCATCATCTGCATCATGGACTGCATCATCTCCATGCGTTTTTCCATCCATTGCTGGCGCGCCGCCGGGTCACCGGCCATGGGGCCCGGACCGGCTCCCATCATGCCGCCCATGCCCCCCATACCGCCCGAGACGCCGGGCCCCATGCCGCCCATCATGCCCATGCCGTCCTGCATGAGTTTTTGGTGCTCGGCCATCAGGGCGTTGCGCTCTTCCGGCGTCCTGGCGCGCGACATCCTGTCGTGCATGGCTCGCATGGCGGTCATCTGTTCGTCCATGCGCGCCATCGGCATGCCTTGACCCGGAGCGGGCGCCGACGCGCCGGGGTGGTGTGCCGCGTGGCCAGGGGGCATCTGGGCGCAGCCGGCCAGGCCGAGGACTGTGGTGGCTGCGAGAATGGAAATCAGGCGAATTGACATGGAAGACTCCAGAAATGGAGTTCCCAGTCTATTGAATACCGGCCCCTTCTGGAATGCGTTCTGCAGCCTGCATGATCCATGTCAATGGCGGGGGTCATCTGCCCCCGTTCTGACACGAAAGGGGTGGAGTCCTACACCGTCACGGTGTAGTTCAGCGTCATGCGCCCGCCGTCGACCACCACGATCTCGCCGGTGATGTAACTCGCCGCATCGCTGGCCAGGTACGCCACGGTGTCGGCGATTTCGGAGGGTTCCCCCAGGCGTTTCATGGGCGTGCGGCTCATGATGCGGGCGGTGGCCTCGGGGCTGGTCAGCACCGCTTTGGCCGCCAGCTCGGTGGCGATGGTGCCGGGGGCGACGGCGTTCACGCGCACACCCTTGTCGGCCAGCGCCAGCGCCATCACGCGGGTCAGCTGGTTGATGCCGCCCTTGCTGACGTTGTAGCTGGCAATCGTGGGAATGGTCAGCACGGCGTTGACCGAACTCATGTTGATGATGCTGCCCTTGCCCGCGCTGGCCATCACACGCGCCACGGCCTGGCCCACCAGAAAAGAGCCTTTGAGGTTGATGCGCAGCACGGTGTCGAAGTCGGCTTCGGTGATCTCCAGAAAATCGGAGGCCCTGAAGATGCCGGCATTGTTGACCAGCACGTCGATGCGGCCGTGGGCGGCCAGGGTCTGTGCCACCAGCGCATCGACCTGGGCCTTGTCGCCGACGTCGCAATGGATGTACAGGCCACCGAGTTCACTGGCCAGTGCCGCACCGCGGCCATCGTCAATGTCGGCAATGACGACCTGGGCGCCCTCGCGCGCAAAGCGCCGTATACACGCCTCGCCGATGCCCTGGGCGCCGCCGGTGACGATGCAGACGCGGTCCGCCAGTCCGAATGAAATGCCTGTGGAAGAGGGTGGTGAAAGTGTGCTCATCCGGGGATGTTACCAGCGCAGGCAGCTATGAATTTTGTAGCGTTTTCGGCGACTTCCGCGGCCGCCATGCCGGGCTTGTAGAGTGCCGAGCCGATGCCGAAGCCGCTGGCGCCCGCTGCGAAATAAGCCCCCATGTTGTCCGGCGTGATACCACCCACAGGCAGCACGCTGGTTGCGGCCGGCAGCACAGCGCGCAGCGCTTTGAGTACGGCGGGGGTGATCATCTCTGCCGGGAAAATCTTCAGGCCGGTGGCGCCGCATTCAAGCGCGGCAAAGGCCTCGCTCGCGGTCATCACGCCGGGCAGGCAGACCAGACCCAGCCGCACGGCCTCGCGTACGACGGCCGGGTTGAAGTTGGGCGAGACGATCAGCTGGCCGCCCGCGGCCCGCACATTGCGCACGTCTTCCACGCTCAGCACCGTGCCGGCGCCGACCAGGGCCTGGGGACAGGCCGCGGCCATGGCCGCAATGCTGTCCAGCGGCTGCGGTGAATTGAGCGGAACTTCGATCAGCGTCCAGCCGCTGGACAGCAGTGCCTGCCCCACCGGGATGGCCTCTGCAGGCCGCAGGCCGCGCAGGATCGCGACCAGCGGCAGGGCGTTCAGGGCAGCGGCAAACTTATGGGAGGCGTTCATGGGTTTAGGCAGGAGGGGTGACGGACAAGGTATCGGCAATGGCGCGCAGGCCGCGCCAGGTGGCACTGGCGCCCACGCGGCTGACCGTCACGCCCAACTGCTGCAGCGCCTGTTCGTATCGCCCTGTCAGCGCCTCTGCACCCATGAGCACGACGGACTCGCCGCGCTGCAGGTTCTGGCCTTTGAGTTCTTCGCCGATCACGAGTCCCGACAGGTAGCTGGGCAGGGCCTCGGGCGCCACGCGCTGGAACAGGGACAGGGTGCGCGTGCTGAAAGCCGTGTGCAGCAGGCCGGGGCCAGCCAGCGCGCGGGCCACGCCCTGCCCGAAGGCGGCCGTGTCCGCTGGCGGCTCCCCGGCAGGCAGGCTGCGCGCCAGAATCGAGTGCTGGCGCAGCAGCGCATAAAACTCGCCGGTCATCCAGGTGGAAAAATCCGTGATGCGACCGCCGGTGACGGTGACCCATTTGCTGTGGGTGCCCGGCAGCACCAGGCGCGCATCGGCGATACCCAGCAGCAACAGGGCGCCCACAATCTGCGTTTCCTCGCCACGCATGACATCGGGGATGCCTTCCGCGCTGATGCTCAGGCCGGGCACGATGGCGATGCGACCGGGCTCCAGCCATTCCAGCCGGGCGGCAATGTCGCTGAAGCCGGCCGGACAGGCGCAGTAGGGTGCTTCCCGCCATCCCTGCTGGCTGCCGGCCATGCCCGAGATCAGGCACAAGGTGCCGGCCGTCATCCAGTCGCCAAACGAACTTTCAAAAACCGCCGGAAAATCGCCTGCCGCCACGCTGAGGATGCCGCGTGCCAGGGCGCGTTCCTCCAGCACCTGGCCATCGGGCGCGACCAGCGCCCCGCGCAGTGACGAGGTGCCCCAGTCCACCGCCAGCAATCGTCGGTTGTTCATGCGGGCCGTGTGCGGAGAGTGGGACCAGGCATGCCGGTGGGCTTGGGTCAGGACATGCCCTGCAGGGCACCCGCCGGGTAGGCGGGGCTGCGGCAATCCTCGATGTACTGTTCAATGATGGCCTTGAAGGAAACGTCGGGCTTCAGGCCCAGCGCATGCGCCCGATCGGCGCTGGCACCGCGCGCCCAGTTGGCCACGATGCCGGCGATGCGTTCGTCGCGTTCGAAGCGCACCCGCTTGCGAACTGCGGGACCGGCGACCTCTTCCAGGGCCTGCAGCATCTCGCCGACGCTGACATTGAGGCCCGGCAGATTGAGCGCCAGCCGTCCGCCCATGGCTTGCTGGCTGGCCTCGAACACGGTGATCAGCCCCTGCACCGTGTTCGACGGCGATGACACCGGGTGCGTGACGCCCGCATCCACCGGGCAGGTGGTTTCCACACCGGCCAGGGGCTCGCGGATGATGCCGCTGAAAAATGAGGAGGCCGCGCCGTTGGGTTTGCCCGGGCGCACCGTGACGGTCATCAGGCGCGCCGAGCGGCCATCGACAAAACCCTTGCGGGTGTAGTCGGCGATCAGGTGTTCACACACCAGCTTGTGCATGCCGTAGGAGGTCTGCGGCGACGGCAGCGTGTGGTCGCTCACGAGGTCGGGCAACGGGTTGGACGCGTCCGGACCGAACACTGCCACCGAACTGGCGAACACCAGTCGCGGGGCATTGCCGGCCCGGCGCAGGCCGTCGAGCAGAAGGCGGGTGCTGTCGAGGTTGGAATGCAGGCCCAGGTCGAAGTCGAGCTCGCACTCGCCCGACACCGCCGAGGCCAGATGAAAAACGGCGTCGAAGCCGCTGGCAAACAGGGCCGCCTGGTTCAGCAGCGGACCGGTGTGCACCCGCACCCGCTGGTCGGCCGCCAGATCGGCGGGCGGCGCAAACATGTCGGCAATATGCAGTTCGGCAATCGCCTGGCCATCGAGCCGGCCCTTTTGCAGAATCGCGCGGGCCAGCCTGGCGCCGACAAAACCAGCGCCCCCCGTGATGAGTAATTTCATGTCAGCCCTTGTGAATCAATGGTTGTCGCGCGGCACGAAAGAGCCGCGTTTGCCGACCAGGAAGTCCAGGTCCACGCCTTCGTCGGCCTGCAGCACATGGTCGACATACAGCTTCCAGTAGCCCGAGGACAGCGGTGGCGGTGGTGCTTTCCATTCGGCCAGGCGGCGCGCCAGTTCCTCGTCGCTGATATGCAGATGCAGCTTGCGCTCGGGCACGTTGAGTTCGATCATGTCGCCGTTTTGCACAATCGCCAGCGGGCCGCCGGCCGCCGCTTCGGGCGCGGTGTGCAAGACCACGGTGCCGTAGGCCGTGCCGCTCATGCGCGCGTCGCTGATGCGCACCATGTCGGTGATGCCCTTTTTGAGAATCTTGGGCGGCAGCGGCATGTTGCCGACCTCGGCCATGCCGGGGTAACCCTTGGGGCCGCAGTTTTTCAGCACCATGACGCAGGTTTCATCGATGTCCAGGCCGTCGTCGTCGATGCGTGCGTGGAAGTCCTCGATGTTTTCAAACACCACCGCGCGGCCGGTGTGCACCATCAGCGCAGGCGTGGCGGCACTCGGCTTGATGACCGCGCCGCGCGGCGACAGGTTGCCGCGCAGCACGGCAATTCCGGCCTTGTCCTTGAAAGGCGTGGCCAGCGGCCGGATCACCTCGGTGTTGTAGTTCTGCGCGTCGGCGATGTTCGCGCCAATGGTCTGGCCGTTGGCGGTGATCGCGTCCAGGTGCAGGTGCTGCGCGATTTCCTTCATGACCACCGGCAGGCCGCCGGCGTAACAGAAGTCTTCCATCAGGAACTTGCCCGAGGGCTGCAGATTGACCAGGCAGGGCAATTCGCTGGCCAGGCGGTCGAAATCGTCTACCGTGAGTTTCACGCCAATGCGGCCGGCCATCGCGATCAGGTGGATCACCGCATTGGTCGAACCGCCAATCGCGGCCAGGGTCTTGATGGCGTTTTCAAAGGCCTCGCGCGTCAGGATTTTCGAGAGCAGCAGGTCCTCATGCACCATCTCGACCGCGCGGCGTCCGGCCATGCGCGCCAGCACATTGCGCCGGCCGTCCACAGCCGGGTAGGCGGCGTTGCCGGGCAGGCCGATGCCCAGCGCCTCGACCATGCTGGCCATGGTGCTGGCGGTGCCCATGGTCATGCAGTGGCCGTGGCTGCGGTGCATGCAGCTTTCGGCTTCAAAAAAATCGGCGAGCTTGAGCGTGCCGGCGCGCACCTGCTCGCTCATGCTCCAGACGCCGGTGCCCGAGCCCAGCTCCTGGCCACGCCATTTGCCGCTGAGCATGGGGCCACCGCTGACACCTACCGTCGGCAGGTCCACGCTGGCTGCGCCCATGACCAGTGAAGGGGTGGTCTTGTCGCAGCCCATCAGCAGCACCACGCCGTCGATCGGGTTGCCGCGAATGCTTTCCTCCACGTCCATGCTGGCCAGGTTGCGGTACAGCATGGCGGTCGGGCGCAGCAGGGTTTCGCCCAGCGACATGACCGGGAACTCCAGCGGGAAGCCGCCGGCCTCGTACACGCCGATCTTCACCTGCTCGGCAATCGTGCGGAAGTGGCAGTTGCAGGGCGTCAGTTCGCTGAAGGTGTTGCAGATGCCGATGACGGGCCGGCCGTCGAACTGGTCATGCGGCACGCCCTTGCCCTTGACCCAGCTGCGGTAGGCGAAACCGTCGCGGTCCTGGCGGCCAAACCATTGCTGGCTGCGCAGCTCTTCGGGTTTCTTCCGGAGGGTCTTGGGGGCGGTCATAGGGAAAATCCTTAATTGATAAACATATTATCGTCATACCATTGCGCCGCGAATCCTAGTAATAACCATTAAAAGGACGGCAATGATCAAAAACGTTCACGGCAACACGGTTGACCACCTTGGCGAAGCCATTGTTGCGGGCCGGTATGCCGTGGGTGCGTCGATCCCGCCCGAGCCGGTGCTGTGCCAGGAGCTTGGTGTCAGCCGCACGGTGGTGCGCGAAGCGGTGAAGTCGCTGATTGCCAAGGGCCTGATGACCACCGGCCCCAAGGTGGGCACCCGTGTGTTGCCCCCGGACCACTGGAACTGGTTCGATCCCGACGTCATCATCTGGCAGTCCAAGGCCGGACTGACGCCCGAATTCTTGCGCGACCTGCAGGACCTGCGCCGCGTGGTCGAGCCCGCCGCGATGCGCCTGGCGGCAGAGCGCGCCACCGCACAGGACATTGCCGAGGTCGAGGCCGCTTACGCCGGCATGAAACACGCCGTCGAGGCGGGCGGCGACTACGTCACGCACGACCTGCGGTTCCACCAGGGACTGCTGCGCGCCAGCCGCAACCGCATGCTGGTGCAGATGAGCAAGGCGCTGGGTGCGCTGCTGCGCACCAGCTTTGAAATTTCCACACGCCGCAAGGACGGCCCGGCCCACTCCCTGCCGCTGCACCGGGCCGTGCTGGATGCGGTGATCGCGCACCAGCCCGACGAGGCCGAGCGCGCCATACGCGTGCTGATCGACGGCGCGAAAGAAGACATCGAAGAGGTGCTGGCCTCGCGCCGCCGGCTGCCCGTCCTGAGCAGCCCCGCGCGGCAGCTCAAGGCGGCCTGAGCCCTCCCACCAGACAACAGGCGGAAAAATGAATTTGCAAAAGGCAATGGATGCGGCGATTTTCTGGTTCTTCAAGTTCCTGGAACTGCTGGTGGTCGTCTGCATGGTAGCCATGGTTTTCATGGTGTTCGGCAACGTCGTGCTGCGGTATGCCTTCAATTCGGGCATCTCCGTCTCAGACGAGATGTCGCGGTATTTCTTCATCTGGCTGACCTATATCGGTGCAATGCTGGCCATGCACGAAGGCGGGCATCTGGGCGTGGACACCCTGGTCAAGCACCTGCCGGTGCTTGGCAAGAAACTCTGCCTGTTCCTGAGCGAGGCACTGATGCTGTTCTGCAATGTGCTCTTTTTCATGGGAACCTATGAAATGCATGAACTGCAGGTCAGCAATGTCTCGCCGGTGGTCGGCATTTCCATGATCTGGATTTACGGCATTGGCTACATCGTCAGCGTGGTGATGGCCATCATCAATCTCAATGTGCTGTTCAGGCTGGTGACGGGGCGCATCAGTGAGGCCGAGCTGGTACAGGTGGTCGAAACCGAAGGCCTGGCCGACGTCGAAAAACAAATGCAGGGAAGCAAGTCATGACCGTCAGCGTTTTCATTCTCAGCCTGCTGGCCGCCATGGCGATCGGCATGCCTATCGCCTATGCGCTGCTGGTCTGCGGCGTCACGCTGATGGCTTTCCTGGCCGCCACCAGCGGCCTGGTGACATTTGACAGCCAGATTCTGGCCCAGCGTTTTGTCGACGGTGCCGACAACTTCCCGCTGCTGGCCGTGCCGTTTTTCCTGCTGGCCGGCGAATTCATGAATGCCGGTGGCATCAGCCGCCGCATTGTCAACCTGGCGATGGCCTGGGTCGGCCACTACCGCGGCGGCCTCGGTTATGTCACGGTCATCGCCGCCGTGATCATGGCTTCGCTGTCGGGTTCGGCGATTGCCGACACCGCCGCTCTGGCCGCGCTGCTGATTCCCATGATGCGGGCTGCTGGCTACAACGTGGGCCGGGCTTCTGGCCTGATCGCGTCGGGCGGCATCATTGCGCCGGTGATTCCCCCGTCAATCGGCCTGATCATTTTCGGTGTGGCCGGCAACGTCTCCATCACCAAGTTGTTCCTGGCCGGCATCGTGCCGGGCATCCTGATGGGCGCGGCGATCGGCTTGACCTGGTGGTGGATTGCCCGCAAGGAAAATGTGCGCCCCGCACCCAAGCTCTCCATGGCGGGGCGTCTGCACATCACGGCCCAGGGCGGGTTTGCGCTGACCCTGCCCATTGTCATCATCGGCGGCATGAAGTTCGGCATCTTCACGCCGACCGAGGCCGCCGTGGTGGCTGCGGTCTACAGCTTTGTGGTTGGCATGTTCATCTACCGCGAGCTCAAGTGGTCGGAGCTGTATGGACTGATCCTGGCGGCCGGAAAAACCACCGCCGTGGTGATGTTCCTGGTGGCTGCGGCCATGGTCAGCGCCTGGCTGATCACGGTGGCCAACATTCCCACGGAAGTCGCCGGCCTGATGTCGCCTTTCATGGACAACAAGATCCTGCTGATGCTGGTGATGATGGTGCTGATCGTGGTGGTCGGCACCGCACTGGACTTCACCCCGACCGTGCTGATTCTCACGCCGGTGCTGATGCCGGTGGTGCTCAAGGCCGGCATTGATCCGGTGTATTTCGGCATCATGTTCATCATGAACAATGCCATCGGCCTGATCACGCCACCGGTGGGCACCGTGCTCAACGTGGTCTGTGGCGTCGCCAAAATCAGCATGGACGAGGCCTTCAAGGGGGTGCTGCCCTTTCTGATGGCCCAATTGGCCGTGCTTTTTCTGCTGGTGCTTTTTCCCTCCATCGTGACCGAGCCACTCAAGTGGTGGATGCGATGAGGGGCATTTTCATAAATCCATTTTTCGGGCGAATTGCGTCGTTGCGCGGTGCTCGCAATCCTCATGTACTTCAGTACATTCCGGTTGCTGCGCTCCGTGCGCCTTGCACTTCATTCCGAAAAGCTGGATTTCTGGAAGTGCCCCAGCATTTTTTTTAACCAAGTCGTTTTTATAAAAGGAGACAACCATGTTCAAACGCAGAACCCTGGCCCTGGCCGCAGCCGCCTTGCTGGTGGCCACTTCGAGCTTCGCGCAGTTTGCCGATCGCACGATCAAGTTCACCAATGGCGTGAACGAAGACCATCCGGTCGGCGTCGGCGTCAAGAAGATGCAGGAAGTGCTGGCCGCCAAGACCGGCGGCAAGATGAAGATCAATGCCTTCTGGGGCGGCGCCGCGGGCGGCGATCTGCCGGCCACGCAGGCGCTGCGCGCCGGCACCCAGGAGATGGTGTGCACGTCCAGCTCGCCGCTGGTGGGCATCGTCAAGGAGCTGGGCGCCTTCGATCTGCCCTTCCTGTTTGCCAATGAAAAGGAAGCCGATGCGGTGCTGGATGGCCCCGCAGGCGCCTACTTCAACAAAAAGCTGGAAGAAGCCGGCCTGATCAACCTCGCTTACTGGGAAAACGGTTTCCGCAACCTGACCAACAGCAAGCGGCCGGTCGCCAAGGCGGAAGACTTTGAAGGTGTCAAGGTTCGCGTGATGCAGAACAACATCTTCCTGGACACCTTCAAGACGCTGGGCACCAACGCCGTGCCCATGGCTTTTGGCGAGGTCTTCACCGCGCTGGAAACCAAAACCATCGACGGCCAGGAAAATCCGTTCGTGACCATCGAGACCTCGAAGTTCAGCGAAGTGCAGAAGTACCTGAGCGTCACGCGCCATGCCTACACCCCCTTCCTGATCCTGTACAGCAAGAAGCTCTGGGACCAGCTCAACCCGCAGGAGCAGGCTGTGCTGCGTGAAGCCGCCATGGAAGGCCAGAAAGTAGAACGTGCAGCCAACCGTGCACTCAACGAAAAATCGCTGGCCAATCTGCGAAAGACCATGACCGTCAATGACGTGTCACCGGCCGAGCAGAAGCGCATGTTCGACAAGGTCAAACCTGTTTACGACAAGAACATCCCTATCATTGGCGCTGAGCCGGTGAAGATGGTGATGGACGCGTTGAAGAAGGCGCGCGGCGGCTAAACGGCGCTTCGGCAGCATCGTCACAAGGCCGCAGGGGTTGACTCTTGCGGCCTTTTTTTTTCGGAGCCACGCTTGAAAATCACCAAAGTCGAAACCCTGAGACTCGGCGAGTTTCCCAACATCATCTGGGTCCGCATTTATACCGACGAAGGCCTGGTTGGTCTCGGCGAGACCTTCATGGGCGCAGCGGCCGTGGAAGCCTACATCCACGAGTGGGCCGGTCCCAAGCTGCTGGGCAAGGACCCGCTGGCCATCGAGGCGCGCAACAAGGACATCACCGGTTACCTCGGCTGGCGTGGCTCCGGCGTGGAAACCCGGGGCAATTCGGCCATCGACATTGCGCTGTGGGATATTTTCGGCAAGGCGGCCAACATGCCGCTGTACACCGCGCTGGGCGGCAAGAGCCGCGACAGCATACGCATCTACAACACCTGCGCGGGTTACCAGTACGTGCGCAGCACCGTCAACCAGACCAGCGCCAACTGGGGCATTGGCCAGGCGAAGAAAGCCAACGCGGGGCCGTATGAGGATCTCGAAGGTTTCCTGCATCGCGCCGATGAACTGGCCGAGTCGCTGCTGAGCGAAGGCGTGACGGCGATGAAGATCTGGCCCTTCGACCCGGCGGCCGAGAAAAGCGACGGGCAGTACATCAGCAATTCCGACCTGGACCTCGCGCTGGAACCGTTCCGCAAGATCCGCTCGGCAGTCGGCGAGCAGATGGACATCATGGTGGAGTTTCACAGCTTGTGGCGGTTGCCGATGGCGCAGAAGATTGCGCGCGCGCTCAAGCCCTTCAATACCTTCTGGCACGAAGACGCCATCCGCATGGATTCGCTGGACCTGCTCAAACAGTATTCGAAAGACTGCGACGCGCTGATCTGCGCGAGCGAAACATTGAGCTACAAATGGGGCTTCAAGGACTACCTGCAGACCGGCGTGGCCGGTGTCGCCATGCTGGACCTGAGCTGGTGCGGCGGCCTGACCGAAGCGCGCAAGATTGCGGCCATGGCCGACGCCTGGCAATTGCCCGTCGCGCCGCACGACTGCACCGGACCGGTGGTCTGGGCGGCCTCCAGCCACCTGTCCCTGCATGCGCCCAATGCCCTGATCCAGGAAAGCGTGCGCGCCTTTTACACCGGCTGGTACAAGGAACTGGTGACCGAGCTGCCCACCGTGACCCAGGGCATGCTCAGCCTGAACGGCAAACCCGGACTGGGGCTGGAACTGCTGCCCGATCTGCACCAACGCCCTGACGCCACGGTGCGCTGGTCGGCCTAGGTGTTGGCAGGGAAGGCAGAATGTGGCGCAGATGAATGCTGATATTTTTGTCGTCATGGGCGTCAGCGGCTGCGGCAAGAGCACCGTGGGCGCCCAGCTGGCGGCCGCACTCGGCCTGGAGTTTCTGGAGGGCGACGGCCTGCATCCCGCCAGCAACGTGGCGCGCATGGCGGCCGGAGTGGCGCTGGGCGACGAGGATCGGGAAGGCTGGCTGCAAACGCTGGCCGAACGGCTCGCGCAGGCCCGTGCGGCCGGGCGCGGCCTGGTGCTGTCGTGCTCGGCACTCAAGCGTTCCTACCGCGACATCCTGCGGCGCGGGGCGCCCGACGTCCGTTTTATTCATCTGCAGGGCGACTACCCCTTGCTCGCGGCGCGCATGGCCGCGCGAACCGGCCATTACATGCCGCTGTCGCTGCTGGCCAGCCAGCTCAGCACGCTGGAAGCACCCGGCCCGGAGGAAAATGCACAGAGCTTCGATCTCGCCAGCCCGCCCGAAGAGATCGTGGCCGCTGTGCTGGCCTGGCGGCGAGCTGCTGGTGCCTGAGCACCCCCTTGTTTACTTCTGACGGATTTTCCATGACTGCTTTCACCAAAATCACGCTCTACACCGGCCCCGACGGCCGCGCCGGATTTCGCGAGGAGCCGCTGGCGCTGACCGAAGGCTCGCCGCAAGCGCTGTTGTCCCCCTTGACGCCGTCGACCGGCTACCAGCTGCGGCATAGCCCGGTGGGTTTTCGCAGCCAGTTTCATTGCACGGTGACACCGCAATGGGTGGTCATTCTCGGCGGCCAGATGGAAATTGGCCTGCAGGATGGAACCTCGCGCGTGTTCAAGCCCGGGGAGCACTTCTATTCGGCCGATCTGCTCCCGACTGGCGCAGCGTTTGATGCGGCCGTCCACGGCCACTGGAGCCGCCAGGTCGGGCCGGACCCGCTGGTGACGCTGTTCGTGCAAGGCTGAAAACCGCACCGGCAACGGTTGATTGCTATCGAATCAATAGCTGGTTGCGCACGAAGGCAAAGGGCTGGAGGCCAAAAAGGCCATGAAGTTTCAGACGGGCTGGAGCTCGCCCGAGAGCAGCACGCGGCGTCCCGGCTGGCCGGCCTGCACCGCGCTCACCAGAGCCGCGGCGACGTTGGCTGCTGCAACCACGCGGTAGTTGCGCGGGATCAGCGGCTTGAACAGGCGCATGGCAACCAGCGCGAGCTGTTCACCGGGGCGGGTGGCTTGTGCCAGGGCCGCGCGGTTGCCTGCCAGGACCGAGGGCCGTGCGAAGACCACGCTGTCGTAGCCGAGCCGGCTGACAGCGTCTTCCATGTCGCCCTTGACGCGGTTGTAAAAAACGGGGGAGGTCGTGTCGGCGCCCATGGCGCTGACGATGCCCAGGCGCTTAGCGCCGGCGGCACGCGCCGATCTGGCCAGCGCCACGACAGCGTCGAAATCGACGGCCCGGAAAGCCTGCTGGCTGCCGGCCACCTTGATCGTGGTGCCCAGCGCGATGAACACGTCGTCCACCGCAGGCGCCTCGAATGTTGCGAGGTCCGTGATGACGTGAGTCACCAGTTTGGGGTGTTCTGTCCCGGGTTTTCGGCGGCCCACGCAGTGGACCGCCGAATAACTTTTATCGGCCAGTAAACGAGCCAGAATTTCCCGACCGACCAGACCCGTTGCTCCGGCCACCAGGGCCACCCGAGCGTCCGCCGCCACCGCCACCGCCGGCTGGCCGGCCGCCGCCGCGGTAGTTGCCGCGGTTGCCGCCGGTGGGCTGGCCGGAGGAAGGGAAGCCTGAGGAAACATGGCTGGCGGGTTGGGCATCATCGTCGCGCTCCTGGGTGTTGCGTGGACGGGGAGGCTGGGCATTCGGGTTGCGCGCCTGCTGCTGCGCAGGCTGGCCGCCTTGTGCGTAGCCGGAATTCTGGCGCGGCTGGCCGCCCTGAGGCTGGCTGCGGCCACCATTGCCGCCTCCGCTGCTGCGGCCGCGGCCGCCGCCATTGTTCCCACCACCGTTGCCGCCGCCGCCATTGCCGGCGCCTCGGCCGCCCTGGGGCTTGTTCTCGCGGATACGCGTCATCATTTCGCTGCGGGCGGCCTTGGCGGCTGCCTGCATCACGTCACGGCTCGGCGGTTTGCCCAGGCCACCCCAGATGGTCTGGCGACCCATGGCCAGCGGCTCGGCTTTTTCGCCGGGTTCGGCTTCAAAACCGGGCACGATGACTTTTTCGATGTTCTGCTTGGTGAAGCGCTCGATGTCCTGCATGAAGCCTTCTTCGTCCAGACAGACCAGGCTGACGGCTTCACCGCTGTTGCCGGCGCGGCCGGTGCGGCCGATGCGGTGCACATAGTCTTCGCTGACATTGGGGATTTCATAGTTGACGACGTGTGGCAGCTCGTCGATGTCGATGCCGCGCGCGGCAATGTCGGTGGCCACCAGCGCGCGGATGCTGCCGCTCTTGAAGTCGGCCAGCGCCTGTGTGCGGGCGGTCTGGCTCTTGTTGCCGTGCAGGGCCATCGCGGGGATGCCGTTTTTTGTCAGGTGTTCGGCTACATTGTTGGCGCCGAACTTGGTGCGGGTGAACACCAGCACCTGGCTCCAGTTGTGCTCGTTGATGATGTGCGTGAGCAGTGCTTTTTTCTTGCCGCGGCCGACCGGATGGATCGTCTGCGTGATGCGCTGCACCGTGGTGTTGCGCGGTGTCACCTGGATGTGCAGCGGGTCGCGCAGCAGGCCGTTGGCCAGGTCGCGGATCTCGTCGCTGAAGGTGGCGGAAAACAGCAGCGTCTGCTTCTGCTTGGGCACCAGGGCCAGCACCTTCTTGATGTCGTGGATGAAGCCCATGTCCAGCATGCGATCGGCTTCGTCGAGCACCAGGATCTGCACCTGGCTCAGGTCCAGCGTGCCCTGGCTGGCGTGGTCCAGCAGGCGGCCGGGGGTGGCCACCAGGATGTCGACGCCGCGGCGCAGTTTGTCAATCTGCGCGCCCATGCCGACACCGCCGAACATCACCATGGAGGAGAGTTCGAGGTATTTGCCGTAGAGGCGAACGCTTTCCTCGACCTGGGCGGCGAGTTCGCGTGTCGGGGTCATGATGAGGGCGCGCACGGCGCTGACGCCGCGCTTGTTTTTCAGGGACGGCTCGGACGACAGGCGCTGCAGCATGGGCAGCACGAAGGCCGCGGTTTTGCCGGTGCCGGTCTGGGCGCCGCCGAGGAGGTCGCCGCCGGCCAGCACGGCAGGAATGGCCTGGGCCTGGATCGGGGTGGGAACGGTATAGCCCTGCTCAAGCACGGCTTTAAGAATGGCCGGGGCCAGATTCAGATTTTCAAAAGTCATTGATGGTGCACGCGAAGGTGCCAAAGATCGGCCAGTCGGGGGCTGGTAAAGCCTCCGCCAGTGAAAGGCAGACGGGTAAAAAAGTCAGGCTGGGCACCCAAACTGTCACCGAAGGTGTGCCTAATTGCGGCTGGCAACTGGAGCCAGCAACCCGTGTATTGTCGCATGGAACGATAATCGGGGTATTCACGCCGGACCCGTGCCTTGATATGAGGTGCCCGCCCCCCAGCTACGGTGTGTGCTTTTCGTACGCGAGGAGATCCGCAAAAATCCTGCAAGAATCCTGTCTGCAGGCCGCACGCGCCGCATTTTTCCTTGCGTTGTCTTTTCCTTTTTAGAAGTTGAATCCCGATGGCCCAGTACGTATTTACCATGAACAAGGTCGGCAAGATCGTGCCGCCCAAGCGTCAGATTCTCAAGGACGTTTCCCTCAGCTTTTTCCCGGGCGCCAAGATCGGCGTGCTCGGCACCAACGGTTCCGGCAAGTCCACGCTGCTCAAGATCATGGCCGGGCTGGACAAAGAGTACGAAGGCGAGGCCATGCCCATGCCGGGCCTGAACATCGGTTACCTGCCGCAGGAGCCCAAGCTGGACCCCGAGCACACGGTGCGCGAGAGTGTCGAAGCCGGCATGGGTGCGGTGTTTGCCGCCAAGGCCCAGCTCGAGGCCGTGTACACCGCTTACGGTGAGCCCGATGCCGACTTTGACGCGCTGGCCGCCGAGCAGGCACGTCTTGAAGCCATCATCGCCACCTCGGGCACCGACTCCGAACACCAGCTCGAAATCGCCGCCGACGCGCTGCGCCTGCCGCCCTGGGACGCCAAGGTCGGCGTTCTTTCGGGCGGCGAAAAACGCCGCGTGGCCCTGTGCAGCCTGCTGCTGTCCAAGCCCGACATGCTGCTGCTCGACGAGCCGACCAACCACCTGGACGCCGAATCGGTGGACTGGCTTGAGCAGTTCCTGCAGCGTTACCCCGGCACCGTGGTGGCCATCACCCATGACCGCTACTTCCTGGACAACGCCGCCGAGTGGATTCTGGAGCTGGACCGCGGCCGCGGCATCCCCTGGAAAGGCAACTACAGCACCTGGCTGGAACAAAAGGGCGAACGCCTGGCGCAGGAGCAAAAGGGCGAGGAGGCCAGAGCCAAGGCCCTGAAGAAAGAGCTCGAATGGTCACGCCAGAACCCGAAAGCGCGTCAGGCCAAGAGCAAGTCGCGTCTGGCCCGCTTTGAAGAGCTGTCCGACTTCGAATACCAGCAGCGCAACGAAACCCAGGAGATTTTCATTCCCGTGGCCGAGCGCCTGGGCAATGAAGTCATCGAGTTCAAGAACGTCAGCAAGTCCTTTGGCGACCGCCTGCTGATCGACAACCTGAGCTTCAAGATTCCGGCCGGCGCCATTGTCGGCATCATCGGTCCCAACGGTGCGGGTAAATCCACGCTGTTCAAGCTGATCGCCGGCAAGGAGCAGCCCGACAGCGGCGAGGTGGCAATTGGCAAGACCGTCCGCATGGCGTTTGTCGACCAGCACCGCGATGACCTGGCCAACGAAAAAACCGTCTGGGAAGACATCTCCGGCGGGCTCGACATGTTGACGGTCGGCAAGTTCACCATGCCCAGCCGTGCTTATGCCGGACGCTTCAACTTCAACGGCGCCGACCAGCAAAAACGCGTGGGCACGCTGTCGGGTGGTGAGCGCGGGCGCCTGCACCTGGCCAAGACCCTGATTGCCGGCGGCAACGTGCTGATGCTCGACGAACCGTCCAACGACCTCGACGTGGAAACGCTGCGTTCGCTGGAAGACGCTTTGCTCGAATTCGCCGGCTCCATCATGGTGATCAGCCATGACCGCTGGTTCCTGGACCGCATCGCCACGCACATCCTGGCGGCCGAAGGCGACAGCCAGTGGACCTTCTTCGACGGCAACTACCAGGAGTACGAAGCCGACAAGAAGAAACGCCTGGGCGAAGAGGGTGCCAAGCCCAAACGCATGCGGTTCAAGGCATTGCACTAGCCCCCACGCTTTTCAATTCGTGTAATGCGCTGCCCCCCGAGGGGGCCGCTGCGCCTGCGGCCCGGCGAAGCCGGTTCCGCGGCCCTTGCTGGCCTTAAGAGCTCATGGCGGTAGTTCTCTGGAGATGGTTATGACCGACGACGAAGTCCTCAATCAAACCCGTCACTGGCTCGAAAAAGCCGTGATCGGGCTGAACCTGTGCCCGTTTGCCAAGGCGGTGTATGTCAAGAACCAGGTGCGCCTGGTGGTCAGCCATGCGCGACACGCTGACGACTTGCTTGAGGAGCTCGACAGGGAACTTGACCTGCTGGTGGCAACGCCGGCTGAAGAGATCGACACCACGCTGCTGATCCACCCGACGCTGTTCGATGATTTCCTGGATTTCAATGATTTCCTGGAGATTGCCGAAGGCGTCGTCGATGAACATGGCCTTGAAGGCGTGGTTCAACTCGCCAGTTTTCACCCCAAGTTCCAGTTCGAAGGCACCGAGCCCGACGACATCGGCAACTTCACCAACCGCGCACCGTTTTCCATCCTGCATTTACTGCGCGAAGACAGTGTGGAACGCGCAGTTGAAGCCTTCCCGCAAGCCGATGCAATTTTCGAGACGAACATTGCAACGCTGGAAAAACTGGGCCATGCAGGCTGGAAGTCTCTTGGACTTTAGGCACCTAGTCCGTTCCCAGGACCTCGGCCTCTGACCTTCTCAGAAGCGTCTTGAGCAGCGGCGGCTCAAAGTGCCGCTGCACGGTGATGGCGTAAAAATTTTCATGCAACTGCGGTACCACGCAGTACTCCTGCAGTTTGCCGCTGCGCAGTTCGTCCTGCACCACCACCGTGGGCAGCAAGGCCACGTTCCCGGAGTCACGCGCCAGCAGCCGCAGCATGGCCATGTCGTCGACCTCGGCCAGCACCTGGTAGCGCAGGCCGAGGTGTTCGCAGAGCACATCAAAGCCCGCGCGGATGTCGCTGTCACGGCCTGGCAGCAGCAGGGGTTGTTCGGCCAGCTCCTGGGGAAAACGAAACGCCTTGCCTTTGCTGCGCGGTTTGCCGACCAGGCTGACCGGTTGGCGTGCAATACGCCTGCAGCGCCACGGGTGCTGACTGTCGGCGTGGACTTTGCGGTTGGACAGCACCACATCCAGGTTGTGCACCGCCAGGCGCGTCAGCAGTTCGTCCAGCCCGCCGGACTGCAACACCAGTTCAACATCTGTGCGCTTGAGCAGCGGCTTGACAAAGTTCTCCTGAAAATTTCTTGACAGCGTGGCCACGCCGCCAATGCGCAGCACCTGACGCGCCAGCCTCTGGCCATCACGCAGCAGGGAGGTCAGTTCATTGCCGGTTTCAAAAATGGTTTCGGCATAGGTCAGCGCCACACGCCCGGCCTCGGTCAGTTGCAGTACCCGTCCATCACGGCTGAACAGTGCCTGACCCAGCTGGTCTTCAAGCTGTTTGATTTGTGTGGACAGCGCCGACTGCGAGACATGCAACTGTGCGGCGGCGCGGGTCAGGTTGCCTTCCTTGGCAACTGCCCAGAAGTAGTGCAGGTGGTGGTAGTTCAGGCGTGACACACAGGACCTTTTTGGAGAATAAACAATCTGTTTAAAAGAACATTAGCATGCGTAATATGTATTTTACAGAATTGATTGAACCCGGCAAAGTCACGCCATCCGATAGAAAAAGGAGCGTGTCTTGCTTGTTTCACCTGACTATGTGCAGCCGCTGCGGGGGGCCTTGCTTCTGGCTGTTCCCTTGCTGTATGCCTTGGCGGCCTTCACGGCCAGCTGGCGTCTGGCGCGCGCCTGTGCCGCGCTCGCTGTCGGGTTGACGGTCGCATCCGGGGTCTTGCTGGCTCTGGGAGAACCATTGATCGTCCATGGCCTGCGCGCTGATGTGCTCGGTTGCGGTGTGCTGCTGCTGGTCAGTTTTATTGGCTGGGTCATCACCCGGTATTCACAGACCTACCTGGCCGGCGACGCAGGGCAAGCCCGCTACGTCCGCTGGTTGATGGCCACGCTTGCTGCCGTTTCTGTCGTCGTCCTGACCAACAACCTGGCCGTGCTGGCACTGGCCTGGTTGGCCACGTCTTTGTGTCTGCACCAGTTGCTCACCTATTTCAGCCACAGACCAGCGGCTGTGATCGCAGCGCATAAAAAGTTTCTGGCCAGCAGGCTGGGGGATGTCTGTCTGTTTGCAGGTGTGGCGCTGGTGGGCGCGAGCCTTGGCAGCCTGGAGATGGACGTGGTCATTGCCAAAGCCCAGGCCCTGACGGCGTACCCCCTGAGCCTGAAGACGGCGGTGTTTCTGATCGTCATCAGCGCGCTGCTCAAGTGTGCGCAGTTGCCGGTGCATGGATGGTTGATTCAGGTCATGGAAGCGCCCACACCCGTGTCTGCCTTGCTGCATGCGGGCATTGTCAATCTGGGCGGCTTCCTGATGATTCGCCTGAGCCCGCTGGTCTCCGAGGTGGCGGGTGCGCAAACCCTGCTGGTCGTGGTGGGCAGTCTGACGGCCGTACTCGCTGCACTGGTGATGATGACCCGCATCAGCGTGAAGGTGATGCTGGCCTGGTCTACCTGCGCGCAGATGGGCTTCATGTTGATGCAGTGCGGCCTGGGTGCTTATGACCTGGCACTGCTGCACCTGGTGGCCCATTCGCTTTACAAGGCGCACGCGTTTCTGGGAGCAGGTGGCGCGGTGGAGCTCGCGCGGCTGAAGGCCATGTCTGCACCGCAGGCAGATGTCAGCGTGAGCATGTTGGTGGTGGGTGCTGTCAGCGGCCTGGTCCTGGTGCTGGTGGCCGGGATGTTGTGGGGCGTGGCCTTTGACAAGCCCACGGCACTGTGGGTGTTGGCGGCCATTGTTTCCCTGGCCATCGCGCCGCTGCTGACTGCACAGGCCCTGCATCGGGGCGGCCTGTGGCCGCTGGGCATGATGCTGGGCGCGTTTGGGGTGGCGTTTGCGTATTTTGGCTTGCACCACCTTGTTGGCGGGTGGCTGAGCCTGCCCAAGGGCATTGCCGTCAATGGCTTTGATCTGGCCTGGGTGATGGTGTGTTTTGTTCTGCTGTTCGTCATGCAATGCCTGATACACGCACGACCACACGGTGCGTGGGCCAGCCGTTTGTACCCCTGGTTTTATGCCGGTCTGTACCTGGACGAATGGTTCACCCGCTTGACGTTTCGCTTCTGGCCCGCCCGTCTGACCCGCACAGCGCCACCCCTCCCCACAGGAAGTAACAGAGGACTTGTGAAATGAATACTGTCGTTGAAAAAAATGAGCTCGGCCAGGCGTCCGATTTGGCGCAGCTTCAAGCCAGCGTCACGCAAGCCTGCCAGCGTATTGCACCTACCTGGCCGCTGGACCAGTTCATTGCCGTCAACCCGTACTGGGGGTTTGTGGAGCAGCCCATCGCGGACGCCGCCAGGCGGCTGGGTCGGCTCTCGGGCACGCCGTTGCTCATGCCGCGTTCCTTTTACCGGTCGGAATGGCAGGCCGGGCGGTTGACGCAGGTGCATTTGCAGGACGCCATCCGTGCCGCTCATGCCGACTGCAGCGTCGATGAGCTGGTGGACAGCCTGACGGAGGAACGCGAGGGCGCGCCAGCACACCCGCTGGTCACCACGCTGGCGGACAGCCGGCGCGACTTGAGCCACGCCATGGCCTGGGTTGACTTTGTCACGCATCAGATCAGCCAGCACTGCGCCGCCTACTTTGATGTGAGTCAGGCCGCCTGGAACCCCGAACGTGTGGGTTTGTACGCCAGCTGGGCCGGGCAATTGACCGGCGACCACAGCACCGCGCTGCTGATGGGTTACGCAGGCTTTGGCCGGAAAGCAGCCGGCCTGCCGCAGGAGCCACGCGCACTGATTGCCGCCGCTACCCGGGCCTTGGGGTTGAAACCAGCACAATGTGCCGACTACTACACCGCGCTCCTGATGAGCATCAATGGCTGGGCCTCATGGTGTGCCTACGAGCGCTGGCAGGCGCGCCTGGGCACTGTGCCCGGCAAAACAGATGACGACGACATCATCGAGCTGCTGGCCATCCGGCTCGGCTGGGAATGGCTGCTGCTGGAGAACCCGGGTCAGCCGCAGCTTGCTCCTGAATGGATAGCTGCTTGCGCCCGTCCAGACTGGGCTGAGGACCGATTTGATGCTGAAAACAAGCACGACTGGCTGCTGCAGGATGCGCTGGAGCTGGCGTACCAGCAGCCGCTGTGTGAGGGGTTGAAGAACGCGCCTGCCGTCTCTTTGCCACCGACCGTTCAAGCCGTTTTCTGCATCGATGTGCGCTCTGAAGTCTTTCGACGCGCGCTGGAGGCCAGCAGCGCCACCGTCCAGACGCGCGGCTTTGCCGGTTTTTTTGGTTTGTTCATAGCGTACTCGCCCGTGGGTACAGCCATGACGCGGCCGCAGCTGCCCGGTCTGCTGGCCGCCAGCCGCTGCGTGACGGACGAATGGGACAGGTCCGATTCGCAGTCGCTCGGTCAGGTGATTGCGCAACGCCGTCAGCGGCGCAAGCAGGGTTTGCAGTGGCGCAGCACCTGGCAGACATTTCGCGGCTCGGCCAGCAGCGGCTTCAGTTTTGTCGAAACCTGCGGCCTGTGGTACGCGGGCAAGCTTCTTAAAAGGAGCTTGCCCAGTCAGGCCACCCCGCACCCGGTAGAACAAACCGGTTTGTCCGGTGAGGAGATCCGTACCAGTCGGCCACGCCTGCAAAACCTGCCCGGTGCCACGCCAGAGGCGGAGCTGCAATCACGCTGCGACATGGCTGCCGGAATCCTGGGCGCGATGGGCCTGACGAAAGACTTCGCCCGCATCGTGCTGCTGGCGGGCCACGGTAGCCAGACGGCCAACAACCCCCACGCCGCGGGGCTGGACTGCGGCGCATGTGGTGGCCAGACCGGTGAGGTCAATGCACGGGCCCTGGCGGCCCTGCTCAATGACGGGGCGGTGCGCACCGCGCTGCGTGCGAAAGACATTGTCATCCCCGGCAGCACGTGTTTCCTGGGTGGCCTGCACAACACCACGACGGACGAGCTGGTGCTGTATGACACCGACTTGCTGCCCGCCAGTCATGCCGCTGATCTGCAGCAACTCAAGGTCACCCTGACTCTGGCAGGCCAGCGTGCGCGCGCAGAACGGGCACCCGCGCTGGGGCTGGCCCATCTGGTGACTGAAGCTGGTCGGCTTGAGAAAGCCATCCAGTCCCGCGCCAATGACTGGGCCCAGGTGCGGCCTGAATGGGGCCTGGCCAACAACGCTGCCTTCATCGTCGCACCCCGTACCCGCAGCCAGCATCTGAACCTGGCGGGCCGGGCGTTTCTGCATGACTACGACCACGCCCAGGACACCACCGGGAGCGTGCTGGAACTCATCATGACCGCACCCATGGTGGTGACCAACTGGATCAACATGCAGTACTACGCCAGCGTGGTCGACAACGCCAGATACGGCAGCGGCAACAAGCTGCTGCACAACGTGGTGGGCGGCAGGCTGGGCGTCTTTGAAGGCAATGGCGGCGACTTGCGCACAGGCCTGCCCATGCAGTCACTGCACGATGGCAGCCAATGGCGTCATGCGCCGCTGCGGCTCAGTGTGTTCATTGAAGCACCGCAGGCCGCAATTGACGGCATCATTGCCCGGCACGCGGTGGTCAGGCAACTGGTGCAGAACCAGTGGCTGCATCTGTTTCAGATGCAGGCCGCCGTGGCGGGGGGGGCTGTCTCGATCACGCGTTACAAACCGGCGGCCAGTGGAGCCAGGGACTGGGTGGCGGTCTGATCGCGGGGAAAAGACGCTCAGCTGCGCATCAGCTTCCTGCGCACCAGCTGGATATTGTTTTTGAGCGCGTACAGCTCATCGGTGTAAGACAGCGGCACGGTGACCTTTTCTGCCCGGCCCTCCAGTTCGTCCAGTGCCCGCAGCAGGGTCTGACTGTCTTCGTTTTCACTGCGCAGCTCGATATCACGCAACTGGCCGTACCACCTGAAAATGCGTGAGCGCACACGGAACTCGTACAGCGGGGGCACGATACGTGACAGCGGCAGCATGACTGCAATGATGATGCCCATCACCAGCCACATGCGCTCCACGAGATTGGCTACCCAGAAGGGCAGGTAGCGCTGCATCAGCGGCGCATCGTTCTTGATTGCGCGTTCGGCCTCTTTGGAGATGGGCAACTCGCTGTTGTCGCGATTGGGAAACTCGCGCGCTGCCTTGAACCAGCCCGCAGGACCGTGGATCACGTTGCCAGCCTGAGCGAAGAGCTGCACCAGCGCCGGGTGGGTGGTGCTGCGGGCGATCAGTGAGGTGGTCGGCGCCACCAGACTGACATCTTCGGGCGGAATGTTGCGTGCCAGGTCCACCACGCCCTGCGGCAGGCGAACCGTGCTCAGGAAGGAAAACCGCTTTGAATACGCCTCGCTCTGCGTGAAGTTCATGAGTTTGACGCCCGGTGTCTGCAGCAACATCTGCACCATCAGTGATTCGGGTGCCGAGGCAAAAACAATCGCATCGAGCTCACCACCAAGAAACGCAACCGTGGCAGGGGTTTGATCCAGCGTGCTGATGGTCAGACTGGTGGCTTCGATCCGGTTGCTTTCGAGCAGTTTGCCCATCAGGCTGGGTACGCCGCTGCCTTCCGTCCCTACATTGACACGCAGGCCCTGCAGTTGAACCAATGAGTTCAGGGCCTTGCTTTTTCCGGCTTTTCGTACGCCTTCTTCGCGATAAAAAAGCCACAGCGGCTCGACAAACAGGCTACCCAGGGAGGTCAGGTTTTCAGCATCTTCGGCACTGTAGTCGCTGGTACCGCCTTGCACAAAACCCAGGTCGGCCTTGCCTTCGCGCAGCAACTGCAGGTTGTGGGCCGAGCCCTGCGACGGCAGCAGGTCCACGGTGATCCCGTCCTTCGCCAGGATGCCGGCGTAACGCTTGCCGAATTCCTCGTAGGCACTTTGCGCCGGACCGGTGGCCAGCGTGACACGTTTGGGCGGGTTCGGGTCCAGCCACCAGTAAGCCAGTATCAGCAAGGTCACCGCCAGCACCACAAAAGGTCCGGCGGAGACGGCCAGATCGCGCAGGGACAGCAAGGTGTAGCGTATGGTTTTTGGCATGCCGGCACCTTAACATGGCGCCGCCAACATCGAGCGGCATGCGCTGTTCAATATAAAACAGGCTGCAGCCCAGTACCCATCTGCGCCGTCAGATGCATTATTGATAGCGTCAGGAGCCGCCGTGCAGGAACACCAGCACCGCATTGAGCAGGTAGGTGGCCAGCAGCCCGACGCTGACCCAGCTCGCAAAACGCAGCACGCGCCCTTGGGGCCGCATCACCAGCCCGATCATCACCAGCCCGCTCATGACCACGGCGGCGACTGCCGTGCCCGCATGCACGGGCGCGGCGTCGGCGAGCAGCGGGCCGCGGGTGTAAAAGAGGTCGTCGATCGCCAGCATGGTCACGTTGAACAGGTTGCTGCCGAGCAGGTTGCCGATGGCCATGTCGAGCGCACGCAGGCGCAACGCCGACAGCGTGACCGCGATTTCGGGCAGTGTGGTCACCAGCGCCATGAACAGCGTGCCGACAAAGCTGCGGCTCCAGCCCATGGCCTGGGCCAACTGGTCGGCGATGGCGGGCAGCCAGCTGCCGGCCGCCAGCACCACCAGCGCCGCAAGCCCGAAGCGGATCCACTGCCGCCTCAGTGCTGGCGCCGGCCCGGAGCTCCCATCAGGGCCAGGCGTCTGCCGCAGCGACTGCTCGTGTGCGAAGACGCTGCGCAGGGCCAGCAGGTAAAGCGCCAGCAGCACCGGGCTGTACAGCCCCAGATGCAGCATGGCCGGTGTCACGGCGGGCAGCAGCAGGCTCATGGCGACAAAGCCCAGCATCACCACGCCAAAGGCTGCAGACAGCAGGTGCGCCGCGCTGGCGTGGCGATAGATCGGCTGGCGCGGCTGCAACGCGTCGATCACCACCAGGAACACGAGGTTGAACACACAGGCGCCGAGCGCGTTGCCCACGGCCAGGTTGGGCGCACCGATGACCGTGACGGCGCTGATGCCCGAGGCGAGCTCGGGCAGCGAGGTCACGGTGGCCAGCAGCGCCAGGCCCATCCAGCCGCCCGTGAGCCCGGTTGCTTTGGCGATCTGGTCGGCACTCTGGCACAACACGTAACCCGCGCCGGCGATCAGCACCGCGCACAGCAGGAACTGCGGGACGAGCAGGATCAGGTTCATGCAGCCCGCTTCTGGCGCAGGCGCACGAGGAGCTTGCGCAGCTCTTCCGCCCACAACACGCTGCTGGCCAGCAACAACAAGGGCAGCAGCGAGGCGGGCGCCAGCGGCACCGTGTAGAACAGCGTGTTCATGAACGGGGCATAGAGCACCAGCACCTGCAGCGCGATGCTCAGGGCCAGGCCGCCGAGCAGCCAGGGGTTTTTCAGCAGCCCCAGCCGCAACGCCGAGCGGGTGGCCGACTGGCAGTTGAGCACGTTGAACCACTGGCACATGGCCAGCACGGTGAAGGTTTCGGTACGTACCAGATCCATGGGCAAGCCCTGCTCGAGGCGCCAGACAAACCAGCCGAAAGTGACCAGCACGGCCGTGGCCGACATCAGCAGCACCCGGCCCAGCATGGTGCGGTCCAACAGCCGGTCGTTGCGCGGCACGGGCGTGCGTTTCATCTCGTCGCCGTCAGCCGGGTCCATCACCAGATTCACGGTCAGGGTGCCCTCGGTCACGATGTTGATCCACAGGATCTGCACCGCCGCCAGCGGCAGCGGGTAGCCGGCCAGCAAAGCCAGCAGCAGCACCACGACCTCGTCGATCGAGGTGGCGAACAGGTAGAGGATGACCTTTTTCAGGTTGCCGTAAACCACGCGTCCCTGCTCAACCGCCGCGACAATGGTGGCGAAGTTGTCGTCGGTGATGAT
This sequence comes from Polaromonas sp., assembly GCF_029945895.1. GTDB lineage: Bacteria > Pseudomonadota > Gammaproteobacteria > Burkholderiales > Burkholderiaceae_C > Polaromonas. The sequence continues at coordinate 113,936 of NZ_JAQSDL010000085.1, read as the reverse complement.
GATCTTGGCCGCGCTTTTGGCCACTTCGGTGCCGGTGATGCCCATGGCCACACCGACATCGGCGCGCGCCAGCGCCGGTGCGTCGTTGACGCCGTCGCCGGTCATCGCCACCACCTCGCCGTTGGCCTGCAGGGCTTCGACGATGCGCAGCTTTTGCGCCGGATGGACACGGGCAAAGACGGAAATGCGGGCCAGCCCGTCGCGCAGGTCCGCCTCGTTCATGTATTCGAGTTCGGTGCCGTCCACGGCCCGGTCCCCGTCACGCGCAATGCCGAGTTCGCGGGCAATCGCCAGGCCAGTGAGTTTGTGGTCACCGGTGACCATGACGGGCCGGATGCCGGCCGCACGGCATTCGGCAACGGCGGTCTTGACCTCCTCGCGCGGCGGGTCGATCTGGCCGGCCAGGCCGAGCAGGCGGGCGCGACCGGCCAGCGCGTCAAAACCGGCGTCCGGGTCCAGCACATCGTCTTCCACCACGGCAAAGGCCAGCACCCGCAGCGCGCGCGCGGCCATGGCGTCGGCGGCCGTACGGGCCGCGTGAATCACCGCCGTTCCGTCGGCCGCGCACAGGTGCAGCAGCACCTCGGGCGCCCCCTTGATGAACACACGGCGCGGCGCACCGGCAAAGCGGTGGCGTGTGGCCATCATTTTGGTATCCGCGTCGAAGGGCAGTTCGGCCTCGCGCGGCGCATCCCGAGCAAGTTTTTCCAGAGCGATACCTGCCTTGGCCGCCAGCACCTTGAGTGCGCCTTCGGTCGGGTCGCCCAGCACCGACCATTGCGTACGCGCTTCCTCGGGGGGCAGCAGCTGCGCGTCGTTGCACAACGCGGCAGCCTGCAGCAACGGCAGCAGGGCGGCATCATTGGAGCTTAACTTTCCCTCCGGTGCATAACCCGTGCCGCTGACGGACACTTCCTGCCCGCCGGGCAGCCACAGCGCGCTGACCGTCATTTCGTTGCGCGTCAGGGTGCCGGTCTTGTCGGTGCAGATCACGGTCGTCGATCCGAGGGTTTCCACAGCCGACAGGCGGCGGATGATGGCGCCGCGCCCCGCCATGCGCTGCATGCCGACGGCCAGGGCGATGGTCATGGCCACAGGCAGACCTTCGGGCACCATGGACACCATCTGGCTGATGGCCACCATCAGTACATCGGCCAGCGGCAGATTCCGGAACATTCCGAGCGCGACCACCGCGACAAACAGCACGAGTGCGGCGACGACCAGCCAGCGGCCGAACTGTTCGATGCGTTGTTCCAGCGGCGTTTTCGGGTCCGCGGCGGCTTCGGTCAGCCCGGCGATGCGGCCGACTTCGGTGTGGCTGCCGATGGCCACGACCACCGCGCGCGCCCGGCCGGCTGTCGCGTAAGTGCCGGAAAACAGCATGTTGTGGCGGTCCGCCAGACCGGTGGAATCCGACAACGGCGCGACCTTCTTGCTGACCGGCACCGATTCGCCGGTCAGGGCGGCCTCGGCAACCTGCAACTGGGCTTCCTCAACCAGGCGGGCATCGGCACCAATCGCATCACCGGCCGCCAGCAGCAGCACGTCGCCAGGCACCAGCTCGCGCGCTTCGATCATGGCCTCCTGCCCGTCGCGCAGCACCCGCACCCGCAGTGCCGCCAGCCGGCGCAGCGAGGCCATCGAACGTTCGGCGCGGCCCTCCTGGAAGGTGCCCACCACGGCATTGACCAGCACCACGGCCAGGATGACCACCGCGTCGCCGTAATGCGCCATGGCGATGGCCAGTATCGCGGCGGCGAACAGGATGTAGATCAGCGGACTCTTGAACTGGCGCGCGAACACGGACAGCATGGAGCGGCGCTGCGTTTCGGGCAGGGCGTTGGCGCCGTCGCGGGCGCGTCTTTGCGTGACCTCTGCGGCGCTGAGCCCCACAGCGGGATCGCAGCCCAGCCGGGTCAGGACCTCGCCAGCGGGCATCGCATGCCACAGCGGTGAAGCGGGCGCAGGCCCGCTGTGTGAGGAGAGGGTCTTGGCGGTCATGGGCAGGAATGGTTGTTCCTGTCAGCGTAACGGAAAAGCCATTCAAACCGGCCACGCCCCGCCGCTTCAGGGCGCGCCATGCCCGGCCGCTTGCGTTAGATCAAGCCCGGTGCCATTGCGGCGCTAACGCCGCCCTGCCGCCCTGCCGCCTTGCACCGCGGCCAGCGACCCTCATCCGGCAGCCGGCCGGCTTTCGGCTGTACAGTGCCTGCGCCGGATCAGCAGATACGCGGCCGGCAGGACAAACATGGACAGCAGGGGAGCGGTGATCATCCCGCCTACCATGGGTGCGGCGATGCGCTGCATGACCTCCGAACCCGTCCCTGCTCCCCACATGATGGGAAACAGGCCGCCCAGAATCACCGCCACGGTCATGGCCTTGGGCCGTACCCTGAGCACCGCGCCCTCGTGGATCGCTTCGACCAGATCGCTGGTGGAAGTGTTCCCTTCTGCCGTGCGCCTGTCCCAGGCCTGTTTCAGGTAGAGCAGCATGATGACGCCGAACTCTGCCGAAACGCCCGCCAGCGCGATAAAACCCACCGCGCCGGCCACCGACAGGTTGTAGTCCAGCAGATAAAGCAGCCAGATGCCGCCTATCAGTGCAAAGGGCAGGGTGGTCATGATCAGGAAGGCATCGTCAAAGCGCCTGAAGGTCAGGTACAGAAGCACAAAGATGATCAACAGCGTGAAGGGAACGACCACCTGCAGGCGTGCAGTTGCCCGCTCCAGGAATTCGAACTGCCCGGACCACGAAATCGAGTAGCCCGGCGGCAAAGAAACCTGCGCTGCCACGGCCGCCTGCATGTCCCTGACCGCCGAGCGGAGGTCGCGGCCGCGAATGTCCACATAAACCCATCCCGACAGCCGCGCGTTTTCGCTGCGCAGCATGGGTGGCCCGTCGGTGATGCGAATATCGGCCACATCGGAGAGCACCAGCCGCGCGCCGCGTTCATTGACGATGGGCAGGCTGCGCAGCTTTTCCAGGGAGTCGCGGATTTCACGCGGATAGCGCACATTGATCGGAAAGCGCTGCAGCCCCAACACCACCTCGCCACCGCTTCCACCCAGGTTTTCGCCGCCCACGGCCGTCGAGATGACCGATTGCACGTCGGCGACGTTCATGCCGTAGCGGGCGGCATCGTCGCGCCGGATGTTGACATCGACATAGCGTCCACCGGTGAGCCGCTCGGCCAGTGCGCTGCTCACCCCGGGAACGCCTTTCAGGATCCGCTCGATCTCGCCGGTTGCCCGGTCGATGGTGGCCAGGTCGGCGCCAGCGACCTTCACCCCCACCGGGCTTTTGATGCCGGTGGCCAGCATGTCAATGCGGTTGCGGATGGGGGGAACCCAGATATTGGCCAGCCCCGGCACCTTCACAATGCGGTCCAGTTCCTCAACGAGCTTGTCCTGCGTCATGCCCGGGCGCCACTCGCCGCGCGGCTTGAACTGGATGGTGGTTTCAAACATTTCCATGGGCGCCGGGTCGGTGGCGGTCTCTGCACGCCCGGCCTTGCCATAGACGCTGAGCACCTCGGGCACGGTCTTGATCAGGCGGTCGGTCTGCTGCAGCAGCTCGGCCGCCTTGCCTGCGGACAGGCCCGGCAGTGCCGACGGCATGTAGAGCAGGTCGCCCTCGTCCAGTCGCGGCATGAATTCGCCGCCTATGTGTTGCAGCGGCCACAGACTCAGTCCCAGCAGCAGCGCCGCGGCACCGAGGGTGAGTTTGGGCCAGCGCAGCACAAGGTCGAGCAGCGGCTCATAAAGCCTGATCAGCAGGCGGTTCAGCGGATTGGCCTTTTCACCCGGGATGTGGCCGCGGATCAGGTAGCCCATCAGCACCGGAATCAGGGTCACGGACAGGCCGGCTGCAGCCGCCATCGCGTAGGTCTTGGTAAATGCCAGCGGCGAGAACAGCCGCCCCTCCTGTGCTTCCAGTGTGAACACCGGGATGAAGGACAGCGTGATGATGAGTAGCGAGAAAAACAGGGCGGGCCCGACTTCTGCCGCAGAGTCGCCAATCACCTTCCAGCGCGCATCCCCGGCAAGCCTGCCGTCAGGATGGTCGTGCGTCCATTGCTCCAGGTGCCGGTGCGCGTTTTCTATCATCACCACCGCCGCATCGACCATGGCCCCGATGGCAATTGCAATACCGCCCAGGGACATGATGTTGGCGTTGACGCCCTGGTAGTGCATGACGATGAAGGCCGCGAGAATGCCCAGCGGCAGCGAGACAATGGCCACCAGCGCCGAACGCAGGTGGAACAGGAAGACCAGGCAGACCAGGGCCACCACGGCAAACTCTTCCAGCAGTTTGAAGCCCAGGTTGTCGATGGCCCGTTCGATCAGGCCTGAACGGTCGTAGACAGGAACAATTTCAACGCCCCGGGGCAGGCTCGTCTGGAGCTGCTGCAGCTTGGCCTTGACCGCTGCGATGGTTTCCAGCGCATTCTTGCCGGAACGCATCACGATCACGCCGCCGGTCGCCTCGCCTTCGCCGTCCAGCTCGCCAATGCCGCGCCGCATCTCGGGACCCAGCTGGATGCGCGCCACGTCACCCAGCCTGACTGAGATGCCCGCCTCGGTGGTCATCAGCGGCACCTTGCGGAAATCGTCCAGCGTCTGCAAATAGCCTGAAGCGCGCACCATGTATTCGGCTTCCCCGAGTTCCAGCACCGAGCCGCCACTTTCCTGGTTGGCCTTCTGCATGGCCTCCAGCACCCGCGTGTGCGGCAGACGGTAGGCCGCCAACTTGTCCGGGTCCAGCACGATCTGGTATTGCCGCACCATGCCGCCTACCGAGGCGACCTCGGCCACGTTGGGCACTGTCTTGAGTTCGTATTTCAGGAACCAGTCCTGCAGCGCGCGCAGCTGCGAGGCGTCCTGCGTGCCGCTGCGGTCGACCAGGGCGTACTGGTAGATCCAGCCGACACCGGTTGCATCGGGGCCGAGCGAGGTTTTGGCGCCGGCCGGCAGGCGCGACTGCACCTGGTTCAGGTACTCCAGGACGCGCGAACGCGCCCAGTAGAGGTCTGTACCGTCCTCAAACAGCACATAGACAAAGGAGTCACCGAAGAAGGAGTAGCCGCGTACCGTTTTGGCTCCCGGCACCGAGAGCATGGTGGTCGTCAGCGGGTAGGTGACCTGGTTTTCCACAATGCGCGGTGCCTGGCCGGGGTAGCTGGTGCGGATGATCACCTGCACATCGGACAGGTCGGGGAGTGCGTCCAGCGGCGTTTTCAGCACAGCGTACACGCCCCAGGCGCTGATGATCAGCGTGGCCAGCAGGACCAGGAAGCGGTTGACGATGGACCAGCGGATCAGGCCGGCAATCATGGTTTGCTCCGTGCTGCCGGTGTAGCCAGCGGGCTGATTCCCGTCAATTGCGCCATGCCTTCGTCATCCATGTAGAACTCGAACGCCACGCGGTCGCCTGGCTTCACGTTACGCGGAGCTCCCGCCTGTGGCGGTTTGAATTCCATCGTCATGGCTCCCCATTTCAGGGAAGCAATCGGGCCGTGCGTCAGGGTCACGGCATCCGGTGCAAGCGCGTCAACGTTGCCTTCCCCCTGATGACGAGGCGCGCTGCTGGCGGCAGCGGCCCTGGCAGGGTCATTGAGCCGGGCTTCCACGCCTTTGAGGCTGGCTTCAGAATCGATCAGGAACTGCGACGACACCACCACCTGCTGGCCGGCCTGCAGTCCGCGCGTGATTTCGGTTTGCCCGCCGCTTTCCATACCTGTTCCCACTTCCACCGGACGGAACCGGCCTTCCTTTTCTGCCAGCATGACCACGCTGCGCTGGCCGGTCTGGATCACCGCTTCGGTGGGAACCAGCAAGACCTTGCCGGCACGCGTGTCCATGAACTGCATCTGCACAAACATGCCGGGTACCAGGCGGTTGCCGGGGTTGGCCAGTTCCAGCCGGGCCTTGAGCGTGCGGGTGTCCGCACTGACCTGCGGCAGGAGCGCCTGGACCTTCCCTTTGAATACTTCTCCCGGCACGGCCGGGCTTCTGGCTTCCACCTTTGCGCCTGGGCGCAGCAAGGCCGCCCGGCTCTCCGGAACCTCGGCATTCGCCCAGACGGTGGACAGGCCATTGATGCGGAACAGCGTCGCACCCGCCATCACTGCCATGCCCTCGCGTGCCGCCAGCTCCGTGACCACACCTGCAATGGGCGCAAACAGCGTGATGCGCGCGCTGGGTCGGCCGCTCGTTTCCACAACGGCAATTTGCGCCTCACTCATGCCGACCTGGCGCATGCGCTGGCGCGCGCCATCAACCAGCTCCGTCAGTTGGGAGCCCTGCATGCGGCGCACCGCCAGGAATTCCTCCTGCGCGGCCACCCAGTCGGGAACATGAAGCTCCGCCAGCGGCTGGCCGCGGGTGACCTTGTCCAGCGTGGCGCGCACATGCAGGCGTTCCACATACGCGGTGGCGCGGGCCTGCACCGTGACCTGGTCGCGTTCGTTGAAGGCGATGCTGCCGACCGCAGCCAGTTCGGGCGAGAGCGTGCCTTCTGTCACCGGTGCGATGCGTACTCCCAGGTTTTGCTGGATACGGGGGCTCACGCTGACTTTGCCCTGATCGCTGTCTCCGCCGGCAAAAACGGGCACCAGCATCATGTCCATGAAGGGGGACTTGGCGGGTTTGTCAAAGCGGTTTCCCGGCACCATGGGGTCGTGGTAGTAAAGGACTTTGCGGCCACTGGCCGGGTCGATATCGCCCGCCTGAATGCCGGCGCCGATGTGCCGGCGGGTGGCCTGCTCGCCGTCCAGGCTTTGCGGGTCCGCAGGCAGGGGAGGTGGTGCATCAGCTGCAGCGCTGGCCGTGTGCCCAGGTGCAGCCATGCCCCGTTTCATGCCGAGCGCATACAGGCCATAACCACCGGCCAGCACGGTCAATGCGATAGCCAGCGATGCGATGAGGGTTTTTCTGGTGGTCATGGCTGGCCTTTCGCGGCTTTCGCGGCGTTCGGGTTTATGGGCGTAGTGACGGCAGCGCTGCTGTCGATGGCGGTGTCCGGCCTCAGATAGTTGAGCCGTGCCCATAACCGGGCAGTGTCACGTTCCAGCGTCAGGGCCTGGAGACGGGTGTTGATTTCAGCCTGGCGTGCTCCCAGCACGCTGTCCAGGTCGCCCTTGCGGACGCGGTAGCTGCTCAGGGCTGCCGCCGAACGCTGGCTGGCCGCGGGGACCATCTGGTGGCTGTAGCGGCTGGCCCGCTCCTTGCTGGTCTGCCAGTCGTTGAGCAGCGTGCGCACTTCGGCTTCGTACGATTGCAGGGCGTCGTCCTGATTGGCGCGGGCTTCATCGAGCTGTGCCAGCCTGGCCGCAATGTCGCGGTTCTGGCGATTTTTCTGGTCCCACTGCAAGGGAATGGAAACGCCGAGGGAAACCATGTTGGCGTATGCCGGGCCGCGCTGCAGGTAGGTGGCTTCCAGTGCCCAGTCGGACTTTGTGTTGGCCTGGGCCAGCCGGAGTTCGGTTTCTGCGGCATCCACTTGCGAAGCCAGCACCGCCAGCGGCGGATGCTGGCGGAGTTCTTCTTTGGACAACTTGCCTTCCAGAACGGTGTTCTGCCAGTCCGGTGTTCCCAAGAGCGGACGGGTGGTCTGGGTGCCGGTCCAGCGCATCAGCATCAGGTCGGCATTTCTGGCTTGACTGTCCATCTGGCTGAGCCGGTCTTCGATCTCGATCAGGGCGGTGCGTGCGGCAAACACATCGGCCTGCGCACCTTTGCCCTCGCGGAAGGCAATGAGGGCGCCTTGCTCCTGCAGTCGCGTTTCTTCCAGTTGTTGCAGCAGCAGTGTGCGCAAGGCCAGCGTGTAATAACGGTCCAGCCATGCCAGGGCGGTGTCACGCTGGATGCCGGCGAGGGCTTGCTGTCGCTGCGCCTGGGCACGCTCGGCATCGCGCTCGAAGCGTTCGGCCTTGAGCTGGCGTTTTTCCGCGCGCGGCAGCTCTTGCATGAGACCGATGCGGCGCATGGTCATGAAATCCTGCGTCAGGCTCAGCTGCGCCGGCCCGCTGAGAGGCAGGTTGTCGACGCCCAGCTTGAGCACCGGATCGGGCAACTGGCCAGCCGACACCGCCATGTCGCGCGCGGAGCGGGACAGCGCGTCCTGGGCCTGTAATTGCCGGGAGTGCTGCACGGCCAGTTGCTGCGCTTCCCGCAGGGACAGTGGCGGGGGCGCCGCGCCGGTGGCCCACAGCAGCGGTGCGGCAAGTACCAGCACGGATGACAGCGCCGCTTCCCGAAGCGGGCGCGCCCAATGAATCACAAAAAATGCAAGCATGAAACCTCCGACGACATGACCCAAGCCGGAGCACACCACGTGCTCAGGCGAAAACCAGGAAGCGGAAGGCTTTAAAGGCGGAAGCAGCAGTGACGCACAGCCACCGACAGCGCAGTGGTGCGCGCCGGCACGGGCGCTTGCAGGGGCACACCCGACGGCGTCAAGGCCAGCAGACGGATCACCGGATAGTCGCTGGCTACCGCGGCCAGCAACGCAAGGGCGGGAAGCTGGTACTTGTCGGCAGTTTGCTGGTCGGCCTTGCAGTGGGCCGCGCAGAGGCTGGGTTGCTCATCGTCCATCGTCAATGCCAAGGACTCTGCGCAGGGCATGCCCGCGTGGGCCGCCAGGGCGGCGGCCTGGTTCACCCTGGACTCCGTGGTTCCACCACCCGGACAAGCGTAAGCGGCCATCGCGAGCTGCATGAACACCACGTTCACCAGTGCGAAAAGCACGATGAACAGGCGCTTGCGACGGTTCCAGGTCATGGGAGTGAGACGGATGAAGTCATGATGAAAGGCACAGCGGATTTTAAGCGCGAAGGTCGGCTTCTTGACAAGGCCGCTCACCACTGTGACTGATACGCATCACACAACCTGCTTTGGCAACTTATTTGGGCTCAAGGGTCAGAACAGTGTAGGCCCCGTTGACCTTGTCCGCCGTGAAGCTGACCTTGTCGCCGGCCTTGACCTTGTCGAGCAGGGCTTTGTCTTTTACCTGGAACACCATGCTCATGGCCGGCATGTCCAGGTTCTTGATTTCGCCGTGTTTGAGGGTGATCTTGCCGGCATCCTTGTCGACCTTGCGGACTTCGGCATCGGTGGTGGGCAGCGCAGCCTGCGCAAAGGCGGCCGAGGTGAGCAGGGTGGCGATGAGGGTAGTAAAACGTTTCATGGGAAATCCTTTCGGTTCAGGTGCGGTTGTAACTTTGATAGACGCGGTTGCCGCCATTGCGGCTGAAAAGCACCACGTCATACGGGTCTTTGCGGTCGCCGTAAATGGCGCCGTCCATGCCGGGTGAGCCGACTGGCATGCCGGGCACCGACAGGCCGAGGGCGGCGGGGCGTTCTTTCAGCAGACGATGCACCTCGCGGGCGGGCACATGGCCTTCGATGGCATAGCCGCCGACCAGCGCGGTGTGGCAGGAGCCGAGCTTCTCGGGCACGCCCAGACGCTTGCGGGCGGCGCTGTTGCCGCTGTCGTGCACCTTGACGTCAAAACCGTTGGCTTGCATGTGGGCCACCCAGTCCTTGCAGCAACCGCAGTTGGGGTCTTTCCAGACTTCGACCTGCGGCCGGGTTTGCGCCATCAGGGCAGGCGCCAGCAGCGTCGTGCCGGCGAAGCTGACGACGGTTTGAATAAAGAATCTTCTTTGCATGAATTTCTCCTTGAATGAAATTTAACGGGAGGCCGCGGCGACACTGATCTTGCCGACCATGCCGGCCTGGTAGTGGCCGGCGATCAGGCAGGCAAAGTCAAATTCGCCGGGGCGGTTGAAGGTCCAGATCAGGCCGCCGCGTTTGCCGGCACCGACGTGGGCCATGTAAGGCTCGTCGTGCTGCATGGCGGGAAACTTCAGCATCATGGCGGCGTGTTCATCGAGCTCCTGCTTGGTGCCGATGACCAGCTCGTGCAGCAGCTTGCCTTTGTTGCGAATCACAAAACGCACGGTCTCGCCCTGCCTGAAGTCCAGCTTGTCGGGCGTGAAACGCATGTTGTCGTCCATGGTCAGGGTCACGGTGCGGGTCACGGATTTGGCATCACCCGCGATACCCCATTCCTTCTGTTCCTTGATGACTGCCGCGGACATGTGCGTTTTTGGATCGTCGCCATGCGCCAGGCTCAAGGTGGTGGCACCCGCCAGCACCATGGCTGTGAGGGCACGATGGTATTTTTTCATGAGGCGTCTCTTTCTGGTCAATGTTTGTGGAGGGGGGGGACGGCTGGCACGGCTGTATCGGGAGCGCCGGTGTAGCCGCGCAACTGGGCGTAGCGGGCGATCTGCTCGGGCTTCAGCAGCGCGGCCTGTTGCAGGTGGGTGTCCAGGTGCGACTTGCGCAGCAAAGCCTGCAACCGCCCAATGCGTTCGGTATGGTCGGCCAGCCGGGCCGCATCGATCTGGCGCGACGCAAAAGCCTGGTCCAGCGCCCGTTCGGCTTGCACCAGTTGCGCGCCCAGGTCGCGGGCCTCGGCCTGGTGGCGCTTCATCAGCGCTTCGCTGGCCTGTTTCTGCTCCGTGCTCAGTTCAAGTGGGGTTGCCAGCTCCAGCGTGTGCATGGGCCCGGGGTAGCCGTTCAGCTCGGCGGTCTTGGCCAATGCCATGCCTTTGCCGGCCAGCAGGTCTGCGGTCTGCTCAGGAGAGAGGGACTTGATCTCACGCGCTTGTTCGCCCGCATACGGACTGGCGTTGGATGAAGGTGGGTGCACATGTTGACCAAATGTGCCTCCAGCCCCCGTCAGTAAAGCGCAGGCAGCTATCAATTTCAGAGTAATTTCGGTGCGCATGTTGTTCCCTGAATCAGTGCCCGGCATGGCCGGTCGGTTTGCGGATCTGCACTTCAGTCACTGGGCCGGGGCCGGCCGCCGGCATGGCCTTGCTGCCCGCGCGCGGGCGCGCCGGGTCGGGCAGGGCGCCGGTCCACTCGTAGGCCTGCGTGCCGGGCGGCTGCTTGTACCAGCCCGGGTCCCGGTAGTCGCCGGGCTTCTGGCTCTTGCGCACCTTGAGCATGCTGAACATGCCGCCCATTTCCACGCCGCCATAGGGGCCGGTGCCGGTCATCATGGGGGCGGTGTTTTCGGGAATTTCCATTTCCATCTCGCCCATATCGGCCATGCCGCGTTCACCCATGACCATGTAGTCGGGCACCGCCTTCTGCAGTTTTTTGATCAGGCCGCGGTGGTCCACGCCAATCATGGTTGGCACATCGTGACCCATGGCGTTCATGGTGTGGTGGCTCTTGTGGCAATGGAAAGCCCAGTCGCCTTCCTCGTCGGCCAGAAACTCGATCTGCCGCATCTGGCCCACCGCAATGTCGGTGGTCACCTCGTACCAGCGTGTTGATTTCGGCGTGGGGCCGCCATCGGTTCCGGTCACCAGGAACTCGTGGCCGTGCAGGTGGATCGGGTGGTTGGTCATGGTCAGGTTGCCCATGCGTATGCGCACCTTGTCGCCCTTGCGCACATTGAGCGTGTCGATACCCGGAAAGACCCGGCTGTTCCAGGACCACAGGTTGAAGTCCGTCATGGTCATGATTTTGGGCGTCATGCTGCCGGGGTCGATGTCGTAGGCGTTGAGCAGGAACACGAAGTCACGGTCCACCTCGTCGATCAGCGGGTGTTTGGCCTTCGGGTGCGTGATCCAGAAACCCATCATGCCCATGGCCATCTGCGTCATCTCGTCGGCATGCGGGTGGTACATGAAGGTGCCCGGTCGCCGCGCAACAAACTCATAAACAAAAGTCTTGCCGACCGGAATGGCCGGTTGCGTCAGTCCAGAGACGCCGTCCATGCCGTTGGGCAGGCGCTGGCCGTGCCAGTGCACGCTGGTGTGTTCGGGCAGCTTGTTGGTGACAAAAATGCGCACCCGGTCGCCTTCCACCACCTCGATGGTCGGGCCGGGGCTTTGCCCGTTGTAGCCCCACATGTTGGCCTTGAAACCGGGCGCCATCTCGCGCACCACCGGCTCGGCCACCAGGTGAAACTCCTTCACGCCAGCGTTCATGCGCCAGGGCAGGGTCCAGCCATTGAGGGTGACCACCGGGTTGTAGGGCCGGCCCGTGTTGGGCACCAGCGGCGCCATGGTGTCCGGTTTGGTTTGAAGCACGGGTTCGGGCAGCGCCGCCATGGCGACGCGGCTCACCGCGCTGGCGGCCACCGCGGTTGCCGTGGCAGCGGCGGCGCCGGCAAAAAATCGTCTGCGTTCGTTGTTGATGCTCATGTCAGTGTCCTTTGGCGTCGCTGCCGCCCGTAGCAGCGCCGGCGGCCAGGGGCGCCATGCCGGCGGAGGTCCCTGTCAGTGTGGTTTGAAGGTCGGTGTCGGCCAGCCAGAAGTCGCGCTGCGCTTCAATGCTGGCGTTGACGGCCGCGATGGATGTACGCGTGTCGGCGAGCAGTTCGAACACGCTGGAGAGCATGCCGTTGTAACGCAGCAGCAGCTCGTTGTTGATGAACTTGCGCAGCGGCACGACCTCGTCGCGGTAGTGCAGCGCCAGGTCATGGGCGGTGCGCCAGCTGTGGTAACTTTCGCGCGCCTCGGAGCGGGCCTGGATGGCGGTTTCGCGCACGCGCGCCACCGACTGCATGTACTGGCCCTGCGCGCGCGCATTGCTGGCGCCGCCCCAGTCGAAAATCGGCAGCGGCAGTTCCAGCTCCCAGCCACGCTTGATCTCCTTGTCACCGGTTGCATTGTCGAACGTGGTGTTGCGTGAGTACTTCGCGTCGAGGGCGTTGATGAAGCCGGTGCTGCGGGTCAGGCCCATGTTGCCGGCCACGTAGCCGGCCTGCGCCACGCTGGTGCGCACGTCGAGGCGATCGCGCAGGGCTCTAGCCTCGATGTCCGGCATGTCGGCCAGGGTTTTGGGCAGGTCCGGCAGGCGTTCGCTCAGCGTGAACTGCGTCTGCGTGCCCCACAGGCCCATCAGGCGTGTGAGTTTTTCGCGTGCGGCATAAGCCGTGTTCTGGCTGCGTGCCAGCTGCGCGCCGGCGTCGGCGACAAAAGCCTGCTCGCGCGCCTGGTTCAGCTTGCTCCAGTTGCCCACACGCGCCAGGCGCCGCGCCAGCTCGCCGCTGGCTTCGGCCGCCTCCTTGGCGTCTTTCATGTAGCTGGCGGTCTGCTGCGCGGCGACGGCGTTGATCCAGGCCTTGCGCGTGTCGGCGGCAAGTTTGACCACCTCCTGCGCAGCCTGCAGCTTGGCCACTTCGTGCTGCTGGCTCTGGTATTTGGCGCGCCAGGGCAGGGTCAACAGGCCGATGACGTTGAAGCCAATGCCGCGTTCGATTTCCACCTTGCTGCCTTCAACAAAACGGCCAATGGAAAAGTGCGGATTTGGCAGGGTGCCGGCGCGCACACGGTCGGCATCGCTGATGCCCAAGGAGGCCATGGAGGCGTGGATGCCGGGGTTGTTCAGCAGCGCAATACGCACGGCCGACTCGGCGCTCAGGGGCTCAGCCAGCAGCTGCGTCACCGCTTCGCGGGTTTCTGCGCTGTCGCCGCGCCCGACCGGGGCGTTGATACCCGCGGTTTTGCCCGCAGTCAGGGTGTTGATGTCAGCCTGGTTGCCGTCGGGCGACAGGCTGGCGCAGCCGGCCAGGGTCGCGACCGCCAGCAGGGCCATTGCAGATTTGTGAAATGAAAACATGGTGCAGCTCAGTGTTTGTGGGGATGGGTCGCCGCAGGTTTTGCTGTTTCCGGCACGGTGGGCTGGCTCGGTGGCGCGGCCCGCTGCTGCTCTGCCTTGAGGATGTCGACATGGCCGCGCGTGAAGCGGCCAACCTCGTTATTGGCTTTTTTCCAGTCCTCTCGCCCGGCTTCCACGCCGGTGGGCAGGTCGGAAAACACGGAGCGGTAGCGCACCGCCGGCACCGGCGCCGCCGGGTCGGCGGCCTCTGGGGGCGATGCGCCTTCGGCATGGACGCTGCCCAGCGGCAGGAGCAGCAGGTAAAAAAGGATACGGAAAGTCACAAAAATCTCCTGACAGACAAGCGGGGGCGACATTAAAAAATCGCGCGGATCCGGCAAAAAGGGCGGGCTCGCCCGTGCCGGATGGCAAGTACAGGCCCACTACGGGCCTGGAAGTCAGGAAATGGGTGGTTTTTGGCCCAGCGCGGCGACGGCGCTGGCAAACCGGACGGCTGGCGAGTGCGGCAGCGCGGGGGGGACGGGGAGGGAGGCGGTGCTGATCGTCAGCGGCGACAGCGCGACCGTGTGGCAGGTCTGGCAGGCGGCGCAGGAGTCGCAGTGCCCGGTGGCTTCCGGGGTCATGGGGCCGGACGCCTGGCCAGAGGTGTGGCCTGCGCAATCCGGAGGAGTCGCCAGATGCGTCATGGATGCTGCCGGTTCCATCCCCATGTCATGGTCGAAATGACCGTCAGCCTTTGATGGGTGGGCGTGAGGTGCTACAAAGCTTGTAGCGGGCGAAAGCGGTTGCAGATGGCCGGCGGCCATGCCGGTGGCCATGGCATCGCCCACCATCCCGCGCAGAAGCAGCAGGAAGATCATGGCGATGAACAGAGGACGGCGCATAGATAGATGATACGGCGGCAGGCGGAAAGTTCAAAAGCAAGGCGGCGAAGGCGGCACGGCCACCGCAGCAGCCTGCCGGATCAGCCGGCTCAAACGCGCATCAACCGGCATGGGCGCCAACGCGCTGACAGTGGCCCGACCGGTGTTGCCATCGGGCAGGCGCTGCAGGAGATGGCCCGGCGGCACCAGGGCCAGGCGCAGCACCTGCCCCACCGCCTCGCCGAAGTCCCGGGTTTGCAGCGCGAAGCGCAGCATCGCGGTATGCGAGGCCCAGTGCAGGGCAAACTGCTGCTGCCCCACCACATGCGCGGCTTCGAGCCAGGCCCAGCGATCGGCGAGGTCTGCAGCACTGGCCGTGCTGAAGCGACGCATCAGCTCCCAAAAAAGCCGACGGCGCTGCGCGGGCGTGAGGCTCTTCATGCCGTTTTTTGCGACAGGCGCCCGGCCCGCAACTCGCGCCTGGCCTGCAGCATTACCGACCCGCCGCCCCAGATGGCCAGACCGCCCATGACCGCGGCCACGGCCAGATCCGGCCAGGCGCTCCTGGTCCCGAACACACCCAGCGCAGCCAGCATCACGGCAACGTTGCCGATGGCGTCGTTGCGTGAGCACAGCCAGACGCTGCGCATGTTGGCGTCACCCTCCCGGTACGCATACAGCAGGGCAGCGACCGACACGTTGGCGACCAGGGCGAGCAGGCCGATCGCGCCCATGGTCCAGGCCTCGGGCGCGCCGCCCTGGGTGGCCACCCACCCGGCCCGCGCCAGCACAAACACGCCGAAGGCCAGCATGCTGGCGGCCTTGAGCAGCGCCGCGCGGGCACGCCAGGCCAGACCCAGGGACAACACCGCCAGGCTCACGCCGTAGTTGGCGGCATCGCCGAAAAAGTCGATCGCATCGGCCAGCAGCGAGACCGAGCCGGACTGGAAGCCGGCGCCGATTTCGATGGCAAACATGGCGAAGTTGACGACCAGCGCGATCCAGAGGATTTTCCGGTAACGCGGGCTGTTGGCCCGGGCGGCGGTGGCGTTGTGGTCGTGATCGCAGCAGTGAGCAGACATCGAGGGGTTCTCCAGCGTTTTCGGGTTGATGGCATGATTGGAAACCCTCAAGTCACTTCAAGGTCAAGCGATGCCTGCGTCAAGTCCCTTCGCCCTCAGGGGTTACCAGATCGGCGAGGCCGCGCGCCAAAGCGGCGTCAGCCCCGCGAACATCCGGTTTTATGAGAAAGAAAACCTGCTCAGCCCGCATGGGCGGGGCGACAACAGCTATCGTTTGTATAGCGATGGCGACGTGCACCAGCTGCGTTTCATTCGCCTGTGCCGGGCCATGGACATGTCGCTGGCCGAGGTGCGCACCCTGCTGGGCCTGGACCTGAACAACCGGGCCGACTGCGCGACCGCACGCGAGGCGCTGGACGGACACCTGGGCCATGTGCGCGCGCGCCTGACGGAGCTGAAGGCGCTGGAAAAAGACCTCCACGCCTTGCGCAAGCGCTGCGACGGCAGCGACACGCATTGCCACATCATCGAGGCGCTACACCAGCTGGCCGACCAACAGACCGCGGGTGCCGCGGCGCCCGCCCCCGGAAAGCGCCACGTCTAGGTAAGCCCGGGATTCGTCCCTCCGTGCGCGGCCGGCCGCCGACGATGTCTGCGATGACGTTGAGGGGTTGCAGAAAACCTCTGTATGGTCACCGCCTGGCTCCTGGCCTGCGTCAGAGCGCCATGGCCCAGCCGGCCACGGCGGCGAGCAGCACCACCCAGAACGGGGGAACTTTGGCATAAACCAGCAGGCCGAAGGCCGCCAGTGCCAGACCGAAGTCCGCCTTCGAATGGATCGCGCTGGTCCAGACCGGGTCGTACAACGCGGCAAGCAGAATGCCGACCACACCGGCGTTGATGCCCGCCATGGTGCTCTGAATGCCACTGCGCTGGCGCAGCATTTCCCAGAAGGGCAGTGCGCCCACAAGCAGAAGCCAGGCGGGCACAAACACGATGGCAAGAAAAAACAGGCCGCCGGCCCAGCCGGTGAGGGGACCCGTCATGACTGCTCCCAGAAAGGCGGCAAAGGTGAACAGCGGGCCGGGCACCGCCTGGGCCGCGCCGTAACCCGCCAGAAAGTCAGGGTTGCTGACAAAGCCGCCAGGGACCACCGTGGCCTGCAGCAGCGGCAGCACCACATGGCCCCCGCCGAAGACCAGCGCACCCGCCCGGTAGAAACCGTCCACCAGGGCCAGCAGGGGCGAGCCGGTGCTGGCCGCCCAGACGGGCAACCCGACCAGCAACAGGCCAAAAATTGTCAAGGCAAGCACGCCGGCCCGCCGGGAGACCGGGTAGTTCTGGTGCTGGACCGGCGGCTGTGGCGGCAGTTGCAGCAGCCATCGGCCGATCAGCCCGCAGGTGACGATGGCCCCGACCTGGCCCAGCGCAGAAGGCAGCACGAAAGTGAGCAAGGCTGCCAGGATGGCCAGGCCGGCCCGGGTCCTGTCGGGGCACAGGGACTTGGCCATGCCCCACACCGCCTGGGCGACCACGGCCACCGCGACCACCTTGAGCCCATGCACGATGCCTGAGCCTGCAAGCGCGCTGTACTGCGCCATGCCGTAGGCGAACAGGATCAGCATCAGCGCCGAGGGCAAGGTGAAGCCGACCCAGGCCGCCAGTGATCCGGCCCAGCCGGCGCGTGCCAGGCCCAGCGCCATCCCCACCTGGCTGCTCGCCGGACCGGGCAAAAACTGGCACAAGGCCACCAGGTCCGAATAATTGCGGTCGTCCAGCCATTTGCGGCGCTCGACAAACTCGGTGCGGAAGTAGCCCAGATGCGCAACCGGTCCACCGAACGATGTCAACCCCAGCCGAAGAAAGGCCAGCAACACCTCCATGCCGTTTCCCGACCGAACGGGCACGGTTGGCGACGCAGGCACAGCGGGGTTGGGGTCGGTCATGGAGGACAATTCTTTCACAGATGGCCTGCGTGTTCATGAAGGTTTTATGATTCATCATTGCACCGTTTGGAGGGCTTTCATGGAATCAAAATCACATTGGGACGAGGTTTACAGCACGCGGTCGTCTGAGGCCGTGAGCTGGTACCAGCCGCACGCCACCCTGTCGCTGGAGATGATTCGTGCCGTGGCCGCGGACAAGTCGGCACGCATTGTGGATGTTGGCGGCGGCGCCTCGAGTCTGGTGGACGACCTGCTGGCGCAGGGCATGACAAACGTGGGTGTGCTCGATATTTCTGCGGCCGCGCTAGCGGTGGCGCGGCGCCGCCTCGGGCCCGATCAGGCATCGCGTGTGCGCTGGATGGAAGGCGATATCACCACCCTCCGCCTGGAAAAGGCCAGCATCGACATCTGGCATGACCGGGCTGTCTTTCACTTCCTCACCGATCCGGCGGATCGCGCGGCCTATGTGGCGCAGGTCCGTCACGCGGTGCGGCCGGGTGGACATGTCATCGTGGCCGCGTTCGCGCCCGACGGGCCGCTCGAATGCAGCGGCTTGCCGGTTGTGCGTTATGCGCCGGATGCCTTGCATGCCCAGTTCGGCGGCGCGTTCGAGTTGCTTGAGCATGTCAAGGAAGACCATCACACGCCTTCCGGGCTGGTGCAGCATTTTGTGTATTGCCACTGCGTGATGCACTGACCGCGCTGGCTCTGCTTCAGCAGGCGCCCTGCAAATGAAAGGGCTGGCCCCAGCGTCGACGCGTCAGGGCTCCGGTGTTTGCCCGGCCACGAGCTGCGTCAGTCGCTCCGCCAGTACATCGGCCCCGGCATAACCATTCGTCAGGATCTGCGCCTGGCCGTCCCCCACGACGATCAGGGTCGGGAAGCCGCGCACGCCCCAGCGCTGTGCCTGCAGGAAATCGTCACGCGTCTGCTGGCGCATGGCGTCGCTGTCGAAGTCGCGCAGAAAGTCAATGTGGCCCCAGGCCTCCTTGGTTCGGCCATGCACTTCGTCCCAGACTTCGCCGAGGACTGCCGCCTTGGTGACATCGCGCCCCTGCGCATAAAAGGCCTGCTGGATCGCGTGGTACATGCGCAGCGCCAGCGCAGGCGCGTGGTTGCGTACCGTGACGACCGCGCGGCAGGCCGGCTCGGTGTCGTAGATGAAATCCTCACGCTCAAACAGCGCCGGTGAAAACGGCTGGCCCGAACGCTGCGCCACACCGGCCCAGGACTGGCGCAGCTTGTCCTTCAAAGCGGCGTCCATCACCTGCGTGTTGTAGGCCCTCAGGCCGCCCAGCACCAGCTGCACCGGCAGCTCGGGGAATCGCTCGAGCAACTGACCCAGCGGCACACTGAATCCGTAGCACCAGGAGCACATCGGGTCGCCGACGTAGATCAGGGACAGGGCGGGGGCGGCGGTCGGGCTGGCGGTCATGGCGTGCTGTCTCAGACGGGGTTTGCGGGGGGGGCGGTCACAGGCCGGACATGCGCCGGTTCAAAGGCCAGCGTCAGCAGCGCCAGCAGGCCGAAGGGCACGCCCACCCAGCCGAGCTGCGACAGGTGAACCTGCTCCAGCAAGGCGCCACTGATGACGGCGCCCAGTGCCGTGCCCACATACAGCATGGAGCCGTTCAGGCTCAGCAGCAGCGGCGCCTGGGCCGGGGCCATGCCGGCCAGGCGGCTTTGCTGCGGCGCCATCACGCCAAAGCCGGCGATGCCCCAGACGATGAGTGTGGCCATGGTGGCGTAGAGGTGGCCACGTGTCAGCGGCAGCAAGGCCATGGTGGTCACCAGCACGGCCAGTTGCACGCGCATGGTTGGCAGCGAGCCGAAGCGGTCGTTGGCCCAGCCGCCCGACAGCGTGCCGGCCACGCCGGCCAGACCGAACACCGCCAGCGTGATGGAAAGCTGCGTGGAGCTCATGTTGTTGAGCGCCTGCAGCACCGGGCCAATGTAGGCAAACACACTGAAAATCGCCACAAAATAAAGCAGGGTGCGCAGCCAGGTGCGCAGCACGGCGGGCTGCCGCGCCGCCGCGCCAAAGCCGGAAAAATTGGCGCCGGCCGAAGCCAGATGGGCGGGCAGCAGCCAGCTGGCCGCCACCAAAGCCGCCAGGCTGGCGCCGGCCGAGAGCCAGACCGGCACGCGCCAGCCGTATTCAAAACCGAGCCAGGCACCGACCGGCACGCCCACCGCGTAACTGACGCTCATGCCCAGAAAAGTGATGGACAAGGCCCGGCCACGCAGTGCCGGCGCCACCAGGCTCACGGCCAGCGCTGAGGCCGCGGCCGAGAACATGGCGCCCGCGCCCATCAGCACCCGGCCCAGCAGCAGCATGGCGAGGTTGCCCGACAGCGCGCACACCAGGCAGCCAGCGGCAAACAGGGTCAGGGCCAGCTGCACGACGCGTTTGCGCGGCCAGCGGGCGGTGGCCATGATCAGCACCGGCGCCAGCAGCGCGGTGGACACTGCGTAGGCCGTCATCGCCTGGCCGGCCGCGGCCAGGCTGATGTGGAGCGACTCGCTGAGTGGCACCAGAATGCCGCCCAGCACAAACGCACCACTGCCGATGACGAGGTTGCACAGGGCGAAGAGATACAGGACAGGCGGCATGGGATACAGGTGGGAAAACAGCACCCGGGCGTTCGACGTATACCGGGTGGGTACTGGAAATACTCAATGAAACAGGGCCTCAGCCCCATACAGGCGGGCGCAGACTGCTATTAAAAACAGAGCGACTGTCGTCCGGCTATTTGCTGATTGTGCCCGGATGTCGGCAAACGCGCGCGGCGTCCGTCGCCGCCGGGCGTCGCTTGAGCGCGGCCACGCACCGGACTGTACGGCCGCATCGTTCGCCGGCGCGGCCGGGCCGCCACAAGTCATTCGAGGGCAGGAGAGGAAGGAGGACGTCACAGGGTGTTTCCGTTTTGTTGTTGTTGTTGTTGTTGTTGTTGTTGTGCTTTTTGGCGATCCCCTCGGGCAAAGGTCTCAGGCCTCATCACGGTCAGGCGCGGTCGCTGAGGCGACAGCTTTTTATACGGAGCTTCCCCGATGCAATGACGGCGCAGCCGGGGTAGGCTGGAGGCCCGCCTGAAGTGAAACTGGAGCCCTGACTTGTCCGACCACCCCACCATTGCACCGACAGCGATCCACCCAGCTCCCCCTCCCCATGACCTGCATTACAAGGTCTGGCCCAGGCGCCTGCCGCACCGCATCTCGGCACCGGCCATTTCGCTGTGGCACAACCTGGCGGTCAGCGCGCTGCGTTACCCCGACAAGGCAGCGCTGGTGTTTTTCGGGCGTGTCTTCACCTATGCCGAGGTGCTTGAAAAAGCCGAGCGCCTGGCCGCCACACTGCACGAGATGGGTGTCAAAAAGGGCGACCGGGTGGTGCTGGACATGCAGAACTGCCCGCAATGGGTGATTGCCCACTTTGCCATCCTGCGGGCCAACGCCGTGGTGGTGCCGGTCAACCCGATGAACCGCGCGGAAGAGCTCAAGCACTACATCACCGACCCGGACGCGCGGGTCGCCATCACCGCGGCGGACCTGGCGTCCGAGCTGGTCAAGGCCAATGACCAGTTGCCGCCGGAGCAGCAGCTGCAGCATCTGATCGTCACCCATTACAGCGACGCCTTTGACCTTCAGGCCGAGGCGGCGACCTTGCCGCCAGCCTGGCAGGAGTGGCTGGGTACGCAGCACCCGGCGCCCGCGGCCGGCGACTGCCGCGTCACGGCCTGGACCGAGGCGCTGGCGCAGGGCGCGCAGGGCCGGCTGCCCGACCACACGGCCGCGTCGCAGGACCTGGCGGTGCTGCCCTACACCAGCGGCACCACGGGCCTGCCCAAGGGCTGCATGCACACGCATGCGAGCATCATGCACAACGCAGTGGCCAGCAGCCTGTGGGGCAACAGCACACCGGAAAACACCGTGCTTTCGGTCGTGCCCATGTTCCACATCACCGGCATGGTGTCGGTCATGCATGCCTCGATTTACGGCGGCGCAACGCTGGTCATCATGCCGCGCTGGGACCGCGAGCTGGCGGGCCGGCTGATCTCCAGATGGCGCGTGACACACTGGACCAACATCCCGACCATGGTGATCGACCTGCTGGCCAGCCCGAACTTTGCGGCCTTTGACCTGAGCAGCCTGGTCTACATCGGCGGCGGCGGCGCGGCCATGCCGCAGGCCGTGGCCCAGCGCCTGTGGGAGCAGTACGGCCTGCGTTTTGCCGAAGGTTACGGCCTGACCGAAACCGCTGCGCCCTCGCACAGCAACCCGCCCGACGCCACCAAGCAGCAGTGCCTGGGTGTGCCTTTCCTCAATGTCGACGCCCGCGTGATCGACCCCTTGACGCTGGAGGAAATGCCGCTGGGCGAGCAGGGCGAAATCATCATGTGCGGGCCGCAGAATTTTTCAGGCTACTGGAAGCGGCCCGACGCCACGGCGGCGGCGTTTATTGACATCGACGGCAAGCGCTTCTTCCGTTCGGGCGACCTCGGCCGGGTGGATGAAGAGGGCTACTTCTTCATCACCGACCGGCTCAAACGCATGATCAACGCGTCGGGCTTCAAGGTCTGGCCGGCCGAGGTGGAGGCGCTGATGTTCAAGCACCCGGCCATCCAGGAGGCCTGCATCATCTCCACGAAGGACGCCTACCGTGGCGAGACCGTCAAGGCCGTGGTGGTGCTGCGGCAAAGCCACAAGGGGCAGGTCAGCGAGGCGGACATCATCGACTGGTGCAAGGAGAACATGGCGGCCTACAAGTACCCGCGAGTGGTGCAGCTGGTCGACGCCCTGCCGAAGAGCGGCTCGGGCAAGGTGATGTGGCGCACCCTGCAGGAGGCGGAAAGCCCGACCCGCTGAGAGTTTTACGATAAAAGTGGCTGTAGCCCTTGTTGGAAAAGCGCAGACAGCTATCAAAAACAGAGCATTCGGGCTGCGCCTGCCGCCGGAGCCGGTCCGGCCGGTGCAGGCGCACGCGGTGTCTGGCTGCTGGGCTGCGCAGGCGCCCGGCTACATCGGTTAAGGTTCGATTCCCGGACTTGGAACAGGTGCAACGCTGCACATGCGTTGCCTGCGCTCATGGAAAAACCTTCACTGCCCCCCTTTGACTCCTCGCACGACAAGCCGCTCGCCGGCTGGCGGCTGCGCGTTTACACCATCATTTTTGAAGCGGACACCCGTGCCGGACGCCTGTTCGACCAGGCCCTGATCGCCGTCATCCTGCTCAGCGTCGCCGTGGTGATGGCGGACAGCGTGCAGTCGGTGCACCGGGTGTATGGCAACGCCTTGAACGCACTGGAGTGGATTTTCACGCTGCTGTTCACCGCCGAATACATCGCGCGCCTGCTGTGTGTGCGCCGGCCGCTGCAGTACGCCACCAGCTTCTTCGGCATCATCGACCTGGTCGCCGTGTTGCCGACCTACCTGGCGCTGTTTTTCCCGGAGCTGCATGCACTCATCGATGTGCGTGTGCTGCGCCTGCTGCGGGTGTTCCGTATCTTCAAGCTCGCCGCCTATGTGGCCGAGTACCAGTTTCTCGGGCGCGCCCTGGCCGCCAGCGGCCGCAAGATCCTGGTGTTCCTGTCGGCGGTGCTGATGGTGGTGCTGGTCATGGGCACGGTGATGTATGTGGTCGAAGGGCCGGGCAACGGGTTCACCAGCATCCCGATCGCGGTCTACTGGGCGATCAGCACGGTGACGACGGTGGGGTTTGGCGACATCACGCCCAAGACGGACCTGGGCCGGCTGATTGCGTCCTTCATGATGCTGATGGGCTGGGGCATCCTGGCGGTGCCGACCGGCATCGTGACCGCCGAAATGGCCGCGCAGCGGAGGCACCAGCTGTTTCAGACGCCGACCACGCGCACCTGCCACGAGTGCCTGACCGAGGGGCATGCTGCGGAAGCGAATTTCTGCTTCAACTGCGGCGCCCGGTTGCCGCCTTACCAGCAGCAGGCCGACAAGGGGTCCTGACGACGTGAACTCTAGCCGCCGGCCGTGAGCCGGATCGGCGTGATCTCGACCGACTCACTGCCGGTGCTCATCCAGACCGTGCCGTCCTGGATCGTCACCTGAAGCTGGATGGTGCGGTTGGCGAGCTTGGCCAGCGCCTGACTTTGCGCTGCCTCGATCTGCCAGACCACCAGGTTGGCCGCGCGCGTGAGCTTGCTTTCGATGGCTTTCCACCACACTGGCGTGCTGCTGGCGAAGCTGTAGACGGTGACACGTTCGGCACGTCCGGCGGCGCGCATCAGGCGTTTGTCGTCGGGCTGGCCGACGTCGATCCAGTGCAGGATCTGGTCGGTGTAGTCCTTGTGCCACAGGGCGGCCTCGTCGACATCCCACAGGTCCTTGGCGAACTCCAGCTTGCCCTTGTTGTCGTCGGCTGTCACGTTCAGGGCGTAGGCCAGCAGGCGGATCATCATGCGCTCGTCGGCCTCGGAAGGGTGGCGCGCGATCGTGACGTTGTGGTCGGCATAGACGCCGCGGTCCATGTCGGCAATGGCCAGTTGTGCTTTGTAGATGGTGGCTTTGAGTGCCATGAAGGTCTGCTGGTTGGGTGAGGGGCGGGTGGTAACCCCCTATTGGAACAGACCTTTGCCAGGCCGCGTGTCCGGCTGCGGCAGGCTGGCTATAGTTCATGCATGATCCGATTGTCCGTTCTCGACCAGTCCGTTGCCGTCACCGGCCGCAGCGAAGATACCTCCATCCGCGAAACGCTGGCGCTGGCGCAGCACTGCGAGGACCTCGGCTACGAGCGCTTCTGGGTCAGCGAGCACCACAGCCACCCGACGATTGTCGGCAGCGCGCCCGAGGTGCTGATGGCCGCCATCGCCGCCACCACGCAGCGCATCCGCATCGGCAGCGCCGGCGTGATGCTGCCGCACTATTCGGCGCTCAAGGTCGCCGAACAGTTCCGCGTGCTGGAGGCGCTGGCCCCGGGCCGCATCGACCTCGGTGTCGGGCGCGCGCCGGGCTCGGACGGGCGCACCGCGCAGCTGCTCAACCCGAATGCGCGTCATGCGGCCGATGACTTTCCCCGCCAGGTGCGCGAGCTCCAGGCCTGGGTCAACGGCGTTGATCTGCCCGAAGGCCACCCGGGACGCGGCGTGACCGCCAACCCGACCGGCCCGGGCGCGCCCACGCTGTGGATGCTGGGCAGCTCGAATTACGGCGCGCAACTGGCGGCGCATTACGGCCTGCCCTACGCGTTTGCGTACTTCATTACCGACGGCCAGGGGGCCGAAGAGGCGCTGGCCCTGTACCGCGAGCTGTACCGTCCCAGCCCGCAACATCCCGAACCGCAGCCCGCGCTGTGTGTGTGGGCGCTGGCCGCCGATACCGAGGCCGAAGCCTGGCAACTTTTTTCCAGCCGCGAACGCTGGAAAATCGACCGCAACAAGGGCGCGCTGGGGCCGCTGCAGTCGCCGTCGGAAGTCGCGCGGCGGCCTTACAGTGCGGCTGAGCAGGCCGAGGCCGACAGGCTGCGTCGCACCGCACTGGTCGGCAGTGCCGGACAGGTCGCTGGCAAGCTGCATGCGCTCTCGGACGCCCTGCAGGTCGAGGAACTGGTGGTCATCACCTGGACCCATGACCCGGTGGCACGCCGCCGCTCCTACGAATTGCTGGCGGCCCAGTTTCCCGCAGCCTGAAATTTCAGAAAATACTTGCACAGAACAACAGGAGACCTTTCATGACACGACCCCTTTTCAGCGCCACCATTGCCGGCAGCCTGCCCAAACCCGCCTGGCTGTCGGAAACCCACAAACTCTGGCCGCAGTGGAAGGCCGAGGGCGCCGACCTGGCCCAGGCCAAGGCCGACGCCACGCTGCTGTGGATCAAGGCGCAGGAGGACGCCGGCCTCGATGTGATCGGTGACGGCGAGCAGTCGCGCCAGCACTTCGTGCACGGCTTTCTCGAGCAGGTCGAAGGCATCGACTTCGAGCACAAGGTCAAGATGGGCATACGCAACAACCGCTACGACGCCATGGTGCCGCAGGTCGTGTCGGCGCTCAAGCTCAAGGGGCGTGTGCATGCGGCCGAAGCGCAGCTGCTGCGCGCGCACACGACCCGAAAAATCAAGTTCACCTTGCCCGGCCCGATGACGATCGTCGACACCGTGGCCGACCAGTTTTATGGCGACCGCGTGAAGATGGCCATGGCGTTTGCCGAGCTGCTGAACCAGGAAGCACTGGCGCTGCAGGCCGACGGCGTGGACATCATCCAGTTCGACGAACCGGCCTTCAATGTCTACATGAAAGACGCCGCCGACTGGGGCGTGAAAGCGCTCGAGCGGGCCGCCCAGGGTCTGACCTGCACCACGGCGGTTCACATCTGTTACGGCTACGGGATCAAGGCCAACACCGACTGGAAGGAAACGCTGGGCCAGGAATGGCGCCAGTACGAGGCGGTGTTTCCCGCCCTCGCCAAAAGCAGCATCCAGCAGGTCAGCCTGGAGTGTTACCACTCGCATGTGCCACCGCACCTGATGGCGCTCCTCGAGGGCAAGGACGTGATGGTAGGCGTGATCGACGTGGCGAGCGACGAGATTGAAACCCCCGAGCAGATTGCCGACACCATTGGCGAAGCCCTCAAATACGTGCCGAAAAACCGCCTGCTGCCCTGCACCAACTGCGGCCTGGCGCCCATGGACCGCGAGGTGGCCCTGAAGAAACTGCAGGCGCTGGCCGAGGGTGCGGCGCTGGCGCGTGAACGTTACGGCGCGTGAGGCGGGCAACCATGACTGAACTGGCTTTCACTGCACCGGCCGCGGTGGGCCTGTGTCCTGAGCGTTTGCAGCGCCTGCTGACCGTGCTGCAGGCCGACATCGACTGCGGGCGCCTGCCCGGCGCGGTGGCGCTGGTGGCGCGCCGCGGCAAGGTCGCCCTGTTCGAAAGCCTGGGCCGGCAGGACCCGGCGGCCGGCAGCCCGATGACCCGCGAGTCCATTTTCCGCATCTACTCCATGACCAAACCCGTGGTGTCGGTCGCGGTGATGATGCTTGTGGAGCAGGGCAAGCTGTTGCTCAGTGACCCGGTGGCCAGGCACCTGCCGGAATTTGCCAACCAGAAGGTGGCCGTGGAGCAGGGCGGCCAGGTAATGCTGGCCGATGTTCACCGGCCCGCCACCGTGCAGGACCTGTTGCGCCATACCGCCGGGCTGACCTACGAATTTCTTGGAAACGCCGACGTGCAGCGCCAGTACGCCAGGCTGCAGATCGGCTCGCGCGAACGCAGCAATGCCGAGTTTTCCAGAGTGCTGGCCGGCTTGCCACTGATGTACCCGCCCGGCAGCGTCTGGGAGTACAGCCGCGCGACGGACGTGCTGGGACGGCTGGTCGAGGTGCTCAGCGGCCAGACCCTGGGTGCGTACCTGCGCAGCAACATCTTCATTCCCCTGGGCATGCACGACACCGCTTTCTCGGTGGACCCGGCCCACCATGCGCGTATCGCCGAACCCTTTGCCCACGACCCGGACGGCGGTGTGCCGATGCGCGTGCTGGAGCCGCGCCGCGCGGCGGCCATGGAAAGCGGCGGCGGCGGCCTGCTGTCCACCACCATGGATTACGCGCGTTTTCTCCAGTTCATGCGCAACCGGGGCGAACTCGACGGCGTGCGCCTGCTGGGCCCACGCACCGTGGACTTCATGACGGCCGATCACCTGGGCACCATTCCCGTCACGGGTGACGTGTTGCCACCCGGGTATGGCTTCGGCCTCGGCTTTGCCGTGCGCACCGCCACCGGCATCGCGTCCGTGCCCGGCTCGAAGGGGCTGTATTACTGGGGCGGCATCGCCGGCACCACGTTTTTTGTGGACCCGGTCGAAGACCTGTATGCGATCCTGATGATTCAGGCACCCAACCAGCGTGACCACTACCGGCCGCTGTTCCGTCAACTGGTCTACAGCGCAATGCTCGACGCCTGAATGTCGATGAGGGGCGTTCAGCCCTTGGGCTGCGGCGCCAGGGACTGCAGGTAGAGGTACAGGGCCTGCATGTCGGTATCGTTGA
The DNA here is from genome assembly GCF_029945895.1 of Polaromonas sp. Lineage (GTDB taxonomy): Bacteria > Pseudomonadota > Gammaproteobacteria > Burkholderiales > Burkholderiaceae_C > Polaromonas. Next base: position 86,440 of record NZ_JAQSDL010000085.1, on the reverse strand, counting down.
TCTCCCGCAGCGAGCCAAAAGGCATGACTTTGATCTCGCTTCCGTCGGCGCGTTTTCCGCTCTTGAACATGCGGCTGAACGCGGTGGCGTTGGGGTACTGGCCCATGACCGAGCCTTCGCCCGGGGTGAGGTTGGCGGCCGCCGGCCAGTCGGGCGGACCGCCGGGAATCTTGCCGCCCGCGAGTTTCTCCCCGTGACAGCCCATGCACATATTGGCGACATAGGCGCCGTGAGGCACGTTGACACCGGCCTCAACGGGGGCGGACGGCGGCAGTGTGTGGTCGATTTTGGCCGCCGCGTCCGTGATCACGCCGAATCCATAGAGGGCGCGCACCGGCACAGGCAGCTCCAGGATGGGGCCCCCACCCGGGGCGGGCGGCAGACTGCGGATGTAGCCCACCAGCGAGGCGAGGTCGGTGTCGGTGAAGCGATTGAAGTCCTCGCTGGGCATGATCATCAGCGGGCGTCCGTCGGGAGCCACGCCGTGGCGGATGCTGCGCACCCAGTCTTCGGGCTTGTAGCCCGCCACCACATTGCCTGGTCCGGGGCTGATGTTGGGGCCGCCAATACGCAGGCCCTTGCCATCGTCCACAAACAGTTTGCCGGCGCCGTTGGCGCCATGACAGTCCACGCAGCCGCGCGAGGCATACAGGTATCTGCCGCGCCCCAGCGCCTGTGCGTCTTCGCCCCAGGCCACGGGCGACACCGTCACGGCCACCTTGCGTTGCATCTTTTGCCCGGCGAGCTGCACGCCCGCCAGCACCGCCGCGCCGGCCAGGCCCAGCAGCACGGCCATGCCGATGACGATGCGCTTGATCCAGATCTTTTTCCTCATGATTCCCTCAGTGTGTAAAATGTAGTTTGCTGGCAAAAATGAACACATAGTTCAAAAATGAATGATAAATTAAAATTAATGGCACCGTCAATACCCCCGCTGCCACCCGTTTTGACGCGCTGGTTGATGGTCGGGGAGGGGGCCGGTGAGCGGCCCGGCAAGCGTGAGCGCACGCGACTGCAACTGGTGCAGGCGGCGATCCAGGTGTTCTCGGCGCGTGGGGTGGCGGGCGCCACCATCCAGGAGATTGCGGAGGTCGCGAGCATGACCACCGGCACCGTCTACAACCACTTCGCCACCAAGGAAGCGGTGCTGCAGGAGGTGGCGCTGGTGCTGGCCCGCACCTTGTGTGAGCGCATTGCCCAGAGCTACCCGCAGGTCAAGGAAGGCGCGGAGCGCATGGCCATCGGCCAGCGCCGCTACATCTGGCTGGCCGAGCAAAGCCCGCAGTGGGCCCTGATGCTGCTCGATGTGTCGGCCGCCACGCCGCTGCTGTTGCAGGGCGTCCTGAAATACGCATTGGCCGACCTGCGGCTGGGCGTCAAGCAGAAGAGCTTCAAGGTGACCAGCGAAGAAGCCGCCATGGACATGATTAACGGCGCGGGCGCGCAGGCCATGCTGCGCGTGGCGATGGGGCAGGCGCCTCCCGACCATGGCGTGGCCGTGGCCACCCTGGTGCTGCGCGGGTTGGGCGTGCCACCCGACGAGGCTGCCGCCGTGGCCCGCCGGCCGTTGCCACCCTTTCCTGAAGAAGCGCCATCGGCAGAGGCGGTACCGGCGAGCGGGCGCAAGGCTGCGCGGGCCAGGGGCTGACGCTAGCGCAGGCGCTGATAAGCTGCCTCCCCGCGGGATCCATCCATCGCAGGCTGGCCTTGTGGTGGTGCTTGACTCGACCGCGCCGTGGTGTAGGCTTGCCTTCATGAGCACCCATTCCCACGACCCATCCCGCATCGCCGATCACTCCCATGTCAACACCGACTGGAAACACGACGGTGTGCGCGTGATCCCCGGTGGACAGCTGGACGGCAACGTGCCGTCCACGCCCGGCATGGACCGCAAGGCGGCGATCAATTTCGCTCGCGTCGGTGCCCAGAAACTCTGGGCCGGCACCGTCACCATCCATGCCAACGCCAAGACCGGCGCGCACCATCACGGTCATCTGGAAAGCGTGATTTATATCGTCAGGGGGCGTGCCCGCATGCGTTGGGGCGAGCACCTGGAGTTCACCGCCGAGGCGGGTCCGGGGGACTTCATCTACGTGCCGCCCTATGTGCCGCACCAGGAAATCAACGCCAGCCCGACCGAACTGCTCGAGTGTGTGCTGTGTCGCAGCGACGGCGAAGCGGTGGCCATCAACCTCGATATCGCGCCGGTTGAAAAGCCCGAGCAGGTGTTGTGGATCGATCCGACCCACCCGCAGGGCGGCGTGTAAAGCACAGGTCAAGCCGCGGTGAGCAGCGGGTGAAGATGCCCGCAAGTGCGCAATAACGCACGTTTCGAAGCGGGTCGCGCTAACCTTCCCTTACGAATGTCACGTCGTCCTACATCCGCGTTCACATGAGTTGGTTACAACTGAGGCTCAACCAAGGAGTACCCATCATGGATACAAACAACCAGACACCCGCCACCCCCGGCAGCCAGCCCGCTTTCTCGCAACGCATGCAGCACAGCAAATCGCTGATAGCGATTGTGGCCGTGCTCGGGGTCACCGTGATGGCGCTCGCCGCCGCACTCGTGGTCAACCGCTCCGATGCCCAGCCCGGCGGCACCGAAGCCCTGGCGCCAACGACGCAGTCCAGCACGGCCGCCAAGCTGGCCAGCAACAACACAACCAGCCCGACCGCGGCAACGCCTGCCCGACCGGCGCCAGCCAAACCGGTCGTTCAGCCACGGCCTGTCGTCGTGGCCCAGGCCCCGGCGCCCAAGCCAGTGGTCTGCGCCGACTGCGGCACGGTCGAAGCCGTGACTGCCGTGCAGCGCCAGGGCCAAGTCAACGGTGTGGCCGTGGGCAACACCACGGTCGGCCTGGGCACGGTGGCCGGTGGCGTCATCGGTGGCCTGCTGGGTAACCAGGTGGGCGGCGGCAACGGCAAGACGGCCATGACGGTACTGGGCGCTGCTGGCGGCGCCTTTGCCGGCAACCAGGTTGAAAAGAACATGAAGAAGGTCACCGTGTATCAGGTGCTTGTTCGCATGAACGACGGCTCGACCCGCACCGTCGAAGTGTCCAGCTCGATTCCCGTGGGCTCCCGCGTGATTGTTGAAGGCAACAACCTGCGCATGGCCTGATTCGCCGCCGCCTCGGCGGCACGCCCAGGGAACCGCATAGAAGCGTGATGCTCACCCATCACGCTTTTCTTTTTGCCTTTCGCAGACCGGGCCCGCAGGCTTTGCGGAATGTGCGAAGATTGTTGGCAGGCAAACCCCCTTTTTTCCTCCGCATACGGCGGACCCCGGCAACCCCTGAAAGAAGCGATATGAAGGCCATCTGGAACGGCGCAGTGATTGCGCAAAGTGACGACACCGTGGTGCTGGAAGGCAACCACTATTTCCCCGAAAGTTCGCTCAATCGCGACCACATCACCTTCAGCAACCACCACACCATGTGCGCATGGAAAGGGCAGGCCAGCTACTACTCCCTGCTGGTCAATGGCGAAATGAACACCGACGCCGCCTGGTATTACCCCGACCCGAAACCCGAGGCCGACAACATCAAGGGCCATGTGGCTTTCTGGAAGGGTGTGAAGATCGAACCCTGATGCAGGGCACCGAGTTTTTGTGAAGAAAGCCTGATCATGTTCAAACACATCCTGCTGCCCGTGGACGGTTCGTCCACCTCAATGATGGCGGTCGACAAGGCCCGCGGACTGGCCCAGGCTTTCAAAAGCACGGTGACGGTGATTTACGTGATCGATCCCTACGCCTTCAGCGGGGTCGGCACCGATTTCGCCTATGGCCAGGCCCAGTACCTCGGGGCGGCCACGGCAGAAGCCAACGAAGCCCTCAAGGGCGCCACACAAGTGCTGGAAGCGGCAGGCGTGACAGTCAAGGCCTCCATCATTGAAGGCCACGCGATTTACCGGGGCATTCTGGAGACTGCCAGTGCGGTCGGTGCCGACCTGATCGTGCTTGGCTCCCACGGCCGCCGCGGTCTGGAAAAACTCGTGCTCGGCAGCGTTGCCGCGCAGGTGTTGTCGCATGCCCACCTGCCGATTCTGGTGGTGCGGGATTGAGTTTTTCGCGTATCCTTTTCGCGTATCCAATAGGCCGCTGGCCAATTTAGGGCGGGCGCAGTTGGCTATAAAAGTAATAGCGAACTCCTGCGCTGTCTGTCATCCCTGACTTGATCCTGGATCCATGTCTGCCAACTACTTCAGCGCTTCGCTTGTTTGTAGTTCACCAGCAAGCCGGGGGTTGCCCGGCGGCAACTCACTTTCTTTTTGCGTCGCCAAAAAGAAAGTAAGCAAAGAAAAAGGCGACCCGATGGTCTGGGTCCTTACGCTTCGCTGCAGGCAACCTGCGCTGCTCGACTGCGGCGGGGGTCGGCAGAACTCGGCTAGCGCCTCGGACAACTGCCGCCCTGATCCCGCCTCCGTCTGCGCTGCTCGGCCCAGCCCGACGGGTGGAGAAAGAAACCCGGATTCGGGATCGGGTGCGGGGAGACATGACGCGCGCAGCGCGTCATGTCGGAGTCAAGTGGCCGTCATGTTTGCACGCGGTTGCAGCACACGCAGCCACATGAAGCCCCCCTCCATCGCCCAGCGGAGCGAGGGAGGGTTAGGGGTGGGAGTGGGGAGTTAGTCCTGCTGTCCATGGCGGACCGCAGGCGCAGCGTGACGCCGAAAAATATTTCCACCGAGAGTTTACGCACGAAATATGCCCTCAGCCCAATACCCACATGCGAAAGAAGCTATCAAAAGTATAGCTAACTGAGGTTGCTGACCGGACTTCAGTCACGCACGTCGGCCACCGGCTGGCTGCCAAAGTCTGGCCGGGCCAGGTAGGCCAGGATGCGTGCGGCGGCTTCGTCCGGCGACGTCAGCTGGCCCTTGTCCTTGAGGTTGATGAAATTGACCTGGTCGGGAAAGGCCGACGCGTCGGCGCTGCGCAGCTGGACCTGCATGTCGGTGTCGATCACCCCGGGTGCCAGCGAGCAGACCGCTGCGCCGTTGGGCTTGAGGGCTTCCTCGAGCGCCACGCAGCGCGTGAAGTGGTCCATGCCGGCCTTGGCCGCGCAGTAGATGGACTGCGAGGCCATGGCCTTGCGTCCCAGACCCGATGAGATATTGAGCACCTTGCGCCGCGCCGGCCAGCTTTCGGTGGCGCGCAAAAAAGCCGCGCTCAGCTGCATGGGCGCTTCCAGGCCGACGCGCAGCCCCAGGCGCAGGTCGTCGGCATCGGCGTCGCTGAGCGGTCCGATGCGCGGAATCATGCCGGCATTGTTGATCAGCACGGCGCTGGAAAAAACGGCGTGGGCCTGCTCGCGCAGCCATTGCTCGAGCCGCGCGCTGGCGTCTGCGCTTCGCGCCAGGTCCAGCGTCCACTGCAGCAGCGGCGTGCCGGCAATTTTGGCCTGCGCGGCCAGCGTCTCATTGGCCTTGCGTGAAATGCACAGCAGGGTGTTGCCCGGCATGAGCAGCTTGCGCGCCATGGCCAGGCCCATGCCGCGGGAGGCACCGGTGAGGATAAAGAGGTGTTGGGTCATGGCTGGGATGTTACCGACAAACAGCGGCGCCGACCGGTGTGCTGGCGGTTCAGGCGGCCAGCACGATGGAAAAGCGCGCCTGCAGGCCGTCGCTGCCCGGCGCAAACGGCACGGTCAGGGCCGCCCGGTCCGCCTCGCCGAGGCTGCGCCATAAAAAGTCGCGTGGGTTGCCGGGATCGTCAGCCACATACAGCTGGGTGGTCAGCAGTTCCCGCTGGCCAAGCTTGACCTTGAGGTGGATGTGCGGTGTACGCCCGCCATACGCCACCGGGCGCAGGGTGCGAAAGCGGTAGCGGCCTTCGGTGTCCGCCGTCATGCGGCCAAAGCCCTGGAAGCGGCGGTCGGCGCGGTTGCCGTCACCGGGGTGGTGGTAGTGGCCGGCGTGGTCGCATTGCCAGATCTCCACCTGCGCACCGGCCACGGGTTTTCCGGCCAGGTCGGTGACGCTGCCCTCGAGCCAGGCGCTTTGCCCTTCAGGGTAGTTCAGTGCGCCGTTGCGCAGCAGGTCATGGTCGCTGTCCCGCGGCAGAACCACCGGATAAAACGGCCCTTCGGTTTGCGCCGGGGTGGCGCGGCGGCTGGCGACCGGCTGGGCGCGCGAGCCCAGCCACAGCGCGGGCGCCGCCATCAGTGCTGCGGCCACGGTGCGGCGGCGCAGCGGGGCGCCGGGGGAGGGGGCTGGCGGGACAGGGCGCATCGACAATCTCCGGTGATCAGTTTGGGATGCAAAGCCTGCGCTGAAGTTCCAGCCTGGCGCGCCGGTTGGTCAGAAGGGCGCGGGGCTGTCGAACTGCAGGGGCAGGCCGCTGACGGGATGCACAAAACCCAGCGCGCAGGCATGCAGCAGCAGCCGGGGCGCGCGGGCCTGCACGTCCTCGGGTGCATACAACCTGTCGCCCAGAATCGGGTGGCCCAGGGCCTGCAGGTGCACACGCAGCTGGTGCGAGCGGCCGGTGAGGGGTTCAAGTTCCACGCGTGTGCTGCGGGTGGCGGCGTCAACCGCCACGGCCCGCCAGCGTGTCTGGCTGGGCTTGCCCCGTTCATCGTCGATGATGCGCAGTGGCCGGCGCGGCCAGTCCACCACGATGGGCAGGTCGATCAGGCTCCAGCCTCCGGGATCGGCGCTCACGGCCGCAGGCTGGCCATCCACCACGGCGATATAACGCTTGTGAATCTGGCGCCGCTCGAACAGCGCGCCCAGGGCTCGCTGGATGCTGATGCTGCGCGCCATCAGCATCAGGCCCGAGGTGGCCATGTCGAGACGGTGCACCACCAGCGCGTCGGGGTAGCTCGCCTGGACGCGTGCGCTCAGGCAGTCCTGCTTGTCCTCTCCCTTGCCAGGCACCGCCAGCAGGCCGGCGGGTTTGGCCAGCACCAGCAGGGCGGCATCTGCGTACACTAGTTCAAAACCGCCCGGGACGCCATGACCTGCGAGGTCATGGTTTTGCTGCAGTGTCGCGTTCATGATTCACCCATCAGCAAACAAACTGGACAAGGAGAGAAATCATGAGTGACGCAGGTGCCATTTCGATTGCATGCGGTTTGATGATCGGTCTGGGCGCGATTGGCGCCTGCCTGGGGATCGGCGTGATGGGCGGCCGTTTCATCGAAGGGTCGGTGCGCCAGCCCGAACTGATGGAGCCGTTGCAGGTCAAGATGTTTTTGCTGGCGGGCCTGATCGATGCCAACTTCCTGATCGGTGTCGGCGTGGCCATGATGCTGCTGTTCGCCAACCCGATGGCCACCTAGCTTTTGGGCGGCGGGAAGTTGTGCACGGTCGGGGCGGCACGCCGCTGCTCACGCAGCATGAAGAGGTAAAGGCTTTCCACTTTTTCCCGGGCCCAGGGGGTCTTGCGCAGGAACTTCAGGCTGGACGCGACACTGGGCTCGAAAGTGAAGCAGCGGATCGCGATGCGCTGGCCGAGCTCCTCCCAGCCGTAATGGTCTGACAACGCCGTGACCATGGCTTCCAGCGTGACGCCGTGCAACGGGTCTGTCATGGAGCCCCCACGCTTGTCGCTTCGCGTGCCTTCGGCGGTTCGCTGCCCCTTGCACGAAGAAGAGGGGCGCTGCGCCTGCGGCCCGGCAAAGCCGGTTCCGCGGCCCCGGCTGGTAAAGAGGTCACTGCCTTATTTGTTTTTCAGCTTGCCGCGCAGGGGCACTTGCGTGACGATGGTTGGGCGCACCGCATCGGGCGACACCGCTTTCGGGGGCGCCGTGTCCTTCTTGGGCTTCTTGACCATCTTGTCCTTGTTTTGCTGTCCTTTTGCCATGGTGTTCTCCGGAAGGTTGAGGGGGTTAGCGTGATTATCAGTGCAACTTGATGCGCGGACGATAGGTGCGGTCAATCATTTCCGACAGCGTGATCAGGGCGGTTTTTTTCCATCCGCCCAGCGCCAGCTGGTGCTGCTTGTGCAGCGCCCAGTACATGATCTTGGCGAGTTGCCCCTCGATGAAAAAGCTGCCCTTGGTCAGGCTCCCCATCAGGCTGCCGACGGAGGAATACTCCGACAGCGACACCAGCGAACCCTGGTCCCTGAAGACAAAGGGCGACACGGCCTCGCCGCGTTGCAGCCGCGGCAGCGCCCTGACCAGGTACATGGCCTGCTGGTAGGCGGCCTGCGCGCGCGGCGGCACCCAGGTGCCGTCGGGCTGCTGGCAGGCGGCGCAGTCGCCGAAGGCATAGATGCTGGGGTCGGTGGTCTGCAGGTTGCCGTTGACGACGAGCTGGTTGAGCCGGTTGGTTTCCAGGGGCGCATCGCCGCCCAGTGTCTTCAGGAAATCCGCGGCCTTGACGCCGGCCGCCCAGACCGAGAGGCTGGAGGAAATCACCTTGCCGCTGGCCATCTTCAGGCTGTTTTCCGTGACCTCCACCACTTTTTCATTGGTATGCACCTCGATGGCCAGCTTGCGCAGTTCGCGCAGTGCCGCGTCGCTCAGCCGCTCGGGCAGTTGCGCCAGCAGGCGCGGCGCCGCCTCGACCAGCACGATCTGCAGGTCTTTTTCGGGGTGGATATGGTCAAAGCCGAAATTGGCCAGTACCTTGGCCGAGGCGTGGAGCTCGGCGGCAAGCTCCACGCCCGTAGCGCCACCACCGACGATGGCCACCGTCAGGCGGCCGCTGCCGGCGCTGCGCGGCACGGTTTGCGCCCGTATGCAGGCGTTGATCAGCCGGTTGTTGAACCGTTTGGCCGCCTGTGGGCTGTCAAGCTTGATCGTGTGTTCGGCCGCCCCCAGGGTGCCGAAGTCGTTGGTCTGGCTGCCCACCGCAATCACCAGCGTGTCGTAGCCGAGCTGCTGGGCCGGCGTGATCTCGCGCCCGGCCTCGTCGTGGCTGGCCGCCAGCTGCAGGGTCTTGGCGGCGCGGTCCACGCCCGCCAGGCGGCCGAGGCGGAACTTGAAATGGTTCCAGCGCGCCTGCGCCAGGTACTCGATCTCTTCGGCGTGGGTGTCAAAACTGCCGGCCGCCAGCTGGTGCAGCAGCGGCTTCCACACATGGGTGCGCGCGGCGTCCACCAGCGTGATCTCAGCCTGGCCCTTTTTGCCCAGACGCTTGCCCAGTTGCGTGGCCAGCGCCAGCCCCCCTGCGCCCCCGCCGACGATGACGATGCGTTCCATGAATTTTCCTCCTCGGCATCAGGCTGCCGGCAGTGTTGTTGTGGCGACATGGTAACTGCCGGAGGTGCGTGATACGGCTGCGGGTTTGGGGTGGGGACTCTATCGTTGTGAAAGTTGGTTCAGGGGAGCTATTTTTTTTGGTGGTGGGTGTACATCAGGCGGTGGTGGTTTTCCAGCAAGCCGGGGGTTGCCCGGCGGCAACTTACTTTTCTTTTGCGTCGCCAAAAGAAAAGTAAGCAAAAGAAAAGGCGACCCGACTGTCTGGGTCCTTCCGCTTCGCTCCAGGCAACCTGCGCTGCTTGACTCCGGCGGGGGGCGGCAGAACTCGCTTCGCTCGGACAACTGCCGCCCTGATCCCACCTCCATCTGCGCTGCTCGGCCCAGCCACACGGGTTGGGAGAGGGAGGCCGAATTCGGGGAGACATGACACGCGCGGCGTGTCATGTCGGATTCAAGCGGCAGTGATGTTTGCTCGCGGGCGCAGCACAGGAGGCCAAATGAAGCTCCCCTCCATCGCCCAGCGGGGCGAGGGAGGGGCGGGGGAGGGAGTGGGGAGTCGGACCCACTGTCCATCGCTAGCCCCCAACGCAGCGTGAGGCTTGGGGCGACTGGCAGGAAGTGCCTCGCCCGCCGGGGCGAGACCCGGCTTGCTGGCGGCACCACTGCAGATCGAGGAAGCAAAAAAGGCACCTGACACTCACCGCTGATTCTCCCCCCGCATGCGATGGATCTCGGTAGGCGTCACCGCGCTGGCCTGGTGGCCCCAGGCGCTGCGCAGATAAGTCAGCAGCGTGGCCAGCTCGGTGTCGTCGAGCACCAGCACAAACGGCGGCATGCCGAAGGGGCGCGGGTTGCCGGCCGTTGCCGGCGCATATCCGCCGTTGAGCACGATCTGTACGAGGTTGGCGGTGGAGTCCATGGTCACGGCGCGGTTGCCGGCCAGCGGCGGGTAGGCGCCGGGCACGCCTTGCCCCTGGTCGCCGTGGCACTGCGCGCAATGCTGCTCGTAGAGCTTGGCGCCGGCGGCCGTGGTCGGGCCTGGCGCCGCGGTGGAAGTGCGGGCTGCCGGCGCGGGTGGCAGCGATTGGAGGAACACGGCCATCGCCGTCAGGTCGGGATCGCTCAGGTGCTGGGTGCTTTGCAGCACCACCTCGGCCATGGGCCCGAGCACCGAGCCGCGCGGCGACACACCGGTCTTGAGCAGGGCCGCAATGTCCTGCGGCGTCCAGTCGGCCACGCCGGCCTCCGACGCCGAGGTCAGCGAAGGTGCGTACCAGTTCTGCATCGGGATCAGGCCGCCAGCCAGGTCCAGCGGGGTGTCGGTCGCCCCCAGCGCATTGCGCGTGCTGTGGCAGGCGCTGCAGTGGCCCAGGCCACGCACCAGGTAGGCGCCGCGGTTCCACTCGGCCGTCTGTTTCGTTTCCGGCTCGTAATGCCCCGGGCTGAAATACAGGGCGCGCCACACCGCCAGCGCGGCCTGCGTGCTGAAGGGCCAGCGCAGGGCATGGGGTGTGTTGGGCTGGACGGCCGGCGGCAGGCTGTGCAGGTAGGCGTAGAGCGCATCCGAGTCTTCCCGCGTGACTTCGGTGTAGTTGGTGTAGGGGAAGGCCGGGTAGAGCAGGCGGCCGTCCCGGGAGCGGCCGTTGTGCATGGCACGCCAGAAATGAGTGGACGACCACTGGCCGATGCCGGTGCCGGGGTCGGGTGTCAGGTTGCTCGAGAAAACCGTGCCGAAGGGCGTGTCGATGCCGCGACCGCCGGCGTAGGGCGTGCCGCCGCGTGTGGTGTGGCAGCTCATGCAGTTGCCAGCGCGTGCGAGGTAGGCGCCACGTTCTATCCGCGCCGGCAGGGTGGCTGCAGTGGCCATCGGGGTTGTGACATCGGGTTCGTCCCGCACATTGAGTTGCCAGACGAGGGCGGCCAGTGCCAGCGCCGCCGCTGCGCTGCCAAGAATCCACGTGGTCAGCCTTTTCATGGCCGGGTTCCCCGCGGTGTGGCGGCGCTGCCGCAGGTCGGCACCACAAGGCCGCCGGGCGCGGGCGGCGGGGCCGCCGCTGCTGGTTTGCTGCTGGCCGGCAGGGCTTGGGCTGCCAGCCAGCTGGTGGCCGCATGGATGTCTGCGTCGCTCATCCGCCCGACGATGTGGGCCATGCAGTCCGGCGCGTGGGCGCGCCGCTGTCCGGTGCGCCAGGCGCCGAGCTGCGCGTTCAGGTAGTCGCGCGGCAGCCCCAGCAGGCCCGGGACATGGGGGGTGACCCCGGTCATGGCCTGACCGTGGCAGGACACGCAGGCCGGCAGGCGCTGGCCGGGGTCACCGTGCAAAACAAGCGCCTGTCCGCGTTGCAGCACCCCGGGCGCAGCAGCGGGTGCGGCCGGGGGCGGGTAGGGCAGCTCCAGCGCCGAAAAGTAGCGCGCAATTTCCATCAGGTAGTCGTCGGACAGCGGATCGACAAGCTGTGTCATCAGCGCGTAGTGGCGCCGGCCGTCGCGGAAGTTGAGCAACTGGTTGTACAGGTAACCGGCGGGTTTGCCCGCCAGGCGCGGGTAGTAACCGTCGGGGCCGGCGCGACCCTGGGCGCCGTGGCAAGCGGTGCAGGCCATGGTGCGTTGGGCGATGGTGTCTTCAAAAGGTGCGGCGGCCAGCGCTGGAGCGAGGGCGAGGATGGAGCCGGCCAGGGTGGCGACCGCCAGCCGGTGCACCCAGGGGAAAGTCGCTGAAGAAGTTGTTGACATGTTCGCATCATGAGCCATGGCGCCGACGGACGTAAGACTCAGATGCCGTGCAAAAAACCATATCAGATGAAAAAACTGAAAAAATTACAATATCAGATTCGGCCCCCGGGCCGTGCCGGAACCAGGAGCGGGCAAGCCATGAAGCGTTACGAACAACTGGTCGAACTGCTGGCCACGGACATCCGCAACGGGCGGCTGGCGCCGGGCGCACGTTTGCCCTCGATCCGGACCATCACGGTGCAGCACGGCCTGAGCGCGTCCACCGCCTTCAAGGCCTACTACCGGCTGGAAGAAAAGGGTCTGGTTCGGGCACGTCCGCGATCGGGCTATTACGTGATCGGCCCGCCGGCGCAGCTGCCACCGCCCGCCGCACTGTCGGGCCGTGAAAAAAGGACATCGGCGCTGGTGTCGTCGCGGCTGCACATCAGTGAGCTGGTGTTTTCGGTACTGGACGCGGTGCAGGATACAGACATCGTGCCGCTGGGCTCGGCCTTTCCCAGCCCGGACCTGTTTCCGCTGCAGCGCCTGGGCAAGTCGCTGGCCCGTGTCGCACCGCGCCTGCACGGGCGGGAGATGGTGGCGCATCTGGCGCAGGGCCACCCGGCGCTGCGCCAGCAGATTGCGCTGCGTTATCTGGCGATGGGAATGGCGCAGCCGATGGACGAGCTGGTCATCACCAACGGTGCGCTTGAGGCCCTGAATCTGTGCCTGTCAGCGGTCGCGCAGCCGGGCGATCTGGTGGCGATCGAGTCGCCCGGGTTTTACGCCAGCCTGCAGGCGCTGGAACGGCTGAAGATGAAAGCGCTGGAAATACCGGTGCACCCGCAGGACGGGCTGGACCTGGCCGCGCTGGCCAGGGCGCTGGAGCGGCACCCGGTGAAAGCCTGCTGGTTCATGACCTCGTTCCAGAACCCGACCGGCACCAGCTTGCCCCGCGAGAAAAAACAGGCGCTGGTGGCGTTGCTCGCCGGGCGCGGCATTCCGCTGATCGAGGACGATGTCTACGGCGAGCTGTACTTCGGCGAGCGCGCGCCGTGGCCGGCCAAGGCCTTTGACCGCGAGGGCCTGGTGATGCACTGCAGCTCCTTCAGCAAGACGCTGGCACCGGGCTACCGCGTGGGCTGGGTCTCGCCCGGGCGTTTCGGCGAGCGTATTGCCGGGCTCCAGCTCATGACCACCCTGTCGGCCAGCCTGCCGGCCCAGCTGGCGCTGGCCGACTACCTGCAGCACGGCGGTTACGACAAGCACCTGCGCAAGCTGCGTCATGTGATGGAGGCCCGGCTGGCCAGCTTGCTGGCCGCGATCGTGCGGCATTTCCCGCCCGGTGTGCGCGTGGGGCGGCCGGCGGGCGGCTATTTTGTCTGGGTGGCATTTGACGCGGGTTTTGATGCCCTGGCCCTGCACGAGGCAGCGCTGGCACGCGGCATCAGCGTGGCGCCGGGGCCGATTTTTTCAGCGCGCCGGGATTTCCGCCATTGCCTGCGGCTCAATGGCGGCCATCCCTGGAGTGCGCGCCTGGAGGACGCGGTGCAGACGCTGGGTATGCTGGCCCGCCGGCAAAGCCCGTATGCCGGGCCGGACGCCTAGCGTTTCGGACTGGAGCGCAGGCAGGCGAGAAGGTGGTCCCAGCTCGCCTGCAGCTCGTTCATGCGAGCGCCTTTGTCGAGCACCGCGCCGCTGGCCGCCTCGGTGCGCCGGACCACCTTGGCCAGGGCGCTGGCCGGCAGCGGGCCGACCTGCTTGCGCATGGCGCCGGCCTTGAGGCGCATGCTGGAGATCGCGTCCTTGACCTGTGACTTGTTGGAAGCGCAGGCAATGCCACCCACCAGTTCGGCCATCTCTGCCAGGGCCGGGTCCAGGTACCAGACTGCCGCCGTGCCCAGCGCCAGTGCCCAGATGCGCTTGTCGCGCGTGGGCGCGACGTGCACCGACCCGACAGCGGGTGCCGCGGCCTCCTGGGACTGAACAATGGGCGTTTTCATGGGAATGCTGAGCTTGGCAGGCAAAGCTGAATTTTCCCTGACTTGTCCGGCGCCTGCTGGCCGGTGCCTGCAAGACCCCCTGCGACTGCTGTGCACTTTGATGGCGATACTGATGGCGATACCGGCCACAGCGCCTGTCAGGAAAGCGCGGGCAGCTATCAAAAACAGAGCAAATTCATGATGCGGCCAGCCAGCGGTGAAGCTGTTCGCCAACCCAGCTGGCGTCGTCGTGCGGCAGGTCGTGGCCGGCCCAGGGGTGGCTGTGGTGGGCTGCCTGCCAGGCCCGGGCCACCCGTTGTGAGCAGCGCGGGTCCACCAGTCGGTCCGCCGTCGACGACAACACCAGCGCGGGACAGGTCGGCGCCTGGGGGGCGCACGAAAACTGCGCGGCGGCCAGCAGCTGTCGCCAGGCGTTGGCCCGGCTCACCGGGGCTGTCTGGCGAATCTGGACCCATGCCGCGAGATCGGCCTCGCGCGAGGAGGTGTTGTTGCAGGTCAGCCGGTGGATGGTGCGTTCGGCGTGGTCTGCGTTGTGCCAGCGCGCGGCCAGCAGCGCCAGGGCCGGCCAGTTGCCGGGGCGCAGCCGTTCGGCCACGGGGCTGAAGGGCCGCATGCTGCTGTTGATGAGGACCAGCCGGCTGACCTCCTGCGGATGCTGCTGCGCCCAGTCGGTCGCCACCATGCCGCCCAGCGACATGGCCAGCAGGTGCCAGGGCGGCGCCACGCCCTGCGCCTGCAACTGGCGGCGTGCCAGCGCCATGATGGCGCGCACCGAGGACGGCGACGCTTGGCCGTGAAACACGCCGTTGCCCGGCAGGTCCAGCGTCACGACCTGGCCGGCGCCCGGCAGGCCGGCCAGTTGCTTCGCCAAGCCGCCCCAGTGCCTGGACTCGCGGGTCAGGCCGCGCAGCAGGACCCAGGTCATGGCATCCGCTGCGGGCGCCAGTGCGCGACCGCCAGTTGGCCGAGCTGGGATCGGCGCTCGCCCGAGGGTAGCCAGCCCGGCGCAGCGTAGGCGGCGCGGGTCAGGAAATCGAGCAGGTCGGCATGGCGCCTGAGCACCCGCTTGACGCGGTGCGCCTTGATCGGGTTGAACATGCCGTGGCGCGAGAACAGCTGGCGCGGGTTCTTGCGTATCCACAGCCAGGAGCCAAGCTCGAGTGTCATCGGCAGAAACACGTGGCCGGCCGGCGCCTGGTCATAGGCGTGGTCCCAGAGGTCGCCGTGCAGCAGGTACTGGTTGCTTTGTGGCTCGAAGCTGTAGTCATGGTGCGGGTGCGATTGCTCGAGCATGGTCTTGAGCGCGAACATCTCCGGCAGATGTGGCATCAGCCGGCGCGTTTTGGCGTAGGGAAACCAGAGGCTGTCGTCAAAACCGTAGCCCGAGTGGCAGTCCAGCGCCAGGCTGAAGGGCCGGCTCGCCAACTGCTCGCGGACCACCTGCAACAGGGCCGCGCTTTCGGTTTCCATGGGCGCGCCGGGCCGGCCGCAATACCAGGGCAGCAGCGGACCGAAGGTCTGCCCGCCCGCCAGGAAGGGGACCGGACTTTCTGCTTTTTGCGGTGCGTTGCGCATCAGGTCCACGCCGTGGGGGTTGGCGCGCTTGTGTGACCACATGCCGCCCGGATTGACGATGGGCATGAACACCAGCCGCACTTTTTGCAGTTGCTGGTGCAGCAGTTCGTCCCATTGGAGGCGGAATAGCAGCGCCCGCATCCAGGCCAGGATCAGCTGGGTGCCGATGCGTTCCAGACCGTGAATGCCGCCGAAAAAACCGACGGCCGGTGCCTGCGGGTCGCGCGAACCGATGCTGGCGGTGTACAGCGCGAAAGACGGGCCGCGGGTGGCAATCTCGCCCACCGCCTGGATGTCGAAATGTGCGCTGCCGGCCAGCAGAATGGCCTTGAGCTCTTCGTGTTCGGCAAAGGTGGCGGCGCTGTCAGGGGTGGCCGACAGACGGGAGAGGTCAAAACCGCCGGCAGGCGGACGCAGAAAGTCCATGTCTCCATCCTGACACAGCGGTGTGACAGAACGATGTGCGGCGCCGACTGTGGCGGCTGATTTTAAATTGCTATGAAAAGCATAGCTGCTTGCGCTCGCCCCTGTTGGGCTGGAGCCTGATTTCGTTCATCTTTTTTGGTCGACGTTCAGAGCGGCAGCGTGATCACCAGGTCGGATGCCGGGTAGGCGACGCAAGGCAGGATGTAGCCGTCGGCTTTTTCTTCGGCACTCAGACCCGGCCACTCGATGCGGTAGACCACCCGGCCGCTGGCCAGGCGGCAGATGCAGCTGCGGCAGGTACCGTTGCGGCAGGAACTTTCAAGCGTGATACCGGCCTGCAGTGCCGACTGCAGCAGGGGCTGCGAGGCGGGCGCCGCGAAGGGCGGGCCTGCGGATTCCAGCCGAGCCTGGAAAACGGCGCTGTCGTCGGGTATGGCGGGCATGGTGCCAGTTTAGGCGCTGCCGCGTACGCGACGGCCGGTCCCAGGCGGGACAGGTTCTGGCAAGGCGGTCCGTATGATTTTCCTTTTGTCGTTCAAGGAACCCTCAGGTGCAAACATCATTCAAGGACAGGGTCGCCCTCGTCACGGGCGGCGGCGGCGGGATAGGGCGCGCGACCGCGCTGGCTTTTGCGCGGGCGGGCGCCCGTGTTGTCGTCGCCGACATCGCCGCCGATGCCGGCCGGGAGACGGCGGCGCTGGTGCAGGCCGCGGGCGGTGAGGCGAGTTTTGTCCGCACCGACGTGACGCAGGCGGACCAGGTGCAGGCCATGGTGGCCCACACGGTGGCCGCTTATGGCCGGCTCGACTGCGCCTTCAACAATGCGGGCATCGAGGAGGAACACCTGCGCCTGGCCGACTGCAGCGAAGCCACCTTCGATCGCATCATGGGCATCAACGTCAAGGGTGTGTGGCTGTGCCTGAAGTACCAGCTTGCGCAGATGCAGCAGCAGGGCGGCGGCGCCATCGTCAACACCGCCTCGGTGGCCGGCCTGGTCGGCGCACCCAAGATGGCGGCCTACAGCGCCAGCAAACACGCGGTGCTGGGCCTGACGAAATCGGCGGCGATCGAATACGCACGCAAGGGCATCCGTGTCAATGCGGTGTGCCCCGGCGTGATTCGGACCGCCATGTACGAGCGCGCTGTCGCGTCCGACCCGAAGATCGGTGTGGCCGCCGCGCAGATGCACCCGCTTGGTCGCCTGGGCGAAGTTGACGAGGTGGCGGCCGTGGTGCTGTGGCTCAGCTCGGACGCGGCCTCTTTTGTCACCGGGCATGCCCACACGGTCGATGGTGGCTTGACCGCCGTTTGAGCGCAGCAGGGGGCGCAGAGGCATTTGCTGCGACAATCCGGGTCCCCCAACAACGATTCGTCTGCGCGTCTTTTTTCATGTCCAGCTACCAAGTTCGCCCCGCCACCGTGCGTGATGCCAAAGCCATCGCCGAAATCAACGACGCCTCTTCGCGCGCCGCCTACAAGGGCCTGGTGCCCGATGACCAGCTCGGCACCCTGGCGGTGGACAAGCGCCAGCAGTTCTGGCGCGACGCCATCGAATACATGGAGCCGCAGGTGCATGTGGCCACCGACGGCGAGCGCATCGTCGGCTTTGTCGGTTTCGACCGCTCGCGCGACAAGGGCACACCCTCGACCTGCGGTGAGATCTGGGCCATTTATGTGGACCCGGCGCACTGGGACAAGGGCGTCGGCGTGCTCCTCTGGGATGCGGCCAACGACGGCCTCAAGGAAGAAGGCTGCACCAAGGTCACCCTCTGGGTGCCGGTGCGCAACGAACGTGCACTGCGCTTTCACGAGCGGGCCGGCTTCAAACGCGAGATGACCTCGCTGAAGACGGTGGTGATCGGTTCCGTCAAGCTCGAGGAAATCCGTCTCAAGCGCGACGTGGGCTGAAGCAGCCCGTTACCGGGTTCAGGACGGCACGTCGATCACGCGTTCGTCGTCCGGAATCACCGGCATGTCTTCTTCCGGGCTCAGCGGCAGGTCGTCGGTGTCGTCGTCCTGCCCGGCGGCTTCCTCCGGACTGTCCTGGTTGCGGCGTCCGCTGCCGCGGGTGATGGATGTGGGCATCATGTGCTCCGCTGGATGGTGGTGATGGGGCCTCCATGGTGCGCCGTTTGCATCGGCCGGCGTTTGCGAAAAACCCTGTTCGTCTGTCAGCGCAAGCCGACAGGGCGACGAACGGACGAAGCGGCCGGGGCTGGTGTTCAGGCATGTTTTTGGGCGCGGGCCGTTGCTGGAATTGCGCCAGATGCTATGAATTCAATAGTGCTGTCCAACCGGCAGGGAGCCAACGGAGCCACCGGAGCCACCGGAGCCACACGCCTGTATTACGATGACTGCTTGCATGCACACCGCCACCGACACGCCCTTTTTCGCCTTGTTTGACACCGCCATCGGCTGCTGCGGCATCGCCTGGGGCGAGGCCGGCATCCGGGGTGTGCAACTGCCCGAAGGCGGGGCGCCGCAGACCCGCGATCGCATGCGCGAACGTTTTCCCGACGCGCAGGAGCTTGGGCCGTCCGCCGCTGTGCAGGCCGCCATCGAAGGCGTGGTGGCGATGCTGCGCGGGCAGGTGCACGACTTCAGCACGCTGGTGCTCGACCTGCGCGGCGTGCCCGAATTTCACCAGCGTGTGTATGCGGTGGCGCGCAGCATCGGCCCCGGCCAGACCCTGACCTACGGCGAGGTAGCCGCCCGCCTCGGCGAGCCCGGCGCGGCGCGGGCGGTGGGCCAGGCGCTCGGACGCAACCCTTTTGCACCCGTGGTGCCTTGCCACCGCGTGCTGGCAGCCGGCGACAAGCCGGGCGGATTTTCAGCCAGCGGCGGCATCCGGACCAAGCTCAGGCTGCTGCTCATCGAAGGCGCCATGCGCGGCACCCCCGGCCTGTT
Organism: Polaromonas sp.; assembly: GCF_029945895.1. Lineage (GTDB taxonomy): Bacteria > Pseudomonadota > Gammaproteobacteria > Burkholderiales > Burkholderiaceae_C > Polaromonas. The sequence goes on along the minus strand of NZ_JAQSDL010000085.1, from coordinate 67,659 downwards.
CGACTGACCCGCCGGTTCCCCCTGCAGGACAGGCCGGGTCCAGTGGCTCCCTTGTCCTACAGCCAGCGCCTCCCCCTCCGCACAAGGTGCAGGCGCTGCGTGCCGGAAAGTGTTGTGTGCGCCCGAAACCATGGCCCTCCATGACTTGGGTGACGCAGTTTTTCTGACCCCCACCGTATTCACCAAAGGACTTCACCATGGAAAAATCCACCGCCAGCGCCTACCCCGGCTCCGTCAGCTCGTCGAACGAAAGCGCATTGCTGCGTGGCGTGGACCAGGCCGGCAGCACGCTTCACGACACGATTGACAAGGTGGCCGAACCTGCCCGCAACACTGTGGATCGTGCCGCGAGCGCAGCCCACGAGACGGTCGATAAACTGGCCAGCGGCGCCAACTCGGTGGCCGGCAAGTTCAGCGACCAGGCGCATCGCCTGACCGACGCCCCCATGCAGGCCGTCGACCATTCCAAGGCCTACATCAAGGACCATCCGCTGCAGGCGGTCGGCTTTGCGATGCTGGCCGGTTTTGTGTTGGGCCGCCTGACCGCCCGCCGCTACTGATCTGCCCGGCCGGCAAGTCTTAAACGGGGATCAGCCGCAGGTGCGTGATTTCCGAGGGCGCCCCGAAACGCTTGGGCGGCCCCCAGTATCCCGTGCCGCGGCTGGTGTAGATCCAGAGCTTTTCCAGCCGGTGCAAACCGGCAGTGAAAGGCTGCTGGAACCGCACGAAAAAATTCCAGGGCCAGAATTGACCGCCGTGGGTATGGCCCGACAGCTGCAGGTCAAAGCCCGCTTTCTCGGCCTCGTGCGCGCTGCGCGGCTGATGTGCCAACAACACACGCAACGGTGCGTGGGCTGGTGCGCCGGCGATGGCGGCGTGCGGATCGCTGCGGTGGCTGGCATCAAAATGCCCGGCGCTGTAGTCGGCCACGCCGGCCAGCACGAGCGCCTGCTGCGCAGCCGCCTGTCCATGCTGCAACACCACATGTTCATTCATCAGGACACGAATCCCCAGACGCTGCAGTTCATGAATCCAAGCGTGGGCGCCCGAGTAGTACTCGTGGTTGCCAGTGACAAAGTAGGTGCCGTGGGTAGACGTGAGCCCGGCCAGCGGCGCCACATGGTGCGCCAGTTCGGCCACCGTGCCGTCAACCAGGTCGCCCGTCACCGCCACCATGTCCACCTTCAGCATGTTGACCGCACGCACGATCGCCTGCAGGTAGCCTTGTTTGATGGTGGGGCCGACATGGATATCGCTGATCTGGGCGATCGCAAAGCCGTGCAGCGCAGGTGGCAAGCCGCTGATCGGCACGTTGACTTGCACCACGGCGGCCGTGCGTCTGGCATTGAAGAATCCGACCAGGCTCATGAACAGCCCGGCCGCAGGAACTGCAGCGGCCGAGACCCGCGCCGCGGCATCGAGCGAAAACGCCGCAGGCGCCACGGCCAGCAGTGCCAGACCAGCCAGCAGCGCCGCGTCGCGCAGCAGTGTCAGCACAAAGAGCGAGGAAAACAGGCCCATCGCAAGCATGCCGGTCCAGGCCATGCGGTCCGACAGCGGCTGCGACTTGAAGCGCCGGGCGGTCAGCCCCAGCGGCGTCAGCACCGCAGAGGCCAGCAGGATCAGGCCCAGCAGCCACTGCGCGGCCGGCCAGCCGGCCAGCCCGGGAACCAGACGGATGCCCACGTAGGCATGCAGAAAAAACGAGAACAGCAAAAGCGGCATGGACAGGGCGGGAAGTGGAGAGCTTTCGTCAGCTGGCTCCAAAGCGGCCAAATACAAGAGACACGGCAGACCTGGCTACGCGGCATCCCGGGCGCGTGGGCGGGCCGCGAGGAAGGCCACCGTGGCGGCTGCTGCCGTCAAGGCAGTGCCCCAGAGCATGTCCACCAGCGTCAGCTCCAGCGGCCAGCCCTTCAGGGTGGCCAGGTTGCTCAGGTCGTAGGTGCCGTAGGCCAGCAGACCCAGCAAGGCGCCCAGAGTGGCCGCATGGGTCCAGCTGGAGCGCTCCAGGGCGGGCAGCACGGCAAACACCACCACCCCGACCGGGTAGAGCAGGTAAAACGCAGCGGCCGGCAGCAGCAGGGGCTGTGCGCGCATCAGCGGGCCTATCCACGTCTGGTACTGCTGAGGCATCAGCAGCCCGAGCCAGAGGCCGTCGGCCACCAGCACAAAGAGCAGGGCGGCGAGGTAGGCGATCAGTGTTTTTTTCATGGTGGCGGCCATTCTGCGCGGATTTGCCCCCGACCGTGCGGCGGGGCCTGCTTGCCCGACGACAATATGTTTTTTTTGTTCCCCTCTTTTCAGGAAGACCTTCATGGCCAGTAGCCTGTTTGCGCTGATCGACGACATTGCCACGGTACTCGACGATGTCGCCTTGCTGACCAAGGTGGCCGCCAAGAAAACCGCGGGTGTGCTCGGGGACGACCTGGCGCTGAACGCCCAGCAGGTTTCCGGGGTGAAAGTGGACCGTGAACTGCCCGTGGTGTGGGCGGTGGCCAAAGGTTCTTTTCTGAACAAGGCCATCCTGGTGCCGGTGGCGCTGACCATCAGCGCGTTTGCGCCCTGGGCCGTCACGCCCCTGCTGATGGTCGGCGGCGCTTTCCTCTGCTACGAGGGTTTCGAGAAGCTGGCGCACAAATTCCTGCACAGCCGGGCCGAAGACGAGGCGCGGGAAAAGAAATTGCTGGAGGCGCTGTCCGATTCCTCGGTGGACCTGGTGGCGGTCGAAAAGGACAAGATCAAGGGCGCGATACGCACCGACTTCATTCTCTCGGCCGAAATCATTGCGATCACGCTGGGCACGGTACAGGCCAGTCCCTTCGTCACCCAGGTCGTGGTTCTCAGCGGGATTGCGATTGTCATGACAGCGGGTGTGTACGGACTGGTGGCCGGCATCGTCAAGCTCGACGATGCGGGGCTCTACCTGAGCCAGAAACCAGGCGACAGCGGGGCAGCCCGCCTGCGGCGCAGCCTGGGTCGCGGCATCGTGCTGACCGCGCCCTGGCTCATGAAAGCCCTGTCGGTGGCCGGCACGGCCGCGATGTTTCTGGTTGGCGGCGGCATTCTCACGCATGGCGTTCCGGCGCTGCACCACGCCATCGAAGCGCTGGCTGAACGCGCCGGCAGCGTGTTGGGAAGCGTCATCCCCTTGCTGGCCGACGCGCTGGTGGGCATGCTTGCCGGTGCGCTGGTGCTGGGCGTTGTGACGCTGGTCCAGCGTATGCGGAACCAGAAATCCGGCTGAGGGTTCGCCGGGGGGCCGGCCCGCGCAGACGCCAGACCGCAACGCCTGGCCGCGCCTGCGCTTCCCGGCCCGATTGGCCATAATGACTGGCGTTGCGCGCGGTGCGGCTGTGAGCCCGTCGGCAGTCATCGACTCCGGCCGGAAGGTCGCCGAGCGACGCCTTCTGCTTTCTTTTTCTTTAATCATCAGGACACTTTCCATGACCCTTTCGATGTACCAGGCTTCCGTTCCTGTTTTCAAGCAGATGCTGGGAGGCCTGAGCGGCGTTCTGGCCAAGGCCGAGGCACATGCCACGGCTCGCAACATCACACCTGCTGCCCTGCTGCAGGCGCGGCTCTACCCCGACATGTTTGCCTTGCTGCGCCAGGTGCAGGTGGCCTGCGATTTTGCAAAAAGTGTGTCGGCACGCATCGCCGGCGTGGAAGTGCCGGGCTTTGAGGACAAGGAAGAAAGTTTTGCCGATCTGCAGGCGCGCATTGCCAAAACCCTGGCCTTTATTGACAGCCTCACCGCAGGGCAGATTGACGGCAGCGAAGCGCGCCAGATTGTGACGCAGGCCGGCACGCCGAAGGAAAAGATTTTCAGCGGCCAGTCTTACCTGCTGAACTACGGCTTGCCGCATTTCTTTTTCCACACCACAACGGCCTATGCCATCCTGCGCCACAGCGGGGTGGAGATCGGCAAGAAGGACTACATCGGCAGCTATTGAGCGCTGGCCCGAGCCGGCGTGCGTCTATTTTTGTGGCGACGGCCGGGCGGGCCTGCCATAGGGCACCTTCGCCGAGGGTCGCGGCCATGGGGCCGAGGTTTCATCAAGGTGGTTCTGCGATCCTTCAGCAAAGGGCCAGCCCTGGCGTGGGGCGGCCGTGGCATTGTCCATCTGCGGGGTGACAGGAAGACTTTGGGGAATGCTGCGCGCAGTGCGGGGGGCGTCAAGCCGGGCCATGGAGTCTCCTTCAAACATTCAGCCAATTTAGGCCTCTCGTCCAGCGCCGCATGTAAGACGTGCCCGCGTCCCTTGTAGGACCAGCCTGCAAGACGGCAGGGCTTGAGCCCGGCGACCACAGCGCGATCGCCACAAACGCCCGGCACCGGGGAGAAAAGGGAAAGGGGCCGGTCAGCTCACACCAGGGCGGGCGGTGCGTGTTCCGTGCGAACGGGCAGGGTGCTCTTGCGCTGGATCAGGTCGTGTCTTGAAAACAGCTCGGCAATCCAGTCCACGAAGACGCGCACCTTGTTGCTCAGGTGCCGATTCGGCGGGTACACCACGTGGATGGGCTTGGGCTCGGTGCACCAGCCGCCGAACAGGGGCTCGAGCGCTCCGCTGCTGATGTGGTGCTGGACCAGAAAGGTCAGGGTCTGCAGGACGCCCAGGCCGGCCAGCGCTGCAGCCACGCCGGCATTGGAGTCATTGACCGCCAGCTGGTGCTGGCCGTCGACCTCCACCATTTCGCCGTCCTTCTGCAGTGTCACGTTGTAGAGCTTGCCGTCGCGCGGCGAAAAGTAGCGGATCAGCTTGTGCGCGCGCGCGAGTTCGCGCGGGTGGGCCGGCACGCCATGGCGCTTGAGGTAGGCGGGTGAGGCACAGGACATCAGGTAAAACTCCCCGATCCGGCGGGCGACCAGCGACTGGTCGGTGATCTCGCCGCCGCGTATCACGCAGTCCACGTTTTCGGCAATGATGTCGACCGGTCGGTCGCTCACGCCGAGTTCAATCTGGATGTCGGGGTAGCGGGCATAAAAATCCGGCAGCGCGGGGATGATCACCGCCATGCCGAGCGAGGCCGGAATGTCCACCTTGAGCCGGCCGCGCGGACTGGCCTTGGCCCGCGACATGCTCGACTCCAGTTCCTCCATGTCGCCCAGCAGGCGGCCGGCGCGCTCATAGTAGGCCGCGCCGTCGGCCGTCACCGTGACTTTGCGGGTGGTGCGGTTGAGCAGCTTGGTGTCCAGCTCTTTTTCCAGGGTCTGGATCAGCCGCGTCACCGTGGCCTTGGGCATGCCGATGGAATCGGCGGCCTTGGTGAAGGTGCCGGCTTCGACGACACGCACAAAAGCCTGCATGGCAGAAAACTTGTCCATCCGGAAATCCTCGTTAGCCTGGCTGCGAAGAATAGCCCGAAACAAGGGCAGTTTAAGGGCCGATTGTTCCATCTCTGGAACAAAGTAATTACGGTTTGCCCATTTATTGATCAGTCCATAGCGCCTATCTTCTGCTGCATTGCAACAACAACGGAGCCGCTTGCGGTTCAAGATGATGACAAGCCAGCAGCATTCCAGTCAGGCCAGCCCGAAAGCCCCGCCGCCCTGCGTGGAAAAGCAGGTCGACATCGGGCAGCGCGAGCCGCTTTCGGCCCGCTTTTATGGGCATCGGTACGGCGCTCAGGTGGTGCCGCTGGTGCTTCACTTTCACGGCGGGGCGTTTGTCGGCGGATCGCTCGAAGGGGGCGCATGCATCGGCAGCCTGCTTGCGGCCAGCGGTGCGGTGGTGCTGTCGCTGGACTATCCGCTGGCGCCGGCCCATCCCTTTCCGCAGGCTGTCGAGGCCGGTTACGACGCCTTGGTGTGGGCCAGCAAGGCCAGGCACAAGCTGGCGGGGCATGAAGCCCCGATGTTTGTGGCCGGGGAGGAGGCCGGCGGCAATATTGCAGCGGCCGTGGCCCTTCTTGCGCGGGACCGTCATGGCCCTGCGCTTGCCGGCCAGATCCTTCTGTCACCGATGCTGGACCCTTGCCTGGGCACAGCGTCGCTGCGCGATGTCCATGCCGGTCCGGTGGGCTGCACCTGGGCCGACGGCTGGCACAACTACCTGCCTCGCCTGGAAGATGCCAGCCATCCGTATGCAGCGCCGGGTTCGGTTTTTCGCCTGGCCGGTTTGCCGCCCACGCTGCTGATCACCGCGGAGGACGACCCCCTGCGCGATGAGACACACGCCTATGCCGAGCGGCTGCGCGCCGCGGGGTTGTTTGCCCACGAGGCCGTGTTGCCCGGACCAACCGGATGGCCCCGCAGTTATCTGGAGGCAGGCCCTGCGCAGGCTGGCTGGCCGGCGGTGGTGCAAAAGCAGTTTGGCGATTTTTTTGCCAGCATGGCTGCCGCTCAAAGCGTGCAAAGCAGCCTGCTGTCGGTTTCCTGATCCGTATTTTTCCTGTTTTTTCCTGTTTTTTCTTGAGTGAGTTTTCCATGTCATCGATGCGTTCACGCAAGCACCAGTGCCGCCTGCTGGCCGTCACGTCCCGGTTCGCCCTGGCTTGCGCACGCGGCTGCTCCCGGGCACAGAAACCATCACGTCAGAAGCTATTTCCCACAGGAAAGATGTGGTTTTTGTCCGCACGTCTTGACCTTGCCATCGTTGGAGGGTTGAAAGTTCACACCGTTCCATGTTGAGGACGTTTCATGACGGGATTTCCTGTTGATGCCGTGAACCGCAGGCGCTGCGCTGGCCAGATGGCCAGGGACGGCTGCCTGCAAGGCGGCACCAGGTGTGCAGCCCTTCGGGTCGCTTAGTCGCCATCTGTTCATTTTCGTTTTTTTTATGTCCGGGCATCGATATGTCTGCGGTGCCCGGACGCCGTCATCCGAGTTTTTCATCTCCATAAGGTTCAACCATGCCATCGATTCAACTTCACAACAACAAGCGCCGTCTCCTGGCGGTCGCGCTGGGCGTTCTGGCCGTAGCCGGCATGTCTGCCGCCGTTTTTGGCGTATCCGGCGCCGGTGCCCGGGCGGATGTAGTTGTCGCCCCCGCCGCCATGCCTGTCTCCGTGGCCACTGTTGTGCCGAGCGACGTGGCGACCTGGGACGAGTTCTCCGGTCGCCTGGAGGCGGTCGAGCGCGTGGACATCCGCTCACGTGTGGCCGGCACCGTCCATGCGGTGCATTTCCGTGAAGGCGCGCTGGTCAAAAAGGGCGAGTTGCTGCTGACCATGGATCCGGCACCCTATGCAGCGGAAGTGGAACGTGCCAGCGCACAGGTCGCGGCCGCGCAGGCGCGGCTGGCACAGGCCAAAGGCGAGCAGGAACGTTCGCAGCGTCTGTGGAGCGAGCAAGCCATTTCCAGGCGCGAGTTTGACGAACGAACCAACGGAAAGGGCGAAGCCGATGCCAACTTGCGCGCCGCCCAGGCCGCGCTGCAGACGGCCCAGTTGAGCCTGGGCTACACCCAGGTGCGTGCGCCGGTGGCTGGCCGCGTCGGCAAACTGGAAGTGACGGTGGGCAACCTGGTGGCCGCCGGCCCCGGTGCGCCAGTGTTGACCACGCTGGTCTCCGTGAGCCCCATCTATGCGAGCTTTGACGTCGACGAGCAGGTGATTGCCAAGGCCCTGAAGGATGTCAACGCGGGTGGCGATCGCAGGCTCGAGCGCATCCCGGTGCAGATGGGCACCGCCGCCAGCACAGACACGCCGTTCGAGGGCCGGCTGCAGCTGGTCGACAACCAGGTCGATGCGAAGAGCGGTACGGTGCGCGCCCGCGCGGTGTTCGACAACAAGGGTGGCCAGTTGATGCCCGGCCAGTTTGCACGCATCCGCATGGGCCAGGCGACGCAAGCCACCGCCCTGCTGGTCAATGAGCGCGCCGTCGGTACCGACCAGAACAAGAAGTTCGTGCTGGTGGTGGGCGAGGGCAACAAGGCCGAGTACCGGGAAGTCACTTTGGGCGCATCGGTCAACGGCCTGCGGGTCGTCAAGAACGGCCTGGCGCCCAACGAACGCATCGTCGTCAACGGCCTGCAGCGCGTGCGTCCCGGCGCGCTGGTGGCGCCGCAGCCGGTCGAGATGTCGGCCAAGGCGGAATTGTTGAATGCCGACAAGCCCGTCAAGGTCGCCGCGAAGTCATGAATGAATGCCGGAGCCGGGAGGCTCTGGCCTGAACAAGAAGAACTGCCATGAATCTTTCGAAATTTTTTATCGACCGGCCGATTTTTGCCGGCGTGTTGTCGCTGATGATGCTGATCGCGGGCCTGGTCGCGCTCGGGGGCCTGCCGGTCTCCGAGTACCCCGAGGTGGCGCCGCCCTCGGTGGTGGTGCGCGCCCAGTACCCCGGTGCCAACCCCAAGGTGATTGCCGAAACCGTGGCCATGCCGCTGGAGGAATCCATCAACGGCGTCGAGGGCATGCTGTACATGGGCAGCCAGGCCACCACCGACGGCGTGATGACGCTGACGGTGACCTTCAAGCTCGGCACCGACCCCGACAAGGCGCAGCAGATGGTGCAGAACCGCGTCTCGCAGGCCGAGCCACGCCTGCCCGAGGAGGTGCGCCGGCTCGGTGTGACCACCGTGAAGAGCGCGCCCAACATCACGTTGGTGGTGCACCTGGTCTCGCCGAACGACCGCTACGACATCAATTACCTGCGCAACTATGCGGTCCTCAACGTCAAGGACCGGCTGGCGCGCATCCAGGGCGTAGGTCAGGTGCAGATTTTTGGCGGCGGCGATTACTCGATGCGTGTCTGGCTCGATCCGCAAAAGGTGGCACAACGCGGCCTGTCGGCCAGCGACGTGGTGGCTGCCATCCGCGGCCAGAACGTGCAGGCGGCCGCCGGCGTGGTCGGTGCCTCGCCAGGCCTGCCGGGTGTGGACATGCAGCTGTCGATCAATGCCCAGGGCCGCTTGCAGAACGAGGACGAGTTCGGCGACATCATCGTCAAGACCGGTAGCGACGGTGCTGTAACGCGCTTGCGCGACATCGCCCGCCTGGAGCTGGGCGCGTCCGATTATTCGCTGCGTTCATTGCTCAACAACAAGCCTGCCGTGGGTATGGGTGTGTTCCAGGCGCCCGGTTCCAACTCGCTGGAAATTTCCGACGCCGTGCGCCAGGCCATGGACGACCTCGCGAAAAACATGCCCGAGGGCGTGGAGTACCGCATCGCCTACGACCCGACGCAGTTTGTGCGTGCGTCGATCAAGTCGGTGATCACCACCCTGCTCGAAGCGGTGGCACTGGTGGTACTGGTGGTGATCCTGTTCCTGCAGACATGGCGCGCGTCCATCATTCCGCTGCTGGCGGTGCCGGTGTCGGTGGTCGGCACTTTTGCGGTGCTGCACCTGCTGGGTTTTTCGATCAACGCGTTGAGCCTGTTCGGACTGGTGCTGGCCATCGGCATTGTGGTCGACGACGCCATCGTGGTGGTGGAAAACGTGGAGCGCAACATCGAGGCCGGCCTGTCGCCGCGCGAGGCGACTTACCGCGCCATGCGCGAGGTGTCCGGGCCCATCATCGCGATTGCGCTGGTGCTGGTCGCGGTGTTTGTGCCGTTGGCCTTCATCAGCGGCCTGACCGGCCAGTTCTACCGCCAGTTCGCGGTGACGATTGCGATTTCTACCGTGATCTCGGCGATCAACTCGCTGACCCTGTCGCCGGCACTGGCCGCGCTGCTGCTGAAAAGCCACGACGCGCCGAAAGACGCCCTGACGCGTGGCATGGACAGGGTGTTCGGCCGCTTCTTCGCGTGGTTCAACAGAATATTCAGCCGTGGCGCCGGCGCCTACAGTGGCGGTGTCAGGGGCGCGATCTCGCGCAAGACACTGATGCTGGTGGTGTACGGCGTGCTGGTGGCGGCCACGGTCGGTGTCTTCAAGCTGGTTCCCGGTGGTTTTGTGCCGGCGCAGGACAAGCAGTACCTGATCGGTTTTGCGCAACTGCCCGACGGCGCCACGCTGGACCGCACCGAAGACGTGATCCAGCGCATGGGCGAGATCATGAAGAAGAACCCGAATGTGGAAGACGCGATTGCCTTCCCGGGCCTGTCCATCAACGGCTTCACCAACAGCTCCAACTCCGGCATCGTGTTCGCCACCCTCAAGCCCTTTGCCGAGCGCAAGAGAGCCGACCAGAGCGGTGGTGCGGTGGCAGGACAGCTGAACGGGGCATTTGCCGGCATCCAGGACGCCTTCATCGTGATGTTCCCGCCGCCACCGGTCGAGGGCCTGGGCACCACCGGCGGTTTCAAGCTGCAGCTGGAGGACCGCGCCTCGCTCGGTTACGACGCGATGGATGGTGCAGTGAAGGCCTTCATGGGCAAGGTGGCGCAGGCGCCCGAGATTGCCGGTACTTTCACGAGCTGGCAGGTCAACGTGCCGCAGCTTTATGCCGACATCGACCGCACCAAGGCGCGCCAGCTCAATGTGCCGGTGACCGATATCTTCGACACCATGCAGATCTACCTGGGCAGCCTGTATGCAAACGACTTCAACAAGTTCGGCCGCACCTACAGCGTACGCGTGCAGGCCGATGCGCCCTATCGCGCACGCGCCGAGGACGTGGGCCTGCTCAAGGTGCGCTCGACCACCGGCGAGATGGTGCCGCTGTCGGCGCTGATGAAGGTGAACTCCAGCTTCGGCCCGGAACGCGCCATGCGTTACAACGGCTACCTGTCGGCCGACGTCAGCGGCGGCCCGGCACCGGGTTATTCGTCGGGCCAGGCGCAGGCAGCGATTGAACGCATCGCCGCAGAAACCTTGCCCAAGGGCATAGGCTACGAATGGACCGAGCTGACCTACCAGGAAATCCTGGCCGGCAATTCGGCGGTGCTGGTGTTCCCGCTGGCCCTGCTGCTGGTGTTCCTGGTGCTGGCCGCGCAGTATGAAAGCCTGACCCTGCCGATCGCCATCATCCTGATCGTGCCCATGGGCCTGCTGGCGGCCATGACCGGTGTCTGGATTTCGGGCGGCGACAACAACGTCTTCACCCAGATCGGACTCATGGTGCTTGTGGGTTTGTCGGCGAAAAACGCCATCCTGATCGTCGAGTTTGCGCGCGAGCTCGAATTCGCCGGCCGCACGCCGGTGCAGGCCGCGATCGAGGCCAGCCGCCTGCGCCTGCGCCCCATCCTGATGACCTCGCTGGCCTTTGTGATGGGCGTGCTGCCGCTGGTGCTGTCCACCGGCGCCGGCGCCGAGATGCGTTCGGCCATGGGTGTCGCGGTGTTTGCCGGAATGATTGGCGTGACGGCTTTTGGCCTGTTCCTCACGCCGGTTTTTTATGTGGCGCTGCGCCGCATGGCTGGCAACCGACCACTCAAGCTGCATGGCGAAGTGCCCCACATCGAGGCCTTCGCCGGGGGTGGCGGCGCGCCAATGCACGCCCAGCCCGCTGCGGCCATGAAACACCATGAATAAACCAAAACAGCTTGAGGAGTTCACCATGAACCGTACTTCTTCCCGACTGCGCCATGCGCTTGTGCCTTTGCTCGCCACCCTCGTGCTGGCTGGTTGCGCCACGCCCGCCGCTGTCGATCCTGCGCGTCTGCCGGCCACGCCGCCGGCCTTCAAGGGGCAGCAGGATGCCTCTCGCGTGCTGGCGGCCACGCCCATCAGCGCAGAAGCACAACCCCAGGGCCGCTGGTGGACGGTGTTTGCTGACCCGGTGCTCGATCAGCTGGTCGAGCGTTCCGGCCGCAACAACAGCAGTGTGCAGGTGGCCGCCGGCCGCCTGGCGCAGGCACGCGCGATCGCGCGCAGCACCGATGCGGACCGTTTGCCGCAGGTCGATCTCGGCGCGGGAGCGGTGCGTCAGCAAAACAGCACCACCGGCAACCGGCCGCAAACCGTGGTCAGTGTGGGTGCCAATTTGTCTTATGAGGTGGACCTGATCGGCCGGCTGTCGCTCGCCACGGACGCTGCGTCGCAGGACGTCCGATCGCGCGAGGCGCTGCTGCGCAGCACCCAACTGCTGGTGCAGGCCAATGTGGCTCAGACCTATTTGCAGTTGCGCGCGCTTGATGCCGAACGCACGCTGGTGCGGGACACCCTGCAGGCCTACCGCAACACCTTGCGCCTGACCGAGGTGCGCTTGCGGGAGGGTGATGTCGCCGAGCTCGATGTGGCGCGAGTGCGCACCGAGGTGGCATCCACCGAGTCGGAAGGGCTGGCGCTGGACCGGCGCCGCGCCGAGCTCGAACACACGCTGGCCGTGCTGGTCGGTGACGTGGCTTCCACTTTCGAGGTGAAACCTGCCGACTGGTCCACCGCGCTGCCGGTGATCCCTGCCGGTGTGCCGAGCACCGTTCTGGCTCGGCGGCCCGATGTGGCGGCGGCCCAAAGCAGCATGCAGGCGGCGCAGGCCAGGGCCGGCGTGGCCAAGGCCGCCTGGTTCCCGAGTTTTGCGCTGACCGCTGCCGGCGGGTACGCGGCGCCCGAGATCGGCGATCTGTTCAGGATGTCCACCCGCGCCTGGGGCGTGGGCGCCTTGCTGTCGTTGCCGATTTTTGACGGTGGCCGCCGCGAAGCGGGCGTGCAGAACGCGAACGCGGGACTCGATATCGCGCTGGCCAATTACCGGGAACAGATCCTGGTCGCCTTCAGGGATGTGGAAGACCAGCTCTCGGCCCTGCGCCTGCTCGGTGAGCAGTCCGAAGCGCAATCGCGCTCTGTGGCCTCGGCCAGCCGCGCGACGGTGCTGTCGGACTCGCGTTACCGCAACGGACTGGTCAGCCAGCTTGAGCTGCTCGATGCCCGGCGCAGCGAACTGCGCAACCGGCGCGAGGCACTGCAGGTGCGCGCCGCGCAGTATGTGGCCACGGTCGGACTGATACGCGCCCTGGGTGGCGGCTGGGCCTGACCTGGCTCATGGTCGACCGGCGCTTGCAGGGGTGACTTCCCACAAGCAACTGCCATCAGAAAACGGAGAAATCAATGATCGCATTTCAGGTAGAAGACATGACCAGCGTGCATGGCGTCAACGCCATCACCCGAGCCGTCAAGGCAGCCGACAAGATGGCAAGGATCGAGATTGACCTGGCTTCCCAGCGGGTTGCGATCGGGTCGGCGAAGGCCGATGCGTCCGTACTCGGTCGTGCCATCCGGGAGGCGGGTTACACGCCGGTGGACACCCGGTTCGCCCGGGAGCGCTCAGTCCCGATCGCCGAGTCCGCTTATGGAAGCCTCTGGTGGGGGTAGACGCTGCGCCCGGGGCGCCGTCACCGCGCATCTGTTAAAACACCGGGATGCCTGCCCGTGTTCTGTCTGCCTGCCGCTGCCTGTCCGTCTCCCGGCCATGACCATTCTGCTCGCCCCCATGGAAGGGCTGCTCGACTTCGTGCTGCGCGACATCCTGACGCGGGCCGGTGGCATCGACCGCTGCGTTTCCGAATTCATCCGCATCACCGACCAACTGCTGCCCGAGCGCGTCTTCACGCGCATCGTGCCCGAGTTGCACACCGGCGGGCGCACCCTGGCAGGTGTGCCGGTGCGTGCGCAGCTGTTGGGATCGGACCCGGTGTGCCTGGCTGAAAACGCCGCCCGGCTCGCCACGCTGGGGCCGGCCGGCATTGACCTCAACTTCGGCTGCCCGGCCAAGGTGGTCAACCGCCACGGCGGCGGTGCCGCGCTGCTCGAAGAGCCGGACACGATTGCGGCCATCGTCGCGGCCGTGCGGCGCGCCGTGCCGGCGCACCTGCCGGTGTCGGCCAAGATGCGTCTCGGGTTCAATGACGACAGCAAGGCGATTGACTGCGCGCAGGCGATTGCCGACAACGGCGCCGACGAACTGGTGGTGCATGCGCGCACCAAGGCCCAGGCCTACCGGCCGCCGGCTTATTGGGAACGCATTGCCGACATTCGCGCGGCGGTCAGCATTCCGGTGGTGGCCAACGGCGAGATCTGGACGGTGGACGATGCGCGTCGGTGCCGGCAGGCCTCGGGCTGCGAGATGCTGATGCTGGGCCGCGGCGCGGTGGCCGACCCGGGTCTGGCGCTGGCCATCTGCGGAGGCGCTGTTGCGGGGCTGACCTGGGTCGCGCTGCTGCCGCTGGTGGCCCAGTTCTGGGAACTGGTCTGCAGCCGGCTGGATGCGCACTCGCGCGCCGGACGCCTCAAGCAATGGCTCAATTTTCTGCGCCGCCGTTATCCCGAGGCAGAGCGGGCTTTCCAGGCGCTGCGCACCGTCAACCAGCCGGCCGCCATCACCGTCTGGCTGGCTGGGGCCTTAGCCGAACAGGGCCTCGAAGCCGGCGTCGGGTTCGAACCGCCTGTTGCGGTAGCTCAGGCGCGTGGGGCCGGGCAGGGCCTGCTCGCGCACTGAATGGCGCGTGTCGCCGGGATAACAGATGACCCGGCTGCCTTCGTGGTCGAAGGGCTCGGGCTGAATCACCGGCGGCCGGCGCCCGCGGGCCTCGGCCAGGACACTCTCAACACCCGCATGGCGCGACAGATGCGCCAGGCTCATGATCTGCGGCGGCGCCAGCTCGATCTGCCGGTCCCAGTACTGCTGCAGCGCATGGCGCGGGCTCAGCCAGATGCTCTCTGTGGTCTCGAAATTGTCGTGGCTGGCTACCTGACCGCCGGGCACCGCTGCCACGAAAAAACGCGTGTCGAAACGCTTGTTGGTCACCGAGGGGGTGACGGGGGTGATCCAGCGTGACCAGGGCACCACGTTGAGCGTCTGCAGGCGCAAGGCCATGCGGGCCAGCACGGCATTGAAGCCGTGGCCTTCGCGCAGCAACGCGGCCGCCTGGTCGGCCAGGCCGGGCAGGGCTTGCCCCGGGTGGCCCTGCGCGAACAGCACGCCCGACTCTTCAAACGCCTCTCGCAGCGCCGCCACGTACACGGCGCCGGCTGTGCGCAGGTCGATGCCAGGCTCGCTCAGCCCGGCATGCAGCACCTCCAGCGGCTGGTCCAGGTGGGCGGCCATGTCCAGTTCGGCGTCGGCAGCATCGATCTTGCCGCCGGGAAACACATAGGCGCCGCCCAGTACGTCGGACAGGCCATGGCGCTTCATGAGGAACACCTGCAGGCCCGCGGGCGCATCACGCAGCAGTACCACGGTGGCTGCCGGACGCGGCGGGGTGGTGACGGTTTCGAGGTTGAGTTCCATGGTGGCTTTCAGGGGGAGGCGGGGCGGTCCATTACAGTACAGCCTAGGCTATCAGACTTGCCTCGGACCAGGCATCACCAACACGACAAGGACAAGCAAATGGGGATTGATTTCAAGGGCCGGGTGGCCATCGTCACAGGCGCAGGCGGCGGGCTGGGCCGGCAACATGCACTGGCCCTGGCCAGGCGCGGCGCAAAGGTGCTGGTCAATGACCTGGGCGGCGCGCGCGACGGCTCGGGCGGATCGGTCAGCGCCGCCGACGCGGTGGTGGCCGAGATCCGGGCGGCCGGCGGTGAAGCAATCGCCAACGGCGCCTCGGTGACCGACTTTGCGGCGGTGCAGGCCATGGTGCAGCAGGCCATGGATGCCTGGGGCCGGGTGGACATCCTTGTCAACAACGCCGGCATCCTGCGTGACAAGAGTTTTGCCAAGATGGACCTGGCCGACTTCGCGCTGGTCATGAATGTGCACCTGATGGGCGCCGTACATTGCACCAAAGCCGTGTGGGACATCATGGCGGCCCAGAAATACGGCCGCATCGTGATGACTACCTCGTCGTCAGGCCTGTATGGCAACTTCGGCCAGTCGAACTACGGCGCGGCCAAGATGGCGCTGGTCGGGCTGATGCAGACGTTGGCCATCGAGGGTGCGAAAAACGACATCCGCGTCAACTGCCTGGCGCCGACGGCTGCCACGCGCATGACGGAAGGGCTGATGCCCGAGGAGGTGCTCCAGGCACTGCAACCCGAAGCCGTGGTGCCGGCCATGCTGGTGCTGGCGTCCCACGAGGCGCCGACACGCACCATTCTTTGCGCGGGCGCCGGCACCTTCGAGGCGGCCAACATCACGCTGACGCAGGGGGTGTATCTGGGCAAGGGCGAGCAGGTGCCGGAGGCGCTGACCGCGCGACTGGCCGAAGTGACGGAACGCGCCGGCGAGATGGTGCCGCAAAGCGGCGCTGCGCAAGGCAGCAATGAGGTCGGCAAGGCCATGGCCGGCAGTCTGTCCGACTAGACGCAGGACAAAAATGCAGCCGGGTCCGCTGGGCAATGTTCAGACGTTTCACCGAGGGGCGGAAGTCCGATACCTGTCTTTGTAGCGCGGAGCCCGGCTGGCACGTCTTCAGTGTTTGAGCTTGACGCAGACGCGAATGCAGGCCAGTGCTGACAACGCGTGTCAGTCGTTTCCTTCGCACGAGCTGCGGCCCGCCCTGACAGGGCGCGCGCGGGTCAGCACGCGTTGCTCCGACGCCGTGCTGCCGGGCTGTCCTACAGCCACACGCGACGGCTGCTCACCGTGGCATCAGACGGGGCAAATTAAGCTGACTCGCAGTCGGCCAACCGGTCGGCGTCCACCCAGGTCCCTCACCGGATTTTTGTCTCAAGGAACTCCCCATGAATTTCAACCGCACCCTCACCTCCGCCGTTACGGCTCTCGCACTGGTCGCCGCTGGCGGTCTGGCTTATGCACAGACATCGGCACCGTCGGGCACCATGCCTGGCGCTCCGGGCGAGACCAACAAGCAAGGTGCTGCCCAGATGAAAATCCCGACCGCTCCTGCTGCGAAGGCTCAGCCGCAGGTCCAGGCTCAGCCTGCAGCCAGCACCGGCGCGACCATGGGCACCACCACCACCATGCAAGCCGACACAACCCCCCCTGTCCAGCGCACCACCGTGGCCCGCAAGCCGCGCGCTGACCGCAACTAAATCGACTTTCTGGTGCGGGTTTCTGCGCAGATCCGGGTGGGCTCCGCCCGGATTTGTGGAGCCACACCCAGACAATCACTCTTGATCTGCTATCTTTCCGGCATGAACCGCACGCTCTCTTTCCGAACCGACGCCGCCCTCCAGGGCGCGGGCCTTTTTTTCGCGCTCGTGACCTTGTGTCTGCCTGGTCAGGTGACGGCAAAAGACAGTCCGAACGCTTCCTTCCCGGCCGTGACAGAGTCGGCGCAAGCGGCCGATCTGGCGTCTGAACCGGCCGCACCGGTGGTGCGCCAGATGGCAAACTGGGTGATGGCGTCAGGTAATCACGCAGGCATGCCTTTTGTGATTCTTGACAAGCAACACGCCAAACTTTTCGTCTTTCATCCCAATGGAAAACTCAGGGGCGCCAGTGCGGCTCTGTTGGGATCCGCCAAGGGTGACGATTCCGTGCCGGGAATCGGCGAGCGTCCGATGTCAGCGATCCGTCCGCACGAGCGCACCACGCCAGCCGGACGTTTTGAATCCAGCCCCGGGGTGAACATGTCAGGCGAGGACATCGTCTGGGTGGACTATGAAGCTGCCGTTTCCATGCACCGCGTGCGTGCAAACAACAAGAAGGAACGCCGGCTGGAGCGGCTCGCGTCAGCGACGCCGGACGACAACCGCATTTCTTTCGGCTGCATCAATTTGCCGGCCATTTTTTACGACACGGTGCTCAAACCGGCTCTGGGCGCCAGCCCCGGGGTGGTGTACGTCCTGCCTGAAACGCGGTCCCTGCAGTCCGTGTTCGGCGCCAAAGCCCCAGCGTCGCGGCCCCTGTAAACCAGAGGTGTTGCGCAGCGCCGGCGGCGACGCCTGACACGTTGCCGTGACGCCCGTTGATGGGCGCGTCAATCCACACTGCTTGCCCTTCCCTGGGTGAAAGTGCTGTTCCCGTCTCCCGGATCGCTTCGGGGGAAGCCGCTTGGAAGGCTGAGGCCCGGGCCGGCTGAGGCCTAGTTCCGGGGCACCCGGTAAGGGCGGGCCCTCGGGTCCTGCATGATCGCTTCTCCCGGCCCCGCGGCATAAGCCACCCTGCCTCCCGCCGAATCCCGGATATTGCTGCGCGTCAGGTTGACCGGCGGGCAAGAAGTGTCGGTGATGGAAAACACCATGTGTCCATCGGAAAAGACCGCGGGCAGGGTCTCGTGCAACTGGTAACGCATGTCCACCGGGGCCTGCGCGGCATGGTAGATCACCTGGTTGGCGCGGTTGTAGACGGTGTAGCAAGCCAGCGCCTGGCCGCCAGACAGGGCAGGCAGCAGGGCGGCGAGGGCGTATTTCAGGGCGGTGTTCATGCGCGGGCCTTTCAAAAGGCCTATGTTGCGCCCCTCCGCCGGCCCCTGGCGCAGGCGGGTGGCCGGTTGTGGTGTCAGCCGATGCGCTGGCCAGACAGGATCTGCATGTTAGTTGCTATGAAATATATAGCTGGTTGCGCATATGCAGTAAGGGCTGGAGGTATTTTTGATGCAAAAACCCGCACGGACCGGAAGACCGGGGCTCAGGCGGCCTGCGCCGCCGCCCGGTGACCACGTACGCGGTAGAGCAGGAACAGCACAATGCCGAAGTTCAGCAGGTTCCAGGCGATGCCGTTGATGAAGGCCGCGTGGTAGGAGCCGGTCAGGTCAAACACCTTGCCCGACATCCAGCCGCCCAGCGCCATGCCGACCATGGTGGCCATGATCACCGTGCCGACCCGCGCACCGGCCTCGGCCGGCAGGAAGTACTCGCGCACGATGATGGCGTACGACGGCACGATGCCGCCCTGGAACAGGCCGAACAGCGCCGCGATCAGGTACAGCGACACCAGCCCGTCGAAGGGCAGGAACAGCAGCAGCGCGAGGCCCTGCAGGGCCGAGCCCAGCAGCAGCGTACGCAGGCCGCCAATGCGGTCGCAGACCAGTCCTGACACCAGACGGCTGACCACGCCGCAGGCCAGCATCAGCGAGAGCATTTCGGCACCGCGCGCCGCGCCGTAACCCAGATCGGTGCAATAGGAAACAATGTGCACCTGCGGCATCGCCATGGCCACGCAGCAGGCCACACCGGCCACACACAGCAGGGTTTGAGCCTTGCCGGGTGACAGGCCGAAGGGCAGGTCGCTGGGGGTGGCCGAAAGGTTCTGGCGCGTCGCCGCTGCGACGGCCACCGGCGGACGCCTGCGCATCAGCAGGGCCAGTGCCGTCATGGTGACGAAGGAGAAAAGGCCCAGGGCGAGGTAAGTGTGGCGCCAGCCCTCGGTCGCCACAAAGTGCTGCACGACGGGCGGCCAGATGGCGCCGCCAATGTAGTTGCCGCTGGCGCACACGGCAACGGCAATGCCGCGGCGGCGCACAAACCACAAGGAAGTATCGGCCAGCAGCGGCGCAAAGGTCGCGGAACTGCCAAACAGGCCGATCAGGAAGCCATGCGCCAGCGTGAAGGTCCAGATGCTGCCGGCCATGGCCGCAGCGGCATAACCCAGGCCCAGGCTGACGGCCCCCACCAGCAGCGGCACCATCACGCCGAAGCGGTCGGCGAGGCGGCCCATCAGCATGCCGCCAATTCCGAAGCCGATCATCAGCAAGGTGTAGGGCAGCGAAGCGTCGGCGCGCGCCACGCCAAATTCGGCTTGAACCGCCGGCATGACCACCGCCACCACATACATGCCGCTGGCGCCGACGGTCATCAGGGCCAGCGTGACCATCAGCCGAAGCACGGCGTAACGCGAGTCGGCCAGTGCGGAGGGAAGGTGTGAAGCGGGTGCGGCGGGCGTGGCGGGGGTGGGGCGCATCGGGGCTACGGGTGGCAAGAGGCCTCAGGCCGGGCCCTGTTTCCGGGGTGGCGGGGCAGGCCTGGCGGCGCTACCGGGAACAAGTGTCACGGCAGCCCGGAGGGCTGGGTCGGCTGGAAGTCGGCGTGGACGCCCGATGCCGCTTCCTGGTCGATGCTGGCATCGCGCGCGGCAAACATGTTTTGCAGGTCCTTCAGGTCGCGCATCACGTCATCTTCGACGTCTGCGGCTGCTGCCGCCACGACGGCAGCGGCAGCAGGCACGGGCGCAGGGACCGCAGCAGGCACTTCAACGGCTGCGCCAGCACGGGCTGGCGCAGCCCAGATGGCCGGGTCGGGCATGTCGGGGTAGGGGCAGCTGTTCCCGACCTTGAACTCCCAGGAAATACCGTGCAGCCAGGTGGAGGACTGCGGCTCGAACTGGGTGATCGCGGCGAGCAATTCATTCTGGAAAGCGAAGGCGTAGGTCATCAGGCGCGCGTCCCACTGGCGCAGCACCAGCCGAACGTACATGCCCGGGCCGCGGCTGCGGCTGTTGACCACCAGCATCTGGCATTCCACCCAGTCGGTTGCAATGCCGTGCCTGCGCAGGCAGTCGCGCAGCAGCATCTGCACAAGCTGGCGGCGGGTGCCGTTGTCGGAGTTGTCCTCGATGGTGTGCTGGCTGTCCCGGTTGGCTGCCACCGACGGACGGGAAGCCGGTTTCAGTCCGGAATCTGTATGGCCGCCGGCCTTGGCCCTCAGCCCCAGCAGTCGCTCAAACACTTGTCTCATGTGGTCAACCCTTCACCGCCGGTCCCGGCCAGAGCGCTCTGGCCGTTCGGTGCCGGCTTGTCGATGGATGGTCGTTCAACTGGCAAGTCAAGTCAAGCCTGCGGCCCGGGCGGTGGTTCCGCCTGTCCAGGGGCGGCCGCAACGTGGTGACTCTTCCCCCGGAAAAAACGCCCGGGCCGCGGCGGGGCGGGCAGGGGAAGAAGATGCCTTGATGGGTGGGGAAATCGGGCCCCAGGCCGGTCGGCCTGCCATGGTTGCCGTGTCGGACGCGCCCACCGCCCGCCTGAAGCGGCCACGTCCTACCTGAGGATCAGCCTCGGGTGTCGCTGCCATCGCCCGGCGGGTGCTAAAACAGAAAGAACACCTCCTCGCGATTTCAGCGCCAATTCCCCGAAGGATTTTCATGGACAGCAGCAGCAGCGCCGCCTGGTACGCCCAGTTGAGCAAGCCCTTTTTTGCGCCACCGGCATCGGTGTTCGGCCCGGTGTGGACGGCTCTTTACGTCGTGATTGCCATCAGCTTCGGTTTTGTCCTGTTGCAATACCTCAAGCGCCGCCTGCCGTTTCGCGTGCTGCTGCCTTTCGTTCTGAACCTGCTGTTCAACCTGGCCTACACGCCTATCCAGTTCGGCCTGAAAAACAATGCGTTGGCCAGCTTCGACATCCTGCTGGTGCTGGCCACCCTGGTGTGGGCCATGGCAGCCATCCGGTTGCGGGCGCGCTGGGTGGTCTGGGTCAACATCCCTTACCTGCTGTGGGTTCTCTTCGCGACGGTGCTGCAGCTCAGCATCACCTGGCTGAACCGGGGCGCCTGATGGCGACGCGCCGGCCTCACATGTTGGGTGCGCTTGGTGTGCTGGCGGCGCTGGCCGTGCTGGCCACCACCGGCTGCGCCGCCTGGCGCATCGGGCAATCGGTGTCCCTGGCGCGGCAAAGCGAGCCTTTTGAAGCCTCGCCCGCCCCGGCCACATCCAGCCTGCTGGTGGTGGGCGACAGCACGGCAGTGGGAACGGGCGCTTCGTCGCCGGCCACCAGCATCGCCGGCCTGATCGCACGCGACCATCCCCAACTGACCATCGTCAACCGTGCGCGCGACGGCGCGCGGTTTGCCGACATCGCTGCCCAGCTGGAAGGCCAGCAACGCTTCGACGCCATCCTCGTCCTCGGCGGCGGCAACGATGTGATCCGCTTCACCGGCGATGCGCAGCTGGAGAATGACATCGCCCGCGCCGCAGAACTGGCGCGCGTGCGCGCCCGGCTGGTGGTGTTCATGCCTTCGGGCAATGTCGGCAGCGCGCCGTTTTTCTTTGCGCCCTGGTCCTGGCTCATGACGCGCCGCTCGGAGACGCTGCACCGCTTTGTGCGGCAGGCGGCCACGGACAACGGCGCTGTGTATGTGAACCTGTTCAAGGACAAGGCCGATGATCCGTTTGCGCAGCGCCCTGACGAGCTCAACGCCAGGGACGGTCTGCACCCCAGCGACGCAGGCTACCGCCTCTGGTACGACGAGCTCAACATGCAGGCCGGTCTGTCAGCGCGGCTGGCCGCGCTCAGGCGCTGACAGCGCAGGTTCACAGACCCAGCAGTTTTTTGGCGTCGCCCAGGGCTTTCATCGATTCGTCGTGTTTGCCGGCCTTGTGAAAGGTCTCTCCTTCGGCACGCAGGGACTTGACCTTGACCATGTCGGCGGCGGGCAGCTTGGGGTTGCTGGCAAGTCTGGCGTCTATGGCCTTCATCTCGTTGGGGCAGTTGTGGGCCAGGGCGAGTGAGGATGCGGCCAGGGCCGCGGCAGCAAGGATGAGTTTCATGGCGATCTCCCATGTTCAGTACGCGTCAGAAAATGCTGACTGAAAAATGCTAGCAAAAACACCGGTCCGGGCACAAGCGCACTTGCCCGCAGAGGTCCTAAAATCACCTCTTTGAACCTGCCGCATGAACCTCCGTGCGGCAGCCACCCCTTCCGCCCTCGCCACCGTCAGGTTCACCCATGTCTCTTGAAGTTACCGAAGCCCAGACCGGCGAGCAGCCTGTCGCCACCATCCTGATCATGCATGGCCTGGGCGCCGATGGCCGCGATTTTGTACCCGTGGCCGAGCAGCTCGATCTTTCCAGCGTGGGACCCGTGCGTTTTCTGTTTCCCCACGCGCCGGTGATTCCCGTCACCATCAACGGCGGCTACCAGATGCCGGCCTGGTACGACATCCTGGGTGCCAACCTGACAGCGGGCCAGGACGAAACCGGCATGCGCCAGACCCAGGCCGCCATCAACACGCTGATAGAGCGCGAAACCTCGCGCGGCATTCCTGCCGGCCGCATCGTGGTGGCTGGGTTTTCCCAGGGTTGCGCGATGGCGTTGATGACCGGCCTGCGTTATCCCGAACGCCTGGCCGGCATCATGGGCCTGTCGGGCTACCTGCCGCTGGCGCATACTGTGGCGGCAGAGCGCAGCGGGGCCAATGAAGGTCTGCCGATTTTCCTGGCGCATGGCAAGCGTGATGGCGTGGTGCCGCTGGCTGCGGCCACCGGGACGCGCGACGCACTGGCGGCCTTGGGTTACCCGGTGGACTGGCACGAATACGACATGGAACATTCGGTCTGCATGGAAGAGATCGCCGACATGAACCGGTGGCTGCTGCGCGTACTGTCTGGTGCTAGCTTCTCGAGCGAAATCCGGCAGCCGTAAGGGCTTTCCCGTCACGCTGCCGTGCCGGGTTTCCGGTCCGGCTGCCGCGGACGGCTGTCTTTTCAAGTGAAATCATGCGCTGGCCCAATCAGGGCGGGCGCAAGAAGCTATCAAAAAGATAGTGACTCGCACGCGCAGGCCACAGCGGACCGCGCTGGCCGGCACCGTGCGGTCGGGCGCCGCTCCGCCTGGCCTGCAAACAACCCCGGCCTGTGATACCTTGCACGCCACGAAAGATACAGAGGGAAGACTTTATGAACAGCTCGCATGCGCGATCCGCCGCGCTCATGGGCGACCGCCTCCAGGCGCTCGGCCCTGCCAGGCTGAAAGGCATGCGTCGCGGCATCGAGAAGGAAAGCCTGCGCGCCCAGCCCGGCGGCGCGCTGGCCCTGACGCCGCACCCGGCGGCACTCGGCTCGGCCCTGACGCATCCCTGCATCACCACCGACTTCAGCGAGTCCCAGGTCGAACTCGTCACCGCCGCACACAAAGGTCTGGGGGACGGGGCCGACGCCGCGCTGCGCGAACTCACGCAGATTCACCAGTTCACCTACCGCGCCATGCAGGCGGTCGGCGACGAGATGCTCTGGGTCTCGAGCATGCCCTGCGGCCTGCCGACCGACGAGACCATCCCGATCGCACGTTTCGGTTCGTCCAACGTCGGGCGCGCCAAAAGTGTCTACCGCATGGGCCTGTCGCACCGTTACGGGCGGCGCATGCAGACCATCTCTGGCATCCACTACAACTGGTCGCTGCCCGAGGTGACGAGCGAGCAGTACTTTTCGCTGATCCGCAATTTCCGCCGTCATGCGTTTTTGCTGCTCTACCTGTTCGGCGCCTCGCCAGCCGTTTGTTCGACCTTTGTGGCCGGGCGCCAGCACGAGCTGCAGCAACTGTCGAGCAGCACCATGTACATGCCGCACGGCACCTCGCTGCGCATGGGGCGCTTGGGCTACCAGAGCGATGCGCAGGCCTCGCTGGCTGTCAGTTACAACAGCCTGGAAGGTTACGGCGCATCGCTTCAGGACGCGTTGACGCGGCCTTACCCGGCCTATGAAGCGGTGGGCATCCAGAACCCTGGCGGCGACTACAACCAGCTGGCCACCACCTTGCTGCAGATTGAGAACGAGTTTTACGGCACCATCCGGCCCAAACGCGTGATTTTCCCCGGCGAACGCCCGCTGCATGCCTTGCGCGAGCGCGGCGTCGAATACATCGAAGTGCGGCTGATGGACCTGGACCCGTTCGAGCCGGTCGGCATCAACGCCCAGACCATGCGTTTTCTCGATGTGTTCCTGCTGCACTGCCTGCTCAGTGACAGTCCGCCCGACACCCCGCAGGAGATCGCCGAGCTCAAGCACAACCAGCACCACACGGCGGCGCGCGGGCGCCAGGCGGGCCTGCTGCTCAAGCGCGGCGGGCGCGAGGTGTCGCTGACTGGTTGGGGTGCCGAGGTGGTGGCGCAATGCGCACCGATTGCCGCCGCGTTGGACGCGGCCAATGGGGGCACGCAGTACAGCGCCACCCTGCATGCTGCCGAGGCGGCGCTGCTCGATCCCGCCACCCTGCCGTCGGCCCGGGTGCTGGCCGCCATGCAAAAGGGCCACGAGAACTCTTTCGTGTCGTTTGTCCGCGCCCGCTCCGCCCTCACCAGGGAGGCACTGCTCGACCTGCCGTTTTCTGCCGGGCAGCAGACCGCATTCGAGGCCCTATCGCGCCAGTCCGTCGCTGAACAGAAAAAAATAGAAGCGACCGACACCATGCCGTTCGAGATCTACCGCCAGCAGTACGTGTCATCTGAACGGCTGGGTGTGTCCAGCCGCGCGGCCGCGGTCGCCCTGTAGCCGGCGCCTGTTCCAGCGCCGGCTAATGCGGGCTGCTTGGCTCAGGCCGGCTGGGGGGCCAGTTGACGCAGCAGCTCATGGGCCGCCGCTTCGGAAGAAGCCGGGTTCTGTCCGGTGATCAGGTTGGCGTCGGTCACCACATAAGACTGCCAGTCGGCGCCCTTGCTGTAGTTGCCGCCGTTGTCGCGCAGCATGTCTTCGACCAGAAAGGGCACCACATCCGTGAGCTGCGCCGCCGCTTCCTCGGTGTTGGTGAAACCAGCGACTTTTTTGCCTTCAACCAGCGGTGCCCCGCTGGCGGCTTTCACGTGGCGCAACACACCGGGCGCGTGGCAGACTGCCGCCACGGGCTTGCCGGCGGCGAACATGCGCTCAATCAGCCCGATGGAATCCCTGTCTTCGGCCAGGTCCCACAACGGGCCGTGGCCGCCGGGGTAAAACACGGCGTCAAAGTCCGCATCCTTCAGGCCGGCCAGCTGGACGGTGTGCGCCAGCGCCTGCTGCGCCTGGCTGTCGTCCTTGAAGCGGCGCGTGGCGTCGGTCTGCGCGTCCGGGGCATCGCTCTTCGGGTCCAGCGGCGGCTGCCCGCCTTGCGGTGAGGCCAGCGTGATGTCGGCACCTGCGTCCTTGAAGACGTAGTAGGGCGCTGCAAATTCTTCCAGCCAGAAGCCGGTTTTTTTGCCGGTATCGCCGAGCTGGTCGTGTGAGGTCAAAACCATCAGAATCTTCATGGGTACTCCTTGAAAGCGCGGCCGGGGCTGCGCGGTGAAAATGGGGGCAGGCCGAGATGTCGCGGCCTGAAGGTCATTGTCCTGCGCCTGGGCCGGGCGCCCCGTAGGCCAGGGGAAGGTTGGCCTGTCAGGGTTGATCGCCCGGGTCGGTCACAATCCCTGCTGGCCGGCTGCGTCGGGCTGCGGCGGCCGACGAACGACACGAAAGAGTATTCAGACAATGGCTATCCAGTGGTTCCCCGGTCACATGCACCTGACCAAGAAGGCGATCAGTGAGCGCATCAAGGAAATTGATGTGGTCATCGAATTGCTGGACGCGCGCCTGCCCGGCTCCAGCGCCAACCCCATGCTGGCCGAACTGACAGGCGCCAAGCCGGCGCTCAAGGTGCTCAACAAGCAGGACCTGGCCGACCCGGCGCGCACACTGCTCTGGCTCGCGCACTACAACAGCCTGCCCGGTACCAGCGCGATTGCGCTCGACGCCAGCGAAACCACGCCGGCGCGCCGCCTGATCGACGCCTGCCACGCGCTGGCGCCCACGCGCGGCAGCATGGTCAAGCCGATGCGGGTGCTGATCTGCGGCATTCCCAACGTCGGCAAGTCCACACTGATCAACACCCTGACCGGCAAACGCGCCACCAAGACCGGCGACGAGGCCGGCATCACCAAGCTCGAGCAGCGCATCGTGCTGGCCGACGGTTTTTACCTGTGGGACACGCCCGGCATGCTCTGGCCGCGCATCATCGTCGCCAAAAGCGGCTACAACCTGGCCGCCAGCGGCGCCATCGGCCGCAACGCCTTCAACGAGGAAGAGGTCGCGCTGGAGCTGCTGGACTACCTGATCCAGGCCTACCCGGCCCTGCTGGAGGCGCGCTACAAGCTCAAGCTGACGCCCGGCATCACCGACGAGCAACTGCTCGAAGAGATCGGCCGCAAGCGCGGTGCGGTGTTGAGCAAAGGCCGGGTGAATCTGCAGAAGGCCGCGGAGATCGTGATTTACGAATTCCGCGCCGCCACCCTGGGCCGCGTCACGCTGGAGACGCCCGAAGAGTTCGCCCAGTGGCTGGCGGCCGGGCAGTTGCTCGATGCCGAACGGCAGGTCAAGAAGGACCGGATAGAAACCGACCGCCTGGTGCGTTTCAAGAAAATCCCGCGTCCTCCGCGCGAGGACTGAAAACGTCGCAGACCGGCTGGCGGCACCGCTGGCGGTCTTTGCGTTCAAAGCCCGACCACATGCCTTCTGTGGTGCCGCGCAACATCTTCCCGGTGATCAAATGCGTCAGTGCGGGCGCGTGCAGTAGGCCAGGAACTGGTCGAGTTCGGTGGACTTGTCGAAAACCGCATCAGCACCGCACGCCAGGCAGCGCTGGCGGATGTCATCCGTGGCGTAGTTGGACAGCACCACCACGCGTTGCTGACGCGAGCGCTGCCTGCAGCCCTTGAGCACGCCCAGCCCGCTGCCCTGTTGAAGGAACAGGTCCACCACCAGCAGTTGCCAGTCACGCGGGTGAAGGGCCAGCCAGGTGCAGGCGCCTTGTTCTGTTTCCGCGTAGCCCACGGTCTGCACGCCAGCCAGCTCGGTCAGTGTTTCGACGAGGTTGTCCCGGATCACTGCGTTGTCCTCCACGATGTAGGCCTTCAACGCTGCGGGGCGCTGGGATGGGGAGGAGGGGCCGGGTCCCTTGAGTGGGTGGTTGGCGAGGTTCACGGGTGTCACGTCACAAGTCTCGCTCGATGATCGCGGGCCCGACGCAGTCGATTGCACTGCACAGGTGTAGGACAGAACCCTTCAAGGACCCAACGGATCATGAGAGCGCTTGCGCGGTTTGACGCTCTGGCCGGCTGGCCAGACTTCTATGCCCCAGCAGTCGCCAACCTCTTGCCACGCGTGCGCTTGAAGCTACAAAAATAGTAGCGCTTGCGGCGCAGCGAGATTCCGGGAAATTACAGCGGTCCCGACGGGCCGGTCTGGCCGGCGAGCCGCCGGCGCACATACGCGACGATAAAACCGAGGCCCAGCACCAGCGCAAACCAGCCCACCAGAGAGGCCTTGGCCACAATGCCCTGCATGCCTGGCGAGGTGATGAAATACGGCGACACCAGCACGGCCAGGCCGATCAGGGCGCACAGGAGTCCCTTGACCAATAGTTCGTTGTTGGCCTTGTTGCTGTGCCTGCGGATGGGAGGAGGAGGTAGTGGCATGGCCTGATTGTCGGGCAAATGCGGAGGGCAGGGTGAGCTCAGGGGCTTGCCGGCATGCCGCCGGACGGATCGCAGCAATGGATTTATAGTGGCTGTTTGCCATTGGCCTGCCCACGCTCCAGCATGCGCGCGGGCCGACTTCGCCATTTCCAGGAGCCTTTTGTGTCCATTACTCCCGCAGCAGACCTTCAACCGACCCGTTTTGGCAGCGGACAGGCCGTGCGCCGCCTCGAAGACGACGCCCTGCTGGCCGGTGCCGGCCAGTTCACCGACGACGTGACGCAGCCGGAGCAGGTGGCCCTGTTCTTTGTGCGTTCACCGTACCCGCACGCGCGCATCGTGGCGGTGGACAGCGCCGCTGCGCTGGCCATGCCGGGCGTGTTGAAGATCGTGACCGGCGCAGACCTGGTGGCCGACGGGGTCAAGCCGATTCCCGGCTCCAGCGGCTTCCCAAGGGCCGACGGATCGCCTGGGGTGTCGCCGGTGCGTCGCGTGCTGGCCCATGAACGGGTCCGTTTTGTCGGCGAGGCGGTCGCCGCCGTGGTCGCGCTCACCCTGCAGCAGGCGCGCGATGCGGCCGAAGCCGTGATGGTGGACTACGACGAGCTGCCGATGGTGGTGGACATGAACGACGCCACTGCACCGGGCGCCCCGGCGCTCGCGCCTGAAGCCCCCGACAACATCGCCTGCGAAACGCGTTATGGCAGCGTGGAGGCCACCGCTGCGGCTTTTGCCGGGGCACGCCACGTGGTGGCGCTGGACATCGTCAACCAGCGCCTGCACGCGCTGAGCCTGGAGCCGCGTTCGGTGCTGGCGGCGTTCGACAAAACCTCGCAGCGCCTGACGATACGCATGAGCACGCAGATGCCCACGGGCGTGCGCAACTCGGTGTGTGACGCTCTGGGTATGGCGCAGGAACAGGTGCGTGTGGTGGTCGGCGATGTGGGCGGCGGCTTCGGCATGAAGACCGGCGTCTACCCCGAAGACATTGCTGCCGCATATTGCGCTCGGGCCTTGGAGCGCCCGGTCAAATGGGTGGCCGAGCGCAGCGAGGAATTCATCTCGGCCTACCACGGCCGCGACGTGCAGAGCCATGCCGAACTCGCGCTTGACGAGAACGGAAAAATACTCGCCCTGCGCCTGGCCTCGCTGGCCAACGTGGGGGCCTACGCCACCGGCGCGGGCGTGGCCATCCAGCTGCTGATCGGTCCCTGGGTGCAGACCAGCGTCTACGACATCCAGACCATCGACTTTCATTTCAGCGCCGTGCTGACCAACACCGCGCCCACCAGCGCCTACCGCGGCGCGGGCCGGCCAGAGGCCATTTTCACGATGGAGCGGCTGATGGACGAGGCGGCGCGCCAGACCGGCATCGACCGCGTCGAACTGCGCCGGCGCAACTTCATCCAGCCCGCGCAGATGCCCTACAAAAACCCCATGGGTCAGGTCTACGACACCGGAAACTTTGAGTCGGTGATGGACCAGGCGCTGGTGCTGGCCGACTGGAAAGGCTTTGACGCGCGGGCGGCCGGGTCGGCCTCGCGCGGCCTGCTGCGCGGTCTCGGCATTGCCACCTTTCTCGAATGGACGGGCGGCAACGCGCTGGAAGAAACTGTCACCGTTGCGGTACAGGCTGACGGCATGATCGAAGTCTTCACCGCTGTCAACGCGATGGGGCAGGGCATTGCCACCACGCTGACCCAGCTGGTGGTGGATGCCTTTGGCGTGCCTGCTGAGCAGGTGCGTGTGGTGATGGGCGACACCGACCGCGGCAACGGTTTTGGCAGCGCCGGCTCACGTTCTCTGTTCACCGGCGGATCGGCGGTGCGCGCCGGTGCCGACAAGGCGATCGCGCTGGGCAAACAGCTGGCAGCCAGGGAGTTTGAGGCCGCCGCAGAGGACGTGATCTATGCCGGCGGCGACTTCACCGTGGCCGGCACCGACCTGCGCATCGGCCTGTTCGATCTGGCTGCGCGCCAGGGCGACCGGCAGATTTTTGTGGACTCCACCACCAAGGTGGCCGGGCCGACCTGGCCCAACGGCTGCCACATCAGCGAGGTCGAGATCGACCCGCAGACCGGCCAGGTGGCGGTGGTGGCCTACGCCTCGGTCAACGACGTCGGCCGCGTTGTCAACCCCCTGATCGTGCGCGGCCAGCTCGACGGCGGCGCCGTACAGGGCATCGGCCAGGCGCTGTGCGAGCGCATGGTCTACGACCGCGAGACCGGCCAGCCCGTGACCGGTAGCCTGATGGACTACGCCGCGCCGCGTGCCGACACCGCGCCTGACTTCAGAACCGAGATGGACGAGTCCACGCCCTGCCTGAACAACCCGCTGGGTGTCAAGGGTGTGGGTGAGCTCGGCACCATTGGGGCCGGCCCCACGGTGGTCAATGCCGTGGCTGACGCGCTGGGCCGCCGCGGTCTGGCCGACCAGGCCAGGACGCTGCAGATGCCAATCTCCCCGGCGCGGCTCTGGAGCTCGATGCAGGGCTGAGGCCCGCAGGGCGCCGGGCTGTTCCCGGCTTGCTGCCGTGCGCTGCGAGTTACCGCTGAGGCGGCAGCAGTTTCTGCACCAGTGGATGCAGCACCTTCTTGTGCGCTCCGATCGCAAAGAAGTGCTCTTCGACAGACTCGCAGCGGCCCACCTGCTTCACGCCGTATTGGGCTGTCAGCTCGTCGTGGACCAGTTCGGCCATCGGAAAAACGCCCATGCCCGCCGCGCCGAACGTCTTGAGCAGGGCACTGTCCTCGAATTCCCCCACCACGTGGGGTTTGATGGCCATGCGCTCGAACCACTGGTCGATCCGCGGCCGTACCGCGGCATGGTTGGTGGGCAGCAGCACGGGAACCTTGGCCAACGATTGGGGAAAGCCGCGCCGGGCTGCCGCGGACAGCGAGGCTGACGCAAACCAGGCCAGTGTCGATGATCCCAGCGGGTGGCTGTAGACCTTGAGGTTGGGGTTGGGCGGCGCGGCCCGGTCGGCCAGAACCACATCGAGCCGGTGCAGGGCCAGATCGCCCAGCAGATCCGGAAACTCGTCCACGTGACACAGCAGCCGCAGGTTCGGCGCCTGCATCACCGGCTGCATCAGGTGCCGAACCGCCAGCTTCGGCAGTCCATCGGAAATGCCGACGACCAGCCGCACGGCGGGTGAGCCGACCGCGTCACGCAGCGCCGCCGGCAGTTGTTCACCGAGCTGGAAGATCTGTTCGGCCTGCCGCATGGCCGCGATACCCGCTTCCGTCAACGCAACGCCGCGCCCGGCCGGCTTGAGCAGGACGTAGCCCAGCGAGCGCTCCAGCTCACGAACCTGGGTGCTCACGGTCTGCACGGCCATGCCCAGCCGGTCGGCCGCGCGGGCCATGCCGCCTTCCTTGGCGACAACCCAGAAATAGTACAGGTGCCGGTAGCTGAAGTCCTTGCTCATTGTTCGGTTATTCAGAAGTTTATTTCAATGATTATCTGCTTTTAAAGAAATTCTGCCAGCGGTATGGTCGAAACTTCCAAAGCAAAGGAGATCGACATGCAGGTTATTTTCGAATCCCGTCAGCCCTGGCTGGAGGAGCTTCGTGAGTTTGCATTGCGCCGGGTACGGCAGACCACGCGCCCGCTCGGCTGGCTGGCCCCGCGCGCCCGGGTCAGGCTCTCTCATGTGCAAGGCGCGCACAACGGTATCGACAAACGTTGCGAGGTCGAACTCACTGCCGAGGGCGCCGGAACCGTGGTCATCACCTCGATCGCCCGTGACTGGGGCTCGGCACTGCAAAGTGCGCTGGCTCGCGCCGTGCGGGCCCTGCTGCTCAAACTGCAGCCGCCGCGCCCGCCCCGGCGAACCATCGCTTACCAGCGCTGAGGCTGCGGAGATATTCCAACCTTGATGGAGAACCCTTGATGAAATGCCCCCATTGCCCCGATGCCACCCTGCTGATGTCCGAACGCCAGGGCGTGGAGATTGACTACTGCCCCCAGTGTCGTGGCGTCTGGCTGGACCGCGGTGAACTCGACAAGCTGATCACCCTGTCCGCCGCGCCACCCGAGCCGGTGCCAGTCCAGGCCAGGCAGGCGCCCCGGCAGAGCCCTCCCGATTTCGTCGATTCCGACTACCGGCAGCGCCAGCGCGCTTATCCGCGCAAGCAGAAGTCGTGGCTCAGTGAGATTTTTGACTGAGCGTCGCCTACCCAAATACAGAAAGTACTTGCCCATGAGAACTTATCCGCGTAACAGCCCGCAGGCCTGCGCGCGCATTGTTGCGCTTGCCATGCTTGCTGATGGGGGCATGTGCAAGAAGGAACTCGATACCTTTGATCGGCTGGAGGTGCATGCACGGATCGGACTGGACAAGGCCGAGTTCCATGCGATCGTCCAGGCGTTTTGTGAGGACCTGCTCATGGCGGCACATTCGAATTGGAGCGACATGTGTGGGGTTGACCCGCGAGCATTGGCTGAATTAATGGGCGAGATCGATATTCCCGAGCTTCAACGCAAGCTCATCAGCCTGTGTGTTGCCATAGTAGAGGCTGACGGACGTGTTGCTGACAGCGAGTCTGTCGTTCTCGAGGCGGCTGTTGAACACTGGGGTCTGGAGCGGAAGATGCTTGAAACCAGTGGTGCAGCATGACTGACTACTTCATTCCGCCCGCATTGCTGAGTGCTTTGATTCTGGGCTGCGCCTGGCGTGAATGGCTGGCTGACCAAAAGCGGGATGCCAAGCCCATGGCTGCATTCGGGGCGGGCCTCCTCGCTTTGGGACCGGCGGCCGACTGATGGGGCCCGATTTCCACCCGGCGGCGCAATCACGGTGTCCGGATTTCTGCGCTCGACATGGTCCGGATGCCGGACGCCGACTCCCCACTGTATGCCGCCCCCGCTGCCTCACGCTGACCCCATCGGATCTCCGGGGGGCTTGCTGGCGTCTTTCAAGCCACCTTACGACCCATGAAAAAAACAATCGCTTCGATCATGCCTTTACAGAAAACACCCACAAGCAGCTCAGGCCCAGGATGCTCCCATGAGCAATATTGAATCTTTCGCCACGGGCCCGATGTGGGCCGGCTTTATCGCCTTCGTCATTGCCATGCTTGCCCTGGACCTGTTTGTCCTGGGCGGCAACAAGGCCCACCGGGTGTCGGTCAAGGAGGCCGGGAGCTGGGTCGTGGCCTGGATGCTCCTGGCCACGACCTTCGGCGCCTTGTTGTGGTGGTATCTGGACGGCACGGCCGGCCGCGAAATCGCCAACCGCAAGGCCCTGGAGTTCTTCACCGGTTACCTGATCGAGCAGACCTTGTCGGTGGACAACATGTTTGTGTTCGTGATGATCTTCACCTACTTCGCCGTTCCGCCGGAGTTACAGCGACGCGTGTTGTTGTACGGCGTGATTGGTGCGATTGTCATGCGCGCCGGCATGATCATGGCGGGTGTCTGGCTGGTGTCGGAGTTTGCCTGGGTGCTCTACGTGTTCGGCGGGTTCCTGGTGGTGACCGGGATCAAGATGCTGGTCATGGCCGATCAAAAGCCCGATCTGGAGAAGAACCCCCTGCTGCGCTGGCTGCGCGGCCACATGCGCATCACCCCGGGCTTTCATGGCGAGGCTTTCTTTGTGCGCATCAACGGCCTGCGCTACGCGACGCCCATGTTCCTGGTGCTGATGATGATCGAAGCCAGCGACCTGGTGTTCGCGGTGGACAGCATCCCGGCCATTTTTGCGGTGACCACCGATCCGTTCATCGTGTTCACCTCCAACATCTTTGCCATCATGGGCCTGAGGGCGCTGTA
This sequence comes from Polaromonas sp., assembly GCF_029945895.1. Classification (GTDB taxonomy): domain Bacteria; phylum Pseudomonadota; class Gammaproteobacteria; order Burkholderiales; family Burkholderiaceae_C; genus Polaromonas. The sequence goes on along the minus strand of NZ_JAQSDL010000085.1, from coordinate 34,074 downwards.
CTTTCTGCTGGCTGACATGGCCGAACGCTTTCACCTGCTCAAGTACGGCCTGGCGCTGGTACTCGTCTTTATCGGAGGCAAGATGCTGGCGATGCCCTGGTTCCACATGCCGGTGCAGTGGTCGCTGTTGATCGTGGGCTCCATCATCCTCATTTCCGTGGTCCTCAGCCTGAAGATGAGCGCCCGCCAACCTTCCAGGAGTGACTCATGACCGATGCTGCAACACAGGGCGCCCTGCCGGGGCCAGCCCACGAGCGGCGCGATGACCTGGGCCGGCTCGTCGCCGTGTCCTGGCACGGCGACGGGAGCGACGAAGTGTCCGGCCCTGCGCGCTGGCTGGTGGCGGTCGATGGTTCGGCGTGCTCTTTGCGCGCCGTCTCGATGGCCGCGGGGCTGGTGACACCAGAGCCGGGCGCCGGGGTCGATCTGGTGCATGTCCAGCCCTGGCTGAACAAGGAGGCTGCCGAGACCGAACTGCCGCGGCGCGGATGGCAAGCCACGGCGCAGGCGCGTCAGTTGCTCGACGCAGCGTCGGTCCCCTGGCGCCTGCATGTGCTCATGGGCGAGGGCGCGCCAGAGATTGCAAGCCTGGCCGACGTTCTGGGCAGCCGCGGCATTGCCATCGGCTCACGCGGGTTGACCGCTACCGAATCCCTCTTGCTGGGCTCGGTGGCCTACCGGGTCGTGCACCTGGCCAGGCAGCCTGTGCTGATCGTGCGGTGACGCCCGTGGCCATCCTGAATGACGCTGCTGCAGTGCCGACCACACCCTCCATGCCGCCTGCCCGATGGGGAGGTGCCGTGGCGGGTTCGTCGCGGAGGTCCCCGGGAAGTTCTGATTCTGGAAACAACAACCGAAAGTTCATGATGCAAATCGCTACCCAAGGCCGTGTGGCCGTGATCGCCATGCTTGATCTGGCCCTTCGCACAGAGCAGGGACCGATTGCGCTGGCCACGATCGGTGCACGGCAGAAGATCTCGCTGACGTATCTGGAGTCGCTGTTCGCACGGCTGCGTCGGCGAGGTCTGGTGCGCAGCACGCGCGGGCCCGGCGGCGGCTATGGCCTGGCGTACAGCGCTGTTGACATCACCGTGGCTGATATCGTCTACGCCGTCGACGAATCGAAGCCGCTGGGCGCCCGCGCCGCGCCTGAGTCGTCCAGTTCCATCCCTTCTGCGGGTCAGCGGATTGCCAGCGACTGGTGCGCCGACCTTGAACGCGAGATGGCGCAATTCCTGGCGTCGGTCTCCTTGCACGACCTGGTGCAGCAGCAGGGCCGCGCAGGCCAGGGCGCGGCTGATGGTCATTCAGACGGCGCGGTCCAGGCGGGTGATGCAAACCGGGGGATGACAACCTGAGCGTCGATCGGTCAAAGTCAAGGGTGTTCTGGCCGCACATCGGCCAACCGCGTGGCCCGTCGGTAGCTACACTTTTTAGCTACGTTGACTTTGAAGGCGATCCTTGTTCCGTCACCTTGCAGGCTGCACGGCCGTGCTGTCAGGCTGTGCCTTCGCGCAGGCCGAAAAACCAGTTTCCGCCTTCCCGTCGGTCAACCCATGCGACATCCGCCTGACCGCTGCCTGCTGGCAGCTTGACCAGCCGGCCCGGACCGGTTTGCGCTGAGCGGGTGCCGATGGTCGATCTCGCCCGACTCCTGCCGCAATCGCTGGTTGCACGGGTCTATCTTCTCTACACGGTGACACTGCTGCTGTTTGTCTGCAGCGGTTTGTGGTTGTTCTACCATTTCCAGTTCTCCGAGGCCGTGGAAAACGCACAGGACTCGGCAACCATGCTGGTCGAAGTGGCGACGCAGACCATTTCCGACAGCGCGGTGATCGGGGACTACGCCACCATCGAGCGTATTCTGGACAAGGCGGTCCTGCGCTCGCAGTTTTCGTCGGCCTTGTTCATCGACCTCGCCGGCGGTGTCATTGAGCGCGACAACGCCCAACCCGCGCTGGTGCGCCCGCCCGGCTGGCTGCGCGACGCGGTCGATGCGAACCTGGAGCCCGTCAGCCGGGTCATTTCAGTGGGAGGGCGCGACTATGGCGTGCTGCGCCTGAATTTTGCGGTGGGCCAGGTGGCCGCAGGTTTGTGGCAATCGATGCAGGCTGCCTTGGGGATGGCACTGGCCGGTCTTGCCGGAGGCTTGCTGCTGATCTGGTTTCCGCTGCGCCACTGGCTCGGTTCACTGGAGCGCGTGAACACCTTCCAGGCGAAATTTCCTCGCCACGGCGATCCTGCGGGAGCCTCGATGCTGCAGACCCTGCCCCTGGAATTTCGTTCCACGTTCGAGATTCTCGACCAGACCGCCCACCGCCTGAGAAACGAGCTGGACAACCGCGAGAAGGCCCTGGCCTCACTGCGCAGCGCGCTGGCGGAACTGCTGCCGCATGTTGCTTCTGACGGTTTCGCGGGCAGTGACGACATTGCGGTGCTGTCCCGCACGATTGCCGACCTGGTGCAGGAACGCGGCGCAAGGCGCGACGAACTGCAGCAAGCCGTCGCTGCGGCCCAGTCCGCCAACCGGGCCAAAAGCGAATTTCTTGCCAACATGAGTCACGAGATCCGTACACCCATGAACGGCATCCTGGGCATGACAGGCCTGGTGCTCAAAACCGAGCTCACGGCGCAACAGCGCCAGTTTCTCGGCATTGTGAAAACTTCGGCTGATGCCTTGCTGACCATCATTGACGACATTCTGGACCTCTCGAAAATCGAGGCAGGCATGCTCACCATGGAGTTGATTCCGTTCGATCTGCACCAGTTGGTGGACGAAGCGGTCCAGTCGCTGTCCCTGCGGGCCCAGGAAAAGGGGCTGCGGCTGAGCAGCACGATGGCGCCTGGGGTGCCGCGGCGGATGGTGGGCGAACAGGTGCGGCTGCGGCAGATTCTGCTGAACCTGCTCGGCAATGCCGTCAAGTTCACGGACCGCGGCGAGGTCAGTGTTCACTGCGCGCTGGAGCCGGGCGAATCCGGCGGCGCCATGCTGCACTTCACCGTGACAGACACCGGCATCGGCATTTCGCGTGAAAAGCAGCAGCATATTTTCCAGGCCTTCAGCCAGGAAGACACGTCGACCACGCGCCGGTTTGGCGGCTCGGGTCTGGGGCTGACGATTTCGCGCCGTCTGGCTGGCCTGATGCAGGGTGAGTTGTGGGTGGACAGCACCCCCGGTTCCGGCAGCAGTTTTCATTTCACCATGGCTTTTACCGAGGATGTGACGCCCCTGCGGGTACCGGACGCCTTGCCCGCTTTCCCGGCAATCCTTACCCCGGGGACGAAAGAGGAACTGCCGGTGCTGGTGGTTGAAGACAACCTGATCAACCAGACGCTGGTGATGACGCTGCTGCAACGTGGCGGTTACCGCGTCACCCTGGCGGGCACGGGGCGGGAAGCCGTGGAGAAATTCCTGATGCACCGCTTTTGCGTGATCCTGATGGATATCCAGATGCCCGACCTGGACGGCATTGAGGCGACCAAGGCGATTCGTCTGCTCGAACGCAAACAGGAGCGCCTGCGCACGCCGATTGTGGCCATGACGGCCAACGCCATGCGCGGCGACCGCGAGCGTTGCCTGGAGGCCGGCATGGATGACTACCTGGCCAAACCCATCAAGACCGCAGAACTGTTTGCCATCGTCGAAACCCTGACCGCGGACTGAGCGCCAGGCGCACCGCACCCGGTCCACCGGGATTTTGAATAAAAACCCCCTGCAGCCCTTGTGCAGCGGGCGCAAGCAGCTATGAATACCGTAGCGTCTCAGGCGTCTGCCCGCGCTCAGGCCGGACCGGCGGCTTCCCTGGCGCGCATCTTGGCGCCTATGTATTCGCCATGCATGACATGCAGCAGGCCGGCAATCTTGCTGATCAGGTGGTTTTCGTGGGCGTCGAGATGGGCGTCCGAATATGCCACCTGCCACATGGTTTCCACCACGTGAATCTTCTGTGCCTGCGTGAAGTGCTCGTTCATGGCGGACAAAGCAGTGTTGGTCGTGATGGGTCCTTGCCGTGTTGTTTGACCTTGATCAAAGTTCCATCGGATCCATGCCTGCGCTGCAACAGGGAGGACGCCATAATCAAAGTAATTGATTAATTACTTGGATACCCATGAATGCAGCAGCAACCAGCAAGCGCCCGAAGCAGGCCACGGAAGTCCGCCAGGCCGGCCTGGTGGAGGCTGCCCTGCAACTGGCCGCACAACGCAGCCCGGCTGACATCACCACGGGTGATCTGGCGCAGGCCGTGGGCATCAGCCAGGGCGCGGTGTTCCGGCACTTTCCCAGCAAGGAGGCCATCTGGCTGGCCGTGCTGGACGGGGCTTCCGATACGCTGATGGCCCGGCTGCAAACGGCCGCTGGCACGGCGTCCACCCCGCTGGCAGCGTTGCGGGCGGTGTTCATGGCGCATGTGGACTTTGTGGTGGCCCATCCCGGCGTTCCCCGGCTCATCTTTCAGGAACTGCAGCACGCGCAGGACACAGCACTGAAGGCCAGCGTGCGCGGCCTGATGCAGAAATACCGGAGCTTGCTCATGGGTGTGTTGCAGCAGGCGCAGGACCAGCGCCTGCTGGCGCCGGGCACCGACCTGCAGGCCGCCGCCGTCTTGTTCATCGGTTCGGTGCAGGGCCTGGTCATGCAATCGCTGCTCAGTGGCGATGTGCGCTCCGTGACCACGCATGCTCCCGGCGTGTTCATGATTTACCAGCGCGGGCTCACTGTCGGCAAAGGTCGCACACCGGCGACAGGCAGACCGGCCCCTGCCTTGAAGGAATACCCATGAAACGTTACTTCCCGTTTTCACGCCGCATCGCGCTGGGCGCCCTGGTTCTGGCCCTGGCGGGCGCACTGGCCTGGGTGGCGCTGCGCACCGGCCCGCTGGCGGCAACGCGTATCACGGTCACGCAGGTACAGGAGGGTCGTCTGGCCCCGGCGATTTTTGGCATCGGCACCGTGGAAGCGCGGCGCAGCTGGATGGTTGGCCCGACGGCGGCGGGCCGGGTGTTGGCTGTCCGGGTGGACGTGGGCGACACGGTCAAGGCCGGGCAGTTGCTGGCTGACATGGACCCGGTGGATCTCGACCAGCGCCTCGTGGCCCTGGATGCCTCGCTGGCCCGCGCGGGCAGCACGCAGGCAGCGGCGCAGGCCCAGTTGAAGGACGCTGCGGCCCGGCGGGAACTGGCCGCCATCAACGCCAGACGCAACGAGGAGCTGGCCGCGCAAAATTTCATCAGTGCCGCTGCGCTTGAATCCCGCTTGCAGGAAAAAGCCTCCGCCGACGCTGCGCTGCAGGCTGCCCAGGCCAATCTGGCCGGCACTGGCCAGGACGTGGCCCGCCAGAAGGCAGAGCGTGCGGGTCTGCAGCAGCAACGCGGCAATGTCCGTCTGCTGGCCCCGGCCGATGGGGTGGTGACCAGCCGCGACGCCGAAGCCGGCACCACCGTGGTGGCCGGCCAGCCTGTGCTGCGCCTGATCGACCCGTCCAGCCTGTGGGTGAAATTGCGGGTGGACCAGGGGCGTTCGGCCGGTCTCGCGCCGGGCCTGTCCGCCCGCATCGTGCTGCGTTCGCATCCGGGTGAGCCTGTGGCGGGGCAGGTTGCGCGCGTGGAACTGCTGGCCGACAGCGTGACCGAGGAGCGCATCGCCCAGGTGGCCTTTGCGCAGGCGCCGACCGCCAAGGTGATGGGCGCCGCCGTCGGTGAACTGGCCGAGGTCACGCTGCAGCTGCCCGAAACAGCTTCTTCATTGTTGGTGCCCAATGCCAGCATCCAGCATCGTCAGGGGGCCACCGGCGTCTGGCGCATCGAAAGCGGCAAGCCGGTGTTCGTGCCGGTGCGGCTGGGTGTTCGCAGTCTGGATGGCCAGGTGCAGGTGATTGACGGCCTCAAGGCCGGTGACGAGGTGGTGGTGTACAGCCAGAAGGCCCTCACGCCCGGCGCCCGCGTGCAGGTCGTGGACACGCTGGTCAAGGACGGACGCCAGGGGACCGCACCGTGATCAGTCTGGCCGGGCGCGACATTGCGCACAGCTGGGGCAAGTTTGTGCTCACTGGCCTGGGTCTGGGCCTGCTGATCGGGGTGACGCTGACCATGGCCGGTGTCTATCGCGGCATGGTCGATGACGCGCAAGCCCTGCTGACCAACAGCCGGGCCGACCTGTGGGTGGTGCAAAAAGACACGCAGGGGCCGTATGCCGAATCATCGAGCCTGAAAGACGATGTGGTGCGCAGCGTGCGCGGCATGCCCGGTGTGGCCCAGGCGGCCAACGTGACCTACTTCACCATGCAGGTGCAAAGCCATGACGGCGACGACACCCGGGCCATGGTGGTTGGCATGGAGCCGGGCCAGCCCGGCGAGCCGGGTTATCTGGTGGCGGGCCGCCAGCTCACACGTGGCCATTACGAGGCCGTGGCCGATGTGAAAACCGGCTTCGTCCTGGGCGAGCGCATCCGCATCCGCCGCCACGACTACACCGTGGTGGGGTTGACGCAGCGCATGGTGTCTTCGGGCGGCGACCCGATGGTGTTCATCCCGCTCAAGGACGCCCAGGAGGCGCAGTTCCTGAAAGACAACGACGCCATCGTCAATGACCGCACCCGAACCGCCGCCAACCCGGCCTTCAACCGCCCCGGCGTGCCGGGTCTGCTCGATGCGGTGCAGGCGCTGCAGACCAGCAGCCACAACGTCAATGCGGTGCTGGTGCAACTGGCACCCGGGTTCGGGGCCGACCAGGTCGCCGAACCGATTCGCCGCTGGAAACACCTGGAGGTGTTCACGCGGGACGGCATGGAGGAAATTCTGGTGGCCAAGCTGATTGCCACATCGGCCCGACAGATTGGCATGTTCCTGGTGATTCTGGCGGTGGTCAGCGCCGCCGTCGTGGCCTTCATCATCTACACCATGACACTGGGCAAGATCCGCGAGATCGCGGTGCTCAAGCTCATCGGCACGCGCAACCTGACCATCGCCAGCATGATCCTGCAGCAGGCACTGGGTCTGGGGCTGATTGGTTTTGTCGTCGGCAAGGTAAGTGCCACGCTCTGGGCGCCGGTGTTTCCCAAGTTCGTTCTGCTGCTGACGCAGGATGCCATGATGGGGCTGGGCGGCACGCTGCTGATCTGCGCGCTGGCCAGCACACTGGCCATCCGCGCCGCACTCCAGGTCGATCCCGCAGAGGCCATCGGATGACCCCGGTGATGGCCATGAGCCCGGCCACCCCGGCAAGCGCCGGCGGCATCCGCATTGAAGGCCTGCGTAAGGTCTACGGTCAGGGCGACACCGCCGTCGAGGCCCTCAGGAACGTCAACATGACCGTGGGCCCCGGCGAGGTCGTGGGACTGGTGGGCCCCTCGGGCTCGGGCAAAAGCACACTGCTCAAATGCCTGGGCGCCATCATTGAACCCACGTCCGGGCGCATGACGCTGGGCAACGATGTGATTTACGACAACGGCTGGACCACCTCCGACCTGCGCGCCCTGCGGCGCGACCGCATCGGTTTTGTGTTCCAGGCCCCGTACCTGATTCCCTTTCTGGACATCACCGACAACGTGGCCCTGCTGCCCATGCTCGCCGGGGTCCCCAATGCCCAAGCCCGGGCCCGGGCGCTGGAACTGCTGACCGCGCTGGATGTGGCTCACCGCGCCCGCGCCGAACCATCGCAACTGTCCGGCGGAGAGCAGCAGCGCGTATCCATTGCGCGGGCCCTGGCGAACCGTCCACCCGTGATCCTGGCCGACGAACCCACCGCCCCGCTGGACAGTGAACGGGCGCTCGCCGTCATGCGCATCCTGAACCAGATGGCCCGGCAGGCGCAGACCGCGATCATCGTGGTGACTCACGACGAAAAAATCATTCCGACGTTCAAGCGCATTTATCACATCCGTGATGGCCAGACCATTGAAGAAGCCGGCCAGGGGCTGAGCTTTTGATGACCGGCGGGGTGGGCGCCAGACCATGAAAGGACCTTGCATGAACACGTCCCGACTCCTCAAAATCCTCGCCGCTGCCGCCATTGTTTTTGGTGTACTCACAGTTTTCAGTGGCGGGCGTGCGCTGTTTGGTGGCACCGAGGCACGCGCCGCCGTGGGCAACGCCGTGGACTTCGTGTTGTGGTTCAACTTTCTCGCCGGCTTCGCCTATGTGATCAGTGGCTTCGGGCTTTGGCGGGGGCGTCGCTGGGCTGCCCGGGCGGCCAGCCTGCTGGCGCTGGCCACAGCCCTCGTCGCGGGCGCCTTCGCCGTGCATGTTGCGGGTGGGGGTGCCTATGAAACACGCACGGTGGCTGCGCTCGCGCTCAGGCTGCTGTTCTGGGGGGTGGTGGCCGTGGTGGCGTTGCGTGAATTGAAAGCATCCCGCTGACACGGCGCTGGAGTATGTAAAAAGTGCCTGCAGCCCTTTTGCAGCGGGCGCAGGCAGCTATCAATAGAAGAGCAAATTGGCTGCCAGCGTTCCGCTCAGGCCGGGCCGGCGGCTTCCCTGGCGCGCATTTTGGCGCCTATGTATTCGCCATGCGTGACATGCAGCAAGCCGGCAATCTTGCTGATCAGGTGGTTTTCGTGGGCGTCGAGATGGGCGTCCGAATATGCCACCTGCCACATGGTTTCCACCACATGAATCTTCTGTGCGTGTGTGAAATGCTCGTTCATGGCGGAGGTGAAGCGGTGGTAGTCGTGGCTGGTGCTGGCGGTGTCTTCGGCCAGTTCCAGCAGCCGCGCCAGCTCGTCGTCGGAGAGTGAAAATTTTGCGCGCAGCGTGTCCAGCACGGTCGCCCTTTCGGCGGCAGTGATGGCAGGGTCGGCGCGCATGACCTCCACCAGCAGCACGGCGGTGCCCAGTTGCAGTGCATGTTCGCGGTCGGCGGGGGATGGTGCCTGGGCGGGCGTCGTGAATGTGTCAAACAGGTCTTTGAGGGTTCTGAGCATGGGCTTCCTTCGGAGCTTTGCGGCCAAGCGCGCAAAGGCCTGCACGATGGAGCGGGCCGGCGCGGATTGGTTCCCGTCCCGGCAGTGAGGCAGCCGTCCCCCACAACATCAACATGGGCAAAACAGCGCGCTGCGGCAGGAACGGACAAGCTGGGCTACAACAAAAACTTCGGGGCAGACCTCCTGCGGTGCCCCCTGATCCATGTCATGGCGGGGAGGCCGCCCACGTGGAATACTGGACATCGTGCAACAGACTTTTCATGACCTGCCGGGCCCCCGATGAACTGGTTGAAAAAACTCCCGAACTCCCGGCGCAGCGCCAGCGGCCTGGAATGGACCTTGTGGCGCAAGCTGCCCTTGATTGCCGCGGTGGGCACGTTGCTGCCGTTGCTGGTCCTGGGGCTGGTGTACCTGTTCAACGATCCCGCCGCCGGAGCCGCCCAGGCCCGCTGGGAGCAGATGGTGGGCTATATGGTGCTGGGCGCCATCCTGTTTCACTGGTCCATGGTGGTCACCGTGGCCTTTGGTTGTGTGATTGTGATGATCATGAAAGGCCCGGGGTATGTGGCCGACGGGCTCTGGGTGTCGCACACCGACCGGCCGAACGAGCACATGGAAAGCGCCGAAGAAGCCGCCAGCCGCAGGCCACCGAACGGCCCGGCGCCCCAGGACTGATCCCCGCGACCGATCCCCGGGGAGGCCTGTGCCGTCGCCCGGCGACAATCGGGGAGCCATGAAAACCATACTTCCCCTGCAACTGCTGGTTGCGCCTGACAAAAACGACCCGCAACCCCTGATTCTTTACCACGGGCGCGGTTGCCCGGACGGCTTTGCCGCGGCCCTGGCTGCCTGGCTGTATTACGAAGGCCGGGCCGAGCTGGTGGGGCTGGACCACGGCGACACCCGTTCGGTCGATGACCTGCCGGCGCTCACCGGGCGCGCGGTGTACATCCTCGATTTTTCGTTTTCCGCCGACATCCTGCGCGGCATCGAGGAACGCGCCGCCAAACTCGTGATGCTGGACCACCACAAAAGCGCCGCAGAAAAACTCACCGGTTTTTCCTGCCGTTGCGGTGTGGTGCACTTCGACATGGACAAATGCGGGGCCCGTCTGGCCTGGGAATTTTTTCATCCTGCCGCACCATTGCCGGATCTGGTGCGTTTCATCGAGGACCGCGACATCTGGGTCTGGCGCTACCCCGAGAGCCCGGCCTTTCTGGCGGCGCTCGACATGGAGCCCCACGACTTTGCGCGCTGGGCGGCGATTGCCGCCTTCAGCCCCGAACAGGTGGCGGCCTTCATGGCGCGTGGCCAGGCCATGGACGAAAAATTCAGCAAGCTGGCGGCCGGCATCGCCGAGAACGCGCAGCCCGTCACCTTCAACGGCCAGCACGGCCTGATGGTCAACGCGCCCGGCGTGTTTCACAGCCTGGTGGGTGACCTGCTTTCAAAACAGAGCGGCACCTTTGCGCTGTTGTGGACGGTGGCCCCCGGCGGCGTGGTCAAGGCCGGCTTGCGCTCGCAACGCGGCTTTGATTGCATCGCGCTGGCCGAAAGCATGGGCGGTGGCGGCCACGCGCAGGCCTGCGGCTTCAAGATGGCCACCACGCGCCTGCCCGAACTGCTCGGTGGCGTGTTTGACGCGGCCGCAGCGCCGGGCACCGAAGCCCGGTAAGCACTCAACCAACCTCATCAACGGACACCCCCCCATGCCACGCCTTGCCCCCCTGTCGCCCGACACCACGCCGGCGCTCAAGCCGCATTTTGATTTCTTCCTGACCACGCTGGGGTTCACGCCCAACAGCGTGCTGACCATGCAGCGCAAGCCCAAACTCGTGCAGGCGCTGGCGCAGCTCAATGGCGCGGTGATGGACCCTGAAGGCGAGGTGGACCTGGGTTTTCGCCGTCTGATCGGCCACGTGGTGAGCAAGGTGGCAGGCTGCCTGTATTGCCAGGCGCATACCCTGCTCGGTGCCAAAAACTTTGGCATCAGCGATGCCAAGCTCGCCGATGTCTGGACCTACGCCAGCAGCCCGCTCTACAGCCAGCGCGAACGCCTGGCACTGGACTTTGCCCTGGCCGCGGCCAGCCAGCCCAACGCGGTGACCGACGAACAGTTTGCACAGCTGCAGCAGCACTGGAGCGACACCGAAATCACCGAAATCCTGGGCGTGGTCGCCATGTTTGCTTTTTTGAATCGCTGGAACGACACCATGGCCACGCCGCTCGAAACCAGCCCCGAGGCCGTGGCCACGCAGGCCCTGGGCGGCCAAGGCTGGACGGCGGGCAAACACGTCTGAGGCGGTGGCCGCCCGTGCTCAGACCTTTTTCGATTTTTGCCAGCACCCCGCCCACAGCACCAATGGCTCCATGGCCGTCAGCAGCTCCTGGCCCCAGCCCGTCAGCGAATACCCTTCACCGCTCGCATGCTCGACCAGGTTGGCTTCCCGAAGTTCGGCCAGCCGCACATTAAGTACTGACGAAGAAACCTCCGCGCAAGCTGTCTGCAAGGCGCGAAAGTTCACCGGGCCGCTGCGCAACTCCCAGAGGATGCGCATCGTCCAGCGCCGGTGGAAAAGATCAATTGCTGCGTTGATCCCGTCCTTGTAGGGGTGGGCTCCCGCCGTGGCGCTGCGTGTACTCATCGTGCCTTCCTGTCGGTTGATCAAATGGTGATGTCACCTGCATGACCAGATGCTTTGATTTTAGAAGCAATCCGGGTCAAAATCGGAATGCTTCGTTTTTAGAAGCAATAAATCCAACCCAAAAGGAATTTGTCATGCAGACCACCCGCATCCTTCCCGTGACCGAACCTCTGCAGCAGCCGCTGGCCGGTCACATGGCAAAACTGCTGCCGCCCGGCATGCCTGCGCCACAGCTCTTTCTGAGCGTTGCACGCAACGCTGGCCTCTTCGGCTTTCTTGTGGACAGCGGGCTGATTGGCCCCACAGGCTTGCTGGACCGGCGTGTGCTTCCCAAGGATCTTCGCGAGACCGTCATCCTGCGCACCTGTGTAGCAACCTGCAATGACTATGAGTTCAACCTGCATGTCCAGACCATTTCGGCGCGTATGGGGCTGAGCCCGGCGCAGATTGCGGATTTGCGTGCCGTTGAGCCTTCGGACAAACTCTGGCCGGCGTCCCTGCTCGCTGCCATCCTGTTGGTGGATGCCGTGGTGCGCCGTGCGGTGGACGACGACATCTACGCCCGGGCACGCTCGCATTTCAGCGAGGAGATCCTGATAGAAATCACGCAGCTCGCAGGTCTTTACGTGGGCGTGGCCATGCTGGTTGCCCTGATCCGTCCGCAGCTTGACAACTACCAGTTGTAGCCGGGTGTCGGTACAGCCTGACGCTGCAAGCGCATCTGCACACGATTGCAGTCGCGCGGTAAATCCCCGGTAAATCTCCGTTTTCCTTACACGGCCTTCACTAAGCCAGGCCAACAATGGCCTCACTGAATCACACACAAGCCTTCAAAAAGCAGTGCTTCAGGAGCAGCTCCCCACCGCCGCTTGCCGACCCTGGAAACCCTTCCAGCCACCGCAAGCGGCCTGACAGGCTGCTGGCTTTTCATCCGCATCGCAGGAGAACCCCATGAAATCGAAACTGTTGACCGCTTCCCTGTTGGCATCCGCCTTGTTCGCCGGTCTGGGCATGGCCCCGGCGATGGCACAAGGCAACAACAACACCCCCGGCATTGACCAGTCGCAGCAGGCAATCAGCGCCCGCATCCAGCAGGGCCTGGCGTCCGGCCACATCACCCCCTCGGAGGCGCAGGCGCTTTACCGGCGTGACCGCGAGATCGAAGCGCGTGAGATGCGCTACAAGGCCAATGGCAGTGCCAACCCGCAGGAACGCCAGCAGCTGCGCGCCGACCTGGGCGCCCTGAGCGCCGACGTGGAACGCATGATGGCCAACAACGTGTACAACGCGCCCCCCGTCGCTGGCAATACCAGCGGCATCGACCGGCAGGAGTACAAGATCAGCCAGCGTATCGACGAAGGTGTTCGTACCGGCCGCATTTCCCAACGCGAAGCGGCCAGGCTGCACAAGCGTGAGCGGACCATCGAGCGCCATGAGGTCTCCTTCAAGGCCGACGGCGTCGTGACTCCGCAGGAGCGCCGCCAGCTGCGTAACGAACTGACTGCGCTGCGCAAGGAAGTCGATCGCATGATCCACAACGGCCGCGGTTAAGTCAGGTCCCGGGCGTTCACAGCGCCCGCGCAAAAAAGCCAGGCAGTGCCTGGCTTTTTTTGTGTCTCATGATAAAAATGGCATCCAGCCCAATGGTGACGGGCGCAGACAGCTATCAAAAACGGAGTGGTATTTCCGCCGGTGTATCCGGCAGGGGGCTCAGGCCACGTATTTGCGTTCACGCAGCCACGCGGCCAGGCGTTCGGCAAACACCTTGTAGCCCTCGGCATTGGCGTGGATCTGGTCCGAGCGCAACTCGGGCCGCGACAACACATGTGACCAGCCACCCGCAAACAGCGGCACCCCGGTGGCGCTGGCAACCTCGGCATACATCTCATGGTCTTTCAGCGCACCGGTGGCCAGCGCCATGAGCGCCGGCTCGGGCTGCGCAATCAGCACCACCTGCGCGCTGGCCGCTGCCACCTGCACGATGGACGTGAGCGCGGCACGTGTGCGCTCTGGCGGCAGTCTGCGCAAGAAGTCGTTGCCGCCAATCGACACCAGCACCAGGCCCGGCGTGTTGGCCTGCAGCAGCGCCGGCAGCCGCGCCAGCGCTCCTTCAGCCGTGTCGCCATTGACACCGGCGTTCTGCGCCACATGGCCGGTCAACTGCTCCAGCATGGGCGGATAGGCGGTACCCGCCGGCGCGCCATAACCAAAGGTCAGCGAATCACCGAGGCACAGCAAGGTGGCGTCCTTCGGCAATGCCCTGGCTGTGGTCTTGGCCGATTTCGAGCAGCCGGTGGCCAGCAGCAGGGTGCCGGCCAGGCTGCCGAGCAGCCATTGGCGCCGCGTGGTGGCGGCCGGGTGGGGCAAGGGATGCATGAAGCTGACGAAGTGAAAGAAAACTTTGGTGGAGAGGAGGAGGATCGAACTCCCGACCTCTGCATTGCGAACGCAGCGCTCTCCCAGCTGAGCTACCCCCCCACGCAAGCCGATTCTAGTGCAGTGTGGCCTGCCTGAGGGAGCCAATAAATCGCCCTGGAGATTGGTGCAGGGCAGGGCGCAAAGCAGGTGTTTTTTATGTGCCGGTGAGCGGGCAACACCGAGTGAGATGCCGCGTGGCTGGTCGCCTCGGTTGCGCAGCTCTGGCCAGGCGGCAGCCTCTGTCGAGCGCTTCCCGGCCCCAACCTGGCTGCCCCCCGGCCGGTCGCTGTGGTAGGCTGACTGGCCCCGTGTCGGCGCTTCTCTGGCGCTGCGATCGACTCAAGGAGAGCCCTGTTTTGAACCTGTCCTGGATACGCGGCAAGACTTCCGTGGCGCTGCCGGGCGCCTTGGGTGTGTTGGCCCTGCTGGCTGGCTGCGCCGCCCCGATCAAGCAGTTTCCCCTGCAGGAACAATTCGCATCCACCGCCACCTACTCGCGCCTGTTTGACGCCACGCCCGCGCAGACCTGCGAGGCCTCACGGCGCGCCCTGCTGAGTCAGGGTTACCTCGTCAACACCGCCAGAAAAGACCTGGTGGATGCCCAGAAAAGTTTCCAGCCCGAGCCCGAATCGCATCTGCAGATCGCGATTCGCGTGGTGTGTGCGCCGGAAAGCGTCGATGGCAAGGTCAGCCTGGGTTTTGTCACCGCCCTGCAGGACACCTACGCCCTGAAAAAGAGCAACAACTCGGCCAGCCTCGGGGTGGGGGCGATCGGGTCGGTCTCGCTGCCCTTCAGCGCCAGCAACGACTCGCTGGTCAAGGTCAGCAGCGAAACCATCACCTCCGATGGGTTTTATGACAGCTTCTTTGACCTGGTCAGGCGTTACCTGGTGATGGGCGACACCGAGTAAAACGCCGGGGCAGCCCGCAGGCCGTGCTCAGGCGGGCAGGGCTTCGCCCCAGTAGTGGAAGGTGAAGGGCCGCGGACCGGGCAGGTAACGTGTGTGCAGGTCGGGCAGCACAAAGCCGGCCTCCTGCAGCAGCGCCGGGATGTCGCGGCCCAGGTGGCAGCCGCCGGCCACCGTGCCCCACAGCGGCTGCAGGCGCTCCTGCCAGCGCCGCACCGATGCATCGGGCGCGCGGCCATGTTCGCAATACAGAAGCCGGCCACCGGGTGCCAGCACGCGTCGCATTTCCCTCAGCGCGGCCAGCGGGTCGGGGATGGTGCACAGGGTGTAGGTCATCAGCACCGTGTCGATGCTCGCGTCGGGCAAGGGAATTTTTTCGGCCGACAGGGCCAGCAGCTCCACGTCCAGCCCGGCCTGCGCAATACGCTCGCGCGCCAGCGGGTGCAGTTCCAGCGCCGGGTCCAGCGCGATGATGCTGCTGACGCGGGCCTTGTCGTAATAGGGCATGTTCAGTCCCGTGCCCACGCCGACTTCCAGCACGCGGCCGCGCGCCAGCGGTACCACCAGCTGGCGCTGGCGGCCCAGCATCGGCAGGCCGCAGGCAAAGTCCAGCGCGCGCGGCAGGATGTGACGGTCGTACCAGGACGCGCCGGCTGTTGGCTTTACCGTTTCTTCCTCAGGCCTCGTCATGGTTGGTCTCCGGTTTCAGTTCACGCCAGCTTCCCGGCGCCAGGCCGTCCAGGCGGTAGGGGCCGATGGCGGCGCGGATCAGGCGCAGCGTCGGAAAACCGGTGGCCGCCGTCATGCGCCGCACCTGGCGGTTGCGGCCCTCGCGTATCACCAGCTCGATCCACGCCGTGGGAATGGCTTGCCGCGTGCGTATCGGCGGCTCGCGTTCCCACACGTCGGGCGGCGGCGCCAGCAGGCGGGCTCTGGCCGGCAGGGTGAGGCCGTCCTTGAGCTGAACGCCCGCGCGCAGTGCCTGCAGCACGGCCTCGTCGGGTACGCCTTCCACCTGCACCCAGTAGGTTTTTTCCATCTTGAAGCGTGGGTCGCTGATGCGGGCCTGCAGCCGGCCGTTGTCGGTCAGCAGAAGCAGGCCTTCGCTGTCGGCGTCGAGCCGGCCGGCCACGTACACGTCCGGGATGGCGATGAAGTCCTTCAGTCCGCGCCAGCGCCCTTCCGGCGTGAACTGGCTCAGCACGCCATAGGGCTTGTTGAAAAGGATCAGGCGGGCCGGGCTGTCTTTCACTTGGCCCGCAGCCCTTGCACCAGCGCGCCCAGCGTTATGCCGGCCAGCGCCCACAACAGGTCCCAGTTGCCCGCGCCCAGGCCCGCAATGGCCGGGCCGGGGCACACGCCGCACAGGCCCCAGCCCACGCCGAACAGCGCCGCGCCCACGGCGGTGTCGCGGTTCCAGGCGCTGGGGTGGGTGTGGAAATGGTCGCCCAGCAGCGGCCGGGCCAGCAGCCGGGGTGCCAGCTTGTAAACCAGCGCCACGACCACGACGGCGCCGCCCATCACCAGCATCAGCCCGAAGTCTTCAAAGCGCAGAAAGCTCAGCACCACCTCGGGCCGGATCATGGTCGAGTACGACAGGCCAAAGCCAAACAGGGCGCCCGCCGCGAGCGTGGCGAGCATGCGGGGGAGTTTCATGCCGGCGTCCTTCATGCGAGCCACCTTGCAGCCAGATTGGCCGTCAGGAAGGCGGTGGCCATGAAAGTCAGTACCGCCATCAGCGAGGGCCGCTGCAGCGAGCCCAGCCCGCAGATGCCGTGACCCGAGGTGCAGCCGTTGCCCAGCCGCGCGCCGTAACCCACGAAGAAACCGCCCACCAGCAACTGCCACACCGGCACCGCCGTGGCTTCCGGCTTGCCGCCGGCAAAACCCAGCCACCAGACCAGCGCGCCGAGAATCAGCCCGGCCGCATACACCAGCCGCCAGCCGCGCGAGTCGACAAAACGCGCCTGCTGGAAAAACGGCCGGCGCAGCACAAACGACCAGGTGCTGGAGAACACCGTGCTCATGCCGCCAATGCGGCCGGTCAGCACGAACAGCAGCGCCGTGCCCAGGCCAATGATGAGACCGCCGAGCAGGTAGTGCTGCCAGCCCAGGGGGAAGAGGGAAAGTGAAAGGGAAAGATTCATGGGTCCAATCCGGTTTTCGGTTTTCTAATAGGGAAGCTTATCAAGGACCGTCTGGTTTGTCGCGCTGGACGCCCCGGGGGTTCAGGTGTTCGATGATCGACAAGGGGAACGCGGGTCTCAACGTTTGCGTGAATGCCTCCGTCACCGGACTCAGAGCTTGCGCGGCACGGTGGAGAACTGGCGCCGGTAAGCGGAGGGCGACACACGGAACGCAGCCGCGAAATGCTGACGCAGCGAGACGGCCGACCCGAAGCCAGCGTCGGCCGCGACGGCCTCGACGGGCCGGTCGGTGGTTTCCAGTAGACGTTGTGCCAGGGCCAGGCGCTGGTTCTGCAGCCAGCGGCCCACGGTGGTACCCGTGGCTTCGCGAAAACGCCGCGTGAACGTGCGCCGGCTCATCAGCGCACGCTGGGCGAGGTCGTCGAGCTGGTGCGGGCGCTGCGGCTGCTGGCCCAGCCATTCCAGCAGCGGCATCAGGCGATCGCGCTCGGGAGCCACGGGCACCGGCTGGCGAATGTATTGGGCTTGCCCGCCTTGACGGAGTGGCGCCACCACCATTCGGCGGGCGGCCTGGTTGGCGGCCTCGGCCCCGTGGCGCACCCGCAGCAGATGAAGGCAGCAGTCGATGGCGGCCGCCGTGCCGGCTGAGGTGAGCACGTCGCCGTTGTCCACATACAGTACTTCGGGCTGCAGCTTGACGGACGGATAACGTCTGGCGAACTCGGCGGCCAAATGCCAGTGTGTCGTGGCGGGGCGGCCGTCGAGCAGGCCGGCTTCTGCCAGCACAAAAGCGCCCAGGCACAGCCCCACCACCGTTGCGCCACGGCGGTGGGCATCCCGCAGCGCTTTGAGCAGGGCCGGGGGCGCGGGAAGCCCGTCGTCGTGCCACGAGGGGACCACCACCATCTGGGCCCGGCGGATGGCTTCCAGTCCGTGAGAAGCCTCGATGGAAAAGCCGGCGTTGGTGCGCAGGGGGCCGGATTCGAGCGAACACACGAGCACACGAAAGCGCGGCACGCCCGACTCCGTGCGGTCCTCGCCGAACACCAGGCACGGCACGGAGAGATGAAAGGGGCTGATGCCGTCAAAGGCGACGACGGCGACGGTTTCGGGCGACGGTGTGCGCATGGCCCGATTCTATCGGTATATGGCTATCGGGCCACTTTTCAGCCACCGGCTGTGGACGAACAATAAGCTTGTCCCAACTGAAAAGGAGCTACCCATGAATAAACCCGCACCGCGCCGCGCCCTGGTGGTGATCGACGTACAAAACGAATATTTCGAGGGCGGCGGTTTACCCATCGAATACCCGCCGATTGAGCAGACATTGCCCAACGTGACGCAGGCCATGGATGCAGCCAGCGCAGCCGGCATTCCCGTGGTCGTGGTGCGCCATCACGCCGCAAAAGGCGCGCCGCTGTTTCAGGCAGATGCACACAATGGACAGCTGCATCCCGAGATCGCCAGGCGCCCGCATGACCACCTGGTCACCAAGACCTTTCCCAGCGTTTTCACCGGGACAGACTTCGCGGACTGGATTGCGCGTCATCGGATCGACACGCTCAGTCTGACCGGCTACATGACCCACAACTGTGTCGCCTCCACAGCGTTTGAGGCCATGCATCGTGGCCTGAAAGCGGAGTTTCTCTCTGATGCGAGCGGCGCCTTGCCCTATGCCAATGCCGCGGGTCGGGCCAGCGCGGAAGAAATTCACCGCGTATTCAGCGTGGTGTTCCACAGCAACTTCGCGGCAGTGACAGGGACCAGCGACTGGATAGCAGCCATGCAGGCGGGTCAGGAGATCGCCATGGACAACGTGCTGCTGTCGAACAGACGCGGGCGCGCCAGCGAGTTGGCCTCAGCCTGAGCCGCGCCAAACCCGCTGGGGGTTGTCAGGCGCTGACTGTCAAGCGTGGCAGTCCTGGCTGCGGCGGCGCCCTCAGCAGCCCAGCTGCTCCGCCAGCGCCCGCAGGTCTTTGGCGTGGCGAGTGTTGGCGGGGTCGGGCGACACGTCCTTGGGCTGCGCCGCGCCGAACTCGGCCGGCCGCTCGATGTAGGCGGTCTGCAGGCCGCAGGCGCGGGCGGCGGCCAGGTCATCCTGGTGGGCGGCGACCAGCATCACGTCGGCGGGGGCCAGGTCAAACACCTTGGCCACGCCCAGGTAGGTGGCCGGGTCGGGCTTGTAGGCGCGAAAGACTTCGGCCGACAGGATGCAGTCCCACGGCAGGCCCGCGCGTTTGGCCATGTGGGTGAGCAGGCCGATGTTGCCGTTGGACAGCGTGCAGATCGTGAAGCGCGACTTGAGCCGCGTCAGGCCTTCCACCACATCGGGCCACGGGTCGAGCCGGTGCCAGGCCTTGTTCAGGTGCTGCTTCTGCGCCTCGCTCAAATTGCCCAGCCCGAACTGGTCGAGGAGGCCGTCGAGGATCAGCCGGTGCAGGTCGTCAATCAGCGTCCAGCCCAACTCACCGGCCATCACGCGGCGCATGGCCGGCTGGTAGCCGGCGCGCCAGGCCAGCGCAAACGCGGCGCCGTCCACAGCGGGGCGCAGGGCCTGCACTTCGCGCGCGATGCCGCTGTGCCAGTCCACCACGGTGCCAAAAACATCAAAAGCCAGAACCTGGGGGAGAGCGGGGGCGGGTGGGGTGGTCATTTGCGCATTATCCGCACGCGGGCTGCCGGCGACGCAGCATCAAATCATGCAACAAAATGGTTGCATGACAGGTCAAAGCGATGCAGAATATAAACGCAACAAAATGGTTGCCTATTTATCTACAAGGAGCTTTTTCATGGACACCTACCACCGCCAGCTTCTGCTGGCCGCTTCCCCTGCCGCCGTTTACCAGGCCGTGGCCACACAGCACGGCCTGCGCAGCTGGTGGACGCAGAGCTGCGACGTCGCCACCACCGTGGGTGGCAAGGCCACCTTCCGTTTTGGCGAACACCACAAGGTCATGCAGATCAACAGCCTGGAGCCCGGGCGTGAAGTGCGCTGGCATTGTGTGGAGGCCCTGATCAACGTCGACGCTTTCAAACGCAAGGACGAATGGGTGGGCACCGACATCGTTTTCCGGCTCACGCCACAGCCGGGCGGCCAAACCCTGCTGGACTTTGAACATATGGGCCTCACGCCGGACTTTGAATGTTTTGCGGTCTGCGAACGCGGCTGGAACCAGTACCTTGGCAGCCTGCAAAGCCTGGTCGAGACCGGGCAGGGTGCGCCTTTCATTCCGGAAGTCACGGACTGCTCCGCCTGAAGCGCTGCTCCGCCTGAACACAAGCCCACAGACCCCGCTAACATTCACCGACAGGAGTTCACTCATGACCACCGACAGCAGCACCGACCGCGTCGAACGCAGCATTCACATCCAGGCCCCGCGCAACAAGGTGTGGCATTCACTCACCCACGCCGAGGAATACGGCAAATGGTTTGGCGCCAGGCTCACCGGCCAGCGTTTCGAGCCCGGCCAGCGTGTGCAGGGGCCCATCACCATCCAGGGGTATGAACATGTGGTGTTCGACGTGGTGATCGACCGCGTCGAGCCCGAAACCCTGATGAGTTACCGCTGGCACCCCCATGCGGTTGACGCGGGGGTGGACTACTCAAAAGAAGAACGCACCCTGGTGACCTTCACCCTGAAAGACGCCCCCGACGGCACGCTGCTGACGGTGACCGAAACCGGCTTTGACAAGGTGCCGCCGGCGCGCCGCATGGAAGCCTTCCGCGGCGTCAGCAACGGCTGGCCGCATCAGCTCGACAACATTGCCCGCCATGTCACCAGCCCAACCGCGCGCTGACAGGGGGGCAGCACCCGCACCCGACATGGCGCCGGTTTTTTTTGCGCTGGGCGACAAGACACGCCTGCAGCTCGTTGCCGCGCTGTGTGTGGGCGGCGTGTTTTCGATTGCGCAGCTCACCGCCAACACCGCGCTCACGCGCCAGGCCGTCACCAAGCACCTGCAGGTGCTGGCCGATGCCGGGCTGGTGAAAGACCTGAAGATTGGCCGCGAACGCCTGTGGCAGTTTGAGCCGCAGCAGCTGGACGAGGCGCGCCGCACGCTGGAACTCATTGCCCGGCAGTGGGATCAGGCGCTGGGCCGCTTCAAACTGGCGATGGAGACGGGCCAGAAGGACTGACGCCCAGGAAAGCGGCTGCTTTCCCGGGCGTCAAATGCTATATCTTTGATAGCTGGTGGCGCCCGCCCATCAAGGGCTGGTGCCACTTTTCTTATATAAAAACCGGATCAGGCGGCTTTGGCGGCGCGGCGCTGGCTGAAGGCCGAGCTGCGCTTGGCCTTGACCGTGGTGGCCTCGTCGCCGGCAATCTTGTCGGCCAGGCTGGCGGTTTTCTGCTCGATCTGCGCGGCCAGCTTGCTCAGTGCCAGCGCGCCGGGTGCCGTGACGGCGGCAAGGGTGGTCAGCGTGTTTGCGCCGGTTTTTTCTTCAAACATCGCGGCGTTGGCGGCGGCGCGCTCGACGCCGGTTTCAGCCAGCTTCACCAGCTGGCTCACCACCTGCTGGGCGCCGTCGGAGCTCAGGGTCAGGCCCTTGCTGTACAGCGCGCTGAAGGCCAGCTGCGCAGCGCGGGCGTTTTTTGCGGTTTCGTTGCTCAGTTCCGAGCGCGACTGTTTCAGCGCGCGGTTCCAGCGCTGCTCCAGCTCGCTGACCACACGCTCGCCGCCGGCGCGGTAGGCATCAATCACGTTTCTGGCGGTGTTGCCGTAAGACTCGATCAGGTCGGCAGCAACGGTAGACAGGTTTTTGGCGCTCATGGGGTTTCCTTGGGAAGTTTGGAAGTGGTTCAACAATGGCCCAATTTTGAGGGTTTCCCCTAGTGTTGGCGACCTAATGGGCTAGGGGCGGGCGTCCAGAACCAGCGGCGACGGGCTTCAGGAGGGGAAGTTGCTATGCTTTTGAGAGCTGCTGCCGCACGCCAGTATTGGGCTGAAGGCACATTTGACTGGTGAATTTGTGCCTTGCCGTTCGGGCTGAGCCTGTGAAGCCTGTTGGCATGGTGGCTACCCTTCGACAAGCTCAGGGCGAACGGGGGTGGCTGCGCCGCGCCTCAGGCGGGCAGAAACAGCGCCGGGTCCACCATGGTTCGGTTCAGCATCACGCCCCAGTGCAGGTGCGGCCCCGTCACGCGGCCGGTGGCACCCACGGCGCCCACGCGTTCGCCGGTTTTCAGCACATCGCCCGGCTGCACGTCGATGGCGCTCAGGTGGCAGACCATGCTCAGCAGGCCGCCGCCGTGGTCCAGCCAGACGGTGTTGCCGTTGAAAAAGTAGTCGCCGATGTCGATCACCCGGCTTGGCAGCGGCGCCAGCACGGGGGTGCCCGTGCCGGCCGCAATGTCCATGCCGCTGTGCGGGCTGCGTGCCTGCCCGTTGAACACGCGCCGCAAGCCGAAGGAGCTGGAGCGCCGCCCCGGCGTGGGCACCTGCATGCGCAGGGTCTGCGGCAGGGGCTGGCTGAAGGTGGCCATCACCAACGCCTGGTGCGCGCGCTCGCGCTCGTAACGCGCCAGGTCCTCCGGCGACAGGTCCACCGTGCGCGGCGAGACCTTGAGTTGCTGCTCGCTGTAGCGTTTGGCCGCCACCGCATAACTCAGCGCGTGCTGGCCGCCCTCGGGCGCCTGCACGGCAATGCTGGCTTCGCCGGGCGCAGCCGACAGCGCAATGCCCACCAGCGCCGTCCACTCGATCACGTCGCCCACCACCAGCAGCGGCACGTCGCCATCAGCGAGCCGCAGATGCGCCACCGGCCGCACCCCTGCCGGACCCAGCGAGAGCCGGGCCACACCGCCGGGCACGGCCAGCGCACGCGGCCAGACGCCAGAAGATGACGGCGATGGCGATGGCGAGGCAGGTGCCGCGGCAAGGCGGGCCGCCGGCCACGCCAGCAAACCCGCGCCGGCCAGCAGGGCACAGCGGCGGGTGAGAGGCGTGTCGGAAAGCGTGTGGGAGGGCGCGGGAGAAGGCGCGGAGGTGGGCTGAAAAAAGCGGGTGGTCACGGTACGGGAGGCAGGGCTTGCTTGCTGGTTTATTCCGGTATCCAGGTGATCTTTCCGTCTGTCACATAGTCATCAAACTGCGTGATGGGAATGGCCGTCAGGCCGACGATGCCCGGGGCGTCTTCCCAGCTCAGGGTGGCGCTGTCGAAAGACAGCGCTACTTCAACGCGAACCTGCGGAATCGTGATGGGTGCACCGTCACCCGGTGTGTAAGTCACGTCACCGGTAATCATGGCGAACTGGGGCATGGCAATCTCCTGGATGAATTGAATGGGTGGCTTGAGCTGCCGTGTGTGACGCGGCCTTGAAACATGTTACCTGTCCGCTGCGGCCTTGTATGTCGGCGAAGGACGCCAACTTGTAATTGGCCTGCGCGTGGAGGCAGTGCGCGGCTGCCAGGCGCTGCTGTGCGATAGCATCGCCGCATGAGTACCTATTACGAAAGCGTTCAAACCGCGCTTTACCCCGACGCCTTCCATGTGCCCGCCCCGCTTGTGCCTGTGGGGCGTGCCGTGTGGCCGCGCCAGCCGGGTGTTTTTATCCGCGCGGCCCTGGCCGCCGAGGCGCAGGAAGCCGCAGAGGCCACAGAAGCCACAGAAGCCACAGAAGCTGCAAAGAGCGAAGAGGGCGCAGACGCAGACCAGCCTGCGCGTGAGGCGCCGGTGCGTGAGCTGGTCGCCGGGCAGTTTGGCCTGGTGCCGCGCTGGGTCAAGTCGGCGTCAGACGCCAAGCTGCGTTCGACCAAGCTGGTCAATGCCCGTTCGGAAACCGTGACCACCTCCAACAACTTCCGCGACGCCTGGCTGGCCGGTCAGCGCTGCATCGTGCCCCTGATGGCGTTTATGGAAGACGACTGGCGCAGCGGCAAGGCCGTGTCCACCCGCATCGCGCGGGTAGACGGCAAACCCATGGGGGTGGCGGGCCTGTGGGAAAGCTGGACGGGGGCAAACGGCGACGTGATCATCAGCTACACCCTGCTCACCGTCAACGCCAACAGCCACGCGCTGATGAGCCGCTACCAGCAGCCCGGCAACGAAAAACGCATGGTCGCGATATTGAACGAAGGCGCTTACGACGCCTGGCTGGGCGCCCGCCCGGAGAAAGCCCGGGAGTTCATGCGGGCTTATCCGGCGAATTGGCTGACGGCCAACCCGGTTGAGAAAAAAGGCTGATCTTTCTTCCGGCGAAAGGCACAACCGCCGCGCCGCGCCGTGCCACGCCGGGTGGGGGCGTTGCGGGTTTCCCAGCCTGCAGCGAAGCGCTTAAAACGTTTCCCAGCTCCCTTGCGCGGTCGCCAGACCACCCGCATGGCTTAACTGCCGCTGCACCGGGGCAGCCACGGCCTGTTTGGCGCGGGGCGGCTGCCTGGGGTTCTCACGCGGGCGGCTGTGGCTTGTGCGGCGTGCTGAATCGCCCTGTCCGGGTTGTTGTTGATGTTGCTGGTTCAGCCGAAAGGCGCTCACCACCTGGCTGAGCCCGCTGGCCTGCTCCTGCAGCGAAGACGCTGCGGCGGCGGCTTCTTCGACCAGCGCAGCGTTTTGCTGCGTCACCTGGTCCATCTGCGTGATCGCCTGGTTGATCTGCTCGATGCCCTGGGTCTGCTCCTGGCTGGCCGCCGTGATCTCGGCCATGATGTCGGTCACGCGTTTGACGCTGTCCACAATCTCGTCCATGGTCTTGCCGGCCTCGGCCACCTGTTTGCTGCCTTCTTCGACTTTGTCGACGGAGTCGCCTATCAGGGTCTTGATCTCTTTGGCCGCTGCGGCACTTCTCTGGGCGAGGTTTCTGACTTCTGCGGCAACCACGGCAAAGCCTCTTCCCTGCTCGCCGGCCCGAGCCGCTTCAACGGCGGCGTTCAGGGCGAGGATGTTGGTCTGGAAGGCGATGCCGTCGATGACGCCGATGATGTCGACGATCTTTCTGGAGGAGGCGTTGATGGCGCCCATGGTGCCGACCACTTCGGCGACCACGCTGCCGCCCTTGACGGCAACGCTGGAGGCGGTGACGGCCAGCTGGTTGGCCTGGCGGGCGTTGTCGGCGTTTTGTTTGACGGTGGACGTCAGCTCTTCCATCGACGCTGCGGTCTCTTCCAGGGAGCTGGCCTGCTCTTCGGTGCGGGACGAGAGGTCGTGGTTGCCGGCGGCGATCTGGCTGCTTGCCGTGGCGATGGTGTCGGTGCCGCTGCGGACTTCGCCGACCACCCGGGCCAGGCTGTTGCACATCTGTTTCATCGCAAACAACAGGCTGGTTTGATCACCCGCGCGGGTCTGCACATCCACCGTCAGGTCGCCGGCTGCAATGCTGCTGGCAATCGCCACCGCGTAGTCGGGCTCGCCGCCCAGTTGTTTCATCACATCGCGGGTCAGCCAGAAGGTGATTCCGACACCCAGCAGAATGGCAACACACGCCATGACCACACTGATCAGCAGCATCTGCTGCGTGAACCGGCTCAGTTCTGCTTCGGTGGTTTTGGCCGCCTCGTTTTTTACCTTGATGAACTCCAGCAGATGCCCGCGCATGCCCCGCCAGACCGGCGTCTCTGCGGTGTTCAGCAGGCTGCTGGCGGCACTGGCATCACTCTGGGCGAGCCCGGCAATCTGCTTCTGGAGCAGCGCCTGCTTCTCACGCAAATCGCCGACTTTCTGCAGGATGCTCAAGGTGTCCGCATCCTGCCGTGAAAGGGCCATCGCCGCTAGGTAAGAGGTCTTGAATTCGTCGCTGGCAGCGTCCAGGTTTTCCTGGGCCTTCTTGTTCGCCGGGTCGAGCACGATGTTGCGCAAGGCCTGCCCCATCTGCAAACCCTGGGCGTACAAATTGCTGCCGGCTTGAAGCAGGGCCTGGTCCTGCTGCAGAAAGGTCTCGAACTGGCTTTTCGCGTTCTGCATGCCCACCAGCGCCACACCAATGGCCAAGGTGAAACAGGCGCAGACCAGCGCCATCACGGAAATCATCTTGGTTCTGAGTTTCATGGTGTTTTTCTCTTTTGAATTTCACAAAAAAAGCGGTGACGGACCTGCCGCGGTCAATGCCGCCCAGCCAGTGCCAGTCCGCGGAAGCGGGCCACGCTGGACTTCAACAGCTTCCCCCCGCACTGGCCCCCACGGCTGGGCGCAGAAGCCCGCCAGCGCGCCGGCAGCCCGGGCTGCGGCCTGGCCGGTACCTCCCTGTACATATCGGCAGGTTTCACCCAAAACTTGAGGGCAGGCCCTTGGGGGCGGGTGGGGTTGTGCGAAGGTATGTGAACAGAATCAGGTTGCAGCCCGCGTGGAACAAGCGCAACCAGCTATCAATGTAGTAGCAAAATTACAGCCGGGCTTCCAGCCACTTAGCTCCCGTCTTGTCCGCCAACCCCGCCTTGTGCGCACTGGCCTTGGCTTTCTCCACCAGCGACGGGTCAATCTCGACACCCAGGCCGGTCGCTTCAAAACGTTTGGCCGCCAGGATCACGATGCGCCCGTCGCCCGAGCCGAGGTCAATCACATGGTCGCCGCGCTTCACGCCTGCGATAGTCAACATCTCCAGAGTGACGTTGTCGGGGAGGTGATGAAGGGGACTTCTTCGAGGGGTTGGGCTTGGGCGGAGACGGCCACACCGGCGCCGATCGCCATCTGCAAAAATCGGGCTGCAATTTTTGGGGAAGGGTTGGATTTCAGCATCATCGGGATATTGTGCTGCCGATTGGCTGGCGCCGCAGCCGGCCTTCGGCAAGGCGAGGTCTGACGGGGTCGTGCTCTGCGCTGTCATGCTCAGCGCGGTCGCTTTGGCTATCATTTTTCATGGCACAGGGGGGTGCCAACAACGCTTCCGCTTTCTTGATACAGGCGACCGATATGAATACATGCGATGCCAAGGCCGAGATGCTCATCCGCAGTTCAGCTCAGCGCTGTTTTGACGCTTTCGTGAACCCCGACACCATTGTCAAATTCTGGCTGGCCAAAACGTCGGGCCCGCTCAGGCAGGGCGCAACGGTGACTTGGCACTTCATGGTGCCCGGCGCTGAACACACCGTCACTGTCACGGCATTTTGAAGCAGCGCACCAGCTTGGGTTCGACTGGTCCGACGGCATCCACGTCGAGATGACTTTCAAGCCACAGGGGGCAGGTGCTACCGTGGTGAGCGTGGTCGCTAGCGGGTTCATGGAAGCGGCAGAAGCGGTCGGTGCGACCGAAGGTTTCAGCATCGTGCTGTGTGACCTCAAGACCCTGCTGGAGTCGGGTATCTCTGCGAACCTGGTGCGGGACAAGGCGGAGCTGATTTCTCAGAAGAAGTGACTCTATGGCAGGGTGCTTGGCTTTGGCCGCTCGGTGGTTACGTCACCATGCGCCTGTCAGCCGAGGGAGGTCGATCGTGACCGTCGCGCTTGACACCGGCGTAGCTGAGCATCTTCGGCGTGACGTAGTCTGAGGATGCGACGAAGGCGACTTCTTCGAGGAAGTCGAGCATCGGCTGTGTCCGGCGTGCTCATCATCGGACAAAAAAATCTAAAAATGAGCTGCCTAGCTTCCATAAACGCAGGTGGCAAACGTGAAACCTCGTCGAGCGCCCCCATTAGCCTTGATTGCGATGCTTCAAAAAACCTTCAACGAAAGTATTTAGCTTAGGCGTTAGATCGCTTTTGTTAATCGAAGCCCAGTTAATACCAGCCTTCTCCGCTTGATGGGGATCTACGATGAACCACGGTCTCCTGTGACTCAGTACTCCCTGAGCCAGCAGATAGTTAAGCAATTCTGATCGGAGGTCGTTTTTCTTGGAAATATGACTTTTAACTAGTTCTTCAAAGCAAGCCAGTTCCCCGGTACTTTCAGTATTCTTGAACCAATGAACAATTCTCGCCAAGGTATGAAATGCATCCTGAACAGTGATAGATCCACCGGTTCCACTCGGAGACTTCGCTTTGTAAAGCTCCCATGGATATGGAAGTGAGTTAGGGCATCGAATCTCCAGTGTTCCTTTTAAGCCTAGAAACACATTTCCGCCGGACGGTACGACTGTCAAGGTCTCCCGGGCGTCAATAAAACAGTTGCTTTCGTTGCCATGTGCAGTGGCCAGAATCCTAAATGTTTCAGACACGATATCAATGTTGGCTCCCGAGATGTCGCATTCCCCAATCTGAAGTTCTGCGCCATGCCTTCCCAAGTAAATGGTGCCACTGTCATTAATCAGCAATTTTTGAAACCGAGTTCCGAGGCGTATGGGTTGGTCAGAGTCTTCAGCCCTAATCAGAAATCCGCCGTCTTCCTCTGAAAATTGATTTGCGATCAAAAGAGAAGTCGATTTTTCGTCAGTAACGATTGCGACACTAGGGTTCGCTTGGCGGCTGGCAGATTGCTCGGCTTCAATCAAATATCCAAAATGGCTACGCGACCCATTGCCCTTGAATGCTTTGTACATACGACTCAATACTTGACTCGGAACAAATTTTGCGTCGTCGAGATACCTCTCGGCATCCTGCGAAAGCAGTTCGTGTTTTAGCGACCAAGCGAGAACATAGTCTCTAAATGCGGGACCTACAAACTGACGTCCATCCAGGAAGACGTGCTCCCCTAAAAATTCTGTCGTAGCTGCCATGTACTTTTCTTTTAACCAGACTGGGAATGAATCTACGCAGTCTGGGACAAACCCCTCTTCTCTTGTAAGTACTAGGGCGGCCAAGCGCTCCAGTTGTTCATCCCGAGCGTACACCGCTTCCCAGTTGAAAGCCTTCGCCTCATCAGTTTGAAATTTAGGTTTCAGGGCTTCAATGGCTTTATTTTGTTCACGACTTAGAAGAGCTTCAAAGACTGACTCCAATGGGCTGGTTTTCAGGCTGGAGTGTGGAAGAAGCGAGTGTGAGTTTTTGACTAGGTTAGGGGTTCTCGCGATATACCGAATAATTGTTTGTAAAACCGGTGCGTAACCCATAAATGAGCGAAAACCATCGTCATTCCATGGGTCTCCCAAAATTCCCATGGATGATGCAAACCCAGTCTCAAGCTCGGTAAAGGTTTCCCGGATAGCACCCGTGCCATGCGCTGGACCGACACCGTTCAAAACAAACTTTAAAGAACGCTGACGGTCAAAGTGTTGGATTTCATAAAGCGGAACATTTGATGGAAAAGAATCCAACTCGTCGAGGTAATTCACAAGTTGATCGGCAGTATCACCTCGGGCAAAAAATAATACGACCAAGTTTGGCGATTCTGAAGTTCGTTGAGCAATTTTGGCTATGAACGTTTCTATTTTTGAAATTCCTGAGCGAATATTCGCCTCGTCGAACGCATCGAATATGAGAGCCACTTTCCCGGTCCGAAGCGCTTCCAGCGTAGCGCTAACGTGTGTATCTCCGACTGTTTCTAACAAAGTCCCTACGAAGGCGTTTGAGCCTAACTCCAGCTCGCTCACATTCCAATAGAGACTTTTTGTGCGGTATGCAATCTCTTTTGCTAGAGACGTTTTTCCGACTGCCCCCGGTGCTCTGATGACGGCAATTGGGGAGCGCTCCGTACCAGCTCTTAAAGTGGAGAGAGCTGGGTCAACGTAGTTTTGTACAGGGTCAGTTAGATGGACTGCGCTCGAGGTAACAATGTCAGGTAGCTCATATGCACCATTCTTGCTCAAGCGGTTAATCAGGTCAGAAAGTACCAGTTGATCTTCCACGACTGTGTCCCCTATCACTGTTTCTTTTTTAGTCCAAGAATCTTTGAGTGAAACGATTCGTGAAAGGGTAGTTTTCCCGTCATCGTTGTCTAATAAAAAATACCCATGCCGTTCAACTTGAACGGCTTTGGAAGTTCTTAACTTAGAAGAAAATCCGGCTTCGATAAATCCACGAACAATGGAGAGCGATCTTGGGTTCAGTGCGTCTATAAAGTTCTCGACGCTGGATTCTGGTTTTTCTGAGATGAACAGTCGGTCATACAACTTGACCTCAACTTCCTCCCCATCCT
Source organism: Polaromonas sp. (assembly GCF_029945895.1). Lineage (GTDB taxonomy): Bacteria > Pseudomonadota > Gammaproteobacteria > Burkholderiales > Burkholderiaceae_C > Polaromonas. The sequence continues at coordinate 4,097 of NZ_JAQSDL010000085.1, read as the reverse complement.
TTGCGTTAACCCAACTCAAAGTGCTTTTGACTTTCACTTTGTCTGCGCCGCTAGTTCCACTTTTCGTATCAGGCACCAACTCAACCTGCACTTCGGAAACTCTTTGATTGGAGTCGACTGTAAATCCGGTGCACTTTACAACGTGTCCATATTTCAGCCTAACTGTGTTGCCTGGGAAGAGTCTGAAGAAACCCTTCTCTTGTACTTTTCTAAAGTCATCACGTTCTATCCAAAGATTTTTTCCAAAGCTGAAAGTCCGTGGTAACGCCGTTGGATCGTGGGGGTTCCTTGGTGCCACGCAAACGTCGCTCCAGTCGTCGGGTAGGTTTGTAACAACAATTTTGAGGGGATCGAAAACAGCCATAACCCGGTCGGTTTTGGCCTCCAAGTCATCGCGGACTGCTTGTTCAAGTACTGCATAGTCAATCCAAGAATCACTTTTGGTCACACCAATGCGCTGACAGAATAGGTTAATTGCCTCGGCCGTGTAGCCTCGCTTGCGCATTCCAACAATCGTGGGCATCCTAGGGTCATCCCATCCGCTAACGTGCCCGTCCTCAACCAATAGTCGAAGCTTGCGTTTGCTGGTCAGCACATAGGTGAGGTTGAGCCGTGCAAATTCATACTGGCGCGGATGCGGGCTGGCGATCAGTTGGCCTTCAGCCAGCTTGTCGAGCAGCCAGTCGTAAAACGGGCGCTGGTCTTCAAACTCCAGCGTGCAGATGCTGTGGGTGATCTGCTCCAGTGCGTCTTCGATCGGGTGCGCATAGGTGTACATCGGGTAGATGCACCATTTGTCGCCGGTGTTGTGGTGGTGCGCGCGGCGTATGCGGTAGATGGCCGGGTCGCGCAGGTTGATGTTGGGGCTGGCCATGTCGATCTTTGCGCGCAGCACGGCGGCGCCGTCGGCCAGCTGGCCGTCACGCATCTCGCGAAAGCGCGCCAGATTCTCGGCCGGGGTACGGCCGCGGAAGGGGCTGTTGGTGCCGGGTTTGACGAAGTCGCCGCGGTTGTGGCGCATCTCGTCGGCGCTTTGTTCGTCCACATAGGCGTTGCCGGACTCGATCAGATATTCGGCGGCGCGGTACATGAAGTCGAAGTAGTCGCTGGCCTGGTAGAGGTTGTTTTCGCTGCCGTTGTGCCAGTCAAAACCCAGCCACTGCACGGCGTCCTTGATGGAGTCAACGTATTCGGTGTCTTCCTTTTCGGGGTTGGTGTCGTCAAAACGCAGGTGGCAGACGCCGCCGTAGTCGCGCGCCAGGCCAAAGTTCAGGCAGATGCTTTTGGCGTGGCCGACGTGCAGGTAGCCGTTGGGCTCGGGCGGAAAACGCAGGCGGATTTTGGCCGGGTCGGGCTGGCCGGCGGCGTGGTGGGCCGCGTCGCCGGGGCTGCCGCCCCATTTGCGGCCGGAATAGGTGCCGGCGGCCAGGTCATGTTCGATGATCTGGCGCAGGAAATTGCTGGGTTTGTGGGTTTCTTTGTCTGCAGGGGCGTTCATGAGGCTGATTCTAGGGTGTTGCCACTGGTCGCCCCTTCGTGGGCGTTACTTTTGGCTACGCTCTTCACTGTGCGTGCGGTAGCCCGTTACCCGGCTGGCGCGTTTAATACCTTCATGGGCTTTTTCTGCCCAGTTCAAGGAGAAAGCAATGCTTAAGACAACCTTTCAAGCCGCACCGTCCCGCAAGCCGATGTTGATGGCCGGCGCAGCCGCCGCCCTGGCCGTTGCGGCCATGGGTTTTGCCGGCGGTGCGCACGCCCGCAGCGACGTGCAGTTTTCCGTTGGTGTGGTGCTTCCGGGCGCGCAGATCGGCGTGACCAATGCCTACCCGGTGTACTCGCAGCCGGTTTATGTGCAGCCCCGCCCTGTGTATGTGCAACCGGCACCGGTGTATTACCAGCCGGCGCCGGTGTACTACCAGCCGCGCCCTGTCTACGTGCAGCCCGCACCGGTGTATTACGGCCGCCCCCATGGCTGGAACAAGCGGCATGGCCATCACGGCCGTGACGACGACCGCCGCGGTGGCTATCGCCAGGGTGGTTACTACGTGCAGAACCAGGCGCCAGGTTATTACTACGGCCGCTGAACCCGCCACTTGCCACCCCCCATCAAAAAAGCCCGCAGGCTCAGATCTGCGGGCTTTTTTGTGGGCGGCTTGGCCCCGCGCTGGCGGCGGCGTTTCAGGAGCCTTTGGCGCGCCAGAAAATGTAGTCGGCCTCGTAAGGCACGGTCATGCGCATGCCCAGCTGCGCCGAGGTGCAAGGGGTGGTCGATATCCAGCCGCCCACGGTGCGCAGGCGCTGGACGTAGGTGATGTTGTGCAACACCCCGGGCACGCCGGACGACTGGGCGGTGTAGCGCTGCAGCGGCAGGCTGCTGATGCCGTTGGGCACTTCTGAAAATTCACGGGCCGTAACGCTGGAGCCATCCCGGTGGACCCAGCTGGCGCGTGCCCCGGGCTTGTGCATGATGGCCGCGCCGTAGGTGTCGGTCAGGTCCACGCTGCCGTTTCGCATGAGCCACTCGTATTCATACGGTGCGCGTTTGACGGCCTGGCATTCGTACAGCAGCGTGCCATTGCTGGTGGCTTCCAGCACGGGCTGGTAACCGTCTGGCACCCGAACCGCCTCGGGCAGATCCTGCTGGGTGTTGTAGGGCTGGAGCGGGCGGTGGCTGCAGGCCCCCAGCAGGGCTGCGCTGCCGACGAGCACAAGCAGGCCGAAACGGCGCGACAGGCGGCCGCGGGGGACATGGCTGGGGGAAGTTGTTTGCACGAACGCTCCGGAGTATGGGTTTGCCCTAGTACACCCCATGATCATGGGGGACGCCGTACGGGGAAACCCCCGCACGCCAGCCTGGTTGTCCTGTCCGCGACCGGCGCAGGCGTCTTTTTAGCCGAGGCTCGCGCAGGAAATGTCATACGCGCCCATGGTTTTGAGCTTGGCGCCCTGGCCGATCACGGCGTGGGTGCAGCTTTTCAGGGCCTTGCTGAAGCCGGCAGGTTTGGCCTGCAGGCTGTAGCTGACGCGGCTGAAGCCCGGGTCATCAAAGGTGGGGCGCATGGCCACGACGGCCTTGCTGCGGTTGTCGGTTGCTTCGGTGGTTTGCGGGGCTGGCGTCAGTTCCCATGCCTGGGTTCCGTCGGCGCGGGCCACGCGCTGGTACAACACGTGGTCGTCACCGGCGGGTGACAGGGCTTGACCTGAGGCTTGAGCGGCCTCAGGCAGGGGAGCGAGCACCATCTGGCCATAAGCGCGGGGCGCCGAGGCAGGACCTGAAGAAAAGGCGGCCATCATGGCGGCCGTGCCGGTGACCACCAGAAGGGCCAGACCGATGGTCAGGCTGATCGCGCGAAACAAATGGTACGTGTTTCTCATGACAGGTTACTCCTTGCTGATGATTCGGCTATCAGACCGCAGGCCCGCGCCGGGCCCTGTAGGAAGCCGCCGCTTTCGCGGTACGGCGCACAGCGCGGCGTGGAACAGGGGCTTCCATGGAACAAGGCTTTTCCGGGCGGATGGGCGGGAAGGCGTTTCATGGCAGGTCTGATGGATGCTTGGGTGGGGCTGATCACCAGTTTCGGCTGCAACAGGTGTAAGCGTCTGTAGGACGCCGCGCCCGGGGCCTGCGGTCCAACAACGCAATGTCACGCAGGCACCAAAAAAGCCTGCAGGCCACCACGCTTGTGATGGCCTGCAGGCTGTCAAAGCCGACCCCGCAAAACGCGAAGGCCGGCCGCTCACCATTCAGGGCGTGTTCCCACTGTGGATGCCAGTGAGAAGCTGGTTAAAAGAACATGGTGAAAACATGGCCGGTCCAGGCGCGCGATGACGCTCAGCTTGCGGCACCGCGGGGCTTACATGGCCTTGTAGAAGATGTAGTCGGCCTGGTACTTGACGACTTGCCTGGCGCCCAGGTTGCCGGCGGCGCACGGTGTGGCCGGTGCAACGCCGCCCATCGTGGCCACGCGCTGGATGTAGGTGACGCCCTGCATGGCGCCGTTGCCCATGGCGGGGTTGCCCTTGACGAGCTGCAGCGGGATGCTGCCGGCCATGTTGGGCGCGACGGCGAGTTGCGTGGCGGTCAGTTTGGAGCCGTC